>NZ_LLXV01000015.1 GCF_001431665.1 Stenotrophomonas beteli | reverse complement strand
GGTTGCACCCTGCGCCTGCAGAGGCAACGGCCGGGGCATAAGCAACATCAAAAGCGGGTTTCCTGCGGGATTGGCGGGGTGGGTCCAGTTGCGGGGGACGCCGTAAATACGTCCATGTAGGCTCGGTCGCCGCATCCATGCGGCTCACGCCCCCGCAACCGAACCCGCCCCGCCTTCGACAGATCTCCGCGATCTGCAGTAGATCCACGCCATGCGTGGATGAATCTCCATCGGAATCGAATATTTCGAATTGGAATCGAAATGCATCCACGCATGGCGTGGATCTACCGTGTCGACCAAGGTCGACACCTACCAACAGCAGCAGGAATCTGTCAGAGGTGGGGCGGTGTGGGTTGGCAGGACCGTTGGCGCCATGGATGGCGCCATCGAGCCCCCAGGGACGGGTTTACGGCGTGTCCTGCCAACCCACACCGCCCCGCCAAACCACGGAATGCCGCTGTCGCTGTTGCTGTTGCTGTTGAGGTTGCCGGCCAGCGGCCGGCACTACCACGGGTGCAGGGCGCAGCCCTGCCGGCACCCCTCAACGGCGGCGGCGCTTGCGGTCCACGTACAGGGTCTTGGCAATGCTCAGCACGATGCCTACCGCAATGCCGACACCACAGCCCAGCAGCAGGTTGTCGGCGCTCAGGCCTACGCCCACGCCCACCACCGTGGCAATGACCATCTCGACAGTGTGGGAAATCGGTTCGGGCTTCGGGGCGGACATGCAGACTCCAGCGTCAGATCGGTACATCGGGAGGGGCCGACGGCCCAGAAACGACGAAGCCGGGTTGCCCCGGCCTCGTCTGGTGTCACCTGCAGCGGGCCGTCAGTGCGATTCGGCCGGGCCTGCGATCGGCGGCAGCGGGCGGGCATCACCGCCCTTGTCGCTGCCACCGTCCTTGTTCGACTTGCTCCAGCCGGCCGGCGGCGGCGGATCGCGGCCTTCCATGATGGCGTCGATCTGCGGCGCGTCGATGGTCTCGTACTGCAGCAGCAGCTGCGACATCGCGTGCAGCTTGTCGATGTTGTCGGTCAGCAGCTGCGTGGTGCGGGCGTAAGCCTTGTCGAGGATGTTGCGCACTTCCTCGTCGATGCGGCGCGCGGTGTCGTTGGACACGCTCTTGTGCTGGGTGACCGAGCGACCCAGGAACACTTCGTCGTCCTCTTCACCATAGGCGATCGGGCCGAGCTGCTCGGACAGGCCCCACTTGGTGACCATGTTGCGGGCCATCTTGGTGGCACGCTCGATATCGTTGGACGCACCGGTGGTGACCTTGTCCTCGCCGAAGATCAGCTCTTCAGCGACGCGGCCGCCGTACAGCGAGCACAGCTGCGACTGGATCGCCACGCGGTTCATCGAGTACTTGTCGCCTTCCGGCAGGTACATGGTCACACCCAGCGCACGGCCGCGCGGAATGATGGTGACCTTGTAGACCGGGTCATGCTCGGGCACCAGGCGGCCGACGATGGCGTGGCCGGCTTCGTGGTACGCGGTCAGGGTCTTCTCGTCCTCGCTCATGGCCATCGAGCGGCGCTCGGCACCCATCAGGATCTTGTCGCGGGCACGGTCGAAGTGGTCCATGCGGACTTCCTTCTCGTTGCCACGCGCGGCGAACAGGGCCGCCTCGTTGCAGAGGTTGGCCAGGTCGGCACCGGAGAAGCCCGGGGTACCCCGCGCGATCACCATCGGCTCGACGTCGTCGGCCAGCGGCAGCTTGCGCATGTGCACCTTCAGGATGTGCTCGCGGCCCTTCACGTCAGGCAGGCCGACCACGACCTGGCGGTCGAACCGGCCCGGGCGCAGCAGCGCCGGATCCAGCACGTCCGGACGGTTGGTCGCGGCGATCACGATCACGCCTTCGCCGCCCTCGAAACCATCCATCTCGACCAGCAGCTGGTTCAGGGTCTGCTCGCGCTCGTCATGACCGCCGCCAAGGCCGGCGCCGCGGTGGCGACCGACGGCATCGATTTCGTCGATGAAGATGATGCACGGCGCGTGCTTCTTGGCCTGCTCGAACATGTCGCGCACGCGGCTGGCGCCGACGCCGACGAACATTTCAACGAAGTCCGAGCCGGAGATCGAGAAGAACGGCACCTTGGCCTCGCCGGCGATGGCCTTGGCCAGCAGCGTCTTGCCGGTACCCGGCGGGCCCACCATCAATACGCCGCGCGGAATCTTGCCGCCCAGCTTGGTGAACTTGGACGGATCGCGCAGGAAGTCGACCAGCTCGCCCACTTCTTCCTTGGCCTCGTCGCAGCCGGCGACGTCGGCGAAGGTCACCTTGATCTGGTCTTCGCCCTGCAGCTTGGCGCGCGACTTGCCGAAGGACATCGCGCCCTTGGCACCGCCACCGCCGCCCTGCATCTGGCGCATGATGAACAACCAGAAGCCGATGATCAGGATGACCGGCAGGAAATTCATCAGGATCGCACCCAGGGAGATGCCGCTGGACGGCTCCTCCTGCACGATCTCCACGTTCTTGGTGCGCAGCACGTTGATCAGGTCACGATCAAACGGTGCGGTGATGGTGGACGACTGCCCACCGCGGGTGGTGTAGGTCAGCTGGCTGGTGCCGCCGCGCATGTCGCCGCCGAAGGCGACCTTCTGCACGTTGCCGCTGTCCACCTGGTCCAGGAACTGCGAATACGACGCGCCCTGCGCCCCAGCCCCGGAGGTCTTGGGCGAGAAGCTCTGGAAGACCACCATCAGCACGACGGCGACGACCACCCATAGCAGGAGGTTCTTGGTCAAGTCGTTCATCCTCATTGGCTCCGGTGTTCCTCTCAGTGCTGGCGTTGCGTTGGGGTCGAACTTGCGTACGTTGCGAGCTTACTTCATGTGGGCGCGTTTTCCCTGACCCAAGGCATACACCTCGGGAGAGCGCTTGCGCGACGCTTCCGGCTTGCGGATGGAGACCTTGTCGTACCGGCGGCGCATGTCGCGCACGTAGTCGTCAAAGCCTTCGCCCTGGAACAGCTTGATCAGGAATGCCCCACCGGTCTTGAGGTGGTTGTCGGCAAAATCCAGGGCCAGCTCCGCCAGGTGCATCATCCGCGGCTGGTCGACCGCGCCCACACCACTCTTATTGGGGGCCATGTCCGACAGCACAAGGTCTACCGGCTGATCCCCGAGCATGGCTTCAAACTGCGATAGGACGGCTTCTTCCCTGAAGTCACCGTGAAGGAACTCCACACCGGCCAGCGGCGGCATGTCCAGGATGTCCAGGGCCAGCACGCGGCCGGTATCGCCGATCTGTCTCCGGACCTGCTGAGACCACCCGCCCGGGGCCGCTCCCAGGTCGACCACCACCATGTGCGGCTTCAGCAACCGGTCACGTTCGAGCAGCTCTTCGAGCTTGTAGGCGGCGCGCGAGCGCATGCCCTCGGCCTGCGCCTTCTTCACGAAGGGGTCGGAGAAGTGTTCCTTGAGCCAGCGCTGGCTGCTTTTGCTGCGGGTAGCCATTGAAAATAGGGGCTGATGGGGTCCTCATGATACCCTGATCGCCCCATTCAACCGTCTTTTCCTGCATGTCCATCGCCCTGACCGCCTCCCAGACCCGTTTCCTGCGCGGCCAAGCCCACGACCTGAAGGCCCTGCTGCAGACCGGCGGCAAGGGCGTGACCCCGGCCTTCATCGCTGAGCTGAATGAAGTGCTGGAGCGCCACGAGCTGGTCAAGGTGAAGGTCGCAGCCGAAGACCGTGACGCCCGCGATGTGATGATCGGCGAGATCGTCGAAGCCACCGGGAGTGCGCTGGTGCAGCGCATCGGCCACGTCGCCGTGCTGTACCGGCCGAGCAGGGAACAGCGCCAGATCGTGCTGCCGCGCGGCTGATCGCCCTACCGCCATGCAGCTGAACCACGAGCCGCCTGATTACGCCTACAGCCTGCGCGCCGCCGACGGCCGCTCCGCGCGGGTCAACGAGCAGGTGCTGGACAGCAGTTTCTTCCTGACCCCCGAGCAGCTGGTCGAGCAGTGGCCGGTGGTGCGTTCAGCCGAGCTGCAGGTGGCCGACCTGGAGCCGATCCTGGCACTGAACCCGGCACTGATCGTGCTCGGCACCGGCGAACGCCAGGTGTTTCCGCCTGCCGCAGTGATGGCGGCCTGCCTGTCGCGCGGCATCGGCCTGGAAGTGATGAACAATCCCGCCGCCGCCCGTACGTTCAACATTCTTGCCGGTGAAGGCCGCAAGGTTGCGGCCGCTTTCATTCTGGAAGGTTGAGCCGGGCATGACCCGGCGCTACCGGTGCGCGGCGGTACAACGGAAGGCCGAGAAGTCCTTCAGCCGTCCGATCAGGCTGCCACCCTGGCCCCAGCGGATGTCCATGATTTTCCAGTCCTGGCCCTGCTGCTGCAGCAGGACCCGGTCGGTCCAGCGATAGTCGCCTATCGCCATCTCGACGGGTATCCAGGCCGCATCGCCACTCACCCCGGGCAGCCCAATCTTTACCGTTTCCGGTCGATCCGGGGCCATGAGATAGGGGCTCTGGTCCAGCATGTGCGGCTTTTCGTCCGGCGCAGCCAGTGCGGTGCAGGCCCGTTCGTAGCCGCGCTGCGCATCGATGGCGGCGCGCAGGGCATCGCCCAGCAGCGGTGCGATCACCCCCTGATCCGGCCCGCCGGCCTGTAGGGTCGCATAGAAGCGGGTGGCCACGTCACGTGGATCGCTGGCGGCGGTCGCCAATGGCGCGACGATGAGCAGCACGAAAAGGGCTGTTGGGCGAGACATACGGCACCGGATCGGGGGCTGGTTCCGTTGAAGCATGCCGCTTCCCTGGCTTGCCGGGAAGCTTGAGATGCGCCACTCAAGGTCGCAAACGGCCACCCACGGCGGCCCGCGTACAGCGAGTCGAGCATGGCTCGACTCTACAGGTCGGGAACGCCGGGCATCGCCCGGCGCTACCCGCACCTGCCTGCGTCAGCGTGCCGGCAGGTACTGCTGCGGATCGACCGGCTTGCCGTTGTAACGGATCTCGAAGTGGACCATGTCGCGGTTCGCACCGGTGCGGCCCATCTCGGCGATCTGCTCGCCGGCCTTCACGCTCTGCCCTTCGTTCACCAGGCGCTTGCGGTTATGGCCATAGGCCGACAGCCACTGGTCGCTGTGCTTGATGATGATCAGCTCGCCGTAGCCGACCAGGCCGGCGCCGGAGTACACCACCACGCCGTTGGCGGTGGCCTTGACCGGCTGGCCGCTGGTACCGGCAATGTCCACGCCCTGCTTGGTCGCGTCGCCGGCCACATAGCGGCCGACGATGGCGCCATCGGCCGGCCAGCGCCAGGCGATGTTGCTCTTCACCGGTCCGGCCGGTGCGGTGACCGGTGCCGTACTGCCGGTGCTGCCGCCCGGACGCGGCGCGGTCACCACGGTGGTCGGCGCGCGGCCACCGCTGGCACCCGGCGGATACAGGCGGATCACCTGGCCCGGGTAGATGGTCGAGGGATTGTCCAGGCTGTTCCAGGCAATCAGATCGGCCGGTGTGATGTCGTGGATGCGGGCCAGTGCATAGATGGTGTCGCCTTTGCGCACGACCACGGTCTGTCCCGGCTTGGGCACCGAGGTCTTCGGCGTGGTCACCCCGCCACTGTTGCTGCTGCCCCCGGGTCGCACCACGGTGGCGGTGCCACAGGCTGCCAGGGTGGAAACCAGCAACGCCAGCGCGCCGATGCGCACTCCCTTGCTCAGACGATCAGGACTCATGCGAACTTCGACCTCCATACAAGCCAGGCGATCAGCACCACCACCAACGCGGTGGCGATCCAGCCCAGCGGTTCAATCCAGCGCCGCAGCGCCGCTTCGGCACGCGCACCACCGATGCGGATGACCGCGGCCAGCACAAACACGCGCTTGCCACGACCGATCAGCATGCTCAACAGGTACTGCGGCATCGGTACGCCGACGATACCCGATGCCCACGTGAAGACCTTCATCGGGATGGGCATGAAGCCGCCCAGCACCAGGAAGGTGAACACTGCCCACGGCGATTCGGCCATCTTCGCCTGCACGGTGGTAATGCCCTGCTCGATCGCCGGCAGCATGCCCAGCGCCTCGAACAGTGGCTTGATCGCCTCGAAGGCGTAATGCCCCAGCGCGTAGCCGACCAGTGCGCCAGCCATCGAGCCAGCCAGACTGAGGGTGGCGAACCACCAGCCCCGCTTCGGCTGGGCCACGCACATTGGCGCCAGCATCACCTCCGGCATCACCGGGAAGATGATCGCTTCGAAGAAGCTCAACACCGTCAGGTAGGTCGGCGCACGTTCGTGCGCCGCCCACTTCATCGCCCGCTCGTACAGCGGCCCGAAAATCTTCATGCAACCCCGCTCCGTGGATTAGTCCAGCATGCCAGACAGCAGCGGCACGAAGGTGACCGGTGCCAGCACGCGTTGTTCGATGCTGCCGTCAGCGCGGCGGTCCAGCTGCACCAGCGACTGCCCGCCCGGCCCGCCGACCGGCGCCACCAGGCGGCCGCCTTCGGCCAGCTGCTCCACCAGTGCATCGACCAGGGCCGGTGCCGCCGCAGTGACCACGATGGCATCGAACGGACCGTGCTCGGCCCAGCCAACGCGACCATCGTCATGCTTGGTACGGATGTTCATGCCCAGCGCACGGAAGCGCTTGCGTGCCTGCCGCAGCAGGTCACCGATGCGCTCCACGGTATAGACTTCCAGGCCCAACGCGCCAAGGATGGCTGCCTGGTAGCCCGAGCCGGTGCCGACTTCCAGCACGCGCTTCGGTGCGACCTGCAGCACGGCCTCGGTCATCCGCGCCACCACCCAGGGCTGCGAGATGGTCTGGCCGTGACCGATCGGCAACGCGGTGTCCTCATAGGCGCGCGAGGCCAGTGCCTCGTCGATGAACAGATGGCGCGGCACCACCCGGATCGCATTCAAGGTTGCCTCGTCGACGATGCCGGCTTCGCGCAGGCGATCGACCAGGCGGTCACGCACGCGCTGCGAGGTCATGCCGATACCCACGGCTTCCGGCTGCAGTCGCAGGCGCGGACTCATGCCGGCTGGTCCAGCGCGGCGCTGAGGCCGCCGACCCAGCTGGCCACCTTTTCAAGGGCCTGGTAGCGGGTCAGGTCCACCTGGATCGGCGTGATCGAAATATGGCCGGTGCGCACGGCGTGGAAGTCGGTACCGGGCCCGGAGTCCTGCTCGCGGCCGGCCGGGCCGATCCAGTAGACCTCGTTGCCGCGCGGATCCTTCTGCGCGATACAGCCTTCGGCGCGATGCCGGTTGCCGAGACGGGTGACCTCGAAGCCCTTGACCTCGTTCCACGGCAGGTCCGGCACGTTGACGTTGAGGATGGTGTCGGCCGGCAGCGGATCGGCCTTGAGCCGGGTGACGATCTCCACCGCCGCGCGTGCAGCGGTTTCGTAGTGCTTCGGATCGTGGTTGCGGCTGACCAGCGACACCGCCACGGCGGGCAGTCCAAGGAAGCGACCTTCCATCGCTGCCGAGACGGTGCCGGAGTAGATCACGTCATCGCCGAGATTGGCGACGTTGTTGATGCCGGACACGACAATGTCGGGCTCGAATTCGAGCAGGCCGGTCAACGCCAGATGCACGCAGTCGGTCGGTGTGCCGGCCACCGAGACGGTGTAATGGTCGATGCGCTTGAGCCGGATCGGCAGGTCCAGGGTCAGCGAATTGCTGGCACCGGAGCGGTCGCGGTCGGGCGCGACCACCGTCACTTCATGGCCAGCCTCGCGCAGCACCGAGGCAAGCATCCGGATGCCTGCGGCGTCGACACCATCGTCGTTACTGACCAGGATTCGCATCTTCGATTTAACCGCTTGATTTTCCAAGAATTCGATTCCGTCACCGTGCAGTGTGGGCGGGACCGTCGCGCTCCCCTGCGGAAGCCGTCGACCCTGCAAGGGCATCGTCTATTGTGCCGCATGCGGGCCGCCGGTCCTACCCTGCCGGCGGTCACGACCGACATCGAACCGTCATAGGCAGACCTGCGCCGGCGGTTTACCCTGTGCGCATGTCGCACCCTGAAGACGAAGATCCCGCCGCGCTGTTCCGTGCGGCCATCGGCGCCGTGACGCCGCTGCGCAAGGATGCCGAGCCGGCACCGGCGGCACCTCGGCCGAAGCCGCGCGCGCGCATGGCCGAACGTGACGAGGCCGAAGCGGCCGGCGAGTTCGCGCGGCTGCTGCGCGACAGCACGCCGCTGGAAGCGGGCGATGTGGCCAGCTATCGCCGCGACAATCTGCCACCCCGCCTGTTCCAGCGCCTCAAGCGTGGCCAGTACTCGGTGCAGGACGAGCTGGACCTGCACGGCGCCACCGCCGCGCAGGCCGAAGCGCTGCTGCGCCAGTTCCTGCAGGAAGCGCACGCACACGACCATGGCTGCGTGCGCATCATCCACGGCAAGGGCCTGCAGTCCGACGGTGGCGCACCGGTACTGAAGAACCTGGTCGACCGCCTGCTGCGGCTGCGCAATGACGTGCTGGCCTTCCATTCGGCGCCCACCGGGCAAGGCGGCACCGGCGCGGTGCTGGTGCTGCTGGCGCGTCGCTGAAAAAAGGGGACGGAGGGGATTAAGCCGTTTGTGCCACAAACGACTTAATCCCCTCCGTCCCCATTTTCTGTCAGGCCTGCGAGGCGTCTTCGACCGGGCCCAGCTCGTGCAGTACCGCGGTGGCGTAGCAGCCCGGCGGCAACGCGAACGAGAGTTCCAATACATCACTGGCCAGCCACTGATGCTGCAGCAACGCCGGGCGCAGGCGCAGCGCGCGGCGCTCCTGCTTCAGCCGCGCGTCTTCCAGGCCGGCTCGCAGCGCCTTTGATTCGTCGTCGTCCAGTGCGGCCAGCTCCAGCTCGCGCGCGGCATCGGCGCTGCGCAGTTCGCCCTCGCCCCACAACGGTGCACTAGGATGGATGTCGAACCGCGCGAGGCGCTCGGCCAGCACATCGGTGTACGGCTCGGGGCCGAACACGCTGCGACTGCCGTCGAGCATCCACACCTCGCCGTCCAGCGGCTGATCCCAGCTGCCCTGCTCCACGCGCGCGGCCAGCACGCGGTTGAACAGCGCCGAGCGGGCCGCCGACAACAGCAGCGAACGCTGGTCCTTGCGCATGCGCCGACCACCAAACATGGCCAGTGCCGCCGGTACATTGCCGCCGTCGCGGCCAAAGCGCTGCTCGCCGAACCAGTTCGGCAGGCCGCGTTCGGCGATCTGCTGCAAACGCTTGCTGATCGCTGCAGCATCGCCCCGCACCTCGCGCAGCACCAGCTTGAAGCGGTTGCCGGCCAAGGCGCCGCGCTGCAGCTTGCGGTTGTGCCAGGCGGACTCGATCACCTCGATCTCATCACTGGCCAATTCGGCCAGGTCCGGCGCGACGCGCTTGGGCAAGTGCACGCTGAAGCGCTGGGTGGTGACTGCATGGCGGTCCTTCATGCCGGCGTAGCTGACTGCCATTTCCGGCAGGCCGGCCCACTTGGCCAGCAGCTTGGCCACGTGCACGGTGTTGGCACCACGCTTGCGGATGTGCAGCAGCAGGTGCTCGCCTTCGCCGGTGGCCTCGAAGGCCGGCAGTTCGTCCACCTGGAAATCTTCGGGCGTCGTGCGGATGCGCGCCGTCAGCAGCGCCGCGCCAAACGCGAGCGGTACCGGAATCATGCCGCCACCAGCAGCACGACGGCCTGCGCCGCGATGCCTTCACTGCGGCCGGTGAAACCCAGCTTCTCCGAGGTGGTCGCCTTGACGCTGACCGCATCCAGCGGCAACTGCAGCAGCCCACCGATGCGCTCACGCATCGCCAGGGCATGCGGGCCGACCTTGGGCCGCTCGCAGATCACGGTGATGTCGGTGTTCCCTACGCGCCAGCCGCGCTCGCGCAGCAGGCTGTCGCAGTGGCGCACGAACTCGCTGCTGTCAGCGCCCTTCCATCGATCGTCACTCGGCGGGAAGTGCTGGCCGATGTCACCCAGCGCCAGCGCGCCGAGCATGGCATCACAGAGGGCATGCAGGATCACGTCGCCATCGCTGTGCGCGAGCACGCCGCAGCTGTGCGGCACGTTCACTCCGCCGAGCATGATGTGATCGCCTTCACCGAAGGCATGGACGTCGTAGCCCTGGCCGATGCGGACGGGCGGGAACGGTGCGGTGCTCATGGATGCAACCCTTGCAGCAGGGCCGCGCGGACGGTCAGCCGGCGCGGCGGGAAAGTACGAATTCGAACCGGTCCAGATCGGCCGGGGTGGTGACCTTGAAGTTGTCCTCGCTGCCTTCCACCAGCAGCGGACGCTGGCCCTGACGCTCCATCGCCATTGCCTCGTCGGTGACTTCAACACCGGCGGCGGCGGCCTCGGCCAGCGCGCGGCTCAGCTGGTGGCGACGGAACAACTGCGGCGTCAGTGCACGCCACAGGCGTTCGCGCGGCTCGGTGGCATCGATGCCACCGTCGTCGCCCGCACGCTTGAGCGTGTCGCGCACCGGTGCGGCCAGGATCGCGCCGACCGGGTCGGTACGACCGACCTCAAGCAGGCGGCCAAGATCGGCCAGCGACAGGTTCGGCCGCGCCGCATCGTGGACCAGCACGAATTCATCGGCGCGCACCGAGTCCGGCAGCGCCTGCAACCCGGCCAGCACCGAGGCGGCACGCGTGGCACCGCCGGTGCAGGTCAGCACCGGCTTGCCGGACCATTCACTCCAGCCCGGCCAGTCGGCGTCGTCCTGGCCGATCACCACCATCGCCCCGGCCACGGCCGGGTGCGCGAGCAGCGCGTCCAGGGTGTGGGCGAGCAGGATCTGCCCGCCGGCCTGCAGGTACTGCTTGGGCAGCGGCGCACCGAAGCGGGCACCACGGCCGGCCGCCGGAACCACCACCCAGATCGCTGCGCTCATGGCACGTCCGCCGGATGTTCGCCGGCCTGGACATTGACGCCCGCAGCGGGTTGCGCAGGGGGCGCCGGCGCATCCTCGACCACGCGGTAGAACTTCTCGCCGGGCTTGATCATGCCCAGCTCGCTGCGCGCGCGCTCCTCGATGGCGGACTGGCCTTCCTTGAGGTCCTTCACTTCGGCAGCCAGCGCGTCGTTGCGCTGCTGCAGACCCTCATTGTCCCGCTCCTGGTTGGCGACCTGGGCTTCGAGCATCATCACTTCGCCCGAGTTGCCCGGACCGAACCAGAAGCGGTACTGCAGCCAGCCCAGCAACAGGGCCAGCACCAGCAGCATCCAGCGCCAGTCGCGCATCGGCTCAGCGCTTCAGCGAAACGAACGCGTCACGACCGGCGTAACGCGCGCCGGCGCCGAGGGCTTCCTCGATGCGCAGCAGCTGGTTGTACTTGGCCACGCGATCGCTGCGGCACAGCGAGCCGGTCTTGATCTGGGTGGCCGTGGTGGCCACCGCGATGTCGGCAATGGTGGTGTCTTCGGTTTCGCCCGAGCGGTGCGAGACCACGGCGGCATAGCCAGCGCGGTCGGCCATGGCGATCGCTTCCAGGGTTTCGCTGAGGGTGCCGATCTGGTTGACCTTGATCAGGATCGCGTTGGCGGTGCCCGAGTCGATGCCTTCCTGGAAGATCTTCGGGTTGGTCACGAACAGGTCGTCGCCGACCAGCTGCACCTTCTTGCCGATGCGGTCGGTCAGCAGCTTCCAGCCGGCCCAGTCGTTCTCGGCCAGGCCATCTTCAATCGTGATGATCGGGTACTGCGCGGCCCAGTCGGCGAGGAAGTCGACGAACTGCTCGGAGGTCAGGCGCTTGTTCTCGCCCACCAGGTTGTACTTGCCGTTCTCGAAGAACTCGCTGGAGGCCACGTCCAGGCCCAGCAGTACGTCTTCACCGGCGGTGTAGCCGGCCTTGCCGATCGCTTCGAGGATGGTGTCCAGCGCTTCAACGTTGCTGCGGAAGTCCGGCGCGAAGCCGCCTTCATCGCCCACCGCCGTGCTCAGGCCGTGGCCCTTCAGCACCGACTTCAGCGAATGGAAGATCTCGGTACCGGCACGCAGCGCTTCAGAGAACGAGGTGAAGCCCACCGGCAGCACCATGAACTCCTGGAAGTCGACGTTGTTGTCGGCGTGCGCACCGCCGTTGATGATGTTCATCATCGGCACCGGCAGCGACGGGGTCACGCCGGTCTTGCCGACCAGGTACTGCCACAATGCCTGCTTGCTCGAGGCGGCAGCGGCGTGCGCGGCGGCCATCGAAACACCCAGCAGCGCGTTGGCACCCAGGCGGCCCTTGTTCTCGGTGCCGTCGAGGTCGATCAGGCGACGGTCGAGGCCGGCCTGGTCGGTGGCTTCGAAGCCCTTCAGCGCATTGGCGATGGTGGTGTTGACGTTGTCGACAGCCTTGCGCACGCCCTTGCCCAGGTAACGGGTCTTGTCGCCGTCACGCAGCTCGACCGCTTCCTTGGTGCCGGTCGAGGCGCCGGAGGGAACTGCGGCGCGACCGAACGAACCGTCCTCCAGGATGACTTCGGCTTCCAGCGTGGGGTTGCCACGGCTGTCGAGGATTTCACGGGCATGGATGCTGCGGATCGTACTCATGGTCGGGCCGGTTACCTGTCTGAAGAGGGGGCGACAAAACGAATGCCGCGTGATTATCCCCGGCTGCCCGCCACTTGCCAAATGGCGCGGGCGCCGTCAGGCCAGACGGGCCCCGATCACCATCAGGATCAACGACATCATCACCACCAGCAGGCCACCGGCGATGGTGGCGAGCACGCCGCCGCGGCCCCGACGCCAGGCCATCACCATCGCCACCAGGCTGCCAACGAACGACAGCACAAGCATGGCCAGTGCAGCCAGAATCCAGTACTGCATGGCCTGCACGCCATGATTGCCATCACCGGGCGAGCCGACACTGGCAGCGAAAGCGAGCACGGCTGCGGTCAACCCGGCCCACGAAAGCACCGCCAGCGCCAGCGCGATCAGGCCCCAGGGCCGATCACGCGCTGCCAGGGCCGCATTCATCAGAGCAGCCCGTAGAACAGGGCGCCGAGCCACAACGAGAGCAGGATGATCGCCAGGCCGGCAGTCACCTTGCCACGGTTCAGGCGCCAGGCCAGTCCGGCGGCAGCGATGCAGCCCAGGGCCGCCACCAACTCCCCGGCCAGCAGCGCGATGAAGCAGGCCCGCAGGTTGAAAGCGCTGCCACCATCACCCGGCGGGCGCACGGACGCGGCGCCGATCAGCACCAGCCCGAACATGCCCACGGTGAACAGCACCGCCAGGCCCAGCGCGACCGGGCCCCACGGCCACTGCCTCCAGTGCCGGCGGCGGCGCTGGTTTCCCAGCGCCTGCCACGGGTCACGACTCACGCGAAGCGCGAGAAGCCGTGCTTCTTGGTCACTGCGTCGAGTTCCATCAGGGTCTCGAGCAGGGCTTCCATCTGGTCCAGCGGCCATGCATTCGGGCCATCGGACAGCGCCTTGGACGGATCCGGATGGGTCTCGGCGAACAGGCCGGAGATGCCCACCGCCACCGCGGCACGGGCCAGCACCGGCACATGTTCGCGCTGCCCGCCCGAGCTGGTGCCCTGCCCGCCCGGCAACTGCACCGAATGGGTGGCGTCGAACACTACCGGGCAACCGGTGTCGCGCATCACCGCCAGCGAACGCATGTCGCTGACCAGATTGTTGTAGCCGAAGCTGGCACCGCGCTCGCAGACCATGATCTGCTCGTTGCCGGTGGCTTTGGCCTTCTCCACCACCGGCTTCATGTCCCACGGCGCCAGGAACTGGCCCTTCTTGATGTTGACCGGCTTGCCAGCCGAGCACACCTTGCGGATGAAGTCGGTCTGGCGGACCAGGAACGCCGGGGTCTGCAGCACGTCCACCACCGAGGCCACTTCGTCCATCGGGGTGTACTCATGGACGTCGGTCAGCACCGGCACGCCGATCTGCTTCCTGACCTCGGCCAGGACCTTCAGGCCCTCTTCCATGCCCGGGCCGCGGAACGCGGTGCCCGAGGTGCGGTTGGCCTTGTCGAAACTGGACTTGAAGATGAAATTGACGCCGAGCTTGTCGGTGATCTCCTTCAGCTTGCCGGCGGTATCGAGCTGCAGCTGCATCGACTCGATCACGCAGGGGCCGGCGATCAGGAACAGGGGCTGGTCCAGCCCGACCTCGAATCCACACAGTTTCATGGCGTTTCCTTGTTGTCCGCAGCACCGGACGGGCCGATGCGCTGGGGGTTGAAGCATGCAGGATGGGGGCCGAAGCCCCCATTCACAAGTCAGGCGCGCACTTCGGAAAGCAGCTTGCCGCCCGCCTTGCGCTCACGCGCGGCACGGATGAAACCGATGAACAGCGGGTGGCCGTCACGCGGCGTGGACAGGAACTCCGGATGCGCCTGGCAGGCCAGGAACCACGGGTGTGCATCACGCGGCAGTTCCACCACTTCCACCAGGGTGTCGTCCATCGACTTGCCGGCAATCACCAGGCCGGCGTCTTCCAGCTGGGTGCGGTAGCGGTTGTTGAACTCGTAGCGGTGGCGGTGGCGCTCGGCGACCACGTCCTTGCCGTACAGCTCGCGGGCCAGCGTGCCCGGCTTCAGGCGCTGCTCCTGCAGGCCCAGGCGCATGGTGCCGCCGAGGTCGCTCTTGTCATCGCGCTTCTCGACATCACCGCTGGCGGTACGCCATTCGGTGATCAGGCCGATCACCGGGTTCGGCGACTGGCGGTCGTTCTCGGTGCTGTTGGCGCCTTCCAGGCCGACCACGTTGCGTGCGTAATCGACCACGGCCGCCTGCATGCCGTAGCAGATGCCGAAGTACGGCACCTGCTGTTCGCGGGCGAACTTCGAAGTCAGCACCTTGCCTTCGAAACCACGGTCACCGAAACCACCCGGCACCAGGATGCCGTCGACATCGGCCAGTGCGGCCATGTCGGTGCCTTCCAGGTCCTGCGCTTCCAGCCACTTCAGGTTGACCTTGGTGCGCTGGCGCAGGCCGCCGTGCTTGAGCGCCTCGCCCACCGACTTGTAGGCGTCCTGGTGGTCGACGTACTTGCCGACCACGGCGATGGTCACTTCGTCCAGCGGATGCAGGGTCGCGTCGACCGCGTCCTCCCACATCGACAGGTCGACCGGGCCGGCCTTGTCGGCCAGCTTCAGCTGGTTGACCACGATCTCGTCCAGGCCCTGCGCGTGCAGGCCGGACGGGATGCGGTACAGCACGTCCACGTCCGGCACGCTGATCACCGCGCGCTCGGAGACGTTGGTGAACTGGGCGATCTTGCGGCGTTCCGAATCCGGCACCGCCTGCTCGGAGCGGCACAGCAGCACGTCCGGCTGGATGCCGATCGAGCGCAGTTCCTTCACCGAATGCTGGGTCGGCTTGGTCTTCAGCTCGCCAGCGGCGCCGATGTACGGCACCAGGGTAAGGTGCATGAACAGTGCCTTCTCCGGGCCACGCTCGGTGCGCACCTGGCGGATCGCTTCCAGGAACGGCAACGACTCGATGTCGCCTACCGTACCGCCGATCTCGACCAGCGCCACGTCGTAGCCTTCGGTGGCTTCGTCGATGCAGCGGCGGATTTCGTCGGTGATGTGCGGAATGACCTGCACGGTCGCGCCCAGGTAGTCGCCGCGGCGCTCCTTGCGGATCACGTTCTCGTAGATGCGACCGGTGGTGACCGAGTTCTTGCGGCTCAGGCGGGTGCGCACGAAGCGCTCGTAGTGGCCCAGGTCGAGGTCGGTCTCGGCGCCGTCGTCGGTGACGTAGACCTCACCGTGCTGGAACGGGCTCATGGTGCCCGGGTCGACGTTGATGTAAGGGTCGAGCTTCATCATCGTGACCTTCAGGCCACGGGCTTCGAGAATAGCGGCCAGTGACGCGGCGGCAATGCCTTTGCCGAGCGAGGACACCACGCCGCCGGTTACGAAAATCAAGGGAGTCATGGCTGCAAGCATCCTGTCTGGAAATGGAAAACGGCAGCACCACGCGCGCCCGGTGGGCGGACATGGAGCTTGAAGGGGGTTTTCCGGTTCGCTGGGGCAGCGAGGGAGGTGCGGGACCGTGCGGCGGCGGGCGCCGGACGGGGACCACCCTGCGAGGTCGGGGCGTCCGTGCCGGTCACATCGACCGTCACCTGCGACCCGCATTGCTGGCGGCCACGCTTGGCCGTGCCAGCCCATTCGCAAAGGGTGGACACGCACTTACTCCCGGAAAGCCATAGTTTACAGATTGATGGCCGCCAACCCAAGGGGCAGTTGCGGCCGTCACCCAAAACAAACGCCCCGCTGAGCGGGGCGTCGGGGGGCGAATCCCTTGCGGCAAGGGCTTCAGAGGACAGAAGCGTTACTTCTTCTTCCTTGCCTCTTCTTCCTCTTCCTGCTGCGGGACCGGCTGGCCCTGCGCCTTCATTTCGGCATTGGCCTGGGCACGGCGCTTGGCCTTGGCGTCGGCCTCGGCCTGCGCCTTGTCGGCCTGGGGACCCTGCTGCGGGGCCGGCTGGCCGGCGTTCTGCGCCAGCACCAGCGGCACTGCAACCGCAGCAGCGGCCAGGATCGCAATGGTCAGCAACTTCTTCATGAGGTCCTCCTCGCGGTATGGCTTGGACGTTTCGACCCAACGGGGGCCGCCGGCGTTCAGATTCCAGCGGCTGCCATTTTACCCCCTCCCCGGCGCCGAGGCTGAACCGCAGGCGTGCAAAATCGCCGTCCAGACCGCACACTTGCGCGTCGCTCCGCGCTTTAGAAGATAGATGAACGCCCGCTATAACGCCGCCGATATTGAAGTCCTGTCCGGCCTTGACCCGGTCAAGCGCCGTCCCGGCATGTATACCGACACCGCGCGCCCGAACCACCTGGCGCAGGAAGTGATCGACAACTCGGTGGACGAGGCCCTCGCCGGCCATGCCCGCTCGATCGAGATCACCCTGTACAAGGATGGCAGCGTGGAGGTCAGCGATGACGGCCGCGGCATGCCGGTGGACATCCACCCGGAAGAGAAGATCCCGGGTGTCGAGCTGATCCTCACCCGCCTGCATGCGGGCGGCAAGTTCAGCAACAACAACTACACTTTCTCCGGCGGCCTGCACGGCGTCGGCGTCAGCGTGGTCAATGCGCTGTCGACCCTGGTCGAGGTGCACATCAAGCGCGAAGGTGCCGAGCACCGCATCACCTTCCGCAACGGCGACCGCGCCACGCCGCTGGAAGTGGTCGGCAGCGTCGGCAAGAAGAACACCGGTACCCGCGTGCGCTTCTGGCCGGACCCGAAGTACTTCGATACGCCCAAGTTCGCGGTGCGCGCATTGAAGCACCTGCTGCGCGCCAAGGCGGTGTTGTGCCCGGGCCTGACCGTCAAGCTGACCGACGAAGCCACCGGTGAAGTCGACACCTGGTACTACGAAGACGGCCTGCGCGATTACCTGAAGCTGGAACTGGGCGAGCGCGAATCGCTGCCGGCCGACCTGTTCGTCGGCAGCCTGAAGAAGGACACCGAGGTGGTGGACTGGGCCGTGGCCTGGCTGCCGGAAGGTGAGCTGGTCCAGGAAAGCTACGTCAACCTGATTCCCACCGCGCAGCACGGCACCCACGTCAACGGCCTGCGCACCGGCCTGACCGAGGCACTGCGCGAGTTCTGCGACTTCCGCAACCTGCTGCCGCGCGGCGTCAAGCTGGCCCCGGAAGACGTCTGGGACCGCGTCTCGTTCGTGCTGTCGCTGAAGATGACCGACCCGCAGTTCAGCGGCCAGACCAAGGAGCGCCTGTCCTCGCGCCAGGCCGCCGGTTTCGTCGAAGGCGCCGCGCATGATGCCTTCAGCCTGCTGCTGAACCAGAACGTGGAGCTGGGCGAGAAGATCGCGCAGATCGCCATCGAGCGCGCCAGTGCGCGCCTGAAGACCGAGAAGCTGGTCGTCCGCAAGAAGGTCACCCAGGGCCCGGCCCTGCCCGGCAAGCTGGCCGACTGCATCAGCCAGGACCTGTCGCGTACCGAGCTGTTCCTGGTGGAAGGTGACTCGGCAGGTGGCAGCGCCAAGCAGGCGCGCGACAAGGATTTCCAGGCCATCATGCCGTTGCGCGGCAAGATCCTGAATACCTGGGAGGTATCTTCCAACAGCGTGCTGGCCTCGGAAGAAGTGCACAACCTGGCCATCGCCATCGGCTGCGATCCCGGCAAGGACGACATCAGCGGCCTGCGCTACGGCAAGGTGATCATCCTGGCCGACGCGGATTCCGACGGCCTGCATATCGCCACCCTGCTGACGGCGCTGTTCCTGAAGCACTTCCCGGCACTGGTCGATGCTGGCCATGTGTTCGTGGCGATGCCGCCGCTGTTCCGCATCGACGTGGGCAAGCAGGTGTTCTACGCCCTGGACGAGGAAGAAAAGCGCTCGATGCTGGACAAGATCGAGCGCGAGAAGATCAAGGGCGCCATCAACGTGACCCGCTTCAAGGGCCTGGGCGAGATGAACCCGCCGCAGCTGCGCGAATCCACCATCCACCCGGATACGCGCCGCCTGGTGCAGCTGACCGTGGACGATGGCGAGCAGACCCGCTCGCTGATGGACATGCTGCTGGCCAAGAAGCGCGCCTCCGACCGCAAGGGCTGGCTGGAAACCAAGGGTGACCTGGCCTCGCTGGAAGTCTGACTGCCGCAGCCCTCCTGTAGAGCCGAGCCCACGCTCGGCTGCATTTCGTGCCATGCCAGGCAGCCGGGCACCGGCTCGGCTCTACAGAGATTACGCCGCCATCGGCAAACCCGGCAGCGCCATAATGCGCGTCCCTCCGTGTGGACCACCGCATTGGCCAGCCACTCGCAGTTGTTCCCCGGCCTGCCGCTGCACAGTGCGCGGCTGGTCCTGAGCCCGATCCGCCGTGACGACGCCGCCGCGCTGTTCTCGCTGCAATCCGATCCGGACGCGATGCGCTGGTGGAACCATCCGGCCTGGACCCGGCCGGCAGAAGCCCGCGAACAGATCGACGACGACCTGGCCGCGCACGCCATCGGCACCCAGCTCAAGCTGGCCCTGCGCGAAACCCTGGACGGCCCGCTGCTGGGCATCTGCGTGGTGTTCGCCGTCGATCGCGACGCCGCACGCGCCGAGATCGGCTACCTGCTGGCACCCGGCCGCCAGGGCCGGGGCTACATGCACGAAGCCCTGCAGCAGGTGCTGGCCTACCTGTTCCACACCCTGCACCTGCACCGCATCGAAGCCGAGATCGATCCGCGCAATACGCCTTCCGCACACGTGCTCGAACGCCTGGGTTTCCACCGCGAGGGAGTGCTGCGCCAGCGCTGGCGCATCCAGGGGGAACTGGCCGACTCGGCCGTCTACGGGCTGCTGGCCGATGATGAAGCGGCAGCCACCCTGCCCGCTTGACCGAATCTGGCCAGTAGCGGCCCCAACGCCCGGCCATGCCTTTGGACACATACGGCACGGGCCGCCACCGGCCTAGCATCGGAACCCCCTTCCGCTGCCGAACCGGTGCCATGAAGTCCCTGCTGCATATTGCCGCGCTCTGCGCCGGCCTGCTCATCGCCCCTGCCAGCGTGCTGGCCGCGCCCGCCGCCACGCCTGACTCGAAAGGCGACACGAGCGAAGCCCCCGCGTTGCCGGCCGACGCCTCGGCCCGCCAGAGCATGCGCCTGGCCGGCCGCACGCTCGACTACACCGCCACTGTCGGCACCCTGCCGGTGCGCGACGAGACGGGCAAGGTGATCGCCGACGTGGTGTTCACCGCCTACACGATGCCGGGCAAGGACCGGCCAGTGACGTTCGCACTCAACGGTGGCCCCGGCGCGTCGTCGGTCTACCTCAACATGGGCGCGATCGGGCCGAAGGTGGTGGCCTTCGGTTCGGAGGGCGACAGCGCCTCGGCGCCGGCCACCCTGCACGACAACCCGGGCACCTGGCTGGACTTCACCGACCTGGTGTTCATCGACCCGGTCGGCACCGGCTTCAGCCGCGCACGCATCGCCGACGATGAAGCCAAGAAGCAGCTGTACAACCCCAGCGCTGACATCGAGTACCTGTCGCGCTCGATCTACGACTGGCTGCTGCGCAACCAGCGCATGGCATCGCGGAAGTACCTGACCGGCGAGAGCTATGGTGGCTATCGCGGCCCACGCATCACCCACTTCCTGCAGACCCGGCTGGGCGTGGCAATGAACGGCCTGGTGCTGGTGTCGCCGTACCTGAGCCCGACCCTGGAAGACAATGCGGACGTCTCGCCGATGGCGTGGATGCAGACGCTGCCGTCGATCGCCGCAGCGCACCTGGAGCGCCAGGGCAAGCTGACCGATGCGGCGATGCGCGAGGTGGTCGAGTACACCCGCGGCGACTACGCCACCGCACTGATGAAGGGCCGCAGCGATCCGCGGGCCACCGAGGCGATGCTGCGCCGGGTGACCGAACTGACCGGGCTGGACCCGCAGTTCGTGCGCCGTGCCGGTGGCCGCCTGGAGACCCAGGCGTACCTGCGCGAAGTGTTCCGCGACAAGGGTACGCTGGGCAGCCGTTACGATTCCAACGTGACCGCGTTCGATCCGTTCCCGAATGATCCGGAGCAGCGCGCCAATGATCCGCTGCTGGACAGCATCATCGCGCCGACCACCACGGCCATGGTCGACTTCGTGACGCGCGTGGTCGGCTGGAAGGTGGATGCGCGCTACCAGGCGCTGAACTACGAGGTGAACCGGCTGTGGGACCGCAATGGCGAACTGCGCCAAGGGGCGGTGACGCAGCTGCGCCAGGCGGTGGCGATCGATCCGCATCTGCAGGTGCTGATCGTGCATGGCTGGAACGACCTGTCGTGCCCGTTCATGGGCTCGATCCTGACCGTGGACCAGATGCCGGCGATGGGCAGCAACCCGGACCGGGTGCAGGTGCGCAGTTACCCCGGCGGCCACATGTTCTACAGCCGGGCGGACAGCCAGGCGGCATTCCGCAAGGATGTACAGGCGCTGTTCCAGCGTAATTGAGGGTTCGGCCGGGCCTGCGGCCCGGCACCCACCGGATCAACTGCAACGGCAACTGCAACGGCCACGTCAAAAGCCGGGGTTCCGTGGGTTGGCGGAGCGGGGCCCTGGTTGTGCTCTGGCAGGTGTCGACCTTGGTCGACACGATGTGTGCGGAAAAATTCTCTGCCATGAAAAAGCCCGCCGGAATCCGGCGGGCTTTTTCGTTTGCAGCCTTGGCGTGGCGATCAGGTCCAGCCGAACAGCTCGAACAGCTTCAGGATCAGGTACGCACAACCGCCGGCAGCGGGAATGGTCAGGATCCAGGCCCAGATGATGCGCTCGATCACACCGAACTTCAGCGAGCGCGGGTTCTTGGCGAAGCCAACGCCCATGATCGCAGTGGAGATGCTGTGCGTGGTCGACACCGGCATGCCGAAGTGGGCGGCCAGGGTCAGGATGGTGGCCGAGCTGGTCTCTGCGGCGAAGCCGTGGATCGGGTGCAGCTTGACCATCTTGTGGCCCAGGGTCTTGATGATCTTCCAGCCGCCCGAGGCGGTACCGGCCGCCATCACCACCGCACAGGTCAGCACGATCCACATCGCGATGCCATCACCGGCATGCGCGTCCGGGTGCATGAAGGCCAGCCACGACGGCAGGTTGTCCAGTGCGCCGGTGGCTTCAGCGCCGATCAGCGTCATGGCGATGATGCCCATGGTCTTCTGCGCGTCGTTGTGGCCGTGGGCGAAGCCCATGTAGGCTGCCGAGGCGATCTGCGCCTTGCCGAAGAACGCGTTGACGATGCGCGGACGGGCCAGCCGGCCGATGGCACCGCCAACCTTGGCCAGGCCAGCGATCAGCGCCCACAGCAGCACCATGACCACGATGCCCAGCAGGAAGCCGGCGATCGGCGAGGTGATCATCGGCACGAACACCTTCCACAGCAGGCCCTTGTTCTGCGCCCAGTTGCCCAGGCGCTCGGACCAGATCAGCGCGTCCCAGTTGTTGTGGGCGGCGGCCAGGCCGGCGCCGCAGAGGCCACCGATCAGCGCATGCGAGGAGGAGGACGGCAGGCCCTTCCACCAGGTGATCAGGTTCCAGATGATGCCGCCCAGCAGCGCGCACAGGATCACCTGCGGGGTGACATCGACCACATTGGTGTTGAGCAGGCCGGAGGCGATGGTCAGGGCGACGGCCGTACCGGTCAGCGCACCGATGAGGTTCATGAAGGCGGCCAGCATCACCGCCCAGCCGGGCGAGAGCACCTTGGTCGCGACCACGGTGGCAATGGAGTTGGCGGTGTCGTGGAAGCCGTTGATGAACTCGAAAACGAGCGCGGCCAGGATCACCACCAGGACAAGGGTCAACATGCGGCGGCGTCCGTCAGCTGTTCTTCAACACGATCTGGTACGCCACCACGCCGGCCTCGCGGCAGCGGTCGATGGCCTTTTCCAGGATCTCGAAGAATTCCTTCAACAGGAACATCTGCAGGTTGTCCAGGCGGCCGGAATAGATGTCGCGGTACAGCTCGAGCATCAGGCGATCAGCCTCGTTCTCCAGCGAGCGCAGCTTCTCGTTCAGCGCGGTCATCCGGTCCAGGTTCATGTGGCGCAGGTCGGCCACCATCTCCACCACCACCCCGGCGGCCTGTTCCAGCATCGCCGCGCGCGGCGCGAAGTCGATGTGTTCCAGGTGCGTGGTGGCCAGCGAATAGCGATCGGCGAACTTCTCGATCTGCTTGGGGATCTTGTACAGCGCCGAGCCCAGCGCTTCGATGTCTTCGCGCTCGATCGGGGTCATGAAGCTGTCCACCAGCGCCTGGCTGATCTTGTCCGAGGCGGCGCGTTCGCGCAGGCGGGCCAGCTTGAAAGCGTCCAGCGCCGGCTGGCGGTCGGCCTCGCGCAGCATGGAATGCAACGCCTTGGCGGCGTCGTAGGCCGCAACGGCAGCCTCATCAAGCAGGGTGTAGAACTGTTTGCCGGAACCGAAAATGGTCTGCAGAGAGAACATTGAGAAACCTGTCAGCCGTCGCGGGAAGGACGGCACCAGGGCGAATTATGACGGCTAGATGACCATCTCGGGTATCCCCGCCCCATTCCGGGCCCCCGCGCGCCCCAACCTGAACAGGCGGTTGCCACCCTGCCATGCCCCTTTGCTAAGATGCCAGCGCGCCCTCGGGCGCACCTTATGGACGACGACCCTTATCCCCCTGCGCCGCGCCGGACCCCGTTCCTGAGCGCCTGCCGCCATCGCAAGCACCCGCCCTCCCTGCCACCAACCGGGGACGATGCCCGTGTTTGAAATGATCCTGATTGTCTTCGCGCTGGTTCTGCTGAACGGCTTCTTCGCCATGTCCGAGATGTCGGTCATGACCTCGCGCAAGAGCCGCCTGAAGCAGATGGCCGCCACCTCCAAGCGTGCCGCCAAGGCGCTGGAGCTGTCGGAGAAGCCGGAGAGCTTCCTGTCCACCGTGCAGATCGGCATCACCGTGATCGGCGTACTGACCGGCTACCTCGGTGGTGATGCGATCGGCGACGCGATCGCCGGCTGGCTGCAGGGCCTGATGCCCGGCTTTGCGTACGCGCGCGAAGTAGGCACCGCTCTGGCGGTCTCGCTGATCACCTTCATCACGCTGATCTTCGGCGAACTGGTGCCCAAGCGCCTGGCCCTGACACGTTCCGAGGCCATTGCCGGCCTGGTCGCGATGCCGATGAGCTGGCTGGCCAGGCTCGCCCTGCCCTTCGTCTGGCTCCTGTCCAAGACCACCCAGCTGGTGCTGAAGGTGCTGGGCCTGGGCAAGGACGAGGCCGCGCAAGTGACTGAAGAAGAAATCCGCATGCTGGTGGCCGAAAGCCACGAGGCCGGCGTGATCGACGCCCATGAGCGCGACATGATGAACCGTGTCATGCGCCTGGGTGACCGCACCGCCGACAGCCTGATGACCCCGCGCAACCGCATCGCCTGGCTCGATACCCAGGCCGGGCTGGAACGCAACCTGGAAATCATGGCCGAGCACGAGTTCTCGCGCTATCCGGTGTATCGCGGCAACGACCAGGACGTGGTCGGCGTGCTGGAGCTGAAATCGCTGGCCACGCGCATGGCGCGCGGTGACAACGCCCTGTTCCAGACCCTGCGCGAAGCGCTGTATGTCTCCGAATCGACCCACGCGATGAAGCTGCTGGAGATCTTCCGCGAGGAGCAGCAGTCGATGGCGCTGGTGGTGGACGAGTACGGCGAAATCCAGGGGCTGGTGACCATCAGCGACCTGATGGGCGCGGTGGTCGGCCGCCTGCAGGCCGTTGAGAACGCTGATGACGAGGACGCGCTGGTGGTGACCCGCGAGGACGGCTCGCTGCTGGTGGACGGTTCGCTGCCGATCGAAGACCTGCGCGAACTGATCGGCAGCAACGACCTGCCTGATGCCGAGGACGGCGACTACTACACCCTGGCCGGCATGTGCATCCACTATTTCGGCCGCATCCCGCACGCCGGCGAGTACTTCGACTGGGCCGGCTGGCGCTTCGAGGTGGTCGACCTGGACGGCGCCCGCGTGGACAAGCTGCTGCTGCGCACGTTGTCCGACGAGCAGGCCGATGAGCTCACCGCCTGAGGCCGGCCCGGGCGACGACCGCCCGGCCTATCGCAACGAGGGCATCCGCACCCTGCTGGAGATGTTCGCCTCCGGCGACCCGGCCGAGCACATGCCGCTCGGCCAGATCCTGCGCAACCTGCAGCAGAGCGCATTCGGCGTGTTCCTGTTCGTGGCCATCCTGCCTTCCTTCATTCCGATTCCGGGCATGGGCGGTGCGGTCAGCGGCCCGCTGGTGATCCTGATCGGGCTGCAGATGCTGTGCTGCCTGCGCCGCCCGTGGCTGCCCGGCTTCATCGCCCGGCGCGGGCCGAAGCGCGGCACCATGCACCGCTTTCTCGACCGCATCGACCGCCCGCTTCGGCGCCTGGACAAGATGCTCCGACCGCGCCTGCCGCAGTTGCTGACACCGCTGCCGGCGCACGCCTTCAGCGGCCTGCTGCTGGTGCTGCTGGGCCTGCTGCTGTCGCTGCCGATTCCGTTCACCAACTTCCTGTTCGGCTTCCAGCTGCTGCTGTTCTCGCTGGCGCTGCTGGAACGTGATGGTGCCCTGATGCTGTTCAACTGGATCGCAGCGCTGGCGGCGATCACCTTCTTCGGTTTCAGTTCGGGACAGCTGGTGGGCTACACGGTGGATCTGTTCCAGCGCTGGTTCTGAGCCGGAATCCGGCAGGGCCGGCCGCCGGCCGGTTGCCAGGTTTCCGGGTTTGCCGGCCAGCGGCCGGCACTACCAACATCGGACGCGCCCCATCCACTGCAGGGACGCGCGTCACACCCGGCAGATCCACGCATGGCGTGGATGGGGCCATCACCGCAGATCAATGAACCCGTTGTCGGCCAACGGCGCCGGCTCGTCCTGCACCGCCGACAGCACGAAGTTCAGCGCCGTCCCCAGCAGCGTACCCGGTCCATCCCAGTACTCGGCCGAGTCGGCGCGCACATGGATCAGGCGCAGGTTCGGGTCGTCACTGCCACCCGGGAAGAACAGCTTCATCGCCGGCGACCACAGCGCCTCGACCTTCGCGCGGTCGTCGACAACCCGCGCGCGCCCTGCCACCGACACATAGGTGTTCTTCGAGGGTGAGGCATACGCCACGTTCACCCGCGGATCGAGCGCGATCTCGGCCACTTTCGGGCTGTCGGCGGTGATCACGAACCACAGGTCACCGTCGAAGGTGACCTGCTGGGTGGCCAGCGGCCGGCTGTAAAGGCGGCCATCAACGCCGGTGGTGGTGAACATCGCCACCTCCACGTCCTTGATCAGCTCGGCCAGCTGGGCGATGTGTTCGGCGCGGGTATCGGCCATGGGGGGCTCCATTGGTGTGAGGCCCCCATCAGACGCGCTTTGAGCGCAATGAACCGTGAGGCAATTGTTCAGCCCGCGTGGCGGGCGTGCCAGGCGTGCATGGCCAGTTCGAACGAACGCAGGCGCGCGCGATGGTCATAGAGGTTGGCGGTCAGCATCAGCTCGTCGGGCGCATGCCGTTCAACGAACGCGGCGATACCCTCGGCCACCTGCTGCGGATCGCCGAGCACGGTGCAGGCCAGGGCCCGTTCCACGCCCAGCTTTTCGTGCGGTTCCCAGAAGGCTTCAATGTCGTCGATCGGCGCCGGAATCTTGCCCGGACGGCCCCGGCGCAGGTTGACGAAACTCTGCTGCTGGCTGGTGAACAGGCGACGCGACTCGGCCTCGCTGTCACTGGCCACCACGTTCAGGGCCAGCATCGCATGCGGTTGCTTCAAGGTGGCCGAGGGACGGAACTCGCGTCGGTACACCGCCAATGCCTCGTCCATTGCATCAGGTGCAAAGTGCGAGGCGAACGCGTACGGCAGGCCCATCGACGCGGCCATGCGCGCGCCGAACAGACTGGAACCGAGAATCCACGTCGGCACGCGCAGGCCGCCCCCGGGAACGGCCTGCACGGCCTGGCCCGGCTGCACCGGTTCGAAGTAGTGCAGCAGCTCACGCACGTCCTGCGGGAACTGGTCGGCGCTGTCGAAATAGCGCCGCAGTGCGCGCGCGGTCGGCTGATCGGTGCCTGGCGCACGGCCCAGGCCGAGATCGATGCGATCCGGATACAGCGAGGCCAGCGTGCCGAACTGCTCGGCCACCTGCAGCGGTGCATGGTTGGGCAGCATGATGCCACCGGCGCCGACGCGGATGCGCCGGGTGCCACCGGCGACGTGGCCGATCAGCACGGCGGTGGCCGCACTGGCGATGCCCGGCATGTTGTGGTGTTCGGCCAGCCAGTAGCGGCGATAGCCCAGCGCGTCGGCGTGCTGGGCCAGTTCCAGCATGTTGGCAAAGGCGGCAGTGGTGTCACTGCCCTCGCAGACCGGGGCCAGGTCGAGAATCGACAATGGGATCATCAGGCGGTTTTCCGTCACAGGATCCCCCATGCATGGGGTCGGCCAGGCGTGGCGGCCAGTGACGGTGGCAGGATGCTGATTCCCGTGGGGCCGGTTCAGCGCTGATCCGGTAGTGCCGGCCGCTGGCCGGCTCTACAGAAGCGCGGTCAGAACGCGCTGGGACGCGGCTCGGGCAGCGGCTGGTCCACCATCGGCTTCAGCTCTGCATCCAGCGCCACACGCTCGTCGAACACGAAGCAACGGCCTTCGTAGCCCTCGCCACCCACTTCCTCGAAGTAGCCCAGGATGCCGCCCTCGAGCTGCAGCACGTTGTCCATGCCGTCGTTGACCATCCACAACGCCGCCTTCTCGCAGCGGATGCCGCCGGTGCAGAAGCTGACCACGGTGCTGTCCTTCAGCGCCTCGCGATGCGGCGCCAGCGCCTCGGGCAGGTCGGTGAACTTGTGGATCGGCAGCACCAGTGCATCCTTGAAGGTACCGTACTCGACCTCCTGCAGGTTGCGCGTATCGAGCATCACCACCGGTTTGCCGGCATCGTCGTGGCCCTGGCGCAACCAGCGCTGCACGGTGGCCGGATCGACCGCCGGTGCACGCGGATAAGCCAGCGGCTGGCCGTCGTCGCGACGGAAGCTGATGATCTCGTCCTTGACCTTGGCCTTCAGCCGCGCGAACGGCTGATGCTCGCTGAGACTGGTCTTGACCCGCAGGTCAACGAAGCGCGCGTCTTCACGCAGCGTCGAATAGAACCCTTCAATCGCCACCGGCGCACCGGCCAGGAACAGGTTCAGTCCCTCGCCCGCCACCAGGATCGTGCCGCGCAACCCGGCTGCTTCGGCACGCGCCAGCAACTGGTCGCACAGGGCCTGGGGAGCGTCGATGACGGCGAAATGGTAGGCGGCAGTGTTGGCGATCATCCGGCCATTTTAGCGCCTCGCGCCCCTCCGGACAGATTCAGGGATCAGATCCCGCAGCAGGGCAGAGGGATCCCGGCAGGTACTCGGAACCTGCCATCCCACCGAAACCAGCTTTTGACGTTGCCGTTGGATCTGCGGGTGCCGGGTGCAACCCGGCCGCCCCCTTATCCGCGCAGCAGCATGAACGGCAGCAGCACCAGGGCCGCCGCAGCCGCCATCGCCAGCAGGACCATCACCACATACAGCGGGCGCCGCCGCAGCAGGCTGCCGAAGGTCTCGGCGGTACCGTCACGCAGCGCCTGCGCGCGCTCGGCACGGATGCGCGGGCCGCGTTCGGCCTGGTAGCCGGCCATCAGGGCCTTGGCGCGCGAATGATCGGCATCCTCGCGCAGCCACAGGCCGCCGTTGGAAATGCCCCAAGGACTGGGTTCGGTGCGGTACCAGGCGATGCCATGCTGGTCCAGCAGGGTGCAGACATCGGCATATTCATCGTCACCGACATTGCGCAGATTGAGCAGGAGTTTTGCCATGCCGCCATGATACCCGGCGCCGATGCGCTACCCTTGCCGCCCTCGCCCTGCGCCCTTCCGGAGACGCCCGATGCGCCGCCTGCTGCTTCCCCTGCTGCTGTCCCTTGCCGCCGCTGGCTGTTCGAACGAACCGGCCGGCCCTCCGCCGGGTGGCACCCTCACCACCTTCGAGCGCATCGATACCGTTACCGGCACCGGTGCCGAAGCCGTCTCCGGCAACAAGGTCACCGTGCACTACACCGGCTGGATCTACGACAACCGCACCGAGACCAAGCACGGCAAGACCTTTGACAGCTCCTTCAAGCACGGCGAACCGTTCACCTTCGCGCTGGGCGCCGGCCAGGTCATCCGCGGCTGGGATGAAGGCGTGGCCGGGATGAAGGTCGGTGGCAAGCGCACGCTGATGATCCCGCCGGACTATGGCTATGGCGACCGCCGCGCCGGCCCGATCCCGGCTGGCTCGTCGCTGGTGTTCGACGTCGAGCTGCTCGATGTCAAACCGTAACGCCAACACGCCGCACCGGGTTGCCGTGATTGGCGGCGGCCCTGCCGGACTGTTCGCGGCCGAGCGCCTGCGCGCGGCCGGGCTGGACGTGGATCTGTATGAGGCCAAGGGCTCGCCTGGCCGCAAGTTCCTGATCGCCGGCAAGGGTGGGCTCAACCTCACCCATGCCGATCCGCGGCCGCTGTTCGACAGCCGCTACCGCGAGCAGGCCGCTGCCGTGGGCCGCTGGCTGGACGGCTTCGACGCGCAGGCACTGCGCGACTGGGCCGCCGGTTTCGGCGTAGAGACCTATGTCGGCAGCTCCGGCCGCGTGTTTCCGGTCGACCGCAAAGCCGCTCCGTTGCTGCGCGGTTGGGTGCGCCGCTTGAAGGAACAGGGCGTGCGCCTGCACGCCAACCATCGCTGGATCGGCTGGAGCGACGACGGCGCACTGCGCTTTGATACCGCCGATGGCTGCATTGACGTGCACGCCGATGCCACGGTGCTGGCGCTGGGCGGTGGCAGCTGGCCGCAGCTGGGCAGCGACGGCGCGTGGGTCGCCCCCCTGCAGGCGCGTGGCGTGGCTATCGCGCCGCTGCAGTCGGCCAACTGCGGCTTCGACGTGGACTGGACCCCGTTCTTCGCCCAACGCAATGCCGGCGCCCCACTGAAGCCGGTGGTCGCGCACTGGATCGACCTGGCCGGCCAGCCGCAGTCGCTGCAAGGCGAATGCGTGGCCAGCGGCTACGGCATTGAAGGCAGCCTGGTCTATGCCCTGGCCGCCGACCTGCGCGAGACCATCAATCGCGACGGCCACGCCCTGCTGTGGCTGGACCTGGTGCCGGGCCGCGACGAAGCGCGCCTGCTGGCCGACCTGTCGCGCCCGCGCAAGGGGCGCAGCTTCGGCGAACACCTGCGCCGCCAGGCCGGCCTGGATGCGGTGAAGGCTGCGCTGGTATTTGAGATCCTCGGCAAGGACGCGGGCAACGACCTGCCTGCCGTCGCCGCCACGCTCAAGCGGTTGCCACTGCGCCTGCTGCGGCCACGGCCGATGCCCGAGGTGATCAGCACCGCCGGCGGCGTGCGCCTGGATGCACTGGATGAGGGCCTGATGCTGCGGGAAGTGCCCGGCGTGTTCTGTGCCGGCGAGATGCTGGACTGGGAAGCCCCGACCGGCGGCTACCTGTTGACCGCGTGCTACGCCAGCGGCCTGCGCGCGGCCGAGGGCGTGATCGGATGGTTGGCGGAGCGGTGACGCCAGCCTTGCAGAGTCGAGCCATGCTCGACTGCTTGATCGCCTGAATCAACGGCAGTCGAGCATGGCTCGACTCTACAATCCCCGGGCGCTCACCACGGCCGGCGCATGCTCACCGACGCCAGCGCTACGCCACTGGGATGTGGGTAGGCCGCTTCACCCACGCTGATGAACCCTTGCCGTCGATAGAACGGCACGGCATTGAGTGACGCCGACAGCACCACCTCCCGCCCGCGATCGGCCATTGCCAGCAACCGCTGCATCAGCGCCTGGCCGATGCCCTGGCCGCCACGATCCGGATCGACGAACAGGGCATCGACCTCATTGGCATCGGCATCGAAGACGCCAAATCCGAGCAGGACACCCTGCTCATCCTCGGCCACCACGCAGCCGCCCTGCCCCAGCAGCCGCGCATACTGCGACGGTGGCGGCGAGGCCGACCAGGGTGCGATCACCTCCGCCGGGTAATGGCTGCTGCAGGTCTCGCGCACGCAGCGCGTGCGCAATGCCCACAGCGTGGCGACATCGTCGATGGTACCGGCCCTGAACTGCATGACATCTCCTTGTAGAGTCGAGCCATGCTCGACTGTTCTTCGTTCCAGAAAGCAGTCGAGCATGGCTCGACGCTACAGGGACATCAGCGCGACTTGCTGGCGCGCAGCGCCTGGATCTTCGGCGGTGGCTGGAACGAATCGCTGCGCGCGTCGGCCCAGAACGCATGGAACACCGCGTGATCCGGCACCTTGTGCAGCAGTTCGCCAGGCTCCAGGTAGCGGTACAGCGATGCCAGCGAACGGATCTCCACCGGCGATACCCGGCGCAGGATGTGCTCGGGCCCCAGCTCGGCCGGGTCGTTCAACCCCGCCGCACACAGCAGTTCCTTCAACGCATGCAGCGTGTGCTCATGGAAGCTGTGCACCCGGGTGGCTTTGTCCGGGGCATCCAGGTGTTTCCAGCGAGCCGGGTCCTGGGTGGCGATGCCGGTCGGGCACTTGTCGGTGTGGCAGCTCAGCGACTGGATGCAACCCAGTGCGAACATGAAGCCACGCCCGGCATTGCACCAGTCGGCGCCGAGCGCAATGGTGCGCGCAATGTCGAACGCACTGGTGATCTTTCCCGCCGCACCGATACGGATGCGCTCGCGCAGGTCCAGGCCGACCAGGGTGTTGTGCACCAGCAGCAGTGCTTCGTGCATCGGTACGCCGACATGGTCGACGAATTCGGCCGGTGCCGCGCCCGTGCCACCCTCGGCCCCATCGACCACGATGAAGTCGGGCAGCAGTCCTGTTTCATTCATGGCCTTGGCAATGCCGAACCATTCCCACGGATGTCCAATGGCCAGCTTGAAACCGACCGGCTTGCCACCGGACAGCTCACGCAGGCGGGCCACGAACTGCAGCAGTTCGACCGGCGTGGAGAAAGCCGAATGACGCGACGGTGACACGCAGTCCACGCCCATGGGAACGCCACGTGTCACCGAGATCTCGGCCGTCACCTTCGGTGCCGGCAGCACGCCGCCGTGGCCCGGCTTGGCGCCCTGCGACAGCTTGATCTCGATCATCTTGACCTGATCGTGGGTGGCATTGGCAACGAAGCGCTCCTCGCTGAAGCCGCCCTTCTCATCGCGGCAACCGAAGTAGCCCGAGCCGATCTCCCATACCAGGTCACCGCCCATTTCGCGGTGGTACGGCGAGATCGAGCCTTCGCCGGTATCGTGATAGAAGCCGCCGCGCCGCGCGCCTTCGTTCAGTGCGCGGATCGCATTGGCCGACAACGAGCCAAAACTCATCGCCGAGATGTTGAATACGCTGGCCGAATAGGGCTTGGCACAGTTGCCGCCGATCAGTACGCGGAAGTCATGCTTGGCGATGGCGGTCGGCGCCAGCGAATGGTTGATCCATTCGTAGTCCACCGCATAAGTGCTGCGCAGGGTACCGAACGGCACCGTGTCCATCTCGTTCTTGGCGCGCTGGTAGATCAATGCGCGCTGCTGTCGCGAAAAGGGTACGTCCTCCAGATCGCTCTGCACGAAGTACTGGCGGATCTCCGGGCCGATCGACTCAAGCCCGTAACGGAAGTGCGCCATCACCGGATAGTTGCGGCGCAGCGTACTGCGCTTCTGCAGCAGGTCCCAGGTTCCCAGTGCCACCATGGCGGCGGTCAGGCCGACGCCCCAGTACCAGGCCGGCCACAACGTGGCCAACCACAGGCAGACAGGAAACATCAGGATGGCGAGCAGGTAGACGATATACCGGTGCATGGCGTTCCTCGATTGCAGCTGCCACCGAGTCTACCGCGCGGCCCAGCGCGCGCGCTTACAGGCGACCGTCAACCACGTTGCGCGGCCAGGCCGATTTCACGTCGTAGACCAGGCCTCCCGGTGCCAGCAGGCCACGGATGGCCCCTTCATCCATGGCCTTGAAGCGGGCATGGGCTACCGCCAGCACCACCGCGTCATAGCGACCGGACGCCGGTTCGGCCAGCCACTGAACGCCGGCCTGCGCCAGCGCGGCCGGGCCCACCCACGGGTCGCTGACGTCCACCTCGGCGCCGGCCTCGCCCAGGCGCTGCGCCAGTTCCAGCGCGCGGCTGTTGCGCAGGTCCGGGCAGTCTTCCTTGAACGTGACGCCCAATACCAGGATGCGCGATTGCGCCGGCGCACGGCCGCGCTCTGCCAGCATCGCCAGCACGCGCGCCGCCACATGTGCGCCGACGCGGTTGTTGACCTGGCGTGCGGTGTGGATCAGGTCCGGGTGGTAGCCCACGCTCTCCGATTTGTGCAGCAGATAGTACGGATCCACGCCGATACAGTGACCGCCGACCAGGCCGGGCCGGAACGGCAGGAAGTTCCACTTGCTGCCTGCCGCGTCCAGCACGTCCTGGGTGTCGATGCCGAGCCGGTCGAAGATCAGGGCCAACTCGTTGACCAGCGCGATGTTGACGTCACGCTGGATGTTCTCGACGACCTTGGCCGCCTCGGCCACCCGCATCGACGGCGCCGGAAAGGTACCGGCAGCGATGATGCGCTGGTACAGCTGATCGATGACAGCGGCGACCTCCGGCGTCGAACCGGAGGTGATCTTGCGGATATCGGCCAGGCGCCGCTGGCGGTCGCCGGGGCTGACCCGTTCCGGGCTGTAGCCGCAATAGAAGTCCTCATTGAAGCGGAGCCCCGAGCCCTGTTCCAGCAGGGGCACGCACACTTCCTCGGTGGTGCCGGGGTAGACCGTCGATTCGTAGATGACCAGATCGCCGGCGCGAAGGTGGCTGGCGATCAGCCGCGAGGCCGAGCGCAACGGCTCCAGGTCGGGTTGCTCGTAGGCGTCAATCGGCGTGGGCACGGTGACGATGTAGACATTGGCCGCGTCCAGCTGCGTGGCATCGCTGCCGAACTGCAGCTGTTGCGCGGCGGACAGCTCGTCGGCATCCATCTCCAGCGTATGGTCCTGCCCACGGCCGAGTTCGGCGATACGCTGCGGATCGATGTCGAAACCCAGCGTCGGCCAGTGCCGGCCGAATGCCACCGCCAACGGCAGGCCGACATAGCCAAGGCCGATCACGGCGAAGCGAGGAGCGACCGCCGCCGCCAGCGGCGCGCTCATCGATGCACCACGCGCAGCCAGCGGGGTGGCACGCGCGTTGCCATGGCTTCGACCAACACACTCATCCTCTGCACCACTCCGGGCAAACCCAGGCCAGAAAGGCTACAGCGTAACGGCCCCGGCGCCCTGCCGCCAAGGCGGTCTCATGAGCCCAGCGCGACCGCCGCCGGCTCAAGTTCGCCATCGGCGCCGGTCCAGGCCTGCCGCAGGCGCTCGAAGCCACCACTGCCGTGCAGGAACCCGGGCCAAGCCGCATCGACGATCTGCGCCAGCAGGTCCGGGTCGATCCGGCGCGTGCCCATCGACCAGCGCGGGAATGCACGCTGCGCTACCGGCGCGCGGCACAGCAGCTGCAGCTGCCCATGGCTGCGCGCATTGGCAATGCGCGGAAACACCGAATCGATGCCATCTTCCGGGCCTTCCAGGTAGTGCAGGAACCGTCGGCCGTCGAACATCAGTACGCCCGTGACGCCGGCCACACGATTGAACGCTGTGGCATCGGCCAGCAGGCGGTCAAGGTCGGTTGTCCGCAGTTCGGCATGGGCCTCGCTGGTGTAGGCAATCGCGTGCAGCGACATCAGGTGGCTCCCCCCCTGGGAACGATGGCCGGGACTATGACATGAATGGGAACGGCAGTTAAGCATGCCACCGCTCAGTGGCGAATCGGTCGCCTCGCCACTGGTGGGCTACAATCGGCACCGCGCTGCGCGCCCGGATGGCGAAACTGGTAGACGCATCGGACTTAAAATCCGCCGACCGCAAGGTCATGCCGGTTCGATTCCGGCTCCGGGCACCACGCACTTCGCACCACGCAGGGTCAGATCGCACGCGAATAACGCGGCTGCTCATGCGCCGCGCGCAGGTAGGGATCGAAGCACATCGCCAGCAGCCGCAGCAGCGGCCGTCCCGGCTCGCTGGCACGCACCACGCCGTCGTGGCACTCGGCCAGGCCATCGGCCTGCAACTGCCGGACCGACCGCAGATCCTCGGCAAAGTACTGTCCTGCGTCGATGCCATGGCGCTGGCCCAGTGCGTCCAGGTCCACCTCGCCCTGGCACATCAGCTGCTGGATCAGTTCCGCGCGCAACTGGTCGTCCGCACTCAGCGCAACGCCACGCCAGACCGGCAGCTGGCCCTGGTCTACCGCCTCCTCCCACGACGGCAGATCACGCGGGTTCTGGCTGTAGCTGGCACCGATGTGGCTGATCGCGCTGACGCCCAGCCCCAGCAGATCGGTATCGGCGTGCGTGGTGTAGCCCATGAAGTTCCGGTGCAGCTGCCCAGCACGCTGTGCACGCGAAAGATCTTCTTCCGGCAGTGCGAAATGATCCATGCCGATGTACTGGTAACCGGCGGCCGAGAGCCTCTCCACTGCCAGGCCCAGCAACGCAAGCTTGTCCTCCGGTGACGGCAACCGGCGTTCATCGATCTGCTTCTGCGCGCGGAACAGATGCGGCAGATGCGCGTAGCCATAGACCGCCAGGCGATCAGGGCGCAGCGCCAGCACCTGTTCCAGGGTGAGGCCGAATCCCTGCAGGGTCTGCCCGGGCAGGCCATAGATCAGGTCGACATTGACCGAGCGCATGCCGCTGTCGCGGCACGCGCGCAGGATATCCAGCGTCTGGCGCACGCCTTGCACCCGGTTGATCGATGCCTGGACCTGCGGATCGAAATCCTGCACGCCCAGGCTGGCGCGATTGAAGCCGAGCCGTGCAAGCATGGCCACGTCACCGGCGTCGATGAAGCGCGGGTCGAGTTCGATCGAAAAATCCCGCTGCGGCGAATCGCTGAAGTCAAAGCGGCGGCGCAGGCCTTCCACCAGCGTGGTCATCGCCTCGGCATCGAGGAAGTTCGGGGTGCCGCCGCCCAGATGCAGCTGGATCACTTCGCGGCCGTCCTCGAACTGTGGCGCGAGCAGGTCGGCCTCGGCCAGCACGCGCGACACGTAGCTGTGCCCGCGGCCCCGGTCGCGGGTGATGATCCGGTTGCACCCACAGTAGAAGCAGGGGCTGGAGCAGAACGGCACATGCACGTACAGCGACAACGCCCGGGCCTGCCGGTTGCTGTCGGCGATTGCCTGGCGCAGCGCCGGGGCGTCGAAGCCCTCATGAAAATGCGGCGCGGTCGGATACGAGGTGTAGCGCGGCCCGGGCCGGTCATGCCGGCGCAGCAGATCGGGGTCGAAGGTCCAGGCCAGGCCACCGGCGGCGGGAGAGAACGTGTCCATGCCGCCAGCATCGCGCCGGACGGACGGCACCGCCTTGACCCAGATCAATCCTGGCCAGGCACGCCCAGCACCGGCAGGCCGACCTGCGGCCAGCGCAGCATCTGGTAGCGCTTCCAGAAGGTGTCGCCGATGCGCGCGGCCACGTCATTGGCCAGCTCCTGCATGGGCGGGTTGGCGCACTCGGCGGTGGTGGTCCGGAACAACACCAGCCAGCGGTCGAACAGATCCTTGTCCAGCTCGATGGCCATGTGCTTGGACATCGGCGAGCCCTTGAAGCGGCGGGTGCCGCGCAGCATCGCCGACCAGAAGTCGACCAGCTGGGCCAGGTGCTCCGGCCAGTCATGCACGTGCGCCTCGAACACCGGCCCCAATCGTTCCTCTTCGCGCACACGGGCGTAGAAGTCGTGGACCAGGCGGGTCACTTCCTGCTCGGTGCACAACCCGGGCGAGGCGACAGGAAGGACAGGCGGCGGTGCTGCGTTCATCGGGGTACCCAAGGCGTGCCGGCAGTGTGCCGCGGCAGCGCGGCATCGCCGTTGATCCAGATCAATGTCGGCGCAATCGGCTGCACCTACGCTGCCATGCTTGCAGGACGCATGCCCTGCGGATGCTTCGCCAACCCGGGCGAAGTATACGCGCCGCCCACTTTTCGATCCGGGACAGCATGAACAGACCGCCTCCCAACCGCCGCCAGCAACTGATCCAGCACTGGGGCGCCATCCTCTGGCCCAGTTTCATCGCCGCGGGCGTGGCCAGCATGGTGTTCTTCGCCTTCGTCGATCCGCTGCAGCTGCAGGCCATCAGCTTCCCGGGGACGGTCATCAGCCGCGCGCTGGGCTATACCGCAGGCTTCTTCATGTTCTGGGCGGTGACGGCGTTGTCCAGCGCCGTCACCTGGTACCTGCAACGACCGCTGCCCAGCGACGACGACGACGAGCTGCCGCTGGGATGAGCACGACCTGCGCCAGTGCATCCCGCCCCTGGCCCTGGCGGGGCGCGCTCAGTGCCGCGCTGCTGGCGCTGTTCTACGCGCTTCCATGGCTGCGCTGGGATGGCCACCAGGCCCTGCTGCTGGACATCAACGCGCGGCGCTTCGACCTGTTCGGCTGGACGCTCTGGCCCGGTGACGTCGGCATGCTGATCGGCCTGCTGGCGGTGCTGGCCGTGGGCCTGGCCCTGCTCACCCACCTCGCCGGGCGGGTGTGGTGTGGCCATGCCTGCCCACAGACCCTGTGGCGGCGCGCGTTCGACTGGATCGCCCACGGCATGGTTCGGCTGCTGCCGGCCCGGGCCGCGCGCCCGGCCACGCAACTGGCCTGGGCGCTGCTGTCACTCTGGACCGGCGTCACCTTGGTCGGATTGTTCAGCCCGATCGCGGAACTGGTGACCGCCCTGCTCCGCGCTGGATGGAGCGGTTGGGAAACGTTCTGGGTGCTGTTCTACGCCGCTGCCACCTGGGGCAATGCAGGCTTCCTGCGCGAACAGGTCTGCCGCTCGCTGTGCCCGTTCGCGCGCGCGCAGCCCCTGCTGACCGACCCGTACACGCCGCGCATGCTGTATGACGCCCGCCGCGGGGAACCGCGCGGGCCGCGTCCGTCCAGCCTGGGCGGCGTGCTCGGCCGTGGCCGCGGCCTGCTCGACCCGACCACCGCACAGGACTACGTATTCCGTGCAGCGCACCCGCTGCTGGCCGGGCCGATGCCGACCTTCAACGACAACCGGCTGGGCGACTGCACCGATTGCCTGGCCTGTGTCCGCGTCTGCCCGATGCAGCTGGACATCCGCCAGGGACCGCAGGCCGACTGCCTGGCCTGTGGCGCCTGCCTGGAAGCCTGCGCACAGCAGCAGCATCAGGCCGGTTTCGGACCCGGCCTGGTGCGCTACTGCAGTCCACAGGCGATGGCAGGGCAGCCGCGGCGCGGATGGCGACCCCGCACCCTGGTTCTGTCGTCGATGCTGCTGGCGCTGCTGGCCTGGGGCGCCTGGCGCCTGCTTTGAATCAACGCTTCAACGCGACCCGTTGGCGTGCGGCGGGACCAGCTGCGCACGTCGTACGATGCCCAGCTGTTCGATGATCAGCGCCATTTCGTTGGTGACCTCGGTACGCTCGGTCCCCTGAGGAACCAGGCGGTCCAGCACCTGCTGGTAGGTATCCCAGAACGCCGGACCGCATCCGTGTTTGTGATAGCTGGCTTCCAGTTCGCGGCGTACCCGTTCAGCCAAGCCATGCATGCCGTATTCCATACGACCTCCGTTGGACTTGTTCTGCATCGTTGACGGTCTACCGACTCACTTGCGTGCTACTGAAAGACTCCCGGGCTTCACGGCCGGTTGATCTCAATTAGTCATAGATTTCACGACAGGTCAATTACATCCGCTCACTTTTGTGATCGAAATTATTAATCGTTCACAAAACTGCATACGCAAGCGCCAGGACTCCGGATGGGCCAGACCCGACACGACGCCCGTCACCCAGTGGGGCCAATTCAGTAGACACCGCCAATTGCCGGCACCAACTTCATCGAACTTCCCTATTTTGTTAAGCCCTCTTTGCAATTCATGCTTAGCGGGCTAAATGCGACAGAATGCGGCGCAGATCATGCGATTTCGGGTTCGCCTGCCTCACCGACCGGGAACAGGTTCGGGTATTGCTGATGAAGGATGTACTGCCGCAACGCAGGAATCGGGCCATCCTTGGGCCATTGCGACACTGCGGATCGGCTTATGCCAAAGAAGCGGGCCAGTTCGGCGTCCGTAAGGAAGCCCAGCCGCTCGCGCACCTGCCGCTTGCTCCAGAATCCAGTCATTGATCGGTCCCTCTGCTAATCAGACCGATTCTTGCGACAAGGCCTCTTTACGATCCAGGCGTTAAGCTGGCTTGCATAGATGAATACTCTCGGCCAACGACTCGCCATCGCCATGAAGAAAGCCGGGCACCCACGCCCGGCCGATCTGGCCCGTGCCGCCGATTCAACGACGGCAACCATCAGCAACTGGCTCAACGACCATGTCAGCCCAGCCCACGTGTAGGCCGAACAGCTGTTCCGCATCGCCGATGCGGCCAAGCTGGACGCGCGCGAACTGCTGTACGGGGTGAGCGGCGGCGGGGTCGGTGAACGCGGCAACGCCTACATGCCCAGCCAGGCCCATCTGGATGTCTGGCAGGACGCCTACGAGCTGGTCAGCCACCTGGTCGAGGAGAACGGCCTGGAGATCGACCACCGTCGCCACGCCGCACTGGACCTGCTGGCCTTCGAGCTGTTGATGGACGGCTTCAGCCGCAGCAAAGTGGCCCGGGTGTTGAAGACCTCGATGTCCTGAACGCGCTGCCGCATGCACGCCAGCGCTGGTAGCATGGACGGCGATGGGGATGGGGCTCCCCCGATAACCGCCTGGAAAGGCTGATGGCTCCTGCCAGGACGAACGCGGCGTTCGTCGATGGCAGGTCGCGCCTGCCTTCGGCGTTCGCCATCAACACTGCGAACCCGCTCTCGAGGCATGCGATGCAATCACTGAACAACTATCTTCTGGTCTTCGTCGGAGGCGGCGCGGGCGCCTGCCTGCGCCATGCCTGCAATCTGATCGGCGCACGGGTGGCGATGGGCAGCCCCTGGCCGTGGTCCACGTTCCTGATCAATCTCAGCGGCGCACTGCTGATGGGCGTGGTGGTGGAGGCCTTCGCACTGCGCAACGGCGCCTCGCCGCAACTGCGCCTGCTGCTGGCCACCGGCATCCTGGGCGGCTACACGACCTTCTCCACCTATGCGCTTGAAATCGGCGTGCTGCTGCAGCGTGGCCAGCATGGGCTGGCCGCGCTGTATGCCGGCGGCTCGGTGGCCCTGGGCGTGGCCGGCCTGTTCGGCGGCATGAAGCTGGCCCGGCTGGCGCTGGGCTGAGGCTCAGGCCGCGCTGGCGCGGTCCTGCCCGCGCCACTGCCGGGGTGACTGCCCGGTGTGCGCCTTGAAGGCCCGCGACAGTGCCGCTTCGCTGCCGTAGCCCACCTCATCGGCGATTCGCTTCAGCGGGCGGCCCTGACGCAACGCCTGCTGTGCCAGTCCCACCCGCCAGCCCTGCAGGTACTGGCCCGGCGTGGTGCCCATCGCCTCGCGGAAGCTGGCCGCAAACACACTGCGTGACATCCCGGCCACCTCGGCCAGATCTTCCAGCGTCCACGCCTGCGCTGGCGCTTCGTGCATCGCCACCAGCGCCAATCGCAGCCGCGGATGGCCCAGTCCGGCGAACAGGCCACCGCGCATCTCGCCGCCTTCCATCAACTGGCGCAATACCTGGATCATCACCACCTCAAACAGGCGGTTGACCATCGCCGCGCGCCCGCAGCGCTGCTCGAACGCTTCTTCGAACAGCAACTCCAGCGCCGCATTGCCACCGTACAGTTCGGCCAGCGGCAGGCAGATGAAATCAGGCAGCGCCGCACTGATCGGATTGAGCCGGCCGCCCTCGAAATGCAGATTCGCGCAGGCCATGTCGGCACCGTGCTGCGGATCGGTGCTGAAACGGTGTGGCATCGGGCGCGGATACAGCAGCAGGCTGGGCACATCGACCTGCACGGTCTGCTGGCCGTGGCGGACCTGCAGCGGTCCGCGCCGCACCAGGTGCAGCTGACCGGCCTCGTCCTCGCCTTCCAGGCTGTTGATGCCGCACAACGCGCCGGCATGGAACACCGAGGCGGTGACCGCAAAACGTTCAAGCAGAATGGCGAGGCGGTCGACCATGACGGGACTCCGGGTCAAGCGAGACAAGCTCAATGCGACAGATCGTATCGGAATCAACACTGGAAAGGACGGCACTGGCCGCGTGATCCCGCGGGCGCTCTGGACGACGGCCGCCTGGTGCTGACCGCCCTGCCCTCTGGCCAGAAGGGCCACAGACTTCAACGCCCCCCGGGTCGATGGCAATGAAGCCGTGTTCGAGAATCCCGCCCACGACGTCCCACAGCGTATCCACTACCGGCGCCTCGACGACCAGCGCGCGCATGCGCGCATCGAGATCGTGCAGGGCAATCCGAAGCAGGCAATGGACTTTCCCATGCATCGCGTCGCCTGCGGTGGACCGGCGCCCCCCGCACGGACACGCAAACGCCCCGGACCGGCCGGGGCGTCTGCATGCAGTCAACGCCACACGGGCATTCACCCGGCCAGCGTGATTTCCAGCGCCTTCAGGCCATCGCGATAGATGCCCTCGAACAGCGCGGACGCTTCTTCGTCGCTGACGCCCACCGCAGTGAACTCACCGGACCAGTCGATCCGCGAACCGCCGCCCTGCTCGACCACACGCAGGGTGGAGCGATAGCCGGTGACCGGGAACGGCGCCTGCAGGATCGAGTAGGTGTAACTGCGATCAGCCTGATCGAAGGCTTCCAGGCGCTCGACGATGGCATCGCCATCGGGATTGGCCAGATGGCGCACGCGACCACCTTCACTGAGCGTGCTCCGGGGGATGTACGGAAGCCAGTCGGGCAGTGAATCGAAGCCGCCGATGAGGTTCCAGACCTGGTTGGCCGGGGTCGGCACGGTGATGGATACAGAAGCAGTTGCCATGGGAATGTCTCCTTGGGCGCTCAGATGTTGTCGATCGGCAGCGGGGCGTTGGCCGCGACCAGGCCCTGGGCGCGCAGTTCCCGCCAGAATCCGGCAGGAATGATTTCCTTCAGTGCGGCGTAGTCTTCGGCGATGCGCTCGGGTCGGCTGGCGCCCGGAATCACCGCCGCCACTGCCGGGTTGGCCAGCGAGAACTGCAGGGCGGCCGCCTTGATGCTGATGCCGTACTCGGCCGCGATGGCCTTGATGCGCTCGACCTTGGCCAGGATCTCCGGCGACGCTTTCTGGTACTCGAAGTGGCTGCCACCGGCCAGTACGCCGGAGCTGTACGGACCGCCGACCACGATGCCGGTATTGCGTTCGGCCGCCTTGGGCATCACCCGCTGCAGTGCACGCTCGTGGTCGAGCAGCGAGTAGCGGCCGGCCAGCAGGAAGCCGTCCGGACGGGCTTCGTCCAGGTCCAGGGTCAGCTCGATCGGCTCGACACGGTTGACGCCCAGGCCCCAGGCCTTGATCACGCCTTCCTCGCGCAGGCGGGTCAGCACCTTGAAGGCGCCGCGGCGTGCGGTCTCGAAGTACGACAGCCACTCATCGCCGTAGAAGTCCTGGGCGATGTCATGCACCCAGACGATATCGAGGCGATCGGTCTTCAGGCGCTTGAGGCTGTCATCGATCGAGCGCAGGGTGGCATCGGCCGAGTAGTCGTTGACCAGCTTGTTGGGGCGGCCGGCGACGAACAGGCCGCCCTTCTCGCCAAGGTCGCGGGCACTGGTGTCTTCCACTTCGTCCAGGATCAGGCGGCCGACCTTGGTGCTGAGCACGAAGTCGTCGCGGTTGCGCTTGGCCAGCGCGTCGCCGAGCCGGATCTCGGCCAGGCCAGCGCCATAGAACGGGGCCGTATCGAAATAGCGGGTGCCCTGTTCCCAGGCCGCGTCGACCGTGGCCTGGGCCTCGGCTTCCGGAATGTCACGGAACATGTTGCCCAGCGGCGCGGTACCGAAGCCGAGGGTCTTGCCGGCCAGCAGCGTGTTGATGCTCATGGGGTTCCCCTTGGGGAGGTTGTTGAGGTTGAGGCCTAGGCTAGGGTTGCCCGATCAGACTGTCCAAGACATAATTTATCAACCTTGAGTCCCGGACGGTCTTATGCTCGATCTGCGTCAACTGCGCTATTTCGTGGCCGTCGCCGAAGATGAACACGTCGGCCGCGCCGCCGAGCGCCTTCACATCTCCCAATCCCCGCTCAGCCGGCAGATCGCCCAGCTGGAGGAAAGGCTGGAACTGCAGCTGTTCGAACGCTCGCAACAGCGCATCCGGCTGACCGCCGATGGCCGCACCTTCCTGGCCGAGGCGCGCGCCCTGCTGACCCACGCCAACCGGCTGGAATCACTGGCGCGCCGGCTGGGCCGCGGCGACGAGGGCGGCCTGTGCATCGGCTACCTGGAATACGCGATGCACTCCGGCGTATTGCCCACCGCCCTGCGCGAACTGCGCGGCGACCGTCCTGCCGTGCACATCGCGCTGTACAACCAGCAGTCGGACGTGCAGCTGGAAGGCCTGCGCCAACGCAGCCTGGACATCGCCCTGGTCTGCGAACCACCGGCGTTCGACGATCCGGACCTGGAAGCCACGCAGGTGCTGAACGATCCGATGCTGCTGGCGCTGCCGGCCGGCCACCCACTGGCCAGCGCAGGGACCATCACGCCCGAGGATCTGGCCAGCCAGCAGTGGATCGGCGTGATGCACAAGGAAAGCGCGCTGCGCCATGACACCTTCATCGCCGCCTGCGCGAAGGCCGGTTTCACCCCGACCATCGCCATGGAGGCGACCGAGCCGCTGGCCGCGCTCGGCCTGGTTGCCGCCGGGCTGGGCCTGACCACAATCCAGCGCAGCCTGGACCACCAGGCACCGGAGGGCGTGGTGCTGCGCGAGCTGCCGTGGTTCAGCTACCGCACACCGCTGTGGGCGGCCTGGCACCGCATCAACCTGCGCCCGCTGGTCGAGACCTTCCGCAGGACGCTGGTGCAGACCGCTACCGAGGGCAAGCCGGCCATCGCCGACTGAACCGACCGCGCTATGCCGGGCCTGCCTCGGTGTAGCGCATCACCACGAAGCCCTCTTCCGCGGCCGGTGCAACGAAGTGGCGGGTGATCCGTGCGAATTCCTCTATGCTCGGCGCCATTCCCGCATGGAATGACCCCGATGCGCCCCTTGCTTCGATGTGCTCTTGCCCTGGGCCTGCTGTTGCCTTCGACGACCTTGCTGGCGGCAGCGCCCACAGCGGCACGCACACTCAGCGGTGAGCTGCAGGGCGCACCGTGGCGGCTGGATGTGCCGGCCGGCTGGAATGGCGACCTGGTAATGCTGGCCCATGGCTACGAACCGGTCGGCGTGCCGCGTACCGCCCCCATGGCGGCCAATGACAGCACCGCACCACTGCTGGCAGCCGGTTACGCCGTCGCGCAGAGCGCCTATGCCAGCCAGGGCTGGGCGGTGGCCGATGCGATCGCCGATACGGAACGCCTGCGCCAGCAGGCAGTGGGTCACCTCAAGCACGTCCGCCACACCTGGATGCTGGGATTCTCGATGGGCGGTGCCGTGACCATCGGCAGCCTCGAACGCTTCCCGCAGCACTACGCGGGCGGTGTATCGCTGTGCGGCGCCAATCTCAGTGGCGAACAGATCGCGGCCGATCTGCTGACCACGCTGGTCGCATTCGATTATTTCTTCCCCAAGGCCGATGGGCTGCCGCCCGCCGGCCTGGTATCGCGCGACGCCGCCGCGCTGCCGCAGGGCGAGGTGTACCAGGGCATTGCCAATGCACTGCAGCACGATCCGTCGCATGCCGCGTTGCTGGCGCGGCGGTTGCAGGTCTCCGCTGATGCACTGGCCGGCACGATCAGCCTGCACGCGCTGGTCCTGCACGAACTGGCGACACGGAGCGGCGGCATGCCGATTGGCAACATCGGCGTGATCTACAGCGGCTTTGGCGATGACACCGCGTTCAATGCCGGCGTGCAGCGTATCCGCGCTGTTCCTGCGGCGCAGGCGCGGGTCCGCAAGGCGCTGGCCATGACCGGCGCACTGAAGCGACCGCTGGTGATCCAGTTCAATCACAACGACCCGACCATCGTGCCGCACATGCAGGCGGTGTATCCGCAGATGGCTGCACGCGCCGGCGCGCGGCCCTTGCCGCGCGTGCTGCCGCCAGTGGGGGAAGGGCATTGTGGCTTCTCTGAAGCACAGGTTGTCGACGCCTTGAAGGCAATCCAGCGTTGAGCGCAACGTGTCGCAGCGGCCTGACCACCAGGGTGCTGCACAATGCACGCGGCCCGGTCGGGACCCCTGCCAATCCCTTGCCGTGCGCCCGTAAACGAAAGCGGGCGGCGTCAGCCGCCCAGCGTGCCCATCGTGAACGTGTAGCCGGAGCTCATCAGGAATTCGCGCATGCGCATTTCCGCGCGTCGTGGCGAGGCCAGGTTGGCCGGGGCATACAGCGCATAGACCACGCCGGCACCTTCGATGGCCTCACGGCGCACGCCGCAGTGGCGGGTTTCCGATGCGACCACCCAGCCGTCCTTCAAACGGTCCGGCCCGATCGACTGGCCGTTCATCAGCCGGAACGTCAGCCAGCGTACTTCCGCAGAGGATTTGTTCATTGCCGGCCTGCCGGCTGCGTGCCACGGTCGTTCATGTCCTTGCTCGCCATTGCAGCTCCCTAAGACTTGGAACCCGACCATAGCGCCTTGCCATGTCGCGGGGAAATGAGACTGGACGCATGCCGGCGTGCACCCGCCGGGCCATACTGCGCATCCACTCGCCCGCCACCCTCGCCCGCCACCCTCGCCAGCCGCCACGACAAGGATCGTCATGAATCGCTACGCCCTGCTCATCACTGCCACCTCCATCGCCGCTGTCCTCGGCATGCAACCGGTGCGCGCGGATGACGGTACGACCGCAGGCGCATCGTCGGCGTGGACACTGGTGCGGAAGGAGGCAACCGACGGGAGCGTCGGCGGATGCGCGGTCTTTCCGCTCGCCGCCTCACGCCCCTACCCGTTCTTCATCTTCGAGCCGGGGCTGGCGCCCACCATCGGCGTGTCGTTCAGTGAGGTTGGCAACGCCGGGATCGGTGTACAGGTGGACGCTCATCCTGAAGCAAGCGATCGAAGGATCATCCTGGATCGCGACACGGCCGTGATCCTCGAGCAGATCCGTGCCGGTGGCCAGCGCGTTACCGCGCGCGACAGCGTTGCACGCAACACGTTCAGTACGCAGGGCCTGCTGCCCTTGCTGGACACCTGCGCGATGCAGGCAGAGCCGTAGGTCGACGATCGACAAGGCGCCGCACAGAGGGGCACCCGGTACAAACAAAAAAGCCCTGACCGAAGTCAGGGCTTTTCAATTGGAGGCCTCAAGCGGAATCGAACCGCTGTAAACGGATTTGCAATCCGGTGCATAGCCACTCTGCCATGAGGCCAACGTACTGCGCGCCAGGACCAGAGCCCTGACAAGACAAAACCCCATGATGGGGCCTGTCGGAACATGGAGCGGGAAACGAGACTCGAACTCGCGACCTCAACCTTGGCAAGGTTGCGCTCTACCAACTGAGCTATTCCCGCGTAAGCCGACATGGTACCGGAAATCCGGAAAACACACCAGCGATTTCACTTTTCTGACTGCGCGCAAAGCCTTGTGGGCCAACGTGCCCCGCCCTGCCATGGCGGGAGAAAAACAAGGCCCCTACCGGGGCCCTGTAGAATCTGGAGCGGGAAACGAGACTCGAACTCGCGACCTCAACCTTGGCAAGGTTGCGCTCTACCAACTGAGCTATTCCCGCAGATTCCGTTCGACCTGCGTCGAAGGAGCGCTATTGTGTCCAAATTCCTTCACGTCGTCAACAGTCTTCACATCACGCGGTCACGGGCGTCCGCACTGGAGTACGCTGCCCCGCCCAGTCCCGTGCACCCATGTTCCTTCGCGGCACGCCCCTGTTGATCGCCCTGCTGCTGCATCTGCTGGTAGCCCTGCTGTACTGGGTACTGATTCCGCTGGGAATGAACGCGTATCGCGACCATTTCGGCTTCACTTCGCATCGCGACATCGGCCTGGGCATCGCCCAGTTCTATCTGTTCTGGATGTTCATTGCCGCCCAGCCGCTGATCGCGGTGCTGCGGCCACTGTTTGCCAAGCTGCTGGTCCTGACGATTCCTTTGGCGTTCGCCAGCTGGACGCTGATGCACAACCACCCGCTGCGCCTGCTTTACTTCACCGTCGGGCCCGGCCTGCTGGCACTGGCCGCGATCGCCCTGACCGCGTGGTATGCATCACACAACCGCCTGCCTGCCAGCACGGACATCGCCAATGCCTAGACGCTACGTCCGCCTGTTCTGGTTGCTGGTCGCGCTGACCTGGCTGGCGCTGATCGCGGCCTTGGTCAACGCCGGCTTCACCCCGGACTACTGGTTGCTGCACCGACTGGAAGGCGCCGAACTGCCCTACCCGACCAGCACCGTCATCGTGTTCGCGTTGCTGGGCACGGTTGAACTGGTCGTGGCCGCCTTGATCGTGCGGCCGTGGAGACTGAAACGACTGTGGCTGCGCCTGTTGATCGCCTTCGTTCTGCTGCTGGCGTGGTCGGTGCCGTGGGCGCTGTCGGCCATGCATCAGCCGCCGGTACGCGGCATGCACCTGCTGTGGTTGCTGCTGCTGGACTTGGGATTGCTGCTGGCGCTGTGCATGGTGTCGGCAGTGAGCGCATGGCGGGCGTTCATAAGCTCATCGCATGGCTTCCGCAGCGAGAAGACGCGCAGAGACGGCCTACGCATTTCAGAATAGTTGCATGGACCCGCAGCGGACCGGCGAAGGACAGTACCTGACCCGAGGCCCACAGCGCCGGCAATACTTTCACTGTCGCTGCTCTGCATATGCCTCTGCCAAACCGGGATAAATCATGCAGCAGTCGAGCCAGCAGGCATCACAGCTCCCCGACGACGCGGATCCGCTTGACGCAGCGTTACCAGCAATGGCTGGAGACCGCCCGATTACGCCCCTGAAACTTGCCACGCGACTTTCTGCAGCCTGCCCCTTTCAGGTCGTCCGATACGCCGACATCAAGGGCGAGGTACCGCAGGACTCAACATACGCACCAGAGCAATACGTCTGGGGTGATCCCGATGAGTTGATTCTCTTGGTTGATGGCGACCTCAAGCTCGACACGCTGGACCTGGACGACCCGCTGGCCCCGTGGCGGGAAGAAGATCTTGGCGCATACATCCGTTTCATCCTGGTTCGCGGCAATGCAGAGATAGCACGCCATGTGCACAGCCTTGAAACCGACGGCGCATGCGGATTGCTTGTCTCGGGCGACCTGACGACAACCAACGCCATCGTCGGCGGACAGGAAATCCGCGTAGGCGGCAACCTTCTGGTCCGCGAGCTGTTCTGGGGCGACTACAACCACGGGGAACTGCACGTGGTCGGGAACACCCAGGCAGCGCTTCTCATTCAGACCGACTACTCCATGCAATTCGATGGCTCGGTTCACTGCATTCGCAGGATGGACGACGAAGCCATCATTGACGACGGAATTGAGCAGATCATCGAACCCGATTGTCTGTTACGCGAATCCGAGGGTCCGGACAGCTTCTGGTCATTGGACGCGGGAGCCATGCTGGAAAGGCTCACTACCGGAAAGAGCGTCATCCGTGCAGAGGCTCTGTCAGCGCCGGACCCGATGCAATGCACAATGAACCTGTTTGGCGATGCCACTTTCAGTCCAGAAAGCCTGCTGCGCATTTGTGGAGAAGACATGCTTCCCATGGATACCCGGACCTATGAATTCCGCCGCAGCGGCATCTCACTTCTAGCAAGTGCGGGCACCGCCGACGCCGACGCCGACGCCCGCGTATACACCGTGCAGATGGAAGATCCATCTAAGAACATCGCTGCACGCCTCGCAATGCGCCGCACTGATGCAACCGCCAGCACCACGGCCCCTTACATAGGAGGTGCTGGATCTGGCTGGAGCCTACTGAAGTACATCTGCAGCGATGCTGGACAGGATCAGCGCGAATGGGACGAGGTGGAGTCACATGATATCCAGCCCCCCTTCATCGCACTCATCCTCGACGGGTGGCGATTTCTTAAGGAAGGCGCATCGAACCGCCAAAGGACCACGGAGACAATTTCAGCGGCCGAGATACGCGATCTCCTGGCGCTTCCGATCTGCCAGCCATACGACGACTACGGCGATGGTGAACGTTGCGGATTCTGGGTGGGTCACTGTCATGCTGCCTTTCGCCAAGAGAAACGCGGGCCTGACCGCGAGGAGCCCATGCTCCGCCTTTCACGGGAACTGCAACAGACCGACGGTAGCAGCGTAATCGAAAGCTACTACTACTGCATTGAGACCTGCATGGATGGACGGGAGCGCGTTCACATTCGTTACAAGGCAGACCTGCGCACTGAAGACTCGCCGGTTCAGATAGATCCTGTCGGAGGGGAGGCGCTGGCCGACGCACTACGACTGTTCAAGCGTGGCGCAAGGGAAATGCGCGGCACAAATTCGGGCCTACTGAAAGGAAGAACACCCTACTTCGCAAAAGACCATGCGTTCGCGGTGAACTTCTGGAAGCAGCAGGGACACCTGCCCGAGTAGATGCCAAACTTCTTTCAGAAACCGACGACAGTCCAGGTCTTCTGGCTATCCGCATCCGTTGTATGGCTGCTACTGGCCTTCGCACTCATCCATGCCGGCTTCAAGCCAGACTACTGGCAACTGCGTCACATCGAGTCCGGGACACTGCCTTACCCCACAGATTCAGTCTTCACTTTCGCGCTGATCATTCTGGTGGAGATTGTTGTCCTGGGCCTGATCGTGCAGCCATGGCGGTTTCACCGCCTGTGGCCGCGGATGTTTGTCTGCGCCTTACCCTGGCTGGGCTGGACAGTACTTTGGAGCGTGACCGCCATGCACCAATCACCCGTGCGCGATGTGCATCTGAACTGGGTGCTCGCCGTTGCCGCCCTTCTTCTTGTGGCACTACTGGTCGTGGTCCCGGCCTCCGCCTGCCCGCGCCTACGCCGCTGGCTCAACGGCTGACCGGGCCTACTTCCGGAACTCCACCCGCACATGCTGGCCGAAGCGCGCCTTGGCCTCGCCGTCGAACTCCAGCACGCATTCCACCACCTTGGCCACGCCACGCCCTGCGTCTTCAGGCAGGCGGGCCTGCGCGAACACCGGGCTGATGCGTACCACGCGTGCGGGCGGCAGCGTGCTGGCGTTCTCGGCACCATCGCTGTCTGGCACCACGGTGGCCCTCATGCCCACCTGCACGGCATCGGCATAGGCGGCGCTGAGTTCGGCGCGCACCTGCAGTGGGCGCGCCGGCAGCAGCGAGATCGCTGGCTTGCCGGCCTGCACGAAGGCCCCAAGGCCCGGTACCTGGCCGACCACCGTGCCGGCTTCCGGTGCACTCAGCGACATCTGCTGCAGTTTCAGCCTGGCGTGTTCCAGCTTGTGCTGGGCCATATCGACCTGCGCGCCGGCCACGTCGACGTCAGCACGCACGCCGGCCAGCTGCTGCTTGGCCGCATCAGCCTGCTGGTTGGACGACACACCTTCGCTCGCCCCCGTGGACAGGCGGGTGGCATTGCGCTCCAGCTCCCGCAATTGCGCCTGGCTGCCCTTCAGGCGATCGTTGGCCAGGGCCAGATCGGCGGCGGCCATCGCCACCTCCTGCTGCAGCAGGGCACCATCGAGCGACAGCAGCAGTTGTCCCTTCTCCACCACGGCGCCCTCCTTCACCGGCGCAGCGGTGATCGAGCCATCCACCGGTGGCGCCAGCGCGATCAGGCCACCCTCGACGTCGATGATGCCGCGCGCGACTGCAACCTTGCCGGCGGTGGCGGCGGCCTTGCCCGAAGGCATGGTTGCGGGCGCAAACGCCTCCCTGCTGCAGGCGCCGAGCAGCACGACAGCAGACAAGGCCAGGCTGAGCGGAAACAGGTGCGATGTTCTGATCATGGGGCGGACTCTACGTTTGCATTCTGGCGGCGGTCGTCGCGGACCCTGCCGTCTTCCATGGCGATCACCCGATCGGCATGCCGGATCAGGCGCGGATCGTGGCTCACGCACAGCACGGTGGCGCCATGCGCACGTGCGTAGCGATGCAGGATGTCGATCACGCGCTGGCCGTTCTCGGCGTCCAGCGCGCTGGTGGGTTCGTCGGCGAAGATCAGCGTCGGCGATTTGGCGAAGGCGCGGGCAACGGCCACACGCTGCTTCTCGCCGCCGGACAGCTGCGCCGGGCGCATGTGGCTGCGGTGGCTGAGGCCCACTTCTTCCAGCGCCTTGCGCGCCAGCGGTTCGCTTTCGCGATTGCGCATGCCGCGGTAGCCCAGCGGCAGCTGCACCTGCTCCAGCGCAGTCAGTGCCGGGAACAGATTGAAGCCCTGGAACACGAAGCCGACGTGGTGCAGGCGGAAACGCTCGACCTCGCTGCGGGTCATGTGCCCCACATCCTGGCCGAGTGCGTGCACGCGACCACCATCGGGCGAAGACAGGCCGGACAGCAGCGACAACAGCGTGCTCTTGCCGCAGCCGGATGGTCCCGACACCAAAGTCAACTCGCCCGGATAGATGTCCAGCGACAGGCCGCGCAGCACCGGCACCTGCACATCGCCGGACATGAAGCCCTTTTCCAGTGCGTCGGCCTGCAGGGTCGGGGCCACGGCGCGCGTGGATGTCATCGGCCGGCCCTCAACGCAGCAGCAACGATGGATCGGAACGGACCACGCTGCGGACCGCCATGATGCTGGACAGCATGGCCATCACCGCGACCAGTGCCACGCAGCCGATGATGACCATCGGCGTCAGCTGCACCGGTACGCGCTGGGTCTGCGCGATCAACAACACCACGGTGCTGAAGGCCGCCGCCAGCAACATGCCGACACCGCCGATCAGCAAGGCCTGCTCGAACACCACCCGTGCCAGCGCGTAGCGGCCTGCACCGAGTGCGTTGAGCGTGGCGTACTCGCGCACCGAACCGGCCACCACCGAAGCGAACGACTGGTTGGTGATCACCGCACCCACGAAGCAGACGATGACGGCCATGAACAACACGGCGATACCTGCACCGGTATCGAACAGCCAATACTGCTGCGAGCGGCTGGCGAACGCCGGCGCGGTCCAGAACTCGACCGGCGTGGCCTGGCCCATCGATGCGGCCAAGCGGTCACGCACTCGGTCAGCCAGCTCCGGTGAGCGCAGGCCCGCCACGAAATAGGTACTGCCCTCGCGTGGGTCGGTGCCGGCAATGGCACGCGCGGTATCCAGCGAGGCCAGTACGTTGACACCGCCGAGGCCACGCAGTCCCGGCTGCGCGGCAACCACGCGCACGGCCTTGCCATTGATCCAGGCACGGTTGTTCTGCAGGTCCACGCCCAGCGTATCCAGATCGGCGCTGTCGACGATCACCGCGCCCGGCTCGCGCAGCTGGGCACGCGACTCGGCAGGCAGGATGCGCGCGAACATCATCGCGTCGTCGCCGGTGGAAATGCCGGACAGGTACACCGACACATTGCCGGCGCCCGGCGCACTGGAACGCCACTCACCATCCACCCACTCGTAGGGTTCGACGCGGGTGACATCCGGATCCATGCGCAGGTGGCTTTCCACATCGGCGCTGATCGCATGGCCGTAGTTGACGCTCTGGGTGCCGGGGAAGCCGGCCCAGATATCCGCCGAGGACGCCTTCACGTAGATCGCGGCGGTGCCGAAGATACCCAGCACCAGCGCCGCCTGCACGATCAACAGCACGCCGGCAAAGCACATCGCCAGCACCACCGGCAGGAACCGGCGCCATTCGTAGGCCAGGGTCTTGCGGGCCAGCGCGATCATTGCGCCGCGTCCCCGGTCTCGACCGGCAACGGTGCGCCGCCAAGCGCGCGGTACAGCGACGCAAACGCCAGCACGCGCGCGCCCTGCGCACCGATCAGCTCCGACTGCGAGGCAAGTGCGGCGCGTTGGGTGTCCAGACCATCGAATTCGCTGGACAGGCCCAGCTGCACCTGCCGCGCCTGGCGCTTGACCTGCAGGTTGGCGGCATCATTGGCGGCACGCAGCGACTGGATGCTGCTGTCCTGGCGCGCCAGGCTGCCCAGTGCCCCTTCCACTTCGCTCACGCCTTCCAGCACGGCCTTGCGATAGCCCAGCAGCGCGGCATCCAGCTGCTTCTCATCGGCATGGAAGCGCGCACGGCGCTGGCCCCAGTCCCACAGCGGGATATCGATGTACGGGCCGATCGACGGGCTGGAATCGGAATTGGATCGGGCATTCTGGGTAAGGTTGTAGGCGTACAGGATGGAACCGCCGAGGCTGATCCGCGGGAACATCGCGGCGCGCGCCAAGCCCTTGTCGGCCGCAGCCTGCAGCACCGCCGATTCGGCCAGCAGGATCTGCGGGCGGTGCCGCAGCAGGTCCGCCGGAACCTGCTGCAGCGAGAACGCGCCCAGCTTCGGCGGCGTGCGATAGGCGCGCCAGGCCGGATCCGGGCCATCTCGGCCCAGCAACACTGCCAGCGCGCGGGCCGCGTTGTCAGCGTTTTCCCGGGCCTGTGCAGTGGCCGCGCGGGTGGCGGCCTGGCGTGCACGCAGGCGATCTAGTTCGCCCGGCTCATCCAGGCGCAGTCGCTGGCGGACCAGCGCCAGCTGTTCGCCGCGATCATCCACGGTCTGCTGCCGGGCCAGCAGGTCCTGCTGCGCCTGTGCCACGGTCAGGTCCAGATAGCTGCGCACCACGTCGGCAATCACCGCCACCTGTGCGGCATTGCGCAGTGCTTCGGCGTTGCCAGCCGATGCCTGCGCGCTCAACTGCGCGCTCTCGGCGGCGCCGAACAGGCCCAGATCCCAGATCGCTTCGATACCCGCGTGGAAGTAGGTGTCGACCGCAGCGGCATCCTGCACCTGCTTGGCGCTGGCCGAGATTTCCGGCAGGAAGCGCGAGTCGGACGTGCCGGCGACAATTCGCACGGCCTGCAGGCGCAGCGTGGCCTGCTGCAGGTCGAGGTTGCCGGCGATGGCCTGATCGACCAGTCCATCCAGCGCTGGGTCGGACAACACTTTCCACCACTGTTTGGCGTCCACCGCCACGCCCTGGCCCTGCGGCACCTGGGTCCAGGTGCTGGGCGTGCGATCAGGCAGATCCGGAACCGGCACCGACACGCAGCCCGCCAATGCGAGACTTGCGAGCAGCGCGCCGGGTCGCAGCACTGCCTGCAGGGAGCGTCCGCGCCCGGTCCTGGGCACCGCCACTGGAGTGATACGCCTGACCACCAGCCCGCCAACATGTAGAAGGAGCAGGAAGGCTACCGTGCGATTGTGGAGCGAACATGGAGAAATGGTCCGAAAACGGTCACAACACGCGTGCGGTTCAGGCAACGATGGCGAAGGCCTTTCGCCAGCCTTTCACGGCCTGCAGCGTGCGGAACACTGGCACGGATTCCAGGTCATTGCCTCTTGTTGCAGCCCACCTCATGCCAGGTGCTCCCGATCGCCCCCACGATCACTGCGCCCCTGTCATGCCGATTGCGACTCCCATGTCGGAATCCCAAACGCAGACGTGCCACGCCCACCATGAAATTTCGTGGCCGACTGTAGCGACCCACGTGGCCAACGTCATGACAAACGAAAAACGCCCCCTTGCGGGAGCGTTTTCCTGGATCTGGAGCGGGAAACGAGACTCGAACTCGCGACCTCAACCTTGGCAAGGTTGCGCTCTACCAACTGAGCTATTCCCGCAGATTTCGTTCGACCTGCGTCGAAGGAGCGCTATTGTGTCGATATTGCTGCACGGCGTCAACAGGAATTTTCATCTGCACGACCGCGCCGTGTTCAGGCCCTCGGACTGCGGACTCCGCTGCGCAGCCCTGCATATCGAGGGGGAATCGGCCTGGATTCCATCCCCATGCGCAGGCACCGCTTGCCATGGAAGCTGGCACCGTGAAGTGCATTGCACGCAAACGAAAAACGCCCCCATGCGGGAGCGTTCTTCTTGAATCTGGAGCGGGAAACGAGACTCGAACTCGCGACCTCAACCTTGGCAAGGTTGCGCTCTACCAACTGAGCTATTCCCGCTTGGGAGGCGAAATTCTACCTGTTCCAAGGATGCCGTCAAGCGCTTTTTCCGGGTTGGCGAGGCGCCTTGCATCGCGTATCCACGCCATGCGTGGATAGCGCATCGATGGGGTCAGAGCCCTTTCCTTCGGAAAGGGATCCGACCCCGGGGCTCAGACCCCGGCCTCAGTTGCCCAGCTTCTTCTGCCGTGAGCGCTCGCGGGCGGCGCGCTCGTCTTCGCGCAGGCTCGGCCAGGCGGCGTGCAGGTACTGCAGGCCCGACCACAGGGTCAGCACCGCAGCAATGGCCAGGGTCCAATCGCCGATATGGAACACCGGCCAGCCCATCCAGATATCTTCCACCGGCACGTTCGGTGCCACCGAATACAGCAGGCACAGCAGCGCGACCATCTGCGCGGTGGTCTTGATCTTGCCGATCATCGCCACGCGCACCTTGGCGCGCTGGCCCAGCTCGGCCATCCATTCGCGCAGCGCCGACACCGCAATCTCGCGGCCGACGATGACCGCCGCCCAGAAGGCCATCCACGGCGTCGGATGACCCTGCACGATCAGGAACAGCGCTACCGCCACCATCAGCTTGTCCGCGACCGGGTCGAGGAAGGCGCCAAAGGCCGACTCCAGCTGGTAACGGCGTGCGATCCAGCCATCGAGCCAGTCGGTGATCGCGGCCAGGCCGAAGATCGCCGCCGAAGCGAAGTTGGTCCAGGTGTAGGGCAGGTAGAACACCAGCACCAGCACCGGGATCATCACGATCCGCAACAACGTGAGCCAGGTGGGCAGGGTCAACTTCATGCTTGCGTGCTTCTCTCTCTACTCGGCCGCATCAGGCGTGGCCAACCCGTGCAGGTTAGCGTAGATACGTGCCGCGAGGGCGTCATTGATGCCTTCCACCTTGGCGATTTCCGCTTCGCCGGCGGCTTTCAGGCCCACCAGGCCGCCGAAATGCTTGAGCAGGCTGGCGCGGCGGCGCGGGCCGATGCCGGGGATGTCCTCCAGCTTGCTGGTCATCCGCGCCTTCTGGCGGCGGCCGCGGTGGCCGGTGATGGCGAAGCGGTGGGCCTCGTCACGCACCTGCTGGATGAACTGCAGCGCCGGGTTGGCCGCGCCCGGGCGCAGCTCGCGGCCGTCGGGCATCACCAGCGCTTCATGCCCGGCGCGCCGCTCCACGCCCTTGGCCACGCCCACCAGCAGCACCCCTTCCACACCGAGGTCGGCCAATGCGGCCTGGGCCTGGGCCAACTGCCCGGCACCACCGTCGATCAGCAGCACATCCGGCAGCACGCCCTGCTCTTCCACCGCACGGCGGAAGCGACGGTCGATGGCCTGGCGCATGGCCGCATAGTCATCGCCCGGCTCGATGCCGCTGATGTTGAAGCGTCGGTACTGCGCACGCACTGGCCCGGCCGCATCGAACACCACGCACGAGGCCACGGTGGCCTCGCCCAGCGTGTGGCTGATATCGAAGCACTCCACCCGCTTGACCGGCTCGGCCAGGCCGAGCATATCGCGCAGCGCATCACTGCGTGCGTGCTGTGCGTTGCGGCTGTTGAGCTCGGTGGCCAGGGTCAGCTGCGCGTTGCGGCTGGCCAGCTCCACGTAGCCAGCGCGCTCGCCGCGTACGTTCCACTTCAGCTGTACCTTGCGCTCGGCCGAGGCCGACAGCGCGGCCACCAGCAGGTCGGCGTCGGGAATCTCGCGGTCCAGCAGGATCTCCCGCGGTGGCTCGAACTCGATGTAGTACTGCGAGACGAACGCGGCCAGCACTTCTTCCGGGCTTTCTTCACCATTGGTGCGCGGGAAGAACGGGCGGGTGCCGAGGTTGCGGCCATCGCGGAACGCCAGCAGCAGCACGCAGGCCTGCGACCCCTGCATGGCCACCGCCAGCACATCGAGGTCCGCGGCGCGCCCGTCCACGTACTGGCGGGTCTGCATGCTGCGCAGCGAGGAGATCAGGTCGCGCAGGCGCGCGGCCTGCTCGAACTCCAGCGCCTCGCTGGCGGCCTGCATCTGCTCGCCCAGTTCACGGGTCAGCTCGTCGCTCTTGCCTTCAAGGAACAGGGCGGCGCGGCGTACCGACTCGGCGTACTCCGCTGCCGGCACCAGCTCCACGCACGGCGCGCTGCAGCGCCCGATCTGGTACTGCAGGCACGGCCGCGAGCGGTTGCGGAACACGCTGTCTTCGCAGCTGCGCAGCTTGAACAGCTTGTGCATCAGGTTCAGCGTTTCGCGCACTGCGGTCACGCCGGGATACGGCCCGAAATAGCGGCCGGGAATGGCACGCGGGCCGCGATGCAGGGCGATGCGCGGCCAGTCTTCGCGGGTCAGCAGCACATGCGGATAGGTCTTGTCGTCGCGCAGCGAGACGTTGTAGCGCGGCGACAGCGACTTGATCAGCTGGTTCTCCAGCAGCAACGCCTCGGCTTCCGAGCGCGTCACGGTCACGTCCATGCGCGCGATCTGCGAGATCATCGACATGATCCGCGCGTTCTTCGGGCCGCCATTGAAGTAGCTGCCGACGCGGTTGCGCAGTGCGCGCGCCTTGCCGACATACAGCAGGGTGTCGTCGGCGGCGTACATGCGGTACACGCCGGGCGCGGTGCTGAGCTGGGCCGCGAAGGCCTTGCCGTCGAAGGCCGGGGCGGGAACGTCGGTCATTCGCTGATCGGGACTTCGCTGAGCACGCCGCTGTCGGGGTCGAATCGCAGCACGGCGTGGGCGTCGGTCTCGGCGATCCACACCGCACCTGCGCCCACCGCCAGTCCAGCCGGGCCATGCAGGCGGCGCGGCAGCGGCTGGGTGGTCAGTTCACCGCCGCCCAGCCGCAGCGTGCGCAGGCAACCGTTGCCGGTATCGGCGATCCACAGCAGCGGCGCCTCGGGGCTCAGCGCGATCGCCTGCGGGAACTGCAGGCTGGCCTGCGCGCGCGGGCCGTCTTCACTGCCGAAGCGCCACGGCCCCTGCCCGACCAGCGTCTGCACCAGGTCGCCGCGCAGCTGCAGCCCGCGGATCGACGAGCCCAGCGCGTCGGCCACGTACAGCACCTGCTGCACCACGGCCAACGCGGTCGGCTGGGCGAAGGCGGCCAGGTGGCCACTGCCGTCGCGCTCATCGATCGAGCCACTGCCGGCGCGCCACTGCAGGCTGCGCTGGCCAAGATGGAAACTCCAGATACGGTTGTCGCCGGCCATCGCGATGTGCAGCTGGTTGTCGGCGATGGCCAGGCCGACCGGATGGTCCAGCGAGACCTGCCGCGCCTGCGCGACCGGCCCTTCCACCGGCGCACCCGGGCGACCGTTGCCGCACAACGTGTCGACGATGCCCGTCAGCAGGTTGATACGGCGCACGGCGTGGTTGCCGGTGTCGGCCACGTACAGCGAATCGCGTTCCAGTACCAGCGCCTGCGGGCGGTGGAACGCCGCCTCGGCCAGGTTGCCGTCCATGAAGTCGGCGGTACCAAGGCCGAACTGGCGCAGGATGCGTCCGCCGTGGCTGCATTCAAGGATGCGGTGATGGCCACTGTCGGCGATGTAGAGCCGTTCGGTACTGACCGCCAGGCCGAGCGGGAACCGCAGCGGATGGCGCGGCTCCGGATGCAGTTCGCTGCCGCCACGCGGCGGCGCCAATGGCGCGCCCTGGCACAGCGCGTTCAAGGCGCGCTCCAGGTCCCCTGGGGCTCCCTGCCCGACCAGCCGCTGCTGTTCGCGCCCCTGGGCATCCAACAGCACCAGCGTCGGCCACGCAGTGATGCCGAAGCGGCGCCAGCCATCCCAGTCGGTATCGAGCAGCACCGGCATCGACAACCCCTGCCGGCGCAGCAGTTTCAGTGCAGCATCGGGCTCACGCTCGAAATCGAATCGCGGTACCTGCAGCACCAGCGGCTGCAGCTTGCCGGGGTGTCGCGACAGCCATTGGCCGAACTCGGCCAAGCGCTGCGCGCTCCACGCGGAGGCGGCATTGACGAACAACAGGGCCACCGGCCGACCGCGCAGTTCGGTCAGCGTGCAGGGCGTGGCATTGAGCCAGGCGGCAAACTCGGGCAGGTCCGGGACGGGCTGGACGTTCATGAGCCGATTATGCCGGAGTCGGCGTCATGCAACAGTCGCGCCACCGCACGCTTTGCAGCATCGTCCACCAGCGTCCAGACCTGTTGGAAATGCTCGCTGCCCCCGCTGTAGGGGTCCGGGATAGCGTCAGGCCCCTGCCCACCCGACCACGGAAGGTACAGCGCCAGGCGCTCGCGTTGAGCGGGCGTGGCCAGGCGCCCGGCATCGCGCAGATTGGCCTCGTCGGCACACAGGATCCAGTCGAACCGGTCGAAATCGCAGGCCTGCAACTGGCGGGCACGCAGCCCGCCGATATCCACGCCGTGGCCGGCCGCGCAGGCGATCGCGCGCCGATCCGGCGGCTCACCCACGTGCCAGCCACCGGTGCCGGCCGAATCGACCTGCACCCGTCCGGCCAGCGGCGAGGCGGCCAGGCGGGCGCGCAACGCGCCTTCGGCCATCGGCGAACGGCAGATGTTGCCAAGGCAGACGACCAGCAGCCTCATCGTGCGGTCAGCGCCTGCAACAGCGCCTCGGCGCGCTCCAGGTCTTCGGGCGTGTCGATGCCCGGCGGGAACGCTTCGGGCGAGATCGCTACGCTGATCGGGTAGCCGGCCTCGAGCACGCGCAGCTGCTCCAGTGATTCGACCTGTTCAAGCTGCCCTGGCGACATGGCGGCGAACTGCTGCAGGAATCCGGCACGGTAGCCGTAGATGCCGATGTGGCGAAGCCAGTGGTGGCCGTCCGGCAGCGTGTCGCGGCTGCGTGCGAAGCCGTCGCGGTGCCAGGCGATCGGCGCGCGGCTGAAGTACATCGCCTCGTTGCGTACGTTGCGCACCAGCTTCACCACGTTCGGGTCGAACAGGGTGTGCGCGTCCTCGACGGTCGTGGCAAGAGTCGACATCGGCGCATTGCCAGCGACCAGCGCATCTGCCACCGCGCGGATGCCTGCCGCCGGTGCGAACGGTTCGTCACCCTGCAGGTTGACCACCACGGTATCGTCGGCCCAGCCGGCAATACGCGCACACTCGGCCAGGCGGTCGGTACCGGACGCATGCGACGCAGCGGTCATCGCCACCTTCACCTCGGCCAACCCGGACAGCGCATCGGAAATGCGTTGGTCGTCGGTCGCCACCCACACCTCGCGGGCACCGGCCTGCAGCGCGCGGCGCGCCACATGCAGCACCAGCGGCTCACCGCCCAGCAGGCGCAGGGGTTTTCCCGGCAACCGCGAAGCGGCATAGCGGGCCGGAATGGCGACAACAAATTCGGTCATGCGGGCGATACTCGGCAGGCTGGTAACAAGGGGAATGTGGCCGGCAGCGTGTGAATGCAAGCGCCCCCGCGCCACTCAGTTCGGTCGCAGCTTGTCCAGGCGATCGGTCAACGCCACCCAGAACGCGGCGGGCAGCTCGGCGCGCAGTGGCACCGCGTAGTGCCAGTCGTTACCGAACGCACGGCATTTCACCGCATCCTTCTCGGTCATCAGCACCGGCAGCTGGCTGCCGAACGACAGATCCTGCGGCTGATAGGCCTGGTGGTCGGCGAACGCATGCGGCACCACGCCGATCCCACGCGCACGCAGCATGTCGAAGAAGCGCTGTGGATGGGCGATACCGGCCACCGCATGCACGCGCTGGCCCTTGAAGTACGACAGCGGGCGTGCACGGCCACCGGCCAGCGGCTGCGCACTGTCGATCTGCAACGCCATCGGCCACTGCCCGAAACCGCAGGCCTGGGCCGCGTTCTCCGCCTCGGCCTGGCCGAGATTGACCACGCGGAAATCGCATTCGCTGGCGCGGCTGACCGGCTCACGCAGCGGCCCGGCCGGAATCATCAGGCCGTTGCCATAGCGGCGCTGCGCATCGACGACTTCGATCTCGATATCGCGCGCCAAGCGGTAGTGCTGCAGGCCGTCATCGCAGACGATCACATCACAGCCGGCCTCGACCAGCGCCCTGCCAGCCGCCACCCGGTCGCGGTCCACGCGTACCGGCACGCCGGTCTTCCAGGCGATCAGCACCGGCTCGTCGCCGCCCTTGGCGGTCGGCGTATCGGCCTGCACCCACAGCGGTGCATCAGCGTCCTCGCGGCCGTAACCACGGCTGGCCACGCCCGGTTTCCACCCCGCCGCGCGCAGCCGTTCAACCAGGGCGATGGTCAGCGGGGTCTTGCCGGTACCGCCTGCGGTGATGTTGCCGACCACGATGACCGGCACCGGCAATGCGTGGCGCTTGCGCCAGCCGCGCCGGTAGGCACGCCGGCGCAGCGCGGTGACGCCGGCATACAGCGGTGCCAGCAGGCGCATCGCCCACGGAACCGGCGTGCCGTCGTACCAGTACGTCGGGGTCTGGGTACCCTTGCCGGCCATCAGTCCTGCCTTTCGCGGAACTGCATGCTGTGCAGGTGCTGGTACAGGCCACCCATCTCGAGCAGCTCGCGGTGGGTGCCGCGTTCGACGATGCGGCCGTGGTCCATCACCAGGACCTGGTCGGCATGTTCGATGGTCGACAGGCGATGGGCGATGACCAGCGTGGTGCGCTCCGGCATCAGGCGCTGCAACGCGTCCTGCACCAGCCGCTCGGATTCGTTGTCCAGCGCAGCCGTGGCTTCATCAAGAATCAGGATCGGGGCATCGCGCAGGATCGCGCGGGCGATCGCCAGGCGCTGGCGCTGGCCGCCGGACAGCAGCGCACCGTTTTCGCCTACCGGGGTCTGCAGCTGCTGCGGCATGCGTGCGATGAATTCCCAGGCGTTGGCCGCTTCGGCCGCAGCACGGATCTGTTCCTCGCTTGCTTCCATGCCATAGGCGATGTTGGCGGCGATGGTGTCGTCAAACAACATCACCTTCTGCCCGACGATCGCCACCTGCCGGCGCAGATCGGCCAGCGGATAATCATCCAGGGCCACGCCATCGAGGGTGATGACACCGCCGCTGGGCTCGTAGAAGCGCGGCACCAGCCGGATCAGGCTGGTCTTGCCGCTGCCGGAGCGGCCGACGATGGCCGTGACGGTGCCCGGCCTGGCGACGAAGCTGATGTCGTCCAGGGCGATGCCGCTGTCTTCGCGGTAGCGCAGCATCACGTGCTCGAACGCAAGCTCGCCCCGCACGCGCTGCACCGTCGTGCGGCCCTCGTCGCGCTCCACCGGCATGTCGAGGATGCCGAACAGGCGCTCGGCGGCAGCGACGCCGCGCGAGATCGAGGTCTGCACGCTGGTCAGGCGGCGCAGCGACGGGATGATGGCCATCATCGAGGTCATCAGGCCCATGAACTGGCCGGCATTGAGGCGACCGGCCAGCGCTTCACGGGTCGACACCCAGACGATCACCGCCAGCGCCAGTGCGGCCAGGAACTGCACTACGCTGGACGCGGCGGCGCGGGTGACTTCCACCTTCATGTTCAGCGCCAGCATGCGGTTGGCCAGGCGCGAGTAGCGCGAGATTTCGTGCTGCTGGGTGCCGTGCACCTTCACTTCCTGCTGCGCCGCCAGCGACTGCTCGGCGGTCTGCGCCATCGTGCCCATGCCGTCCTGGATACCGCGGCTGATGCGGCGGTAGCGCTTGCCCACGTAGGACACGATGCCACCGATCAGCGGCACCACCAGCAGCATCGCCAGGGTGACCTTGACACTCATCTGCAGCATCACCGCCAGCATTGCGATGATGGTCAGGGTATCGGCCACCACGGTCTTGAGCGCATCGGCACTGGCCTGGGTGACCTGTTCGGTATCGAAGTTCAGGCGGCTGACCATCACCGGCGTCGCTTCGGTATCGAAATGCGACGACGGCAGGTGCAGGTACTTCTGCAGCACCTGCTCGCGCAGATCGCGCACCACGCTGCGGCCGGTCTTGGCCAGCGTGTAGTCGCTCACCCAGGTGGCCACGCTGCGCATCAGGAACAGGCCCAGGATGGTCAGCGGCAGGATCACCGCCATGCGCGGTTCGGGGTTGACGAAACCGCGGTTGACCAGCGGCTCCATCAGCTTGGTGAAGTGATAGCCGGCCAGGGCTTCGACCACCATGGCGATGACCGCGCCCACCATGAACACCCAGTAGGTGCGGGTATAGCCCAGCAGACGTTTGTAGATCGGCCACACCGGCGCGTGATGGGAACTCATGGACGCACCTCTGGCGCAGTTGCAATGGCGATACGGCGGAAGCCGAGCTGACCGAGCGCGTCCTGCGCGGTCACCACGGCCTGGTAGGGGGTGCGTGCATCGGCGCGCAGCAGCACCGGCTGGCTGCGATCACTGCCGGCCACGGCGGCGATGGTCTGCTTGACCGACTCGACGTCGCTGCGCAGCACTTCCTGGTCATTGATGAAATAACGGCCCTCGGCGTTGATCAGTACGCTGAGCGAGCGTGGCGGCTCGTTGTTGGGCTGCTGGCTGGCGGTCGGCAGCTGCACCTGCAGCGTCGATCGCGCGTCGAAGGTGGTGGTGACCACGAAGAAGATGATCAGCACCAGGATCACATCGATCAGGGGAACCAGATCGATATGCGGCTCATCCTGGGATCGGTCGTTGCCGATACGCATCGATCAGGCCTTGGCCGTGGCAGGGCTGGCCGCACGCGCTGCCGGCGCGGCGTTCATCACTCCCGGGCGGCCGTCGAGGGTGTCCAGCAGCGCACTGGCCTCCTGCTCCATCTCCACCACATAGCCGTGGATGCGGCCCTTGAAGTAGCGATGGAACATGAGCGCCGGAATGGCCACGATCATGCCGGTGGCGGTGCACACCAGCGCCTTGCCGATGCCGCCGGCCAGCTGGTTCACGTCGCCCACGCCGTGGTCGAGGATGCCCAGGAACATCTGGATCATGCCGATCACGGTGCCGAGCAGGCCCAGCAGCGGACCGGCCGAGGCGATGGTGCCCAGCGCGTTCAGGAAACGCTCCATGCGGTGCACCAGGTGACGGCCGGTGTCTTCGATGCGTTCGCGGATCTGGTCACGCGGACGGTTGCGCGCTTCCAGCGCGGCCGCCAGCAGCGCGCCCAGCGGCGAGTTGGCGCGCAGGGTCTGCAGGTGCGCCGGGTCGAGCTTGCCGCGCGCGGCCCAGTTGCGCACTTCCTGGCCGAGGCCCGGCGGCAGCACTTCCGTTCGCCGCAGGGACCAGAAACGCTCCAGGATGATCGCCAAAGCCAGTACGCCCAACAGCAGCAGCGGCACCATCGGCCAGCCACCGGCCTTGACCAGTTCCCACACGTTTCAACCCTCCGGCCCAACGGCCGCTTGTTCGATCGGCGATAGGATAGCAGCCGACCGCGCCCGCCCAGCGGCATCCCACCACCGGGACGCGTGGATGCGCTGTTCACGCAGCTGCAGCCCCTGTGCGCCAAGCCATACGCGGATCGCTCCGGACTCGGCAGTAGCCACCACCTCGGCCCCCTGCGCCCGCCAGCGCCGCACCACCTCCGGCCGCGGGTGGCCGAAGCGGTTCTGGTGCCCGGCCGAGACCAGTGCCAGCCGTGGCGCCACCGCCGCCACCCACGGCGCGCTGGAACTGCCGCCGCTGCCGTGATGGGGGACCAGCACCACATCCGCACGCAACTGCGGCGAAGAGGTCGCCAAAAGCTCCGTTTCGGCAACCCGGCCGATGTCGCCGGGCAGCAGTACCACGCCGTGGGCGCCCGCCACGCGCAGCACGCAACTGCTCTCGTTCACGGCCTGCCCGCTACCGGCGGCGGGATGCAGTATCTGGAAGTCGACGCCATCCCAGTGCCAGCGCAGGCCCGCCCGGCAGGGCCGGGCCCCGGCGATGGCGCTGCCGGCGGGCGCCAGCAGCGCCAGGCGCGGATGCTGCCGGCGCACCGCGGGCAGATTGCCGGTGTGGTCCAAATGATCATGGCTGAGCACTGCCCGCTGTGGCATGGCCTGGCCCAGCGCACGCAGCGCCGGAACCAGGGTGCGTTCATTGCCGTCGCCCCCGGCCGGTGGCCCGACGTCGTACCAGAGCGCATGCCGCGCCGTGCGCAGCAGCACCGCCGTGCCCTGGCCGACGTCATGCACCAGCAGTTCCAGCTCGCCCTCCCCCGGCCCTTCGCGCGCCGGCCACAGAAGCGGCAGGCACAGCAACAGGCCCGCCAGGCCACCGCCCGCGCCGCGCGGCAGCAACCACCAGAACACACCCAGCAGCGCCGCAGGTACCGCCCAAGCGGGTGCCTCGGCCAGCCACCACATCGCCTGCGGATGGACCGCAAGCGGCTGCAGCGCGCGCCAGCTGAGTTCGAACAGCCACGCCGCAGCCCGCCATGCCCAGCGTCCCGCGCCCTCATGCAACGCCTGCAGGCCGGTACCCAGCAATGACAGCGGCACCACCAGCAGGCTCCACCAGGGAATGATCGGCAGATTGACCAGGGGCCCCAGCCGGGCGGTGCCGCCAAACAGCGCGACGCCCAACGGCAGCAGCCCCAGGCTGGCCACCCCCTGCGCGGCGAGCAGGCCGTAGAGTCTTTCGCGCAGGCCCTGCGGTGGCGCCTGCGGCAGGCACCACAGCAGCCACAGCACCCCACCGAAGCTGAGCCAGAACCCGGCCGACAGCACCGACAGTGGCGCCGGCAGCAGCAGCGCCAGCGCTGCCAGCGACATCCCGTGCGCCACACCGAGCGGGCGCCGGCCGCCACGCGCCAACGCGAGCAGGCCGATCATCAATGCCGTACGCACCGTCGGCAGCGCGCCTCCGGCCAGCACCGCGTAACCGGCAGCGGCCACCGCCGCGGCACTGGCAGCCGCCTGTTGGCGGGGCCAGCGGCGGCCCAGCTGCGGGCAGAGCCACCACAGCAGCCGGCACAGCAGCACACCCAGCCCCGCGACCACGCCGACGTGGAATCCGGAAATGGCCACCAGATGGGTCAGGCCGAGCGCGCGGAGCTGTTCCCAGTCGGCATCGGACAATCCACGCGTATCACCCAGCGCCAGCGCCTGCACGAAGCGCGCGCCGGGGCTGGGCACCTGGGCGGCGATGGCGGCACTGCTGCGCTCACGCCAGGCTGGCAGGCCAAACGCGGGATGCAGCTCGCGTGCGCCGGCCGGGTCGCGCACCGTGGCGCTGCCGGCGATGGCCTGCAACAGCGCGTGGCGCTCGCCATCGAATCCGCCGGGATTGATCCTCGAGCGCGGTGGACGCACCCGCAGTGCCAGCCGCCAGCGCGCGCCCGCCCGCAGCTGCTGGCGCCCACTGCGGTGGCCTGCCGTCGTACCCCGCCACGGATCATTCCAGCTGACCTGCAGGCGCTTGCCCCGCAACACCGGCAGAGGGTCGTCATCGTCCACGCGCAGCAGGAAACGGGTTTGCCCCGAGCGATGCTGCGGCAGGTCGATGATCCGTCCACGAACCACCACATCCTGCGCCGATGCGCCCGGCGCAAGCTGTTGCTGCAATGCCCAATGCCCGTGCAGCGCGGTCCAGGCCAGGCCGAACAACGCTGCCGCCAGCACCCGCCCCCGCCAGCGCAGCATCCAGGCGCACAGCGCGCCCACCGCCGCCACGGCACCTGGCCACAGGGGCGGCAGTGCTGGCAGCTGCACGCAGGCCAGCGCGCCCAGCACCAGGCCGGCAGCGCAGCCACGCCCCAACACGGCCGGAACGGATCGATGGGCACCCATGGCCGCAGCCTGCGGCTGCAGACCGTCGCCTGCCTATCAGTGATTGCCCCGCCCTGGGGTCAGCGCCGAACGCTGCCGCGGTGGAAGTTGACCCGGAAACTGGCGCCGCCGCCGGCAGCTTCGCCGACACTGACCGATCCGCCGTGATGCTGCACGATTTCCTTCACCAGATGCAGGCCCAGGCCGCTGCCGCTGCCCGCCGCGCGCAGGCGATGGAACGGCTCGAAGATCGCCTCGCGGTCCCCCACCGGAATGCCCGCCCCCTGGTCACTGACCTCCAGCAACGCGCGCGTATCCAGCCGCACGCAGATGATGCCGCGGCCACCGCCGTGGACGATGGCGTTGTGCACCAGGTTGGCGATCACCCGCCCCAGGGCCAGGCCATCGCCATGGATCCAGACCGGCACGTCCGGCGCATCGACCTCGAACCCGTAGCCGGCCCCCACCACCAGCGGCGCCAGATCAGCGGCCGCCTCACGCACCAGCAGCGCAAGGTCGAGCCGCTGCAACGCCCCGACATTACGATCCAGCCGCTGCAGGTCAAGCAGGTGCTCGGCCACATTGCCCAGCCGCGCCACATCGGTCAGCAACTGCGACTTCAGCTCGCCCTGTGGCAACTGCGACAGGCGCGCCTGCACCACCGCGATCGGGACGCGCAGTTCATGCGCCGCGTCGGCGAGGAACTTGTCCCGCGCAGCGTAGCCCTGCTGCACCTTGTCGATCGCATCATTGAACGCCTCCACCAGTGGCGCCACTTCGGTGGACACCAGCTGCGCATCCAGCCGTGCGCCCGGTTGGCCGATATCCAGCTCCTTGGCCTGCTGCGCGGAACGGCGCACGCCGCGCATCGCGCGATGGATCACCGTCGGCATCACCAGCAGCGTGACCACGATCAGGGGCAGGAAGAACCACAGGCCGATCAGCCGCAGCACCATCAACGCGCCGTCGAGCAGGCCGCCCTTGGGCGCGCCGCCCACCATCACCGTGATGCGGCGCCCCTCCTCGTTGCGGATCATCACCCGCGCCACATCCAGATAGGGCGGTACCAGCGAGCCGAGCTCGGTGGCGCCGAGCGTCGGCAAGCGTGCCAGCAGCGGCGCGTGGACGGCCGGCAGGGTGCCACGCTCGAGCCAGGCACCCTTGTCATCGACTGCAGCGAACCACAGGTTGCCACCGGCCTGTGCATCGAGCGTGTTCCAGCGCGCCTCGTCCAGCACCAGCCGGCCGTCTTCGCTGTGCACCGCCTTGGCCACCGCCTCGGCCATGAACATGTCCATGCCCCAGGTGTCCTTGTCACCCCAGGTCAGGATCAGTGCAACCACCGCGAACAACACGGTGAACGCCTGTGCGAGGAACAGGCGCCAGGCCAGCCCCAGCGTGATGGAACGGATCGGACGGGCCATCTCAGGCCTCCGCCAGCAGGTAGCCGACGCCCCGGATCACGTGGATCTCCACGCCGGCACCAGCCTGTTGCAGCGCCTTGCGCAACTTGGAGATATGCGCATCGAGCGCGTTGGACTGGATCTCATCATCGAAACCGTACACCGCCGCCTCCAGCGCACTGCGGGTGACCGTGCGCCCCTGCCGCATCGCCAGCGCCTGCAGCACCAGCACCTGCCGGCGCGGCAACGGCAAGGGCAGGCCTTCGACCCGCGCCTGCAGCGATTCGAAATCGAACTCCATGCGTCCCAGCCGCAGGCTGGGCGTGACCATCGCCGAGGGTCGCCGCGAGACCGCGCGGATGCGCGCCATCAACTCTTCGATCGCGACCGGCTTGACGAGGTAGTCATCGGCGCCAACATCCAGGCCTTCAACCTTGTCCGACAGCGTGCCCTTGGCGGTCAGCATGATGACGGCCAGATTCGGCCGCAGCGCACGTGCCGTGGCAACAAAACCGGCACCATCACCATCGGGCAGCTGGCGGTCGAGCAGCATCAGCTGGTGCACCGGCTCGCGCAGCGCGATGGCGGCTTCGGCCAGGCTGGCGACCACGTCGGCGACCACGCCCTGCCGCTCCAGGCCCGATTGCAGGGCACGGGACAGATCGGGATCGTCTTCGACCAGGAGGATGCGCATGAGGGGCTCGGCGACCGGAAACGGTGCCGATCATAGTGCCTGGCGCCGCCGTTGTGCGCTGATCGCAGCCGGCCTCGCTGGCGCAATGTTCTGACAATGTTGCGCCTGCACCATGCACAGCCATCCCCGCACAGTGGTCGCCCACGGACAAGGACACCCCATGGCCTCCGTCTCCCCCACCAGCGAAGCGCACGCAATCCTGCGTGCACCCGACCTGGACAGCGCCGAGCGTGCCTACCTGGGCCTGATGCCCGACATCGAGCACGTGAATGCACTGGCGCGCCGGGCCCTGGGCCTGTCACGCGTCGCCGGTGCGGCACGCGGCTACGCGCTGTCGATGACACTGGTCGGCCTGCGCCTGCAGGAGCTGGAGATGGGCGAGGCCAGCGCGAAGGAACACCGCCAGGCAACCCTGCACAGCCTGCGCCAGGCATTCAGCGCCTGATCCTGCGGGCACCCCGCGGCGCGCGGTGTTGAACGAAGGCTGCCGCCGTCAGCGCAGCGTGCTCCAGGCCAGCACCGCCGACAACAGCGCAACCCAGATCACGGCCTTGAACGTGCCTTGCAGCATGTTGCCGCCGAACAGCAGCTCGAACAGCGGGTTGGGCCTGGAAACCGGAATGTGATCGCTCATGCAGCTGCTCCTTTTGATGACTGCGATTGCGCGGCAGCGGCAAGTCTACGCCTGCCCGGCCCGGATTCATCGCCACCTGGCTGGCTTTGGCGGCGCAATCCCGCTGTTCGTCGCAGGCCGGCTGCGGCCCCGGCGGTGGCGTGCCAGCCTGCATGCACTTTCCCGCTGGAGCACCGTGCCATGCCGATGCTTGCCCTGATGCTGCTGTTCACCGGCCTGTTCGGCGACCACGGTGGGCCCGCCGAAGCGGCAGTGCGTCAACAGATTCTGCTCAACGAGACGGCCGGCACGACGCCACAGCGTGATGACACCGCATACGCGCTGCAGCTCTTCCCGTTACGCACGGACCGGGTGCTGCGACTGGGGCGCCGGTGCTGCGCGGACGGGCCGGCCGAGCGCGCCTACATCGTGCAGCTGTGGCAACGCGTGGATGGCCGATGGCGGGTGCAGCGTGTAATCAGCGTTGAACTGCTGCCCGCTCGGCGGTAGTTCCGAAACCTGTCGTTCTCGCCACGCTTCATGCGATATCAATTGCCTCGACAACGGTCGCCATAATGCAAAAAACCCGGCGCGATGGCCGGGTCTTCTGTTCACGTCGATCCTCGCCGAGGATGTCGTGGTGGGCGGTACAGGGTTCGAACCTGTGACCCCTACCATGTCAAGGTAGTGCTCTACCGCTGAGCTAACCGCCCATCTTGTTCTTGCCGCCCGGAGGCTGGCCTTGCTACGTAAAAACCCGGCGCCAGGGCCGGGCTTTGCAGTTCACGACAGCCTCATTTCCGGAGACTTCGTGGTGGGCGGTACAGGGTTCGAACCTGTGACCCCTACCATGTCAAGGTAGTGCTCTACCGCTGAGCTAACCGCCCGTTTTGCATCTGCAGGGCCGCGATTGCGTCGGTGCAGGCCGCGTATATTACGGACGCCGGCCGTGAAGCGCAACACTTTTGTGAAGATGATGCTGCACCGCCGCGTTCAGCCGAGGCTGGCCTCCTTCAGCTGCCGGATCTGGTCGCGCACGCGCGCGGCATCCTCGAACTCCAGGTCCTTGGCGTGCTGGTACATCTGCTGTTCCAGCGCCTTGAGCCGGGCCGCCAGCTGGGCCGGGCTGAGTGAACGGTAGTCGGCACCCTCCTCGGCCACACCCGCCCTGCCCTTGGCCTTGCCCTTCTTGGCCTCCTTTTCCGCTGCATCCGAGCGGGCCCCCTCCAGCACGTCTACGATCGGGCGCGCCACCGAGCGCGGCACGATGCCGTGCTCCTGGTTGTACTCGACCTGCTTGGCGCGACGACGGTCGGTCTCGTCGATCGCCGCCTGCATCGAACGGGTCACCTTGTCCGCGTACAGGATCGCCTTGCCGCGCACATTGCGGGCGGCGCGGCCGATGGTCTGGATCAGCGAGCCGGTCGAGCGCAGGAAGCCCTCCTTGTCGGCATCCAGGATCGCCACCAGTGACACCTCGGGCATGTCCAGGCCCTCGCGCAGCAGGTTGATGCCGACCAGCACGTCGAACTTGCCCAGGCGCAGATCGCGGATGATCTCCACGCGCTCGACCGTGTCCACGTCCGAGTGCAGATAGCGCACGCGGATGCCGTGTTCGGTGAGGTACTCGGTGAGATTCTCGGCCATGCGCTTGGTCAGCGTGGTGACCAGCACGCGATCGCCGGCCTTGATGCGTTCGTTGGCCTCGCTCATCAGGTCGTCGACCTGGGTTCCTACCGGGCGGATCTCCACCACCGGATCGATCAGGCCGGTCGGGCGCACCACCAGTTCGGTGATCTCGTCACCGGCCTCGCGGTACTCGTACGGCCCCGGTGTTGCCGACACATAGATGCTGCGCGGGCAGCGCTCTTCCCACTCCTCGAAGCGCAGCGGCCGGTTGTCCAGCGCCGAGGGCAGCCGGAACCCGAATTCGACCAGCGTCTCCTTGCGCGAACGGTCGCCCTTGAACATCGCGCCGATCTGCGGAATGGTCACGTGCGATTCGTCGATCACCAGCAACGCATCGGCCGGCAGGTAGTCGAACAGGGTCGGCGGCGGCTCGCCGGCATTCTTGCCGGTCAGGTGCCGCGAGTAGTTCTCGATGCCGTTGCAGAAACCCACCTCGGCCATCATTTCGATGTCGTACTGGGTACGCTGCGCCAGGCGCTGCGCCTCCACCAGCTTGTTCTGCGCGTACAGCTGCTCCAGGCGCTCCTTCAGTTCGACCTTGATCGTCTCGATCGCCGCCAGCACGCGCTCGCGGGTGGTGGCATAGTGAGTCTTCGGGTACACGGTGAAGCGCTGCATGTTGCGCAGCGTCTCGCCGGTCAACGGATCGAACAGGGTGATCTTCTCGACCTCGCCATCGAACAGCTCCAGGCGCAGCGCCTCGCTGTCCGATTCAGCCGGGAACACGTCGATCACTTCGCCGCGCACGCGGAACGTACCGCGCTGCAGTTCATATTCGTTGCGCGTGTACTGCAGCTGGGTCAGGTGATTGATCAGGTCGCGCTGGTCGATGCGCTCGCCCTTGGACAGGATCAGGCGCAGCGACAGGTAGTCTTCCGGCGCACCCAGGCCGTAGATGGCCGACACCGTGGCCACCACGATGGCATCCGGACGTGACAGCAGGGTCTTGGTCGCCGCCAGCCGCATCTGCTCGATGTGCTCGTTGATCGAACTGTCCTTCTCGATGAAGGTGTCCGACGAGGGCACGTAGGCTTCCGGCTGGTAGTAGTCGTAGTAGCTGACGAAGTACTCCACCGCGTTGTGCGGGAAGAACGCCTTGAACTCGCCATACAGCTGCGCGGCCAGCGTCTTGTTCGGCGCCATGATCAGCGTCGGCTTCTGCACGTTCTGGATGACGTTGGCGATGGTGTAGGTCTTGCCCGAACCGGTCACGCCGAGCAGGGTCTGCTTGGCGATGCCGGCTTCGAAGTTGCTGGTCAGCTTCGCGATGGCATCGGGCTGGTCGCCCGCCGGCGAGTACGGCGAGACGAGTTCAAAACGGTCGCTCATGGTGTTGCCAGTTCCCGGGAAACGTGAGTATACGAGGCAAGGGGTGACGGCAGGCTGAGGGGTTTACCGGCATGCCGGGACGGCGTTGGCCGATGGCGGCCGAACGCCTCCGGGCGGAGGCTGGGCCCATGCCTCGCCATCTCCATGCCCCCACCGCCCGGCCCGCCCGTGGCATTCAGCTGATCGAACTGCTGCTGATCCTCATGCTGCTGGCGGTGGCGCTGGCGCTGGCCTGGGGCCCCTGGCAACGCGCGCTGCGCCACCTGCAGGCCGAGAGCCTGCGCCGGGAGCTGGTCGCCAGCCTGTCGCTGGCACGCAGCACGGCCGTTACCGAGCGCCGCCGCGTATCTGTCTGTGGCTCGTCTGATGGCCAGCAGTGTGACCAGGCCTGGAGCCGGGGCTGGCGCGTGCGGGTCGAGGCACGCACGGCCGGCGGAGGCCCCGGCCGGCTGCTGCGCACCCATACCACCAGCCAACGCCGGGTCCAGCTGCACACCAGCGATCATCGTCCCGAGGTGCAGTTCCGGCCGGATGGCCGCAACGCCGGCACCAACCAGTCCATCGTGCTGTGCGTGGATGGCTACGAGCACAGTCGCGTGATCATCAATGTCCCGGGGCGGGTGCGCAGCGAACGGCCACGACAGCCCGCCGCCTGCTGAGTGGCCGCCCACAACGAAAAAAGCCGCGATTTCTCGCGGCTTTTTCGAATCTGGCGCCCGAAGTTGGACTCGAACCAACGACCCCCTGATTAACAGTCAAGTGCTCTAACCGGCTGAGCTATTCGGGCGGGGTGCGCATTTTAGCCAGCGTTTGGCGGCCAGCGCAAGCCCTTTTTTCACGTGCGATGAGCAACCCTTACCAGCACTCCGCATTGGTCTTCTTGTCCGGGGTCTTGCGCCCGGCCTGATCCAGCGTCAGCGTGCCGCACACATCCTTGTCCTGCCCGGTTTCCGGCACTGCCTGCAGCGTGTAGGTGCTGGCCGTAGCCTTGCCGCTCAGCGACAGCGTGTAGCGCTTGGCGCCCTGCCGCGGTGACTGGTCGAACGGCAGCGAGAAACCGTCATAGCTGTTCTGCACGGTGTGGTAGCGCTCGAGCAGCTGCGCGATCTCCACCAGATCGGCCTTGGCCAGCGCCCGGTTGGTCTTCAGCACATGGCGCTGATACGACGGCAGGGCGATGGCCGCGAGCACGGCGATCACCGCTACGGTGATCATCAGCTCGATCAGGGTGAAGCCGGCGGTGGAACGACGCGTTGCAGGGGTACGCATGGGCATTCTCATGTTCATGATGGTCAGCGGATCTGGCGCCAGGACTGCCGGCCGCAGGCGCGCTGGCCGTAGGCGGTGTCGGCGCCGGGCGTGTTCAACGCCACGATGCAGCGGTCGATCGAGCCATCGACCGAGCACTTCGGATCGCTGGCATCGCACCCCTTCATCGTGGTGCTGCTGACATTGGTGCCCAGCACCGGCGCGCCGCTGGCGACGTCGCCGCCGCGGGTCAGCGCACCGGCGCCGCAGTTCGCACCGCACAGCGGGTTGCCGCCGCCCGGCTCATCGGTCAGCCCGCTCATGGCCGGCTGGCCGGTGAGCATGTTCAACCGGTAGCGCCAGTTGACGCCACCACCGGTGCCACAGACCGTCTGCCCCGGCACGTAGGTGGTGAACATCACGTTGCCGCCCTGCAGCGTCGGATAGCCGAAGAAACGCTCACCTTCGACGTCGGTGCCAACAATCAGATCCACGTACCAGCCGCGCTGGGTCGCGTAATCCACCGGATTGCCGGAGATGTCACGGAAGCCGCTGCCGGCGGAACTGACGGTCTGGCCAACCAGCACATCGCGACCGCTGACCGCACTGGAAAGGTTGTCCCAGATGCCATACAGGGTCTGCACCGGCGAATTGCGGGTCACGGCGTTGTCATCGGCGGTGAAGTAGCGCCCGGTGCCGAAGAACAGGCTGACGCCTCCGCCCGGACCGGCCGAGACTTCGATCGAGCCGGTGATCGGCTGCACCACCGCACTGCGGACTGCGGTGAACAACGGCGAACCACTCAGCCCCACATTCCACGCCGTGGTGTCGCCACCGCGCAGATCGAAGCGCCAGATGTTGCCCTGCATGTCGCCACCGTACACGGTGTCGGCCAGACCGCTGCTGTTGTACAGGCCCACCGCAGTCACATGATTGAGGCCATTGGCGATCGCGTACTTGGTGCCGGCCGGATACAGGCGCTTGAGCACCTGGCCGGTCTGGATGTCCACCACGTACAGCACAGGACGACCAGTGCTGGAATTGACACCATTGCCGAACAGGGCGACGAAGCGCGGCGGACCGTCAGGGTCGGAACCGGCCACCGGCACCACCACCGGCTTGCCGAAGGCGAAGCCCATGTCCGACTCGGTCTTGCCGGAAATCTCCCACAGCACGTTGCTGGAAGTGAACCCGGTCGGATTGCTGATATCCAGCCCGAACACCGAACCATTACCCACCGAGGTCGCTGAAGGACCGCGGCTGGCACCGCCACCACCGGTCGAGCCCACCAGCACGGTATGCCAGGCGTTGCCGTAGTAGACGTCGGACGAGGTCAGCCCACCATCAACGTAGTAGCGATGGCCGTAGGCCGGGTTGGCCAGCTCGGCCATGTGCTGCAGCGACGCCGAGGGAATGAAGGCGAACTGCTCGGTACCTGCGGCCGTGCCGGTACTGGCGTTGAACCCGTGCAGCATGCCGTCATTGGCACCGACGTAGGCCATCGAGGGTGGCCCGCCGGAGGCCTTCTTGGCATCCAGGTAGGCTTGATAGCGCGTGCCCAGCGTGGTCTTCCAGCCCACCCCACCCTGCGCCTTCCAGGAGGTGTAGCCGTAGTCGTCCTTGTTGGACACGATCTCCACACTGGAGTTGACGATGTCTCCCAGCAGCACGCTGCGCGGGCGGAAGCCACTGACCGGCGAACCGCGCAGGTAGCTGACCAGGTCGGCCACGGTACGCGAACCGAACCAGTTGGGAATGGTGTTCAGGCCCATGTTCCCCAGCTTCTCGGCACGATCACGGCCGGGCACGTTGTCGGCGGTGAAATCCGCCGCCGCTGCCGCCACCAGCTGGTTGGACTTGTTCACATAGGTCGGTGCGGTCGACATCACGATGGTGCGGCCGGAGGCGCTCATCCGGGTTGACGCACGCCACAGCTCCGCACCGATGCCGCCGGTGGCGGTGACCTGGCTGGCAATGAGATCGCCGGTCCAGTCGTTGGAGCCAGAGGCCACGGCATAGTGCGCGGACACAGTGAAGGAACCCGCATTGACGCGTGCGCCGGTCGCGCTGCCACCCACCGGTGCCTCGCCGGCTGCGGCGCTGTCGAAGATTGCCTCCAGTGCCGACTTCAGCTTGGCGGGATTGCGTGCCAGGAAGTAGTTGTCCGGCACCCCGGCCACCTTGCTGTCCCACTTCTTGCCTGCCGGCACGCCGTACTTGGCGGCGTACCACAACGGGCTCTCCAGCTGGCCGGCCTGGCCGGTCCCGAGGCGATAGCGCGCCACGATCGCACCAGTCCATTCCGCAGGCGGCGCCGAGGAGGTGGTCAACACCGAACCATTCTTGTCGCCCGGGCGCAGCACCAGGCGCTGCACGTTGTCGGCGGCATTGGACCCGACGATGGTGTAGCCGGTCAGCATCGCGTTGCCGGCATAGGCCGACAGGTTCTCGATGCGGACCAGCACTTCGTCGGCAGCCACCGTGCCACGCACCGCGTTGTTGCTGCATTCGCTGCTGGAGGAACGCCAGCAGATGTTGCGGAAGGTGGTGTTGTCGCCTTCGTTGCAGGTCTCGCCTACGCAGTAGCTGAGCATCGACACCACGTCATTGTCGTGATCGTTGCCCCACAGTGAATCTTCCCAGACCAGCGAGAAGCTGCCGGCCTTGCCATCGGCGCGATAGGTGCGCCCGTAGACGAAGTTCGGCGACACCGTCGACTGCTTGGTGCCGATGCCGACCGAGCCCAGGAAGCAGCTGCGCCAGCCCGTGCTGGTAATCTTCGCGGTACCGGTGTTGTTGGCCTGGCACAGCGGGGCCAGGGTGATCTTGCCATTGCCCACCGGGATCTCGAACTTCGGCAGGCTCTCGGCCATGGCCACGGTATAGGTGGTCGCGGTCAGCTTGTACGAATCCGGCTTGTCCTGCACGCGCGGGCGCAGGTCGTTCTCGGCGGCCGACTTGGCCAGGCCGGCCATCAGGTAGCTGCCTTCGGTGGAGGGCACGTCCGGGCAGATGCCGCGCACCAGCGACAGTCCGGTGACCTTGGCCGCCCGGCAGATGTCTTCGTGCGTGTTGATCGAGGCATAGCGCTCGGTCAGGCCGATGCGACCGGCCATGTAGTTGCCGCCGGTGATGTTCTCCAGATTGCCGATGGCGTCGGTCGAGCTCGCTGCGGTCGGCAGCCCGCTGACCGAGCCGATGTTGTCGCTGTCGAACGACGGCAGGCCCGAGGACATCACCAGGATGTTGCAGGTGGCGCAGTAGGAGTTGCCGCCATCATTCGGCGAACGGTACGGGTCCTTCCAGGACACCGCATTGGGCAGGCCGCTCAGGTCACCGCTGGCGCTGTAGATGCCCTTGGTCTCGCCCTTGATGTAGCGCAGCGCTTCGGCATACATCTCCGCCAGCGGATTGCCCCATGCGCTGCAGGTCTTGGACGCATTGCCCGGATCGGTAAGGTTGCCGTTGCCCCCGAACCCCTGGCGGTTGAGGATGCTGTAGGCGTTGCAGTCGTTCCAGTTGTTGCTCCAGTTCCACTGGTCGATGCGGAAGTTGGAGATGGTATTGATGATGCCTTCGGCACCACCGGTCAGCGAATTGCAGAACTGGCCATTGGACAGATTGATCTCATCACCGGCCGCGCAGAACGAGGTGCCGTTGCCGGCGATCTTGCCGATGTTGCGACGGACCACGCCGCCATCGCGCGGGTTGGCGTAGGTGCCGGTGACCAGGCCGAAGCGCAGGCGCCCGCTCTCGCCATAGGACTGCAGCAGGCCGGCCGGCTTCAGGTAGTCGGTGGCGCCATCGTTGTACTTGCGGCAGAACGCTTCCTGGAACGTGCCGCTGCCGGACGCGCACACCTCGACGCGCACATTGAGGTCGGCCACGACCGATCGCGGCGAGTCATCCTTGCCTTCGTCGGAGCGCCCGGCGATGCACTGGCGGCTGGCGGTCGAGGCCCATTCGCTCCAGCTGCCACTGGCCACACGCATCAGCGGCGCGCCACCACTGGCAATGGTGGCATTGCAGAACGAGGTGGTGGTCTTGTACGGCGTGAAATTGCCGATGTCGCTGCCGCTGTAGACCTTCACCCAGGCATGCAGATCGTTGGGAATCTGGGCGCGCTCCAGCACGGTCTTGGTGTTGGAATCGGTGATGCGATGGCCGCCGTACAGCACGTAGCGCATCACATCCAGGCGGCTCATCGTCGCCCAGTTCAGGAAGTTGCCCGACCAGTTACCGCCGCAGGTATGCTTCAGGGTACCGGTCGCCTGCGCGGTGGCCTTGAACTGGCCACTGCTGTACGTGTAGCAGAGGTTGGAGTCGAAATATCCCGAGTAGTCGAACTTGTCCTGGTAGGTGGTATCGAGCGTGCCGTCCTCGTCCAGGTCGCTGTAATCGCTGTAGGCCTTGTTGAACAGCTGCTCGTCGCGCGACATCACCATCATCATCAGTGGCGGCTGCGTCTTCTTGCTGTACAGCGGTTCCTGCGCGATGTCGTAGTCACCGAGCGCGGCAAACAGCGGGTACACCAGGGCCCCGATGCCGGCCAGCACGGCCACAGCCGCGCCCCGGCGCAGCCAGGGTGTCGAGACGATGCGGGAAAAGCGGCGCGGAGTGTTCATGGAATGTAGATCGTGTCGATGACAGCGCTGGAAGAAGGATTGGCCGGATCGTCACTGGCCAACACGGTGATCTGGTAGATGTTCTCGGTTTCTTCGTTCTTCTTGCCACCCACATTGATCGGCCCGCGCGGCACGCACTTGTCCAGGCGCCGGGTGTTGATGGCGGTGGCCGTGGTCTTGCCGTCGGCCCAGGTCGCCGGATCGAACACCGGGCTGCATTCTTCCTGGTTGGCTTCGTAGATATTGCCGCTGCCGATCGCGGCCTGGATCACCGCCTCCTGCGCACGTGCACTGGATTCGGCATTCTGGAAGGCCTGGTTGGAGCGCAGGTAGTTGGCCGCCATCCGCTCCTGCATGCCGGTAACCTGCATGCCGGCAATGCCGATCAATGCCAGCAGGATCAGCATGATCAGGGCGACGTACAGCACCGCGCCACGCTGCTGGCGGGCCGATGCGAAGGAAGGGATGCGTGGGCGCGGGTGCATGGCGGCCTCAGTTGCCGAAGAGGCGGTTTCGAAGGGCGATGGTGGTCTGGTAGACCGAGCGCATGCGACCGTCGGTCGGGGCGGTGAACGTTACCCCCATCGAGATCAGCGACGCGTTCTGGTCGGCCTGCGGCGCAGCGGACGGATCGGGGCTGGCCATCACCAGCCCCAACTGCACCGCACCGACGCGGCGCCAGCCATTGCCGGCAGGAATGGTCGACGCCTGCACGGTTTCCGCGGTGCCCTGGCGGTCGATGAAACCGGTCGGGTACGCCGTGGTGAGGCCACGGTCCTGGCCGTACAGCAACTGCATGTTCTCCACGCCATCCACCAGTGCCTCCGGAGCGCCGGCCACCAGCGCGCCGTTGGGCACGGCACTGAAGCGCACGCGGTACAGCGAGGAACGCGCGCTGGCCGCGTCGTAGCCCACGTAGTACAGGGCGCTCTCGGCGCGGTGCAGCATTGCCTGGCCGGCCGTGACCGGACGGGTGAAGTTGCCGACGTTGTTGGGAGTCTCGCCGAAGGTGATGGTGCCTGCCGCTGCATCCACCGCGCGGGCCTGGAACACCGTTGCGCTGGCGCAGTCGGCCGCGCCATACAGGCCCGGGTTCGAGACACCGCTCTTGAGAACGGCCAGCCGCGCCTTGTCGAAGGTGAACACCGGCTGCCCGTCGCTGCCGACGTTGCCGGTGATCGGCACGCCGTCGGGCATCAGGTAACGCAGGGCGATGATGTCGCTGCCGTTGACACGGTTGGGCATGGCGGCAGCGAACTGGGCCGGGAGCGCCGGCTTGAAGTCGGTGCCGCCGGTCCCCGGCGTGGTGCTCAGGGTCACCGCGTCGCCCGGCGCGGTCGCCGTCGCTTCATAGCCCTGGATCGAGGTCTGGAAATCCAGTGCCGGATGCGGGGTAGCCGCAAACGTGGAGAACAGCGAAGGGTTGTCCGGCGAGTTGCGTGCCTGGTCGTTGACGCAGCCGAAATGGCCGGCCATGCGCACTTCACGCTGCAGCGTGTCCATCGCGAAGCGGCTGTTCTCCTGCACCCGCGCCAGGCCGTCGGACAGCTGGTAGGCCGCGCGTGACGCCGCAAATACCTGCACCACGCCCAGCATCACGATCAGGCCGATGGTCAGGGCGATCATCAACTCGACCATCGACAGGCCGATGGCAGACCGGGGGGAAGACGGCGCGCGCATTACAGGCCACTCCTGGCAGTAAAGGTGGTATCCCCCGCATCGGCTTTCCAGCGTTCGTCACCCCAGCTCACGCTGACCGTGTACTGATCGCCGTTGCGCACCACGGTGCCGCTGGCGCCCTCGCCCAGCGCCTTGCCCAGGCGGCAGCGCCAGTCCAGGGTGAAGGCGTCGCGGCTGATGTCGTTGCCGGTGGGCGGCAGGCAGTTCTTGGTCGAGGTGGTCGCAGCATAGTTGCCCACATAGGAGGGCGCCCGCGCACGGTTCACGCGCAGCTGGTCGAGCATCTCGTAGGTGAGGTTGGTCGCCTGGGTCCGGTAATTGGCGCTCTGCACGAAGCGCACGTTCATGGTCTGCATCAGGGCAAAGCCCAGCAGGCCGACGCCAAGCACGAGGATGGCGATCAGTACCTCGATCAGGCTGAAACCACCCTGCGCGGCACGTGGCGAACGGAAACGGGGCGCGTTCACTTGCAGTCCTCCTTCAGCAGCCGGACCTGCCCGGTCGGCGAGATGCGCAGCGTTCGTTGCAGCGGCTGCTTGCCGCAGCTGTCCGGGCGCAGGGTCAGATCCAGGCTGGCGTCCGCGCGGTTGCGCCCGCGCGGATCGAAACTCACCGACAGGTCCGGCGTGCCCACCGCACTCACGCCCGGTTTGCCCGCGCTGTAGCGCAGCACCGTCTCGCCGGCGCTCAGGCCGCCATCACCATTGCTGTCTTCCCAGACCAGCCAGCCCTCGGCCCAGCTCTTGCCGTCGCAGGCGCTGCCGGCAGCGGAAGCGCAGACGCCGGCGCCACGGCGGTTGCGCACCGCCTCGCTGCGGGCCAGCGACAACGAGGCGATCAGCTCGTTGCTGGTGGTCGCGATGCGGTTGGAGCGGATCGTGCTCTGGAAACTGGGAAAGGCGATCGTGGCGAGCACGGCCAGAACCATGACCGTCACCATCAGCTCAACCAGCGTGAAGCCGTTTTCCCGGCGCAAAGACATTGGACGCTCCCCAGCGTGTTGATGGCCACGATGGGCCATCCCCCTGCCGCCCGGCAAGCGGCGGCAGGACGAACGGTCAATCCGGGCTGACAGGCGTCAAAGCGTTGACAGGCCCTGGCCTGCGGGCCGCCTGCGATGGGGTCGGAGCCCGGCGGGATCCGACCCCGGGCGTATCAGGCCAGCACCTGGTAGCAGGGCTGGTATTCGCCGGAAATCTTCATCCGGCGCTGCTCGACGAAGGCGCGCAGCAACGCGTCCAGCGCCTGCATCATGTCCGGGTCGCCGTGGATCTGGAACGGCCCGAACTGCTCGATGCGGCGCATGCCGTCTTCCTTCACGTTGCCGGCCACGATGCCCGAGAACGCCCGGCGCAGATCGGCCGCCAACGCGTGCGGCGCACGCCCGTGGTGCAGGTCCAGCGCGGCCATCGCTTCATGGGTCGGCACGAACGGCTGCTGGTATTCCCACGGAATCTCGATGGACCAGTTGAAGAAGAACGAGTCCTTCTGCGCCAGGCGGTGCTCGCGCACGCGCTTGATGCCGGTGGCCATCTTCTTCGCCACGGCGACCGGGTCGCCGATGATGATCTCGTAGCGCTCGGCGGCCGCATCACCCAGGGTCAGGCGGATGAAGCGGTCGATCTGCTCGAAGTATGGCGCCGCCACGGTCGGGCCGGTCAGGATCAGCGGGAACGGCAGGTCCCTGTTTTCCTCGCGCAGCAGGATGCCGAGCAGGTACAGGATCTCTTCGGCGGTGCCGACGCCACCGGCGAACACGATGATGCCGTGGCCAATACGGACGAAGGCCTCCAGGCGCTTCTCGATGTCCGGCATGATCACCAGGTGGTTGACGATCGGGTTCGGCGACTCGGCGGCGATGATGCCCGGCTCGGTCAGGCCGATGTAACGCGTCACGGTACGGCGCTGCTTGGCGTGGGCGATGGTGGCGCCCTTCATCGGGCCCTTCATCGCGCCCGGGCCGCAGCCGGTACAGATGTCCAGCCCACGCAGGCCCAGCTCGTAGCCGACCTGCTTGGTGTACAGGTATTCGTCGCGCGAGATCGAGTGGCCGCCCCAGCAGACCACCAGGTTGGGGTCGCCCGGGTTGAGGATGCGCGCGTTGCGCAGCAGGCCGAACACCGCGTTGGTGATGCCCTCGGACGATTCCAGCTCGGCCGCGTAGGCCGGGCCCATTTCGATGGCCATGTAGGCCAGGTCACGCACCACGGCGAACAGCAGTTCGGCGACGCCGCGGATGATCTCGCCATCGACGAAGGCCATCGCCGGCGCATTGGAAAGATCGATGCGCACGCCGCGATCCTGCTGCGCGACCTGGATGTCGAAATCAGGGTACAGATCGCGCGCGGCGCGCGGATCGTCCGAGGCGCTGCCGCTGGTCAGCACGGCCAGCGCGCAGCGGCGCAGCAGCTCGTGCATGCCACCGGCGGAGGCATCGCGCAGGCGGGCCACCTCGGCCCGCGACAGCACATCCAGCCCACCGCGCGGGTAGATCCGCGCATCCTGCACCGGCAGTGCACGGGCCGATTTTTCGTTCGTGGTCATATCCAATTTTTCGCTTCCTTCAAGGTTTCCGACTGTACTGCCGCCCCCTTAAAAAGCAAAACGGCCGGGAAGCCCGACCGTTGGATGTGTGCTGCCCGCGCCCGCCTTTCCGGCACCGCATCGGCGGCGTTGGCGCCGCGCACATTTCTGGATGCTACGCCGTTGCCCTACGCCCTGCAAGGACTTTCGCCTGAACGGAAAACGGCCGGGTTTCCCCGGCCGTTTCCACTTACCACTTCAAGCGCTGATGGATCAGAACTTGTACTTCAGGGTCAGCTGCATCGACCAACGCGACACGGCGGTATTGCCCTTGTCGTTGTTGTTTTCCTGCACCGACGGGTTGTCGGTCGAACCGGTGAAGGAGTACACGTACTTGCCGGTGGCCGGGTCGATACCTGCGTAGTTGGCAACGCGACGGGTCGAGTAGAAGCCGTAGTCGTCGATCAGGCCCCACTTCTTGTTCAGCAGGTTGCCGACATTCATGATGTCCAGGGCGACTTCACCCTTGTGACCCTTCATGAAGCCCGGGAATTCCTGGCTGACGCGGACGTCGAAGCTGTTGACCCACGAGGCGCGGTGGCGGTTGGCCGGGACCACGCTGCCACGGTAGGCATCGAGTTCCGGGTTCTGCGCCAGCCAATCGAAGAACTGCTTCTCCATCGCGGCACCGCCGGTGAACAGCACGTCGCCCGGACCCTTCGGCACATAGAACAGGTCGTTGGTGGCAGCACCGTCGCCGTTGGCATCGTTGTAGAAGATGTAGCTGTACGGACGGCCCGAACGGCCTTCGTAGAACAGGCCGACGCGGGTGGCGTTGTCACCGAAGAAGTTGTGCTTCCACTCCAGGGTGCCGGTGACGCGGTCCTTCATCGCATAACGCGAGTTGTAGGCCACGTTCTCGTTGGCATTGAAGATCAGCGTGTTGTTCCAGTTCGAGGTGTTCTGCGAGCTGGACAGCGGGCTGACTTCGGTCGACTTGGTGTAGGTGTAACCCAGCGACCAGCCCCAGTTCTCGGTCAGCGGCTTGGCCAGCGAGAAGGTGGCCTGGGTGCCGCGGCCCTTGTCGGTGTTGCGCAGGACCAGAACGTCGCCGATGTCGGACGGACGGTTGGCGCGGTCAACCGCACCCTTGGTACCGGTCGACATGCCGTAGTCGACACCCTTGTCGATACGGGTATTGGCCTGGTTGCGGCCAGCAGCGTTCCAGTAGATCGCACGGCCATCCTGACCGAAGGCGGTCGGCGCCGACACATCCAGACGGTCGAAGTAGATGCCGTCCTTGACCTTGGTGAACAGCACTTCGGTCGATGCCACGATGCCGTACCACGGCAGCTCATGGTCGAACGCCAGGTTGGCCTTCCACACCGACGGCAGGCGGGTGCCCGGCGCGATGATGTCGACGTTCTGACGGGCCGAAGCCGGGCCGCCGGCCGGGATGTACGGGTTGTTGCCGTCCGGAGTGAAGGCACCGGCCGGGATGCTGCGCTCGTCGTACTCGATGTAGTTCAGGCCGGTATTCTGGTAGGCACCTGCCAGCCACACGTTCGGGGCGGCGCCGCCGAACAGGCCGACGCCACCGCGCAGCTGGGTCGGGCGATCGCTGTCGAAGGTGTAGTTGAAGCCGACGCGCGGCTGCACCAGGTTCTTGTCGACCAGCTTGGTGTTGTTGAAGCCGTACAGCTGCTCGATGCGCGGGTTGTACAGGCGCTGGGTGCTGAAGTCAGGCATGTCGATGCGCACGCCGAACATCAGGTTCAGGTTGTAGTTGATCGCCCAGGTGTCCTGCACGAACACGCCAGTGTTCTTCAGGGTGAAGTCGGCCGGGATGTCGCTGCGACTGCCATCGGCGCGCGGAGCACGCAGCTGGTAACGCGAAGCCTTGCCCGCCAGGAAATCGTTGACGCTGTTGAATTCGTACACGCCGTTGAGGTTGCGGCCGTAGAAGTTCATCAGGTCATTCTTCGAGTAGTCGAAGCCGAACTTGACGGTGTGGTCACCGATGTACCAGGTACCGGCACCAAAGGCGCTCAGTTCCTTCGACTCGACGATGTTGACGTGGGTGTTCTGTTCGGTACCGACGTACAGCGAATCGTTGCCCGACTTGATGCGGATCTGCGGCATGTCGACCAGCGGAACGCGGTTGGCCGAGTAATCCTTGTGCGAGACCTTGAACTCGGTCGAGAAGTTCTCGGACCAGTCACTGAACAGTTCACCCATCCAGGTTTCGTACTGGGTCGGCTGCTGGTACCAGAAGTTGCTCAGCGAGATGGCGCTGCTGCTGACCTGCGGGAAGCGAACGACGTTCTGCTCCATCTTGTTGTAGCGCAGGGCCGCACGGTGGTTCTCGTTGATGTTCCAGTCCAGCTTGACCGCATACTCTTCGATCTCGGTCTTGCTGTTCGGCGCCGTCAGGCTGCCCGGGTCGTAGCCCAGCTTGCCCAGGAAGTTCTGGACATCGGTGATCTGCTGCTGGGTGATGGTGCCACGGCCGATCGGCGTGTCGCTCAGGGCGACGCCGGCAGCCGAGCGCTCGTACTTTTCATAGTTGGTGAAGAAGAACAGCTTGTCCTTGACGATCGGGCCGCCGAAGGTCATGCCGTAGGTCTTCTCGTCCTCGAAGCCGTTGAAGTCCTGCTTGTCGCCTTCCAGGCGCGAACGGACCATGTCCTTGTCGCGGTACGAACCGTACACGGTGCCATGGAATTCATTGGTACCCGACTTGGTCACGGCGTTGATCACCGCGCCGGTGCCACCGGCGATGGTGGTGTCGTAGTTGGCCAGGTCGATGTTGATTTCCTGGATGGCGTCCATCGACACCGGCTGACGCTCGGTCGGCAGGTTGTTGGAGCCCAGGCCGAACGGATCGGAGGCGCTGATGCCGTCGATGCGGATGGCGTTGTAACGGGTGTTCTGGCCACCGGCCGAGATCGCGCCGTCAGCCTTGCTGACCTGCGAGATGCGCGGATCCAGGCGGACGTAGTCCTGGATGTTGCGGCTGGCCGACGGCAGTGCATCCATCGTTTCGCGGGTCACGTTGGTGCCGGTGCCCATCTTGTTGGCGCTGAACAGGTCCAGGCCGCCGGCCGTGGCGACAACGTTCACCGCGTCCAGGTTGGTCGCAGCCAGATCACCGCCCAGGTTGGCATTGACGGTGTTGACCTGGTTCAGGTTCAGGTAGACACCTTCTTCGGTCTTGGTGCCTTCACCGGGCTTGGTGACGGTGATGGTGTACGGACCACCCACGCGCAGGCCGCGCGCGTTGTATCGGCCCGACGCATCGGTGGTGGCACGCGAAACAGTGCCCGACTCGGTATGCGTGATGGTGACTTCAGCGCCGGCGACAGGCTGGCCTGCAGCGGACATCACCTGGCCGCCGACACCGGCGGAGGTGCTGCTCTGGGCGAAGGCAGGAGCGGCAGCAAGTGCAGCCACGAGACCAAGGGTAAGCTTGGACATCCGGAGTGGGTGGGTCATTTTTCGGTAGCCTCGATGCGAGTTGGCGATGGCGGAAAAAAAGCGCATCCAATCAGCCCTGCGGGTGGCTGGTCGGAGAGTTATCTGGGGTTCCCTACCGCTCGGCTGAAGGCAGCCCTAACGGTTAACACTAGATTAACACGCTACGCCATCAATGTGACGGTTGTGCGACAAACGGCACCGGTTCGCAACGCAATCGTGACGGGTTCTTCACTCCGCCTTTCCACGGGACTCACTCTCCCCGGGGCATCCCACTGGCGTCGAGAATCTGCCCGCGCCAGGTGCTCCCAGCGGCGGACAGCAGGGTCACCGCCGCGGCCGCCGCGGCTTCCGGGCCTTGCGCCGCCGGATCCTGGTCGACCGAGTAGGCGCGGGCCCGCAGCGCCGTGCGCAGGGGACCGGGATAAAGACCACTGACCCGTACCGGGCTGCGCCCGAGTTCGTCGTGCAGGCTGGCGATCAGGCCACGCAGGCCGTGCTGGGCCACGCCATAGCCCCCCCAGTAGGCCTGCCCGACCCGTTCGGGGGCATCGACCGCGAACACCAGGGCGGCATCCTCGCGCTGCCGCAGCAGCGGCAGGCAGGCCTGGGCCAGCCAGGCCGGGGCGGTCAAGGTGACATGGAGGGCACGGGCGAAACTGGCCGGGTCGGCCAGCTCGAACGGCGTCAACCCCGGGAAATGGGCGGCGCAGACCAGCACGCCGTCCAGCCGCCCCAGCTCGCGCTGCAAGGCCTGGGCCAGTTCGGCATAGTCATCGGGTCCGGCGCCTTCCAGATCCAGCGGGTACAACAGTGGTTCGGGGCCAACGGCCTGGACCTGGGCATAGACGCGATCCAGCCGGCGCGGCTTGCGTCCCAGCAGCACCACCGTCGCGCCGGCGGCGGCGGCCGCGACCGCCGCAGCGCTGCCCAGGCCGCCACCGGCGCCAGCCACCAGCACCACGCGGTCCTGCAACGGACGGCCATCGAGCGCCCCCTCCGTCGGTGACGCCGATGGCCAGGCACTCATCCCTGGGTGGCCTCTTCGACGATGCGCTTGAGCTCGCCGGATTCAAACAGCTCCATGACGATGTCGCAGCCGCCGATCAGCTCGCCGTTGATGAACAGCTGCGGGAAGGTCGGAAGATTGGAGAAGCGCGGCAGGTTGGCACGGATCTCCGGCTCCTCGAGCACGTTCACGGTGCGCAGGGTCACGGCACCGGCGGCCATCAACGCCTGCACGGCGCGGCTGGAAAAGCCGCACATCGGGTACTGCGGAGAGCCCTTCATGAACAGCACGAGCGGGTAACGATCGACCTCGGCCTGGATTTGCTGCATTACCGCCACAACCTCACTCCTTGCTTCGCCGGACAAACCGACCGTGATGGTCGGCTAGACTGCCCACGGTAGCCGCCATTGTAAGCCGATGGAACCCGCTGCCGCCGCCCCTTGGCCACGAACCTGTCCATGCCTGTCGAATTGCCCGCCCTGCCCTACCTCTCCGGCTCCCTGCAGCCGCACCTGTCCGCCCAGACCGTGGAACTGCATCACGGCCGCCACCATCGCGCCTATGTGGATGCGGTCAACGCCGGCATCCTCGGCACCGAGTGGGAGGAAGCGTCGCTGGAGGAGATCGTCCGCCACGCCCAGGGCACGCTGTTCGATGCCGCCGCCCAGGCCTGGAACCACGGCTTCTACTGGCAGTGCCTGCGCCCGCGTGGCGGCGGCGAACCGCAGGGCCGTCTGGGCGAACTGGTCAAGCGCCAGTTCGGCGACGTGCAGCGCCTGCGCGAGGAGTTCAACCGCACCGCGCTGGGCCTGTTCGGCTCCGGCTGGGTATGGCTGGTGCAGCATCCGGGCGGACAGTTGGGCATCCAGGCCACCCGCAATGCCGGCACGCCACTGACCGGTGAAAGCACCCCGCTGCTGTGCTGCGACGTCTGGGAGCATGCCTATTACACCGACTACCAGAATGATCGCGCGCGTTATCTGGACGCGTTCTGGCAGATGGTCAACTGGGAATTCGCCGAAAGCCAGCTGCGCTGACCTCCTGTAGAGCCGAGCCCATGCTCGGCTGGCTGGACAGCAGCCGAGCATGGGCTCGGCTCTACAGATGGAGCGTCACGCGCTCTCGTGCGCAGCCACCGCATCCATCACCCGCGCCGAGTACACCAGCGCCGCACCGGCGTTGAGCGAGACCGCCACGCCCAGCGCCTCGGCGATTTCCTCGCGGCGGGCGCCCTGCTTCAACGCGGCATCCACGTGCACGGTGATGCAGCCGTCGCAGCGGGTGGTCACCGCCACCGCCAGCGCGATCAGTTCACGGGTCTTGGCATCAAGATGGTTGGTCTGGGCGCCCGCGTTGGACAACGTGGCATAGCCCTTGAGCGTATCCGGCGAGAGCTTGCCGATCTCGCCGATGCGGCCCTTCAGTTCCTTGCGGTAGGCATTCCAGTCAAGCATGGTCGTGACTCCTGTGAAAGGAGCTCCACGCTATCACCGGGAGTGTTGCGCCGATGCCTGCACCGGCGCGCCACAGCGTTGCACTGCCGGCCAACGGCCGGCACTACCGGTCTCAGCGCTTGCGCAGCGCGTGCACCGCCGGCGCCACCTGCGCCTGCCGATCCAGCTCCAGGCCGATCTGCTCCAGCGCATCGGCCAACGCGGCAGCATCGTCATCGCGCAACGTGGCGTGGCCGACCTTGCGACCTTCGCGCGGCTGCTTGCCGTAGTCATGCCAATGACCGCAGGCCTGGCCCAGCACCGGCAGTGGATCGGGCATCGCCCCCAGCCAGTTCAGCATGCAGGCATGGCCGAGCATGCGGGTGCTGCCCAGCGGCAGGCCCAGCACGGCGCGCAGATGGTTCTCGAACTGCGAGGTCTCGCTGCCTTCGATGGTCCAATGGCCGGAGTTGTGCACGCGCGGCGCCATCTCGTTGGCCAGCAGTTCGCCATCACGGCAGAACAGCTCCAGCGCGAACACGCCGACATACTGCAGGTGCTCGGCGACGCGACGCGCATAGCCGACCGCCGCTTCGTGCTCGGCGGCGCTCAGCACCGCCGGCGCCACGCTGGCCGACAGCACGCCGTCGACATGCCAGTTGCCGGTCACCGGCCAGGCCTGGAAGCTGCCATCGCGGCCACGCACGGCGACCACGCTGACTTCGCGCTGGAAGGCAACGAAGCCTTCCAGGATCAGCCCGGTGCGCTCGACCTGTGCGCCCAGCGCGTCCCATGCAGCGTCGATGTCGGCTTCGCTGCGCAGACGGAACTGGCCCTTGCCGTCGTAACCGAGGCGGCGGGTCTTGAGGATGCACGGCAGGCCGAACTCGGCGGCCTTCGCAGCCAGTTCGTCACGGCTGCGGATATCAGCGAAGGGCGGCAGCGGAATGCCCAGCTGCTGGAACAGGGTCTTCTCGCTCAACCGGTCCTGGGCCACCGCCAGCGCCGACGGCGGCGGGTAGACCGGCACCTGGTCGGCCAGCCACTGCGCACTGTCGGCTGGCACATTCTCGAAATCGAAGGTGACCACGTCCACCCGGGCGGCGAACGCCGCCAGCGCTGCGCGGTCGTCGAACGCCGCCACGGTGAGCGGCGCCAACGGGCCACCGCAGGCGTCGGCGGCCGGGTCGTACAGCTCAAAACGCAGCCCCAGCGGCGCACCGGCCAGGACCATCATGCGGGCCAGCTGGCCGCCGCCCAGAATGCCGACGGTCAGGTTCATTGGCGCGGGTCGTCGTGGGCCATCACATCTTCGGTCTGGCGCGCACGGAAAGCGTCGAGCGCCTGACCGATGGCCGGCTGGTCGCTGGCCAGCATCGCCGCGGCGAACAGCGCCGCGTTGGAGGCGCCGGCGTTGCCGATGGCGAAGGTGGCGACCGGAATGCCGGCCGGCATCTGCACGATCGACAGCAGCGAGTCCATGCCGTTGAGGGCCTTGGACTGCACCGGCACACCCAGCACCGGTACGGCGGTCTTGGCGGCGATCATGCCCGGCAGGTGCGCCGCCCCGCCGGCACCGGCGATGATCGCGCGCAGGCCACGCGGGCCCGCCTGCTCGGCGTAACTGAACAACACATCCGGCGTCCGATGCGCGGACACCACCTTCACTTCGAACGGAACACCCAGGGCTTCAAGCTTCTGGGCGGCGTGCTGCATGGTTTCCCAGTCGGAACGGGAACCCATGACGATGCCGACAAGCGGCGCGATCGGGTTGGGGGTCATTGGCCGTCACCTGCCTTAAAGACGTATTCTAGCCATCTTCCACGCAAGACGAAGAATCATGGATCGCAAGCTGCTCGACCTGCTGGTGTCGCCGGACACCCGCCAGCCCCTGTCCCTGCTGGATGGCAAGGGCCTGGAAGCGCTCAACAAGGCCATTTCCGCCGGCGCGGTGAACAAGGCCGATGGCAACCCGATGGCGCAGCCGCTGCGCGAAGCGCTGGTCACCCGCGACCGCAAGCAGGTGTTCCGCGTTGACGACGGCATCCCGGTGCTGCTGGCCGAGGAAGCCATCCCGACCGCGCAGATCGCCGACTTCCCGGCCGCATGAGCACGCTGCCGACGCCGGATGCGGCCCTGGTCGCCGCCGATGTCGCGCGTGCGCTGGCCGAGGACCTGGGCAGCGGTGACGTCACCGCCGCCCTGCTGCCCGACCAGGCCGACAGCGCCTACCTGCTGTGCAAGCAGGACGGGGTGATTGCCGGTCGCCCCTGGTTCGATGCCACCCATCGCGCGCTCGACCCGGACGTGCGCATCGAATGGCTGGTTTCCGAAGGCGACGCGGTCACCGCCGGCACCGTGCTGGCCCTGCTGCACGGGCGCAGCCGCAGCCTGGTCAGTGCCGAGCGCACCTCGCTGAACTTCCTGCAGACGCTGTCCGGCACTGCCACCACCACTGCCCGCTATGTGGCCGCCGTGTCCGGTACCGCCACGCGCATTCTCGACACCCGCAAGACCTTGCCCGGCCTGCGCCTGGCACAGAAGTACGCGGTCCGCTGCGGCGGCGGCGAGAACCACCGGTTCGGCCTGTACGACACGGTGATGCTGAAGGAGAACCACATCCGCGCCGCCGGTTCGCTGGCTGCGGCGGTGGCTGCCGCGCGCCGCCAATGGCCGGCATTGCCGCTGGTGGTCGAAGTGGAAGATCTGGCGCAGCTGCGGCAGGCACTGGAAGCCGGCTGCGAGCGCATCCTGCTGGATGACTTCAGCCCGGACCTGCGCCGCGAGGCCGTACGCATCACCGCCGGCCGCATTCCGCTGGAGGTGTCCGGCAGCGTGGGCCTGGGCGGGTTGCGTTCGATTGCCGAAGATGGCGTGGACTGCATTTCCATTGGCGGACTGACCAAGCATGTGCAGGCCATCGATCTGTCGCTGAAGCTGGGCCCGCCGCCGGGCTGAGGCCAGCAGGATTTGTAGAACCGAGCCTACGCTCGGCTGCTTATCGATCTGCGGCGCGCCCTGCACGCGCTTCGCGCGATGAGCCGGGCATGGGCCCGGCTCTACACGACCCGGGACGCCTTCACGGCTCGGCTACGGCCGCCTCTGCGACGCTGCGGTCATCCCCCACAGGAGCCGCGCATGCGCCGGATGCTCTTGCCTGCCTGCCTGCTGCTGGCTGCGGCGCCCTTGTCCGCCGCCGCCGCAGAAGCCTGCGACGTGCCGCCCCGCTTCGGCCTGAGCCCGTTGGCGGTCGCCATCCGCAACACCGCCTGCAACGAGCACCGGCTGTGGTTCCGTCCCTTCATTGATCGCGATGGCCGCGCCGCCAGCCTCAGCGTCACCGAAGCCGAAAGCGATCACCTGGCTGACAATGGGCTGATCGCCTGGCGGCGCGTTGCCGGCTACTGGCGTGACAGCGGCACGCTCAATGCCATGGGCAGCATCGCCGGCGCCAGCAGTTGCCTGGCCCCGTTGGGCACGCGCTACACCGACAGCGACTGCCGCGCGTTCCTGGTCGACAACCCATGGTCGGCCGCGTTCATTTCCTGGGTGATGGTCCGCGCTGGCGTGCCTGGCTTCAACACCTCGCCACGCCACATCGATTACATCCGCGCCGCCTATCAGGCAGGCCCTTCGGGCGTGCCATATCGATTGGTCGACCCGGCCACGGCTAAGCCGGCGCCCGGTGACCTGCTGTGCTTCCTGCGTGACCGCAGCACCACCCTCAGTTACAGCGGACTGGTGCAGGCGCTGGGCAACGGCTCGGTGGGCCACTGGAAGTCGCATTGTGAAGTGGTGGTGGCGGCAAATCTCGGGGGCGACCAGACCCTGTATCTGGTCGGCGGCAATGTGATGAACACGGTGGCGATGCGGTTGCTGCCGCTGGATCGCACGGGGTTGATCAAGCTGCCCCCGGCGCGCGAACGCAATAGCACCGGCATCGACCCCAGCTGCACGCCGGGCCGCGAGGACGAATGCAGCTTCAACCGCCAGGACTGGGCAGCCCTGCTGCAGCTGACCGCCACATCACCGCTGGTGATGCCCTCGCCCACTGCGACGCCAGTGCAGCCCGCACCTGCGCCGCAGCCGGTCATCGTGCCCGCGCAACCGATATCCAGCGAACCGCAGCCGCGGCGGTGAATGCAGCGCTTGATCCAGCGCGCGTTCGCCGCCATCTTTGCCGGATCGACCTCTGACGGCTGACGCCATGCCCACCCTGCTGCTGTTGCTGATTGCCGGCGGAATCATCTATTTCTTCTGGAACGCGGCGCGTTCGGCCGCCGAGCGCGCGGTCGAGCTGGGCCGCAATGCCTGCCGCGCAGCCGACGTGCAATGGCTGGACCAGGCGGTGCACGCCACCGGCCTGCGCCTGTCGCGCGGCGAAGATGGCCGGCTCGGCTTCGAGCGCACCTTCAAGTTCGAGTATTCCTACGACGGCATCGATCGCCACGTGGGTCGCATGGTGCTGCGCGGCGACCAGCTGATTTCATTCACAGGGCCGGGCGCGGCGCGGATCAGCCAGATCCGGCCGGATGTGGACGATGCCGAGGATGTGTAAGGGCTGAAGGTGTGCCGACCCACGGCCGGCACCCACCCTTACTTGACCACGCGCAGGGTCGGGCGCCCCTTCGGCGGCGGGCTGGCCGGAGGCGTATCGTCCGGCGGCGTGCTGTCGTCATGCAGCAGCTCGTCGCTGGTCGGCGCCGTCTCGTTGCCCGGGATATCGTCCGGCAGCGCCATGCCCTGCCCGGTTTCGCGGGCATAGACGGCCAGCACGGCACTGATCGGCACCTGCACCGGATAGCTGGTGCCGGAGAAGCGCGCCGAGAAGCTCACCATCTCGTTGTCGATCATCAGCCGCACGACGGCACGTTCGGCAATATTGAGCACGACCCGGCCATCCTTGACCGCCGAAGGCGGCACCTGTACGCCGGGAACGCCGGCATCGACCAGGATGTGCGGAGTCAGCTGGTTGTCGTTGATCCATTCCACCAGCGCCCGCAGCAGGTACGGGCGGTGGCTGGTCATGTGGAAGAAGTCTTCGGTCATGCGTGAAGTGTACGCGCCCGGCGCCCCGCCGGGGCAGATCGCCTGCACACCGGTCGGCGTGCAGACGGGTAAGGCGTGGCCGGATCAGACCGGCAGATCGCGCAGTTTCTTTTCCTGGTCGGTCAGGCTGCGGACGAAACCGGGGTGGCGGAAGATTCGGTTGCCGTAGTCCTCGATCGCCTTGCCGTCCTTGGGCAGCGGCACGTCCAGTGACTGCAGGCGCCAGATGATCGGTGCCATCGCGCAGTCGGCCAGGCTCATTTCCGGATTGAGGAAGAACTTGCTGGCCTTGAACAGCGGCAACGAGGCGGTCAGCAGTTCCTTCAGGCGCTTGCGCCCGGCCTCGGCCTGGGTCTTGTTGCCCAGCTGGATGGCCTGCACCTGCGGCACCCAGTCGTGCTCGATGCGCAGCATGGCCAGGCGGATGCGCGCGCGGGAGAGCGGATCGACCGGCATCAGCGGCGGATGCGGGTAGCGCTCGTCCAGGTATTCGCTGACCACCGATGCGGCGTACAGCACCAGCTCGCGCTCGACCAGGGTCGGTACCGAGTGGTACGGATTGAGATCGATCAGGTCTTCAGGCGGGTTCTGCGGATCGACCGGAACGAAGTCGAAGGTGACGCCCTTGGCCGCCAGGACCAGGCGTACACGGTGGCACAGTACGTCGTCGTTCGAGGAAAACAGCGTCAGTGTATTGCGCATGCGTACGCTCGCCGCCATCAAAGGCTCTCCTACGACAGGAGACCGCCTGCCGCATCGGCGCCGCCAGCACCGTGCCAGCGGTCGACTCCTCCCCGAGTGTGCAACCGGCCATCACAAAAGCCAATAGGCTTGCATGACCGCCGGCGGCAGAATCAGTGAACGTCCTTCCAGTATTCCTTCTTCAGCAGATACAGCAGGAAGGTCAGCAGGGCCAGGAACAGGATCACCCAGACGCCCAGTTGCTGGCGCTTGAGCGCGGCCGGCTCGCCGGCATATTCGAGGAAGTTGGTGATGTCACGCACCGCCTGGTCGTACTGGCCAGGATCGACCGCACCCGGCGTTTCGATCTTCAGGCCGGTCACCGGCGGGTCCATCCCCGGTGCCTCGGGCTTGCCATGCACCGCGTGCTGCAGGCCCTGCATCTCCCACAGCGGGTTGGGCATGGACGCATTGGCGAACAAGGCGTTGTTCCAGCCCAGCGGACGGCTGCTGTCCAGGTAGAACGACTTGAGGTAGGTGTAGACCCAGTCACTGCCCCGTACACGCGAGATCAGGCTGAGGTCCGGCGGCATCTTTCCGAACCACTTCTCGGCGTTTTCCTTGGGCATCGCCACCGGGATCGGGTCACCGATCGCCGCGCCGGTGAAGTTGAGGTTGTTCATCACCTCTTCCTCGGTCAGGCCCAGATCCTCCGCCATCCGTGAATAGCGCAGGTACTTCAGCGCATGGCAGCCGGAACAGTAATTCATGTACAGCTGCGCGCCGCGCTGCAGCGACGCCCGGTCGCCGAGGTCGTTGCCGGCCTGCAGCAGCGGGGTGCCGCCCTCGGCGGCGGAAGCCAGGAAACTGCCCAGCATCAGGGTGGCCGCCAGGGCCAGCCGGACCATCCAGCGCTCAGTCATGCGTGGTCACCCTCTCCGGTACCGGCTTGGTCTTGTCCAGCCTTGTCCATAGCGGCATGGTGATGAAGAACGCGAAGTACAGGAAGGTCAGCACCCGCCCGATGTAGGTCTCGTGCACGTCGGTGCCGGGGCCGGAGCCGATCACGCCCAGCCACACAAAGCACACCGCCAGTACGCCCAGCATCACCTTCGAGATCCAGCCGCGGTAACGCACCGACTTCACCCGCGCCTTGTCCAGCCACGGCACCAGGAACAGGATCGCGATGGCCGAGAACATCACCAGCACGCCGCCCAGCTTGTTCGGTACCACGCGCAACATCGCGTAGTACGGCGTGTAGTACCAGACCGGCTTGATGTGCTCCGGGGTCACCAGGCGGTTGGCCTCGGTGAAGTTGTCGTGCTCCAGGAACAGCCCGCCGAAACCCGGCGCGAAGAAGATGATGAAAGCGGCGATGATCAGCAGGAAGCCGGCACCGACGCCATCCTTGAGCGTGTAGTACGGGTGGAACGGAATGCCATCGGCCGGGGCGTTCGGCGACCACCGGTTGCCCTTCGGCCCCTTCTTGATCTCCACGCCGTCGGGGTTGTTCGACCCTACTTCGTGCAGCGCGCCCAGATGCAGCACCACCAGCAGCAGCAGCACCAGCGGCAGTGCGATGACGTGCAGCGCGAAGAAGCGGTTGAGCGTGGCGTCGCTGGGCAGGTAGTCACCCATGATCCATTCGGTCAGGCCGTTGCCGATCACCGGTATCGCGCCGAACAGCGAGATGATCACCTTGGCGCCCCAGAACGACATCTGGCCCCAGGGCAGTACGTAGCCCATGAAGGCTTCGGCCATCAGCACCAGGTAGATCAGCATGCCGAGGATCCACACCAGCTCGCGCGGCTTCTGGTAGCTGCCGTAGAGCAGCCCGCGGAACATGTGCAGGTAGACCACGATGAAGAACAGCGAGGCCCCGGTGGAGTGCATGTAGCGGATCAGCCAGCCCCACTCCACATCACGCATGATGTATTCGATGGAGCCGAACGCCTCGGCGGCGTTGGTCTTGTAGTGCATCGTCAGGAAGATGCCGGTGACGATCTGGTTGACCAGCACCAGCAGCGCCAGCGAACCGAAGTAGTACCAGATGTTGAAGTTCTTCGGCGCGTAGTACTCGCTGACGTGCTTGCGGTACACCGGCATCAGGCCGGGCGCGCGCGCGTTGACCCAGTCGGCCACGCCGCTGGCGGTACGGCTGAGGATATTGGCCATCAGGCAGCCCCCTGCGGATCGACACCGATGATGATGGTGTTGTCGTCCTGGTAGTGGTGCGCGGGCACCTTCAGGTTGATCGGCGCCGGCACGTCCTTGAAGACGCGGCCGGACATGTCGAAGCGCGACTTGTGGCAGGGGCAGAAGTAGCCGCCCTTCCACTGCGGGTCATAGGGCTCGGGCCGGATCTCGGCGACCATTTCCGGCGAGCAGCCCAGGTGCGTGCACAGGCCGACCAGCACGGAGATGTCCGGCTTGATCGAGCGCAGCTCGGGGTTCTGCTTGAGCACGTAGTCCGGCTGCTGGTCCTTCTCGCCGGACTCGGGGTCCTTGAGGCGGCCATCCAGCCCGTGCAGCGCATCGAGGATGGCCTTGGACCGTTTGACGATCCAGATCGGCTGGCCACGCCATTCCACGATCAGGCGTTGGCCTTCCTGCAGGGCGCTGATGTCGGCGACCACCGGTGCGCCGGCAAGCTTGGCGCGGGCACTGGGGTTCCAGGACTTGATGAAAGGAACTGCGGTGAATCCGACGCCGACGGCACCCACCACGGCTGTGGTGGCAGAAAGAAAACGCCGACGTCCGGTGTTGACTGGATCGTGTACCCCATCGTTGGCCATCCGGCACTCCGATATTGATTAGGTAGCTTTAAGGCTGCCAGCGGATCCGGTGGGGGCCAGAGCCGCATTGAATCTTGGCCGAGTGTAGCGGAACCGTCGCGCGCCACACAACGCTCTCTGCAAGGAGTGCCGACCAACAGTCGGCACCTACCCGGTCGGCACCTACTGGTGACTCAGGGCGGTGCGATAACGCTCGGCCAGCTGGCCGACCCGGCGCACGTAGTACTGGGTCTCGCTGTAGGGCGGTACGCCACCATGGCGGTCGACCGCGCCCTCACCTGCGTTGTAACCCGCTGCGGCCAGGGTCAGATCGCCGTTGAAGCGCTTCAACAACCAGGCCAGGTACTGCACGCCACCGCGGATGTTCTGCCCGGCGTCGTAGGAATCGCTTACGCCGAACCGCGCGGCAGTGGGCGGCATCAACTGCATCAGGCCCTGCGCGCCGGCGCGGCTGAGCGCGGTCGGGTTGTAGGCCGACTCGGCATGGATGATCGCGCGCACCACTGCCTCGTCCACGCCGAACTCGCGTGCGGCCGAGCTGATCTCGCTGTGGAACGCGGTGGTGTTCAGGCGTACCGTGCCGAAGTCGACCCGCGGGTTGACCCCGCAGGCATAGCAGCGCTCCATGAAGCTGTAGCGGATGGTGCGCACCGGGCCGAGGTTGGCGACCTGGGTCGGGCGTGCGCTGGTGTAGTGGCGCACGCCATCCTTCATGAAGGAATAGACCTGGCCACTGACCATGCGTCCGCCGCGTGACGCTGCCGGCGCGGGTGCTGCGGCGGGCGTCGGCGTCGGCGTCGGTGCGGCCACGGCCGGCGCGGCGGCACTGGCGGTGACCGCGACCGGGTTGCGCTCGATGCTGGCCACCAGGGTCGCCGCCGGTTTCGGCGCCGCCATCATGGGACGCGGCGCCGGGCGGGTGTCGCGGCTGTAGCTGATGGTGCTGCAGCGGGCCCCGGCCACGCGCTTGCTGACATAGCTGGTGACGCCATCGGCGCCCTGGCACTTGAACAGGGTTCCGGCGCTGGCCGGCGCAGCGGTCAGCGCAGCGATGATGATCGCCGTTGTCCCCAGTATCCCCTTCATGGCGGCGAGTGTCCCAGCTTCGCCGGAACTTGCCAAGCCACGCGGCTCAGCCTGTGACCGGCCGCACAGCCAGCACCTGCCCCAGCCCGGCCAGCCGTTCCGCCAGTTCCTCACGCAGGCCGGGCGGCGTCGTCCACAGTGCCACCGGTACGCGGTCCAGGCTGAGGATCTGCGCCAGCATCATGCCGCGGCTCTCGGCCCCCATCCGCAGCAGGCAATGCTCCGCGCCGTCGGCCTCCAGTACCCCGCACCAGGGCGGGATGTGGCCCTCCAGCTCGGAATGGCTGCCGGCCAGGCGCACGATGGCCTGCAACGCGAACGGTGCCTGGCTGACCGCCTGCCGCACCATCACGTCCGGCGGAGCCGGGGTGCGCCGATGCAGGCCCGGCTCGGTGCATTCGCGCACCGCTCCCATCCGGTCCACGCGCAGGGTGCGCCAGTCCTGGCGGCCCAGATCCCAGGCCAGCAGGTACCAGCGGCGGCCATAGTTGACCAGATGCTGGGCTTCGACCTCGCGCTGGGTCACCGCGTCCTGCGCGCTGCGGTACTCGAAAGCCAGCCGCGACGCCTGCCGGCAATGCTGGGCCAGGCGGCCAAGCAGGCGTGCGTCGGTGGCCGGCAGTTCGGACAGGGTTGCGGTGGCGGCGTGCACCTCCCCGGCCTGCTGGCGGCGGCGGGTCGGCACCAGCGGGTCGAGCTTGGACAGCAGCCCGCGCGCGGTGTCATCGATGCCGGCGACGGTGGCCGAGGCCGCGCGCAGGGCAATGGCCAGGGTGGTCGCTTCCTCCTCGTCCAGCAGCATCGGCAGCACCGGTGCACCCGCCCCAAGCTGATAGCCGCCGCCGACCCCGGCCGAGGCCTGCACCGGATAACCGAGTTCGCGCAGGCGCTCGATGTCGCGGCGGATGCTGCGCCGGTCCACGCCCATGCGCTCGGCCAGTTCGGCCCCGGACCACTGGCGGCGGGCCTGCAGCAGGGCGATCAGGCGCAACAGGCGATGGGCGGTATGGCGCATGAAGGATCGAGGACAGAAGTCGTCCTCAATAGTGCCCCACGATGGCCTCCAGTTCACCACCCAACGCAAGGAGCACTGCCATGACCTCACGCCAGATCACCCTGTACCACGCCGCCCGATCCCGCTCCAGCGGCGCGGTGGCCCTGCTCGAAGCGCTCGGTGCCGACTACCGCATGCAGGTGCTGGACCTGAAGGCCGGCGCCAACCTGGCCCCGGCCTACCTGGCCATCAACCCGATGGGCAAGGTGCCGGCCATCGTCCACAACGGTGCACTGGTCACCGAGCAGGTGGCGATCTACCTGTATCTGGCCGACCTGTACCCGGAAGCCGGGCTGGCGCCGCCGATCGGCGATGCCCTGCGCGGCCCCTACCTGCGCTGGATGGCGTTCTACGGCGCGTGCTTCGAACCGGCAATGATCGACAAGGCGATGCACCGCGAGCCGCCGCCGCGCCTGATGTCGCCCTACAACGATGCCGAGACCGTGCTGCAGGTGATCGAGGCCCAGCTGGCGCAGGGCCCGTACCTGCTGGGCGAGACCATGAGTGCCGCCGACGTGCTGTGGGGCAATGCGCTGGCCTGGACCACGGCCTTTGGCCTGGTGCAGCCGGCACCGGCGACCGCCGCCTACATCGAACGGATGAGCGCGATGACGGCGTTCGACCGTTCGCGGCAGATCGACGCGGAGCTGGCGGCGGCATAAGGAGCGCCGATCGGTTTGTAGAGCCGAGCCCACGCTCGGCTGGTTTCAGTAGAGCCAGGCGATGCCTGGCGGCCCCTTGGCACGCGGGGAAAGCAGCCGGGCGTGGGCCCGGCGCTACACGGGCGCGGCGGGTGGCACGGGATGCGGGTAGAATTGCCGGCTTTCCCGCCACCCGAATGGATTAAGCGCCATGACCGGGACGCCAGACGTCTTTCCGCCCGCCACGCCGGGCGGTACCCCGCTCGTTGCCCTGCCCGCCGGTCCGCGCAAGCCCGACCAGGTGAAAGGCAAGCTGTACATCAAGACCCACGGTTGCCAGATGAACGAGTACGACTCGGCCAAGATGGCCGACGTGCTTGCCGCCAGCGATGGCCTGGAACTGACCGACAGCCCGGACGACGCCGACGTCATCCTGGTCAACACCTGCTCCATCCGCGAAAAGGCGCAGGAAAAGGTGTTCAGCCAGCTGGGCGTGTGGAAGGGCCTGAAGAACAAGGGCCGCGAGGTCATCATCGGCGTCGGCGGCTGCGTCGCCTCGCAGGAAGGCGAGGCGATCATCAAGCGTGCGCCGTTCGTGGACCTGGTGTTCGGCCCGCAGACCCTGCACCGGCTGCCGGAACTGATCCGCGCCCGCCGCGAGCAGAAGCGCCCGCAGGTGGACATCAGCTTCCCCGAGATCGAGAAGTTCGACCGCCTGCCGGAGCCGCGCGCCGAAGGCGCCTCGGCGTTCGTGTCGATCATGGAAGGCTGTTCCAAGTACTGCTCGTTCTGCGTGGTGCCCTACACCCGCGGCACCGAGGTCAGCCGCCCGTTCGAGGATGTGGTGGTGGAAGTGGCCCAGCTGGCCGCGCAGGGCGTGCGCGAGATCAACCTGCTCGGCCAGAACGTCAATGCCTATCGCGGCCCCTATGGCGACGGTGAGTTCGCCGACCTCGGCCTGCTGATCCGCACCATCGCCGAGATCGACGGCGTCGGCCGCATCCGTTTCACCACCTCGCATCCGCTGGAGTTCAGCGATTCGCTGATCGACGCGTTCCGCGACGTGCCGCAGCTGGCCAACTTCCTGCACCTGCCGGTGCAGGCCGGCAGCGACCGCATACTGTCGGCGATGAAGCGCGGCTACACCGCGCTGGAATTCAAGTCGAAGATCCGCAAGCTGCGTGCCGTGCGCCCGGACATCTCGATCAGCTCGGACTTCATCGTCGGCTTCCCCGGCGAAACCGATGCCGATTTCGAGAAAACCATGAAGCTGATCGAGGACATCGGCTTCGACCACAGTTTCTCCTTCATCTATTCGCGCCGCCCGGGCACCCCGGCGGCCGACCTGGAGGACACGATCAGCGATGCCGAGAAGCACGCGCGCCTGTCGCGCCTGCAGGAACGGATCAATGCGCACGCCGCCGGCATTTCCGAGAAGATGGTTGGTACCGTGCAGACCGTGCTGGTGGAAGGTCCTTCGCGCAAGAACCCGAACGAGCTGACCGGCAAGACCGAGAACATGCGGTCGGTGAACTTCCCGGCGCCGGCGCGCCTGATCGGCCAGTTCGTGGATGTGGTCATTACCGAAGCGCTGACCAACTCGCTGCGCGCGCGCGTGGTGGCGGAGTAAGTCTCCGGGTCGGTAAAGAGGGTCGGAGCCCCTGCGGGGATCCGACCCCGACCCTCTTCAGTCCAGGCGCTTGCGGAAACGCAGGATCGCCAGGGTCATCATCACCACGATGAAGGCCAGCAGCGCCAGCGCGTCGTGCCACAGCTCCCACAGCGAAGCACCGCGCAGCATGATGCCGCGCACCAGGCGCAGGAAGTGGGTCAGCGGCAGCACTTCGGCCAGCCACTGCACCGGCCGTGGCATGCCGGCGAACGGGAACATGAAGCCGGACAGCAGGATCGACGGCAGGAACAGGAACAGCGTCATCTGCATCGCCTGGAACTGCGAGCGCGCGCGCGTGGAGATCAACAGGCCCAGCGCCAGGTTGGCCAGCACCAGCAGCACTGCGGCCAGGTAGATGTCCAGCAGGCTGCCGCGGATCGGCACCTGGAACAGCCAGGTGCCCAGGACCAGCACCAGCGTGGTCTGCAGCAGGCCAATGGCTGCATAGGGCAGCACCTTGCCCACCATCAGTTCGCTGCGCGAGACCGGCGTGGCAATCAGCAGTTCCATGTTGCCGCGCTCGCGTTCGCGCACTACCGCTACCGCCGTGAACATCACCAGGGTCATGGTCAGGATCACCCCGATCAGCCCCGGCACGATGTTCACCGCTGAGCGCCGCTGCGGGTTGTAGAAGCTGGTCACGCTGATCTGGCCACTGGCGATGCTGCCTTCACGCAGCGGCCGTGTATTGCTGGTCGGGCGCGTGTCGAGCGGCACCTGCGCCAGCTGGATCGCCGCGCTCTGCACCACGGTGTCGCTGCCATCGACCAGCACCTGTACCGCATCACGCCCATCAAAACGGCGACGCTCGAAATCTGCCGGCACCACGATGCCGACGCTGATCTCGCCGCGGCGCAGCGCCTGCATCAGCTGGTCCGGACTGTAGGCTTCGCTGCGTGGGGTGATCACACCGGTGGCGACCATGTCCTGCACCAGCGCGCGTGAGGCTGCGCTGTTGGCCTGGTCGGCAATCCCCGCATCCAGGTGGCGCAGGTTGAGATTGATCGCATAACCGAACAGCAGCAGCTGCATCACCGGAATGCCGACGATCATCGCCAGCGTGATGCGGTCACGGCGCAGCTGGCGCAACTCCTTGAGCATGATCGCCCACAGCCGGCGCAGGTTCATGCGGCCGGCTCCCGGCCGCGGCCACGGGTAGCGGCGACGAAAACGTCTTCCAGGTTCGGCGCCACCGCTGCGATGCGCGCCCGCGGATCGGCACTGGCCAAGGCGCGCTGCAATGCGGTCAGGTCGGCGGCATGTTCACTGCACAGCACACGCAGCTGCGTGCCGATCTGCGCCACGCTCAGCACGCCGGGCAGTTCGGCCAGCGCCCGACTGGCCTGGCGTGGCTGCGAGGACGTGACCTGCAGCGTGCGTCCCTGCAACCGCGTGCACAGTTCAGCCGGCGTGCCATCGGCCACCAGCGCGCCGCGATCCAGGATCGCCAGCCGGTGGCAGCGCTCGGCCTCGTCCATGTAGTGGGTCGAGACCAGCACCGTGGTGCCGGCATCGGCCAGTTCGAACAGCGCCTCCCAGAAATCGCGGCGCGACTCCGGATCGACCGCACTGGTCGGCTCGTCCAGGAACAGCAGCTCGGGCGCGTGCACCACGGCACCGGCCAGGGCCAGGCGCTGCTTCTGCCCGCCGCTGAGCGTACCGGCCAACTGTGGCTGGCGATCCTGCAGGCGATACTGCTGCAGCAGCACATCGACGCGCTGCCGGGCCTGCGCACGCGGCAGGTCCTGGATGGCGGCAAGGAACTCCAGGTTCTCGCGCACCGACAGGTCTTCGTACAGCGAAAAGCGCTGGGTCATGTAGCCGATGCGGCGGCGCAGCGCCTCGGCCTGCTCCGGCACCGACAGGCCCAGCACCTCGATCTGCCCGGCACTCGGCTCCAGCAGGCCGCATAGCATGCGGATCGTGGTCGACTTGCCCGAGCCGTTGGGCCCCAGAAAACCGTAGACCTGGCCACGCGGTACCGTCAGGTCGACGTTGTCCACGGCCAGCAGATCGCCAAAGCGGCGCGTCAGGCCTTGTGCATGCACCGCGATGTCGTCGCCGGTGTTCAGAAGCTCACCCGCACCGGCAGCCCCGCCGGGAGCTTCTGCATGTCGGCGGTCTCATCCACCTCGATCTCGGCCAGGTAGCTCAGGCGCGCGACGTCATCGCCGGTCAGCGCGTAGTAGGGGGTGAACGACGGCTCGCTGCGGATCGAACGCACATGCCCCTTCAGTGCCGCGCCCCGCCCTTCCAGATGCACCTGCGCGGCCTGCCCGACCTTGACCTGCAGGCGCAATGGCTGCGGCAGATAGACGCGTGCATAGGGACGCTCGCCGACCAGCATTACCGCCAGCGGGGCGCCCACCGGGGCCTGGTCGCCTTGCCGGTAGGGCAAGGCATCGACCACCCCGTCGCGGGGCGCGCGCAACTGCAGCTTCTGCAGGTTCACGGCCTGCACCACCTGCTGTGCCTGCGCAGCATCGGCGGCCGCCTGGCCCTGGGCGATATCCTGCGCGCGGTTGCCGTGCACCAACTGCAACCAGGCCTGTTCGGCGGCACGCACGCTGGCCTCAGCGTTGCCGGCGGCGGCCCGCGCACGGTCCAGCTCGGCGGCCGCGATCAGGCGCTGGCGCGCCAGTGGCTGTACGCGTCGGTAGTACGCACTGGCCTCGACGGCCTGCGCGCGCAATGCGGTCAGCTGCGCCCGGGCCTGCGCGATCTGCTCCTGGCGCGGACCGATCTTCAGTTCCTCCAACTGCGCCTGCGCACGCGCGGTGTCGGCCTGTGCGGCGGCGAACTGTGCATCGCCCCGGGCCGGGTCCAGCTGCATCAGCACGGTGCCGGCGTTGACCTGCTGGCCTTCGCGCACCTCCACCGCTGCAATCACTTCGGCCGCCGGGGCCGGCACGGTGATCCGGTCCCATTCCAGCGTTCCCAGCGCGGTCGGTGGCGCCTGGCCGCAGCCTGCCAACAGGGCCAGGCCCACCAGTCCGAACCCACGCATGCCGTTGCCCATGACCATCCCCTCCAGCGACGGCGCTACGGTGCCATCGGCCCCGTGCACCCGCGATGATGCCGATCCGCCCTGGCGGTTTTTTCACCACGCCGTGACAGGTCTTGTGCCGTCAGGGTCTGGTCCACCTATCCACAGGTTGATTCGGCATCATTCCACAGCCGGTGTGGAAAAGCGGCAGGGGATGGCCGGATTGCTCGCCTGGCAGTGGAACGTGCGCCGGCGGCAGGAGGGACCGCACAGCGACAGGGGCCGGTCAATCCTTCTCTTCACCTGGGAACCCAAGCTTCGTGGTACCGAAGCCGTATTTGGTTTCCATCAGCTTCTTCACCGGACCCATACCTTCCACGACCATTTTCCCGTCTGGTGTGCCACACCGCGTGCCCACCTGCGTCCTGCCGTACTGCAGTTCGGCTTCACGGCTGCGCTTGGGACGGGGATCGGGCTCCCACCAGGGGAAATGGGCGTAGGGCTTGTTGGTCGAGACTTCGTAGCGCCAGCATACGAACGACAGGGTCTCTTTGCCGACAGCGTCGTAGTCATACACGCGGTAAGAGCTGTAACCGCTGGTGAGCGGCGTGAGCTTCAAGACGCCCTTCTCGGCGTAGGCGCGCAGGTTCTCGGTATAGCCGTCGCCATCGGATACCGGACCGGACAGGATCACCCGCGTGAGCTTGCCATTTGCGTCGTAGTTTTCCTGACGATTCAGATCCAGCGTGCGCCACTGGCGTTCGCGCGGGTGCTTCGCGCCGGGAGCAAAGATCTCATAGATCTCGCTCCCTGAGCGATGCTGATAACTGCGCACACGTGTGTAGCCACCAATGCCGCTGAACTGCGCACCTGCAGCACTCAAAGGTACAGCCTCGGCGGGAAACGTGTAGCGAAGCACCTCGCCCTGCCTGGAGGCTCTCTGCGAAAAAACCGGTGACATGTCGAAGGGAGCGATGGTTGCCGAATAGCTCTTCAAGCGAACCAATCCATGCTTCTCGTTCGAGTCGAAGTGAACTTCACGAAGAATCTGATCAGCGCCGCCGTCCTTCAAGTAGACCACCCCCTGCCCAGACCAAGCGCCATTGTGCTCGTCGCCGCCCACAGGCAGAGCGAGCGGCCCGCTCTTCTGCGCAGAAGTTAAATCCGGCTTGCGTATATCCATGACTTCAACGCGATCATCTGGATAGTAGGAGTACGCTGTGACCTGAGATGGCACCGCTTCCATGCTGAGATCTGAGCATTGGAAACCGGACTTCAATGACGCCTCCGCCCCCGGCGACCCAGAAACCATGATCACGCGACCAGCGTTGTCATACTGAACACAGGCCTCTGCAACATTCATTCGATAGAAGTCCCGGACACTTTCCTCCCGCCCGCCATGAAACATCGGTCGGGACAACCGGACTTCCCCCAGCCGACCCGCTGAATCGTAGGAATATGCACGGACTTCATCGAGGTAGAAGTAGGGAAAAACCTTCTTCAGAACAGGGTTTTCTGGTGGCAACTCCTTCCCCGCTGGAGAGGACGCACCTGCATCTGCTACCGATCTTTCTGCCCAGTTCTCAACCCGGCAGACACGCTTCCCGCCCTTACCATCCGATTCAAGATAGATGATCTGCCCACCATCCCGATCGAAACCTCTGTTATGGACCAGAGAAGCTTCCGGCACAATTTCCGGAAGACTCACTTTCCTGCTCTCGGTGATCCTTGGAAGCCGGTAAGTGACCCTTCCTGCGCTTGATGGCGATAGCCGCATTTCCATTCCGGCTGCAGGCGCCACCAAAGGAGCTTCAGCATCGTTACAAGCAGCGCGAACAGTTGCGCTGACGGCGAGCGTGCCGACTACAAGTAATGTTGCTGATATCCATCCAACTTTCATGCCTGATGCCCTTCGTCGTTACCGTCTTGGCGACTTGCCATCAGCGTATCCGATGCTGGACCCGCTGGAACAAGCACGTTCGCGTGATCTCCGCTGGCATCAGAGCCGCCGGATCGTCCATACCATGTCCCCACATCAAAGGCATTGCCACCCAGAATCCCTTCAAACCGCCCTCCAAGTTGCTGGGACCCAGCAGTGACATCACCTTCTCCACATTGTGACGCCCTACCTTCAACGTACGTGCGTTGGCGACTTCACTCACTTCACGCATGAACTCTGGCGAAGGATCTGAGGGCTGCGCATAGAGCATCCGGCCCACCTTGCTTCCATCGTCGACCAAACCTACCGACGGAAAGCCACTGAAAACTGCATCGTAGCGACTCATTGCGTCTCGCGGCACATTGGGAAACACACGCTGATATAGCGAAGCATTGAACTCAGCGATCTCTTGCACCTTCTTCCAAGTTGCCCCAGACGCAGGCTTTCCAACGTCTACAAGCGACGACTTTTTCCGGAAAGGAGGATGATTCGGGTTGCCCTCAACGGCGGTATACCCTTGCAGCTTTCCAGGGACATCCTCAATCTCCTCCCCCAGGAACTTCCTCCAGAGCTTCATCCGCAGATCCCGCGCAAAATTCCGGGTTATCACCTGCAAGCCATTGCCCAGGTCGATCGACTTGGCCGCACCATCCACGATCACTGCGGCGATCTCGGTGTCACCCGTGCCCAGCAGGCTGCGGTCGTTGCAGTTCGCACTTCCAATGATGGCCACGGCGTCGTCCACGATCAGCAGCTTGGAGTGTACGTAACACTGCTCGGTCACCACGTACAAGGGGGTGGCCTGGTCGGCGCCGATCGTATGCGGTGCGTAGTGGTTCTTATGGTTGATGTCGGCCAGGACCCCATAGCTTCTCAGGTTCATTACCGACAGGTATTCCTTCCAGCGCCCTGCCTTCACCTCTGCCTGCAGGTCGGCCTCTTCCACGCTCGCCTCGCGGATATCCTTGTCGCGCGCGATCAGTGAACGGCAGATGCTACGGATCAGGCTGCGGTCGCCGCGCAGCAGGGTCTGCTGCACCCAGTACTGCTGCTTCAGCACGGCACCGTCGAACAGGCTGCCTTCTGGATGCACGGGCAAGGTGATGTACACATGGAAGCCCTGCCCGGCCACGATGGCGCGGCGGATGCGCGCGGCGATGGCCGCCACCAGCGGGTTGCTGGCGGCCGACTTCACGCCCTGCTTGCGCTTCACCAGGTCCTGCACGACGCCGGTTTTGCCGATGGACCCACTCATGGCCACGCCCTTGTCGACGTAGCCGACTTTCTTCTTCTCCGCTTCGGTCATGGGCCACCGCTCGCCGCCCTTGATCGCCGTCTCCACTGTCCTGCCGGCCTCGGCGTCGGACCAGCCACAGTCCGAAATCAGGAACTGGGTCTCGAGGTAGACAAATGCACGTGCCGAGGCGATGCAGTTGACCATCGCATCGAGGACGGAGTGCATCGGCTGGTTGCGCTCCCAGTACGGCTGCAGGCAACTGGCATCATCCAGGTTCAGGCCGAATTCCCTGCACCCCGTCTTCTCCAGCGCATGCAATGCCGTACCCGAGGACCGCACGATCTGTACGCTGACCTCGCCGGCCGTACCCGGCTGGGTCAGGTCACCGAACAACGCCTGCATGCCGCCCATCGACTGCAGCCATTGATCGCTCAACGGCGTCAGCTCCATGCCACGTGCCAGTGTGGTCTGCTCCGGCAGGCCAGCGCCTGTTACGAGTTCGGGATAGAAGTCCCGTCCTACTCGCCCGGCAACCCCAGCTTGGTCGTCCCAAAACCGTACCTGGTTTCCATCAGCTTCTTCACCGGACCCATACCTTCCACGACCATTTTCCCGTCTGGTGTGCCACACCGCGTGCCCACCTGCGTCCTGCCGTACTGCAGTTCGGCTTCACGGCTGCGCTTGGGACGGGGATCGGGCTCCCACCAGGGGAAATGGGCGTAGGGCTTGTTGGTCGAGACTTCGTAGCGCCAGCACACGAACGACAGGGTCTCTTTGCCGGCAGCGTCGTAGTCGTACACGCGGTAAGAGCTGTAGCCATTGGTGAGAGGCGTGAGCTTCAAGACGCCCTTCTCGGCGTAGGCGCGCAGGTTCTCGGTATAGCCGCCGCCATCGGATACCGGACCGGACAGGATCACCCGCGTGAGCTTGCCATTTGCGTCGTAGTTTTCCTGACGATTCAGGTCCAGCGTGCGCCACTGGCGTTCGCGGGGGTGCTTCGCGCCGGGCGCGAAAATCTCAAAGACGCGCTGTCCAGTGCGGTGGAAATACTCACGAACACGCGTATAGGCAATCACGCCATCAAACTGCCCCTTCAACACATCTGGAGATACACGCTCTCCAGGGAAGGTATAGTTCAACTCCTTACCCTCATCTCGACTGCGTTGCTCAAAGATGGGCGTGGCGTCGGACGAAGCGATGGCAAAGGATTTACTCTGAATACCGGTAAGCCCGCGTTTGTCACTCATCTGGAACGATGCACCAACGCGGTGGTGGAAGTTGGCACCGTTAAAGTAATAATCTCCTTGAGCGTACCAGGCACCATCCGTGGCCTCGGTTCCGAAGTCGACATCCTCTTGCTCTGCGCTCTCTCCAAGCTTGCGAGTAGCCCTCTTGGTCATATCCAAAGCCAGGAATCCATCAGACCGATAAGAAAAATATCTTGTAACTTCACTTACAGGCTTATTTCGAAGCTCCGCGCACTGAAAATCCGGATCTTCCGAGACGATCAACCCAGAGCTCTCATTTGCCACCTCTACGCGACCATTTTCGTCGTAGAGCGCACAGAACGTTGTGACCTTACGGCCCGACGTGTCGATCCGCCGAATCGATGTCAATTGACCTGACACATCGTAATCAAGCTCGTGCACCTTATGCAGTTCAAAGTACGGATACAGCGGCTTGACTGCAGAATGCAGGCTTTGTGCAGGCGCATCATTAATCAGCTTGGACTCACGCCGCCTCCATTCCTCAGCACGGCAGATCCGCTGCCCTTGGCCACTTGCTTCCAAGTAGTAGACCGAACCGCCATTCGAGTCGAATGGCTCATTTTTCAATTTAGCCAAGTCAGGACCGGTCCTGATCCTTATGTAAGGTGCCACCTCGTTCGCGCGACTGAGACTGGCGCCCACCGCATCTCCCCCACCAGCCGACCACGGCGTAAACTTGACCACCATACCGTTACCTTGAAAACGGGCGTCGCTTTCATTTATTGGACTGCAATCTGCATGCGCAACTTGGACGGCGCACAGAGCACTCACCGCAATCAGCGCTTTCAGCAGCAAATACTCACTCACACCTTTTCTCCTTGACTCAAGGCAGCATGTCGAATCGAGTATGCCAATTCACTTGGCCTATCACCCTGAACAGGCATAGCTGCAATGATCTCGCTCGGCATCGTGGCAGCCGGATCGTCCATGTTGCTCCCCCAAAGCAGCGGCATGGTGACCCAAAAGCCCTTAATTCGCGGACTTCCCGGCTCGCCCTTGAGGAAGTCAGTCGCCTTGAGAACATCATGCCGACCGACGGCACTGGTCACATAGTCCTTCTCAACACTAGGCTCCTGCATGAAGTCTGGTTGCAGGTCAGGTGGTTGCGCATACAACATGCGCTTGACGTGTCCCTTGTCACTCAGGCCTGCTGAGGGGAACCCATGGAACACGGAATCATAGCGGGGGAACGAATCGCGTGGGACATTGGTGAAGACATGCTGATAGGCATCCGAATTGGCGTCAGCAATCTCCCTGATCCGCCGCCAAGTTCTGGTGCTCGCCGGCTGCTCGATCTGCTGAACTGGATCTGCCATAAGGAACCAAGGCAGATACGTCCCCGCGGCTCCAACTGCAGAGTACGGCCTCTTCTTTTTCTCCGGCAGCTCTTGAATCTCCTCCCCCAAGAACTTCCTCCAAAGCTTCATCCGCAGATCCCGCGCAAACTTCCGGGTTATCACCTGCAAGCCATTGCCCAGGTCCATCGACTTGGCCGCACCATCCACGATCACTGCGGCGATCTCGGTGTCACCCGTGCCCAGCAGGCTGCGGTCGTTGCAGTTCGCACTTCCAATGATGGCCACGGCGTCGTCCACGATCAGCAGCTTGGAGTGTACGTAACACTGCTCGGTCACCACGTACAAGGGGGTGGCCTGGTCGGCGCCGATCGTATGCGGTGCGTAGTGGTTCTTATGGTTGATGTCGGCCAGGACCCCATAACTTCTCAGGTTCATTACCGACAGGTATTCCTTCCAGCGCCCTGCCTTTACCTCTGCCTGCAGGTCGGCCTCTTCCACGCTCGCCTCGCGGATATCCTTGTCGCGCGCGATCAGTGAACGGCAGATGCTACGGATCAGGCTGCGGTCGCCGCGCAGCAGGGTCTGCTGCACCCAGTACTGCTGCTTCAGCACGGCACCGTCGAACAGGCTGCCTTCTGGATGCACGGGCAAGGTGATGTACACATGGAAGCCCTGCCCGGCCACGATGGCGCGGCGGATGCGCGCGGCGATGGCCGCCACCAGCGGGTTGCTGGCGGCCGACTTCACGCCCTGCTTGCGCTTCACCAGGTCCTGCACGACGCCGGTTTTGCCGATGGGCCCACTCATGGCCACGCCCTTGTCGACGTAGCCGACCTTCTTCTTCTCCGCTTCGGTCATGGGCCGCCGTTCGCCGCCCTTGATCGCCGTCTCCACTGCCCTGCCGGCCTCGGCGTCGGACCAGCCACAGTCCGAAATCAGGAACTGGGTCTCGAGGTAGACAAATGCACGTGCCGAGGCGATGCAGTTGACCATCGCATCGAGGACGGAGTGCATCGGCTGGTTGCGCTCCCAGTACGGCTGCAGGCAACTGGCATCATCCAGGTTCAGGCCGAATTCCTTGCACCCCGTCTTCTCCAGCGCATGCAATGCCGTACCCGAGGACCGCACGATCTGTACGCTGACGTCGCCGGCCGTACCCGGCTGGGTCAGGTCACCGAACAACGCCTGCATGCCGCCCATCGACTGAAGCCATTGATCGCTCAACGGCGTCAGCTCCATGCCACGTGCCAGTGTGGTCTGCTCCGGCAGGCCAGCGCCTGTCCAGTCGTTGGCACCCCGGATGCCGCGGTTCAGGACCTTGCGCACCGCCGTGCCGATTTCACGGTCGCCACGCTGGTTCTGCCAGACCATCGCGTTCCAGCGGTGCATGAAGTTGCGGCAGATATCGAACACCGCCGGGCCCTGCAGGCGCGCGTGCACGTCCTGCCACGGCATGCGCGGCTGGCGGCCGCTGTCAAGCAGCCGCTGGATGCGATCCACCGGCTCGTTGATCCACTTCACCAGCGATTCCCATGCCTGCTTGGCCTTGTTGAACTTGTTCTCGATCTCGGCGTACTTGGTCTTGGCATCCTTGACCAGCGAGTCAGGATCGCGCACGTATCCGGCCACCGTGGTGGCCGTCTTGATCGGGCCCAGAATGGCGTCCTTGATGGCGGCCTTGCGCTCGTCGACCCACTCGCCGAACTTCTTCGCCTGGATCTTCGTGAAGCCTTCCACTGCTCGCCCGGCGGCGGCGGCCGCCTCGCCGACGTTCAGCTTGACCGCCTCGTCGGCAGCCCGGTTGGAGGCGGCGATGACGTCGGCGTATTCCTTTTCGATCTCGGTCAACCACCCTTGGATGGCCAGGAAGGTCTTGGCGACCGAACGCTGTACCTTGACGGCTTCTTCCATGCCCGGAATGACCATTTCGGCGAGCTTGCGGATGCCTTCGCGCTCCAATGCGTCGGGAACGCCCAGCTTGTTCGCATAGTCCTGCAGTTCGGCCAGTGCGGCGCCGGCATCCCACTGCGCCTTCATCCGGTCCAGCGCGATGGCCAGGCCCGGCACGTATGCCTGGGCAAAGCCGGGGCGGACACGGCCGGCCGCGTCCGGGCTGGTATCGGGCTTGTCCAGGGTCAGGTCCTGCTCAGCCCTGGTCATGCCCCGAAACTTGCTCAGGCAGTTGTTGTAGTGGTCATTGAGCACATGCAATGCCGGGTCGCAGACGACGTCGAAGTTGCCGTCGTCCCAGCGCCCGTGGGCGATGTCCAGGCCGCCGACGAAGCCGATCTTCCCGTCCACCACCAGGATCTTCTGGTGGTGCGAGAAGGCGATGTTGAAGGCATCGGTTCGGCCGGTGGCCGGGTTGTGCAGGCCGACCTGCACCTGCCCCGGCGTGTTGGCATCCTGCATCTTGTACAGGGCCGTGCGCGCCTCGTTTTCGTGCGTATAGGCCGCCGCCTCGACACTGTCGTAGAGCAGCACGCGCACGTCCACGCCACGCTGGTTGATGGCGTCGAACAACAGTTCGCTCAGGCGGCTGGCATGGCCACCGCCGCGGCTGTCCAGCTCGGTGTCGAAGTTCATCTGCCAGTCGGCGATGAAGATGAACTTCTGCGCGCCGCGGATGGCATCGGCCATCGCCTTCATCGCCGAACGGCCGTCGGTATAGGCGTCGACCTTGTTGCCGCCCCGCACCGGCGCGAACTGGCGGTCCGGTGGCGCGTAGTAATCACCGCTGGTGGTGCCCTTCTGCCCATCCAGGCAGGTCAATGCGGTATGCGGGACGCTGCCCAGCTTGGTGCCGTCTGCCATCACTGGATCTCCTTGCGCTGGGCCGGGTCGGCGTCGACAAGCGACTGGAATTCGTATTCGGCGCGCTGCCGGTAGGCATGCAGCGCCGCATCATCGGGAAGGTCGGCCAGGGTTTTGCCGTAGTTGATCGCTTCGAGCGTGTCCATGGTGGCGCGCACACCCGGCGAACTGCTGTAGGGGCGCGGACGCCGCAGGGGAATCACGTCGATCCCATGCACCAGGAACAGGCGCCCCGGGAACCGGCCGGCATCGTTCCAGATCTTCGCGCACAGGGTGTCATCGAGGCTGACGTCGCCCTGCTCGTCAGCCTGGCCTTCGGCAAGGGTCTCGGCCCAGTTGCCCGGTACCAGCGCGCCATCACGCATGTCCTCGTCCAGCGCCTGGCGGGTACGCACGATCTTCCAGGGCTGGCCTGCCAGCGGATGCCCCTGAGGGCCTGGAATGTCCTGCAGGCGGAAGGCCAGCTTCGGAATCTGCTCGCTGAGGGTACTGGTCGGCATGTCCGGCAGCGCGTAGCTGAGCTGCGCAGGCCCGACGAAGGATTTCTGCCCGGCATGCACCGTGATGGTGCCGGGACAGTTCACCACCAGGTTGCCGCCCTCCAGGGTGAGGCTGGCGCCACCGGCGGTGGCGATATGCAGGGTGCGCGGCGCGGCCAGTTCGACTGCGGCCTGGGCGCTGGCTGCACGCAACGCTGCCCGCGACTGCACGGTGATCGCGGCGGACTGGGCGCGGAGGTCCAGCGCTGCGTGCCCCGCTACGACGGTCAAAGCTGCGTCGCCGGCAAACCCCCGCCCGCAGGCGGCCAGCATGCCAACCGCCTGCGTCGCGTGCAGGCGCGCGTTGCCGGCCACGCTGGCGTCGCTGTGCTGGCCACTGGCCAGTGCCACCTGGCAGGCGCTGCTCCAGTGGAGGCCCTGACCGCTGACCATCGCCAGGCCCGCGTGGCCATGCAGCCCCAGTGTGGGTTCACTGGTGTGCGGAATGTTGCCGGCCGTGGCGCGGCCATCGCCGCCCGAGCGGGCCTGGTCATAGGTCTGGCCTGGCACGACGGCACGGGCAATCCGCTGCAGGCCAGCCAGCCCGGCGCTGTCGTCCGGCGGTGCGTGGCTGGCCAGGCCGACGGTGCGGTGGACGGCGGCCACGTTGTGGCTGGACGCCGCCAGCGTGGTGGCCTGCTGCAGCAGCGCGCCTGCGGGCACCGCTTCGCCGGCCGGCGACAATGCCGTATGCGGGCGCGCGCTCAGCCAGGCGCCACGTTCGGCGCGCAGCGCACCCCAGGCATCACTGCGCAGTTCCATACCCTCACCGCGCAGGGAACCGCGATGGTTGTCGGCCTGGTGCAGCAGGTGCCCCAGGTTCAGCTCGCTGTGGGCGTGGCTGCTGGCCAGCTGCAGGCGCAGCTGCGCATCGGTATCGTCGAAGACCAGGCGGTTGTAACCACTGCCGGACCACTCCCGTGACTGGATGCCCCACAACGCACCGGCATGCCGATGCTGGTCGTCACCGGCGGCCATGGCATGCCAGGCTGGCGCGTGGCCACCGGCCGCGTTGCCCTGCGCGCTCGGGCGGTGGTCGGCGGCCTGCTTGAACAGACCGCTGTCACTGCCCGCTGCGGCCGCCCCGGCAGGCGTGGGGGCGATACCGGCGTCGCCGCGACCGTTATAGAGGGCACCGAGCACCAGCGGCCGGTCGATGTCGCCGTCAAGGAAACCCACCAGCACTTCCTGGCCCACGCGGGGCAGGAACTGCGCCCCGACGCCCGGCCCGGCGTAGCGTTGCGCCACCCGCATCCAACAGGTGGCGGCCGCATCGGAGGCCCCCTGCAGATGCAGGCGGACCCGTATCCGGCCCTGGCTGTCGGCATGCAGGTCGGCGTCGTCGCGGCCTGCGCCGGACACCACGGTGGCACTCTGATGACCCGGTGCAATCGGTCGCGGGTTGAGGCGCTGCCCGGTGCCGTCGAGCAGGACCGGACGCCAGCGCTGCTGCTGGTCGACGCCACGGAACCGGTTGGCATAGCCCATTGCCGGGCTTGCTTCCAGCGGGGCACCGGGCACGGTGGCACTGGCGGAAAGCCAGCGGGCCGGGGGCGCTGCACGCGCCTGATCACGCCCCTGCGCGACCGGTAGCGGATTGCAGCCATGATGGAATATCTCGGTGGGCAGGATCACCGGCAACGAACCGGTGCCAGTGGCCAGCACGCGGATGAACCGGCCCGCCTGCAGGCTGCGGACAGTACCCGCCCCCCACCATCCTCCCAACCCGGCTTCATGGGCTTCGGCGGCCAACCGGGCCCGTCGCTGACCATCACCGGCGTCGGCGAACGCATGCGCACCGGCCGGATCATAGACTTCGCGCGGGCTGTGGCCGGCGCCCTGCAACGGCAGCTGCGCATGGCGCACGACCGGCCCCTTGTAGTCGCTGGTGACCAGCGACAGACGGTTGCTGCCCAGCTGCCGACGCGCACCGAGCGCCTGCAGGGCATCGGCCTGCTCGGTGCCGTCATGGCGATGGAAGCGGATACCGCCGTCGCGGGCCGACTGCGGATTTTCCGGCTGCGCGCTGCTGTCGGAGAACAGCACAAGCATCAGTGCGCCCTCAGCGTCGCTATGGAACGCACCGGCAATCCCCTCTTCGGCCAGCAGGCGCTGCACGAAGGCCAGGTCCGATTCCCGGTACTGCACGCAGTAGCTGCGCGCGGGAGCGGCGGCCAGATCGGCCACCGCATCATCGCTCCAGCGCCACCGGGCCAGTTCGGCATGCCCGCCCAGCACGTCCTCGACGATCTCGCGCACGCTGCGCGCCTGGTAAACACGGCTGTGCCGGGCATGCCCCAGCAGCCAGGTCCAGGGCACGCAGTGCAGGCGGTAGCGCGCCAGCCCTCCGTCGGTATCCAGCAGGCGCATCGCGGCGATGTAACCGCAACGGACATGGTCCTGGCCGTCGTCCAGCCGGGTGATCAGCGTCGCCTTGCGCCCGGGTCCCTCGCTGATGGGCAGGCCCGCATCCACATGCAGCACGTCCACCCAGTAATCGAACCCGTCGCCGAGACGCTCGTGCCCCCACCATTGCTCGACGAGCAGCGGGGGCAGGCCCTCGGCCTGCAGACGGTGCAGCTGGCGCTCAGGCTCCAGCCCGGCCAGCGAAGCGAGTGCGACTCGCGCTTGTGAAGCATCCATGACGTCTCCTGAGCCAGGCACTCCTGTCCTGGCGATGGCTTGCCTGCCTGCTTCCCCCTGCACCTGGCCGCACCGCCGCCGGAATTCCGGAGGCGGCCAGGCAGGCAGTCCGCGCGCAGCGCAGGACCGGGTGGAAGACCCTGTTTCCTTTGGGGCTCGGGCCGATACTCGTACCCACGCGGGGGGGCGTCAAGTTTCCGGCGCCCCAGCGGCCGACCGTCGTGACGTTTTTTTCACCACCGGCTCATACAGCTTGTGGCACAAGCATTGGCGAGGTCTATCCACAGGTTTGCGCAGGTACCGTCCACACCCGGTGTGGAGAACTCCCGCGCGCGCCTGTGCTGGCCGTCCGCGCACCCGCGCGCTACCCTTGTTTCCCCTTGAAGACACTGTGGTGGAAGGCTTCCGCCCCACCCCGATCAATGAAAAGCATCGAGCATCGAGACTTCACCCTGTCGCCGGAAGACAACGAGCGGCTGGCCAACCTGTGTGGCCCATTCGACGGCCATCTGCGACAGGTCGAACTGAAACTGGGCGTGGAAATCGCCAATCGCGGCTTCGTGTTCCGCATCAGCGGCCCGAAGGACGCCATCGCCGAGGCACAGAAGCTGATCGAGGCCCTGTACGCCGAGACCGCTGAGACCACCTTCGACAACCACGCCATCCACCTGCGCCTGGCGCAGGCCAATCTTGAGCAGATCGCCGAGCGCTCCTATGAGGCACAGGACGTGGCGATCAAGGTCAAGCGCGGTACGGTGCGCGGCCGTGGCGCCAACCAGGGCCGCTACCTGCACCAGATCGCCACCCATGACATCAACTTCGGCATCGGCCCGGCCGGTACCGGCAAGACCTTCCTGGCCGTAGCGAGTGCGGTGGAAGCGCTGAACGAATCACGGGTGCAGCGCCTGATCCTGGTGCGCCCGGCGGTGGAGGCCGGCGAGAAGCTGGGCTTCCTGCCCGGCGACCTGAGCCAGAAGGTGGACCCCTATCTGCGTCCGCTGTATGACGCGCTGTACGAGATGATGGGCGTGGAGAAGGTGGTCAAGCTGCTGGAGCGGAACGTCATCGAGATCGCGCCGCTGGCGTACATGCGCGGCCGCACGCTCAACGATGCATTCGTGATCCTGGACGAGGCACAGAACACCACCATCGAGCAGATGAAGATGTTCCTGACCCGCCTCGGCTTCGGCTCCACTGCGGTGGTGACCGGTGACCTGACCCAGACCGACCTGCCCAAGCATGTGAGGTCGGGCCTGCGCGACGCCATCGACGTGTTGCGCGAGGTCGACGGCGTCAGCTTCACCTTCTTCGAATCGCGCGATGTGGTCCGCCACCCGCTGGTGGCGCGCATCGTCAGCGCCTACGATCGCCGCGACCTGCATCAGATCCAACCTGGAGCGACTCCATGACCCGTGGTCCCGTGCGACTGGATGTCGCCGTCAGTTACGCCCTGCCCCGTGCCGGCCTGCCGGCGGCGGTGAGTTTCCGCAAGTGGGTGGCGGCCGCGCTGAAGGGCCGCATCCGCGAGGCCGACCTGGCCATCCGCGTGGTCGATGCCAAGGAAGGACAGTCGTTGAACCGCCACTACCGCGGCAAGGACTACGCCACCAACGTGCTCAGCTTCCCGGCCGAAGTGCCCGAAGGCCTGCCCAAGGGCGTGAAGTTCCCGCTGCTGGGCGATCTGGTGATCTGTGCGCCGGTGGTGGCCCGCGAGGCCGACGAACAGGGCAAGGCGCTCAGTGCCCACTATGCGCACCTGACGGTGCACGGCGTGCTGCACCTGCTGGGCTGGGACCACGAGGACGACAAGGAAGCCGAGGCGATGGAACAGCTGGAGCGCGAGATCCTCGCCGAGCTCGGCATTGCCGACCCTTACGCCGGCGAGCGCTGAACGCGCCTTCACGGCGCCCTCTGCAAACCCGGGTGAAATGCAGCCGAGCACGGGCTCGGCTCTACAAAGGAAGCCTCGTCGTGCCGCTGCGTATTGCCCTGCCCCTGTTGCTTGCCGTGTCCGCCCCCGCCTCTGCGCTTGACCTGCCGGCCCTGATCGAATGCCGCCAGGGTGTGGCCGACCAGGCCGCACTGGCGCCGCTGCTGGCCGACCCGCTCAAGGCCGTGGCCCAGGGCCTGCAGCCGCTGCCGCAGGGCAACCAGTTCATGAGCGAATACCGGCTGGCGCAGCCGATCAGCGTGTTCGGGGAACGCACCGAGCATGTGGCCGTGGCCGGTTCCAGCATCATGGCCATCCTCGACCAGGCCGACCCGCGGCCGCTGGCCAGGCGGCTGGCGCTGGAGACCGGTTACGACCAGGACGGCAAGTTCATGGCCGGGCGCGAACTGGTCAGCCGCGACGTGACCGACGCGGACAGTGGTGAGGCCCGGATCGAATCGATCATCCTCAGTGTCTCCACGGTGGCCTCCCACCCGGGCAAAACCCTGGCCGGCTGTACCTACAGCCTGGACCTGCCGGAGGAAGAGGCGCCAGCCCGCCCTGCGCTGGCGCCACCGCCGATCACCGGCCCGGGCAGCGACGGTCACTGACAGGGCGCCACATCCTGCTAGACTGGGCCCAACGCCCGGCTTGCCGGGTGCCCTTTTTCCAGAGATGTCAGAAGACGACAGTAGCAGCTCCCCCGCGGAGCCCAGTGAAAAGAAGCGCGGCTGGCTTGAACGCCTGACCTCGGCCTTCTCCGGCGAACCCCATACCCGCGACGAGCTGGTCGCTGTCCTGCACACCGCGCAGGAAGAGGGCCTGATCGCCGCCGATACCCTGAAGATGATGGAAGGCGCCATTTCGGTGGCCGAGCTGACCGTGGGCGACGTGATGATCTCGCGCTCGCAGATGGTCTCGCTGCCGGTGGAGGCGCCGTTCCTGGAACTGATGAAGCAGGTGGTCGAATCCGGCCATTCGCGCTTCCCGGTGCACGGCGAGAACAAGGACGACATCCTTGGCATCCTGCTGGCCAAGGACCTGCTGCGCGGCGTGGTGGCCGACAACGGGCCGGCCAACGTGCGCGAGCTGCTGCGCCCGGCGGTGCTGATCCCGGAGGCGAAGAAGCTCAACGTGCTGCTGAAGGAGTTCCGCCTGTCACGCAACCACATGGCCATCGTGGTCGACGAGTACGGCGGTGTCGCCGGCCTGGTCACCATCGAGGACGTGCTGGAACAGATCGTCGGCGAGATCGATGACGAGCATGACGAGGCCGAGGATCCGTCGGCGCAGATCGCCATCCAGTCCGACGGCCAGTACGTGGTCGATGCGCTGACCCCGATTGGCGACTTCAACGAACGATTCGGCGCGACGTTCTCCGACGAGGATTACGACACCATCGGTGGCCTGGTTACCGAGGCCGTGGGCCATCTGCCGGAAGTCGGCGACGAGCTGGCGCTGGACCGCTTCATGTTCCGCGTCGCCCGTGCCGATGCGCGCCGGGTGCAGGCCTTCCACGTGACCGTGCTGCCGCCGGACGCGCAGGACGACGCTTGAAGCGCCGCGGCCTGATCGTGACCCTCTGGCTGGCACTGTGCGTGCTGGCCATGGCCCTGCCGCTGGCCGCCTTCGCGCAGCCGGCGGCAGCCCCGCCGGCCACTGCGGCGCCTGCTGGTACTGAAGCCCCCGCCCCGCGCATCGGCGTGGTGACCATGCAGCCGGGTACGGTGTTCTTCGAGCGCTTCGGCCACGACGCCATCGTCGTGCTCGATCCGGTCAGTGGCGAGGCGACCTCCTACAACTTCGGCTACTTCGATCCGTCCGAGGACGATTTCATCGGCCGCTTCGTGCGTGGCGAGATGATGTATTACCTGGTTGCGCTGCCGTTGCAGCAGGATCTGTCGTACTACGACGAGACCGGCCGCGGCGCCAGCGTGCAGTGGCTGGACCTGCGCCCGGACCAGGCGCGGGCGATGGCCGCCGATCTGGCCGAGCGCGCGAAGCCGGAAAACGCGCGCTACCACTACGACTACTACACCGCCAACTGCGCCACGATGGTGCGCGACACCCTGGACAAGGCGCTGGGCGGCGGCCTGAAGTCGCAGCTGGCAGGGCGTTCGCGCGGCAACACCTACCGCAGCGAGTCGGTGCGCCTGGCTTCGCCGGCACCGTGGATGTGGCTGGGCTTCGATCTCGGCCTGGGACCGTTCGCCGACCAGCCGCTGTCACGCTGGCAGGAAGCGTTCGTGCCGATGCGGCTGGCCGATGCACTGCGCCAGGCGCGCAACAGCGATGGCCGGCCGCTGGTGCAGTCCGAGCAGGAGCTGCTGCCGCACCGCATCGATCCGGAACCGAAGGAGACCGCGCGTCGCGGGTGGCCCTGGCTGCTGCTGGGCCTGGCCGCCGCCGCCGGTGCGCTGGCGCTGCGCCGGCGTCCACGCCTGCTGGCCGGGCTGGCGCTGCCGTTCTGGCTGTTCTGTACCGTTGCCGGCGGCCTGCTGGTGTTCCTGTGGGGCTTCAGCATCCACTACGCTGCCTGGGCCAACCGCAACCTGCTGCTGCTTTCGCCGCTGGCCGTGCTGCTGCTGCCCGGTGCCATCGCCCTGCTGCGCCGGCGCGTGCCGGGCCGCATGTTCAGGATCGTGCTGTGGCTGCTGGCGGTGCAGGCCGTGGCCGCGCTGGTGCTGCACTGGCTGAGCCTGCAGGCACAGGTCAACGTGCAGTGGATCGTGCTGCTGCTGCCGATCCATGTGGCGTTGGCCTGGGTGCTGGGGCGCCGCCCTCACTTGTCCGAAACACGGCACTGACGCACGATGGCGGGCATGTCATTGCCCGCCACTGCTTCGGCCCCCGCTTCGGCCAACCCGACCTGCGTCATCAACTGCGTCCATTACGATGACGAAGGCAAACGCCACGACATCAGCCTGGACGCCATCAGCGATGTCATCGCCAGTGGCAACGGCTTCGTCTGGGTCGGCCTGTACGACCCCAACGACGATGTGCTGCTGAAGCTGCAGGAGGAATTCTGCCTGCACGACCTGGCCATCGAGGATGCGCGCAACGCGCACCAGCGGCCCAAGGTCGAGACCTACGGCAACTCGCTGTTCGTGGTGGTGACCACTGCGCAGATGGTCGACGAACGCATCCAGTACGGTGAAACCCACGCCTTCCTCGGCCCGCGCTTCCTGGTGACGGTGCGCCATGGCGCCTCGCTGTCCTACGCGCCGGTGCGTGCGCGCGTCGAGCGCGAGCCACAGCTGTTGAAGATGGGCCCGTCGTACTGCCTGTACGCGGTTACCGACTTCGTCGTCGACAACTACCTGCCGATCGTGCACCGCTTCCGCGACACCCTGGACCTGCTGGAAAAGGACATTTTCGCCGACACCTACAAGCGCAGCACGGTGGTACGGCTGTATGAGCTCAAACGCGAACTGAACAAGATGCGCATGGCGGTGGCGCCGCTGCAGGATGTGCTGGCGCAGATCCGGCGCTACCAGGGCGATCTGATCCCGGACGAGGTAAAGCTGTACGTACGCGATGTGCACGACCATGCGGTGCGCATCAGCGACGTGATCGATACCCTGCGCGAGATGCTGGGCACAGCGCTGAGCGTGAACCTGTCGCTGGTGACGCTGGCACAGGGTGAAACGGTGAAGCGGCTGGGTGCATGGGCCGCGCTGCTGGCCGCGCCGACGCTGATCACCAGCTGGTATGGCATGAACTTCAGCCACATGCCGGAGCTGAGCCAACCCTGGGCCTACCCGCTGATGATCGTCGGCGTGGGGGGTGTCTGTGTGGGCCTGTACCGGTTGTTCAAGCGGGCCAAGTGGTTGTGACCCGCATTTTGTAGCGTCGAGCATGGGCTCGGCTCTACGCAGGCGACCACATCAAGCCACGTAGACGGTCTTGATGTTCATGAACTCATGGATGCCGTGCTCGGCCAGTTCGCGGCCGAAACCGGACTGCTTGCTGCCACCGAACGGAAGCCGCGCGTCGCTCTTGACGATGGCGTTGACGAATGCGGCGCCGCATTCCATGCGCTGGGCGAAGCGCTCACCCCGCACCGGATCGCCGGTCCACACGCTGCCGCCCAGGCCGAAGCGGGTGTCATTGGCCACGCGCAGGGCCTCGGCTTCGTCCTTGACCCGGATGATCGCCGCCACCGGCCCGAACAGTTCCTCGTCATAGGCCGGCATGCCCGGCCCGACCTGGTCGAGCACGGTGGCCGGATAGCCAGCATGCGTACCGGCAATGGGCTCGCCGCCGATCAGCACGCGCGCGCCCTTGGCCACGCTGGCCTGCACCTGCTTGTGCAGTTCCTCGCGCAGGTCAGCCCGGGCCAGCGGTGCCAGCGTGGTGCCACGCGCATCAGGATCGCCGTACTGGCGCTCGCCCGCCGCCTCGACAAAGCGACGGGTGAATTCATCGGCCACCGCCTCGACCACGATGAAACGCTTGGCCGCGATGCAGGTCTGGCCACTGTTGTCGAAGCGCGACTTCACCGCGGCGACGACGGTCCTGTCGAGGTCGGCATCGTCGAGCACCACGAAGGCATCGCTGCCGCCGAGTTCCATCACCGATTTCTTCAACTGGCTGCCGGCATTGGAGGCAATCGAGCGCCCTGCCCGCTCACTGCCGGTCAGCGTCACTGCCTTCACCCGTGCATCGCGCAGGACCTCGGCGGCCTGGTCGTTGTCGATGTGCAGCACGTCGAACACGCCATCAGGCAGGCCACCGTCACGGCACACCGCCAGGATCAGGTCGGCACACTGCGGCACGTTGCTGGCGTGCTTGAGCAGGGCCACGTTGCCGGCCATGAACGCCGGCGCCAGGAAGCGGAACACCTGCCAGACCGGGAAATTCCACGGCATCACCGCGAACACGCAGCCGATCGGCTCATAGCGCACGTAGCTGCGTTGCGCCTCGGTATCGATCAGCTGCGGCTTGAGATAGTCGGCGGCATGGTCGGCATAGTACTCGCAGGCCGCCGCGCACTTGTCGACCTCGGCCAGCGCCTCGGCCTTGAGCTTGCCCATCTCGTGGGTCATCGCCTGCTGCAGGTCGTCGCGGCGCGTGCGCAGCTGTTCGGCGATCTGGCGCAGGATCACCCCGCGCTCCTGCAACGAACGTGCAGCCCAGCCAGGGAACGCCTCGGTGGCGGCCTGCAGGCGCTGCTCGATATCGGCAGCGCCCATCAGTTCATGGCGGTAGGTCACCTGGCCGTTGGCCGGGTCGATGATCTCGACGGTCATGGGGGATCTCCATCAAAGTGACCCCCATTGTGCGCCGCCGGCCGTGAGCCGGGTGTTGCAGCGGCGTCAGCCGTTGTCCTGCCGCGCCAGCTGCAGGTCGCGCTGGCGGCGCTTCTCCGCACGCGCATTGATGTACCAGCCGATCACCGCGGCAATCGACACCGCCGACACCAGCAGCGTGGCCAGCGCGTTGATCTTCGGGCTGATGCCCATCCGCACCGAAGCAAACACCTTCATTGGCAGCGTGGTCGAGCCCGGCGTGGCCACGAAGCTGGCCACCACCACGTCATCCAGCGACAGGGTGAAGGCCAGCAGCCAGCCCGCCACCAGCGCCGGGGCGATGATCGGCAAGGTGATGCGGCCGAACACGGTGAGCCGGCTCGCGCCCAGGTCCATCGCCGCTTCTTCCAGCGACAGGTCCATTTCCTGCAGGCGCGAAGACACCACCACGGTGACGAAGCACAGGGTGAAGGTGACGTGCGCGATCCAGATGGTGGCCAGGCCGCGCGCCGGGAAGCCGGGGATCGCGCCCATCGAGGCCAGCAGCGCCATCAGTGAGAAGCCCAGGATCACATCCGGCATCACCAGCGGTGCAGTGACCAGCGCACCGAACATCGGCTTGCCACGGAAACGCTTGAAGCGGGTCATCACCATCGCCGCCAGCGTGCCCAGCACGGTGGCGGTACAGGCGGTCCAGAACGCGACCACCAGGCTGGTCCACATCGCATCCATCAACGCGCGGTCGGCGAACAGGTCACTGTAGGCGCGGGTGGAGAACCCGGCCCAGACCATCGCCAGCCGCGAGCTGTTGAACGAATAGAACATCAACAGCAGGATCGGCAGGTACAGGAAGGCGAAGCCGAGCAGCAGCACGCCCAGACCCAGGCCCTTGGCGGTACGCGGGCTCATGCCTGCTTCCCTTCCAGCAGGCGCTGCTGGGAACGGTTGAACAGCAGGATCGGCACCAGCAGCAACAGGATCATCGCCACCGCCATCGCCGAAGCGCCCGGCCAGTTGCGGTTGTTGAAGAACTCGTTCCACAGCTGGCGGCCGACCATCAGCGTCTCCGAACCACCGAGCATTTCCGGGATCACGAACTCACCCACCGCCGGGATCATCACCAGCATGCAGCCGGCGATGATGCCGGCCCTGGACAAAGGCAACGTGATGCGCAGGAACGCCTGCCACGGCTTGGCGCCGAGGTCGTAGGCTGCTTCGAGTAGACGGTGGTCATGCTTGACCAGATTGGCGTACAGCGGCAGCACCATGAACGGCAGGTAGCAGTAGACGATGCCGATGTAGGCGGCGGTCGGGGTATCGATCAGCTGCAGCTTGGGCAGGCCCATCGACGTCATCAGCGTCTGCAGGCCGGTGAACTGCAGGAACTGGTCGAGCAGGCCGTTGCGGTCCAGGATCGCCTTCCACGCATACACGCGGATCAGGAACGAGGTCCACGACGGCAGCACCACCAGCATCATCGCCACGTTGCGCGCAGCCGGTGACAGCCGGGCAATGGCATAGGCCATCGGGTAACCGATCAGCAGGGTCAGGAACGTGGAGATCGCCGCGATCCTGATCGAGCTCAGGAACGCCTGCGCGTAGATCGAATCGCGGAACAGCGCCAGGTAGTTTTCCAGGTTCAGCTTCAGCGAGAAACCGCCGTCGGCATACTGCAGCAGCCAGGTGTACGGCGGCGAGCCAACCCGGCTGAGCGAGAAGCTGATCATCAGCACGATCAGGAACGGCACTGCGAAGAACAGCAGCAGCCACAGGTACGGAATGCCGATCACCGTGGCACGCAGCCCCGGCAGCCAGCGCTTCAGGCCGGCCGTGCTCATGAGGTCAGCACCACGCCATCGTTGTCGCGCCAGTGCACCCACACCTCGTCGCCCCAGGTGAGGCCGTCACTGGCCCAACGCTGCGAGTTGGCGAAGTTGGCCAGCACCTTGGCGCCGCTGGGCAGGCGCACGTGGTAGACCGAGTGGCTGCCGAAGTAGGCGATGTCCTCGATCACGCCCTGCGCCTTGTTGGTGTGCCCTTCCGGCTCGTCCTTGCCGATCATCACCTTCTCCGGGCGCAGCGCGAATGCGACCGGCTGCCCTTCGTAACAGGTGATGCCATGGGCGATGTAGATCGGCGCCGGGAACAGCGGCGAGCGCACGGTCACGTACTCGGGCAGGTCCTCGTCGATCACCCCGTCAAACAGGTTGACCGAACCGATGAACTCGGCCACGAAGCGGTTGGCCGGCTGCTCATAGACCTCGTCCGGCTTGCCGACCTGCTGGATCCAGCCGGCATCCATCACGGCGATGCGGGTGGCCATGGTCATCGCTTCTTCCTGGTCGTGGGTGACCATCACGCAGGTCACGCCCGACGACTCGATGATGCTGACCAGTTCCAGCTGCATCTGCGAGCGCAGCTTCTTGTCCAGTGCGCCCATCGGCTCATCCAGCAGCAGCAGTTTCGGCCCCTTGGCCAGCGACCGCGCCAGCGCCACGCGCTGCTGCTGGCCACCGGAAAGCTGGTGCGGCTTGCGCTTGCCCAGATGACCCATCTGCACCAGCTCCAGCATCTCGCCAACGCGCTTGCTGATCGCGTCCTTGCCCAGGCCATCCTGCTTCAGCCCGAAGGCGATGTTCTGCTCCACCGTCATGTGCGGGAACAGGGCATAGGACTGGAACATCATGTTGACCGGCCGCTGGTACGGCGGCAGCGCATCCAGGCGTTGGCCATCGAGGGTGATGCTGCCCCTGGTGGGCGTCTCGAAGCCGCCCAGGCAGCGCAGCAGGGTCGATTTACCGCTGCCGGAGCCACCGAGCAGGGCAAAGATCTCGCCCTTGCGCACGTCCAGATTGACGTCGTCGACGGCGACGAAACCGTCGAATTCCTTGCGCAGGTCGCGAATGGAGAGATAGCCGGGCGCACCGGTCGTGTCGACGACGGTGGCTACCGGCTGGGCTTCAACGGGCATGGGGGCTCCGGGAGCGGGCGGTGGACAGCGGCCGCCATTCTACCGGCCGGGGCGCGCAGGGGATATGACGGCAACTGGCGGGCGGGGCCGGGCGGCCCCTGCCTTCGCCGGGCAAGGCCCGCCTCCCTCCCGGAGAGCGGGCGCCAGGCATGACCCGGCGCCGCCGGACCGGCTTATCTGCCGGTCTTCACCTCGGTCCACAGGCGGGTGTAGAGCTTGTCGGTCTCTGGCGTATTGATCGAGTAGGTGAACATCTTCTCGGCCACGTCGGCCGGCGGATAGATGGTCGGATCGGTACGGATCGCCTCGTCCACCAGCGGGGTGGCGGTCGGCACCGGGTTGGCGTAGTGGATGAAGTTGGTGTTGGCCGCGGCGACCTTCGGCTGCAGCAGGTAGTTGATGAACTTGTAGGCGGCTTCCGGGTGCTTGGCATCCTTCGGGATCGCCAGCATGTCGAACCACTGCGGCGCACCTTCCTTCGGGATCGAATAGGCCACGTGCACGCCATTGCTGGCTTCCTCGGCGCGGTCGCGGGCCTGGATGATGTCACCCGACCAGCCCACCACCAGGCAGGTACCGCCGTTGGCCAGCGAGCCGACGTATTGCGAGGAATGGAAATTCTGCACGTACGGGCGGATCGACTTGAGCAGGTCGGCCGCCTTCTGCAGATCGGCCGGGTCGCCGCTGTGCGGGTCCAGGCCCAGGTAATGCAGCGCGATCGGGATCATGTCCGCCGGCGTGTCCAGGATGGTCACGCCGCAGTCCTTCATCTTGCTGATGTTCTCCGGCTTGAACACCAGGTCCCAGCTGTTGGCGATGTCGGTGCTGCCACCGAAGCGCTGCTTCAGCATGTCCACGTTGTAGCCGATGCCGGTGGTGCCGATCATGTACGGCACGCCGTACTGGTTGCCCGGATCCTGGGTGGCGATGCGCTTCATCACCGACGGATCGAGGTTGGCCAGGTTCGGGATCTTGCTCTTGTCCAGCGGCAGGAACACGCCGGCCTGGATCTGGCGACCGAAGAAGTTCAGGGTCGGTACCACCACGTCGTAGCCGCTGTTGCCGGCCAGCAGCTTGGTCTCGACCATCTCATCACTGTCAAACACATCGTAGGTCACCTTGATGCCGCTCTCCTTCTCGAAGGTCGGAATGGTGTCCTCGGCGATGTAATCGCTGTAGTTGTAGACGTTCAGGACCTGGCTGTCCTGCGCGCCGCCGTTGCCACCGCCACAGGCGGCGAGCATGGCGGAGGCCAGGCCGAGCGTGAGGATACGCAGCTTCATCGGATGCTCCAGAATGCGGGAAGGGGGGCCGGCGGGGCCGGCGACGGGTGCCAGCCTACCCCCCGGCGGCGGATTTTTCTATTCCGGATGCTCAGACGTTCAGCAGCAGGAACTCGCGCTCCCACGAGCTGATGACGCGGAAAAAGGTCTCATATTCCTTGCGCTTGACCGAGATGTAGGCCCGGCAGAAGCGCTCGCCCAGCAAGGCCTGCAGCTCGCCGCACTGCTCCAGCCCATCCAGCGCCTCGCCCAGCGAGCGCGGCAGGTTGTAGCCCAGCTCCTTGGCACTGCCGGTCACCGGCGCGTCCGGGGCAAGCCGTTCACGGATACCGAGCAGGCCGCAGGCCAGGGTCGCGGCCATCGCCAGGTACGGGTTGGCGTCGGACCCGGCGAAACGGCTCTCCACACGCATGTTTTCCGGCGTATCCAGCGGCACGCGCAGGCCGCAGGTGCGGTTGTCGAAACCCCAGTGCACGTTGCTGGGCGAGACTTCGCCGAACACCAGCCGGCGGTAGGAATTCACGTTCGGCGCGAAGAACGCCATCGCCTGCGGAGCGTACTTCTGCAGGCCGCCCAGATAGTGCCCGAACACCGGGCTGAACTCGCCTTCGGCATCGGTATCGCCGGCGAACACGTTGCTGCCGTCACTCACCCGCACCAGGCTCTGGTGGATGTGCATCGCGCTGCCCGGCTCGTTCTCCATCGGCTTGGCCAGGAAGGTGGCATACACACCATGGCGCATCGCCGCCTCGCGCATGGTGCGCTTGAACAGGAACACCTGGTCGGCCAGGTCCATCGCGTCGGCATGGGTGAAGTTGACCTCCAGCTGCGCCGCGCCGGATTCGTGGATCAGCGTATCCACATCCAGCTTCATCGCGTCGGCGTAGTCGTACATCAGGTCGAGGATCGGGTCGAACTCGTTGACCGCATCGATCGAGTACGACTGCCGCGCCGTTTCCGGGCGGCCGGAGCGGCCGGCCGGCGGCAGCAGCGGGAAGTCCGGGTCGGTGTTCTTCTGCACCAGGAAGAATTCCAGCTCGGGCGCCACCACCGGGCGCAGGCCAAGCTCGGCGTAGGCTGCCAGCACGCGGCGCAGCACGTTGCGCGGCGCCAGTTCATGCGGCTCGCCCGTCTTGGTGTAGCAGTCATGGATGACCTGCGCGGTGGCGTCGGCTGCCCACGGCACCATGCGCACGGTGTCCGGGTCGGGGCGCAGCATCATGTCCGAGTCCGACGGCGAGGTCAGCTCGTAATAGTCATCGGGGAATTCGCCGGTGACGGTGGTGGCGAAAATGCCCTCCGGCAACCGTGTTCCATAGTCATGCGAGAACTTGTCGGCCGGAATGATCTTGCCGCGCGCGTTGCCGGTGATGTCCGGCACCAGGCATTCGACCTCGGTGATGCGCCGTTCCTTCAGCCAGCGCAGCAGGCTGCTTTCCTGCGGTGCGGGGGGCGTGGCCGTCTTGCGCGGGCGCGTTCGGGAACTCATCGGGAATCCAGTCGGTCCTGTTGGTGCTGCCGGCAAGCTTGGCCGAATGCACGGAAAATAGCGTGATAGAACGGCGCCTGCATGACGCGCCACTCAGGATGCCACTGTACGCCGAGCACGAACCGATGGTGCAGGCTGCGTGCCGCCTCGATCAGGCCATCGTCGGCCACGGCCTCGACCTGCAGCCCCTGCGCCAGGCGGGCGACACCCTGCCCGTGTACCGAATTGACCTGCGCGCGGCCACTGCCGTGCCACTGCGCCAGCCAGCCATCGGCGGCCAGCGTGACCGCGTGCGCCGGCCCATACTGCACCTCCACCGGCGCCTGCGGATCTTCGCGATGGTCGGCCAGGCCAGGCACCGCGTGCACCTGCGGATGCAGACTGCCGCCCAGCGCGACGTTCAACTCCTGGAAGCCGCGGCAGATCGCCAGCACCGGCAGGTCCAGCGCCAGTGCCTCGTGCAGCAACGCAAAGGCATTGGCATCGCGGGCCGGGTCATGTGGATTGCCTGGCCAGCTGCGGCCACCTTCGTAGTGCTGCGGTTCGATATTGCTGGCCGCGCCGGTCAGCAGCAGGCCATTGAGCCCCTGCAGCCAGTTACCGGCCGGCAGCGGTGGCTGCAGGCTGGGCAACACCACCGGGGTCACCTCGGCCGCCTCGGCCAGCGCGCGAACGTACTTCTCGCCGGCCACCTCGAAACGGTGGTGGCCGAGCACGGTGCTGTCGGTGGGCAGGCCCACCCAGGGCAGGCGGCGCATGGAAAGCTCCTTGGCGTGCGGACACGTTACCCGCCGGCGTGCGACGGCGACAAGACGTCGCCGTCACACCGGGGCCGTCGCGCATCGGCGAAACTGACCAGGTGAACGCTGATCGCCCTGCCCCGCCCGCTCCGCTTCCTCCCTCTCCGCGAGGAGCCCGGTGAGCGCTGCCTTCCCACCGAGCTGGTACGCCGCCAGCCTGCCCGAGCCGCCCGCACTGCCCGCACTGCGCGACGACGTGCAGGCCGATGTGGCTGTGCTGGGCGCCGGTTACACCGGCCTGACCGCAGCCCTGGAACTGGCCGCGCGTGGCCAGCGCGTGGTGCTGCTGGAAGCGCAGCGGATCGGCTGGGGCGCGTCCGGCCGCAATGGTGGCCAGGCGCTGGTCGGCTATGGCTGCGAGGTGGACGAACTGGAGCGCCAGCTCGGCCGTGAAGATGCGCGCCACCTGTTCGACTGGTCGCGCGACGCGGTGCAGGCGATGCGCGCCCGCATCGATCGCCACGGTATCGACTGCCACTGGGTGGAGGGCCACGCCAGCGTCGCCATCCGCGAGCGCCATGAGCGCGACCTGCGGGCCAGCTGCGAGCACCTGCAACGCCATTACGACTACCCCATGCAGTGGTGGGAGCGTGATGCCCTGCGCGCGCAGCTGGACAGTCCGCGCTACCGCGCCGCGATGTTCGATCCGCTCAGCGCGCACCTGCACCCGCTGGCCTATGCGCGCGGTCTGGCCGATGCGGCGCGCGCGGCCGGCGTGGTGATCCACGAGCATTCGGCGGTAACCCGCGTGCAGCGTGGGCCGCAGCCTTCCCTGCACACCGCGCAGGGCAGCGTGCGCGCCGCACATCTGGTGGTGGCCGGCAACGCCTGGCTGCAGGGCCTGCTACCGGAGCTGGAACGGCGGATCATGCCGGTCGGCACCTATATCGGCGCCAGTGAGCCGATCGGGGCCGAGCGTGCCCAGGCGCTGATCGGCAACAACATGGCGGTAGCCGACACCGCCTGGGCACTGGACTACTTCCGCCTCAGCCACGACCACCGGCTGCTGTTCGGTGGCCGTGCCAGTTATTCGGCGCTGCCACCGCCCGGTCTGCGCAGGGTGATGCAGCGGCGCATGCACCAGGTGTTCCCACAGCTGGCCGACGTGGGCCTGGGCCAGGTCTGGGGCGGCTACGTGGACATCACCCGCAACCGCGCCCCGCATTGGGGCCGGCTGGACGGCAATCTGTACTTCGCGCAGGGCTTCTCCGGTCATGGGGTGGCCGCCGCCGGGCTGGCCGGGGAGGTCATCGCGGCCGCCATCGCCGGCCAGAGCGAGCGCCTGGACGTGTTCCAGCGCCTGCGCCATGCGCCCTTCCCCGGCGGCCGGCTGCTGCGCACGCCGCTGCTGGTGGCGGCGATGTCGTGGTACAAGCTGCGGGATGCGTTGTGGTGAAACAGTGAGCTGACACGGAGAGATTCCGAAGTACTGGCAGTTTTTGGTCCTCCACGGCATGTGAAGAGCACTCCTTCAGAAGGGCGTGACGGAATTCTCATTTGATCGGTAGATCGCATCGGCAATTGCATTATCTATTTCATGCCGATACCGTCCCTCAGAACCGGGTCCCGCGGCGAATGGATACTGACAGGGAACGTACTAGAGGGAGAAGTGCGATTGAGCTGGTGGAATGAAGGCCTGCAGTTGAAGTTGCGTATCCGCCCGGCGGGGCTGGTCCTTGCGCTGTTGTACGCCATCGCATGCTGGGCGTCTCGCCAGTTGTCGCTCGACCAGTTCTATCTGCCCGCCGGCGTCCGCGTGGCTGCGGTGCTGTTGTTCCCCCCTCGATGGTGGCCGTACCTGCTGCTGGGCGAATACGCCTACTTTGCGCAGATGCGCGTGCCAATGATCGAGAAGTATGGACTGGCCTGGATAGTGCTTGGTTCGGCACTGCTGATGCCTGCAGTGATGCTGATCGTGCATCTGCACCGGAAAATGATGGTGACCACGAAGAATGCGTGGCTGATTTCAGTCGCGGCGGCTTCGGCGCTGGTGGTCACGGCGCTCAATCTGATGTTGGCACACCTTCTGTGGCCGACACCGCCGGAGATGCCGGTGCTTGCCAGCATCGCGCGCCTGGTCGTTGGCGACTTCATCGGAATACTGACCCTTGCACCGCTTGCGTTGCTGTGGACACGCCGTACTGGCAACGCCCGTTGGACATCAGGTTTCGCCCCGCCTGCAATCGCTGCCCTGACGCTGATGGCGATGATTGGCCTGTATGCCGCACAACTGCCCCTGGACGAAGCAAACGCCAAGACATCGATGCAGCTGCTGATGGCGCTGCCAGTCGTCGTGCTCACTTGTCTGTATGGCTGGCGAGGTGCGGCGATCGGAGTGCCGTCCCTCAACTTGATCATTGGCCTGACCACCCCAAGCCCCTATACAGGTGCGTTCGATCCAGCTGCGTTCGCGACCCAGCAGATCATGGCTGTCACCGGCGCTGCACTGCTGGTGTTAGGGTCGCGCATCACCCACTACTACCACCGTTCGCGATTGGGCGAAGTGGGTGAAAGAGATGCGCTCAAGCACGCGCGCAATTCACTGGTCGCAAGCGAGCTTGATCTCCGTGAGCGCGCGCGGCACCTGAGGAAGCTGGGGGACGGCATCGACACCTCGCTCAGCGAGGTGGTGAATTGGCTCAATGCGCAGGGCCACCCCACGATAGCGAACAGTCTCCTGCATATGGCTTCTGTCCATTCGCGACAGTTCCGCGAACAAACCAGCATGGTCTACCCCGCAGCATTGGAACATCTTGGGCTTTACGTCGCCCTACAGGCCGGCGGCGTACGCGAAACCTGGGACCTGAGTCATCGCGTGATGCGTCCTCGATTGCTCGGCGATCCCTGTCAGCTCAGTGTCGGCCTGCAGCTGGCCGCCTATCGCGCCCTCACCGATGCCGTTTCGCTGTTGATCAACAGTGAATCCGGCCAGATCAGCATCCGCGTGCGTTGCGGCAGGAGAGGAGGACGCCGCGGCATCCTGATGACGGTCGCACTACTGGATTCATACCGCAGCCTGTCGCCGTCCACTGTCACCGCCACGGTCGAGCGCTTGGCTGGCCGGACGATTGCCTATGGCGGGACAGTGCAGTGCCATCGGAATCGGATACGGATGGCGATGGTGGAAACGGGTGACTCCGCCGCCATCGGCATTGCATCGTTCAACGCTATGGATCACGTGACGACCTCCGGGCAGGGAAACTCGCAGACTCAGATCTGATGACCAGTGTGAGCCAAGGGGCCGGCCTTACCATAACCGCCCCCTACCCGCGTTCATCGCGGCAAGCGCAGCGGCGCAGGACATCCCGACACCGCTGCCCACTTCTACGTCTCTACGGTGTTTCAACCGACCAGATGACTTCGCCGCCACTACGATAACGCACCAGCGAAAAATCGCTGCCGCTGTAGATCTGCGAGCGGCTGGCGCCTGCCGGTATCTGAATCTTCTGCTGGGGCAGCGAAACCCTGGCCACATTGCTGCCTGCCGGCAGCACCCAGTAGGCCCCACCTGCGTTACCGATGATCAGCTGCACGTTTCCGAGGAGGTCGTTCACCTGCAGATAGGTGATGCCGTCACGCTGGAATCCATACAGCTGCCAGCTGGGATCCTGACTGAGATTGACTGCAGCCGGACTGGCCTGCCCCAACCCAGCCGTAGCCAATGGCTTTCCATGAAAATCCGAGGGACCGCCCGCGATTGCCGGGGCAGCGGCAAGCATCAGAAATCCAGTGGCCGCACCAAAACATGAAAATCGCACAGTGACCTCCAGGTCGAAGTTGAAGTCGAGAACCTCCACCTGATACTAACCGCTTCCCATCTGAGCAATGGGCCAAATGACGAGCACGGACGTTTTCGTCCTAAAGTTACGCCCGAAACTGCCGCTATCCGTGCCGAGCCCCTCCCTCGTGAGCCACCGCATCATGCCCGTGCTGCCGCAGGCCGCCGTCGATGGCGACCTGGCCGATCCGCTGCCGCAGCGGATCCTGCTGGTCGAAAACTCCCGTGCATTCACCAGCATGCTGCGCGAAGCCATCGAGCAGCGCCTGGAACTGCCGGTGGTGATCGCTTCCACCCTGGCCGAGGCCGATCGCCTGCTCAGCGAAGGCGGCGGCTGGTTCCTGGTGCTGACGGGACTGGTGCTGGCCGACGGCGACCGCGACACGGTGGTGGAGTTCTTCCTCAAGCGCGGCCTGCCGACCGTGGTGGTCAGCAGCGTCTATGACGAGGACCTGCGCAAGCGCGTGCTGCAGCAGCAGATCATCGACTACGTCCTGAAGAACACCCCCGGCAGCATCGACTACCTGGTCTGGCTGGTGCAGCGGCTGGAACGCAACCGCCGCATCGCCGCGCTGGTGGTGGACGACTCGCCGTCCGCGCGCGGCTATGCCGCCGCACTGCTGCGCATGTACGGCCACGAGGTGCACGAGGCCGCTGACGGCAACGAGGGCCTGGCCGCGATCGAGGCGCATCCTGCGATCCGCCTGGCGGTGGTCGATCAGGAAATGCCCGGCATGCAGGGCGTGGAGTTCACCCGCCGGCTGCGCACCCTGCGCTCACGCGACAAGGTCGCGGTGATCGGCATTTCCGGCAACGCCGACGCCTCGCTGATCCCGCGCTTCCTGAAGAACGGCGCCAACGACTTCCTGCGCAAGCCGTTCTCGCGCGAGGAATTCTTCTGCCGTGTCTCGCAGAACGTGGATCAGCTGGAACTGATCGGCACCCTGCAGGATCTGGCCACCCGTGATTTCCTCACCGGCCTGCCCAACCGCCGCTGCTTCCTGGAGCAGAGCCAGCGCCAGCTGCCCCAGCTGCAGCTGCACGGCCAGTGCGTGGCGGTGGCGATGATCGACATCGATCACTTCAAGCACATCAACGATACCTACGGCCACGAGGCTGGCGACGATGCGTTGCGCGCAGTGGCCGGCGCAGTGGCCGCACATGCGCGCAGCCAGGACCTGATCGCGCGCTTCGGCGGCGAGGAATTCTGCCTGCTGGTGCCGGACATGGAGCAGGACGAGGCGCTGCTGTACTTCGAGGAACTGCGCCAGCGCATCGCCGCACTGGACGTGGACATCGGCGCGGCCAGCCTGCGCATGACCGTCAGCATCGGCCTGTGCTGCCTGCGCCCGCAACGCGACGCGCTGCACCGGCTGATCTCCGAAGCCGACCGCCAGCTGTACCTGGCCAAGGCCGGCGGCCGCAACCGGGTCAGCTGCACGACGGTGGCCAGCCCGCTGCGCCCGCGCGAGCCTGCGCTGTCCTGATGGCCGCGCCTTGATCCAGATCAACGCTGCCTGCGGTTGGCGGCTCTACAGTCGGCCCCGACATACGCAAGAAGGGGCGCCGGGGATGGCACTACTGGTCTGGCAGGACGATCTGAACATCGGTATCGATGTGATCGATCAGCAACACCGCCGCATCATCGAAATGCTCAACCATCTGCATGTGGCCCAGGCCAGCCTGCAGCGTACGGCGGTAGGCGACGTGATCGATGAAGTGGTCGACTACACCATGTCGCACTTCGCGTTCGAGGAAGAGCTGATGGAGGAAGCGGGCTATCCGTTCTGTGCCGCGCACAAGCGCGTGCATGAAGTCTTCATCAAGCGCGTGGCCGAGTACCGGCTGCGCTTCCAGGCCGGCGAAGACATCAGCGACGAGCTGCGTACCATGCTCTCGCGCTGGCTGTTCAACCACATCCGTGGCGATGACCAGGCCTACGCCGAGCAGGTCAAGGCGCACCTGAACCAGTTCGCCCGCGAGCACCAGGGCGGTGGCTGGCTCGGCCGCACGCTCAAGCGCTTCTTTGGCTGAGCCGCAGCGCGCGCCGATGCAGGGCCACCAGCGCGCACAGGGTCGCCACCGCAGTCAGGCACAGGTAGTAGCCGACCGCCACCAGGCCGAAACGTTCGGCCAGCCAGGTGGCCAGGTACGGGGCGGGCGCTGCACCGAGGATGCCGGCCAGGTTGAATGACAGCGAGGCACCGGTATAGCGCACTTCCACCGGGTAGATCTCGGCCAGGAAGGTTCCGCAGGGGCCGTAGGTCAGGCCCATCAGGAACAACCCCAAGCACAGGAAGGCGGTGACCAGCCACGGACTGTGCGGCTGGAACAGCGGCGCGAACAGCACGCCGAAGCCGACGATCAGCACGCTGGCGACGATCATCGTGCGGCGCGTGCCCCAGCGGTCGCCATAGCGCGCCGACAGCGGGATGCCCAGCGCGAAGAACAGCATGCCGGCCATCTGCATCAGCAGGAACTGCTCGCGGCTGTAGCCGAGCACGGCGGTGCCATGGCCGAGACTGAACACCGTCATCAGGTAGAACAGCACGAACGTGGCGAACGCGCCCAGCGTGCCCAGCAGCATCGGCACCGGATGATCGCGCAGCACCGTCCACATCGGCAGCCGCACCGGCGCCTTGCGTTGCAGTGCCTGCTTGAAGTCGGGGGTCTCGTGGATGTTCAGGCGCACCCACAGGCCAAGGCCGACCAGCAGCGCGCTGGCCACGAACGGAATGCGCCAGCCCCACTGCAGGAAGTCGGCCTGGCTCAGGCAGCGACCGAGCACCAGGAAGATGCCGGCCGACAGCAGGAAACCGATCGGCGCGCCCAGCTGCGGGAACATGCCGTACCACGCACGCTTGCCCGGCGGCGCGTTCTCGGTGGCCAGCAGCACCGCCCCGCCCCATTCGCCGCCCAGGCCCAGACCCTGCCCGAAGCGGCACAGCGCCAGCAGCGCCGGCGCCCACAGGCCGATCTGCGCGTGGGTGGGCAGCAGGCCGATCAGCACCGTGGACAGGCC
>NZ_LLXV01000014.1 GCF_001431665.1 Stenotrophomonas beteli | reverse complement strand
CCGCCGGCGCAGATGCCGGCGGCCCCATCGTACCCGAGCACGCGTCCATTGGCGCCTTTGAGGCGCTTACATCCCCAGCTCAGTCAACCCCGGATGATCATCCGGGCGACGCCCCAGCGGCCAATGGAACTTGCGGTCGCTTTCCTTGATCGGCAGGTCGTTGATGCACGAGAAGCGGCGCTGCATCAGGCCATCCTCGCCGAATTCCCAGTTCTCATTCCCATAGGAACGGAACCAGTTGCCGGAGTCGTCGTGCCATTCGTAGGCGTAGCGGACAGCGATACGGTTCCCGGTAAAGGCCCAGAGCTCCTTGATCAGGCGGTACTCGAGCTCCTTGTTCCATTTGCGTGCCAGGAACTGCCGGGCTTCCTCCCGGCCGTTGGTGAATTCGGCACGGTTACGCCACTGGGTGTCGAGCGAATAGGCAAGCGACACCTTGTCGGCATCGCGGGAGTTCCAGCCATCCTCGGCAAGGCGCACCTTCAGCGTGGCCGATTCAAGGGTGAACGGAGGAAGCGGCGGACGGGGTTGTTCAGCGGACACGGGGGGACCTCCAATCGAAATGGATATACGGGTTGCTTCAAAGGATCTGGCGTACCCAGGCGCTAACGCCTGGCCTGTTCCAACAACAGCATCGCGACATCCTTCGCAGTGTCTGCGGCGTCGAGATCACCCATCACGTGCGACAGGGTGATGGCGCCTTCCATGAGGACCAGCAGCTGGCGGGCCAGGTCCGCCGGCTGCTCCACATCCAGTTGTTCGGTAAGTTCCAGCGTGTAATCGAGCAACTTCTGTTTGTGATCACGCGCGATCTCCCGGATCGGATCGGCAGGATCGCCGACCTCGCCCGCGGTATTGATGAACGCGCAACCGCGATAGCCCTCGGACTGGAACCACTCCCTGAGCACGGTGAACAACCTGAGGATGCGTGCTTCAGGAGTATCGGCCTTGTCGCACTCCTGCCGGAACCAGGTCAGCCAACGCACATCGCGCGTCTTCAACGCAGCGGCAGCCACGTCGTCCTTGTTCTCGAAGTGGCGGTAGATGCTCTTCCGTGCCACACCCGAGGTCTTCACCAGCAGGTCCATGCCAGTGGCGTGGATCCCATTCTGGTAGATCAGCGCCTCGGCCGTGGCCAGGATCTTCTGTTGGGTGTCGGTAGTGGCCTTGCTCATGGCCACAAGGTAGAACGATCATTCTCCCCTGTCAACGACGCCCTTCGCGACTGCGGCGACTCATGCTCGCCCAGGACGATCGATCAAGAAATTCGGACTCGTCATATCCCTGAGGCCTGATCGCGGGCGCAGAGTACGCCTCACCACCCACCCATGAGATACCTGCATGAACACCTTCGCCCGCACATTGGCCATTGCCACCCTCGCCCTCTCGGTGCAAGCCGGCCTGTCCGCACAGGCCGCCGAACCGGCCAAGCCGGCGACGGTTACCGCCATCGCGCGCACCGCCAGCTACATCACCACCGCCGACGGCGTGCAGCTGTACTACAAGGACTGGGGCCCGAAGAATGGCCCGGTCGTGACCTTCAGCCACGGCTGGCCGTTGAACTCGGACAGCTGGGAATCGCAGATGATCTTCCTGGCCAATCATGGCTACCGCGTCATCGCCCATGACCGTCGTGGCCACGGCCGTTCCAGCCAGCCGTGGGACGGCAACGATATGGATCATTACGCCGATGACCTGGCCACGGTGATCAATACACTGGACCTGCACGATGTGACCCTGGTGGGCTTCTCTACCGGTGGCGGCGAAGTGGCGCGCTACATCGGCCGGCATGGCACCGGCCGGGTGAAGAAGGCCGTACTGATCAGTTCGGTGCCGCCATTGATGCTGAAGACTGCCGACAACCCCAACGGCCTGCCGATCGAAGTGTTCGACGGCATCCGCAAGGCACAGATGGAGAACCGCGCGCAGCTGTACCGCGACATTCCGTCGGGCCCGTTCTATGGCTTCAACCGCCCGGGCGCGAAGGTCTCGCAGGGGCTGATCGATGCGTGGTGGGCGCAGGGCATGCAGGGCGGCCACAAGAACACCTACGATTCGATCGCCGCGTTCTCGGCCACCGATTTCCGCGCCGACCTGAAGAAGTTCGATGTGCCCACCCTGGTCATCCACGGTGACGATGATCAGATCGTGCCGATCGATATCTCCGGCCGCCAGTCAGCGAAACTGATCAAGGGCGCCAGGCTGATTGTCTACCCGGGTGCGCCGCACGGCCTGACCGATACCCACAAGGACAAGGTCAACCAGGACCTGCTGACGTTCCTGCAGGAAAAGTGAGCACCTTGGGCTCCGGCGATGCGCCGGAGCCCATCCCAGTGCCAATGCCGGAAGCTCGGTTCCTGCCGGCCACCCCCGCCCCGATTCGCATGATGAACCGGCCGACGCCAAGGAGGCCCGATCCCTGGTATTTGCCACGCTCTCGCCTGCGCAAAGTGCGGTCCTTGCCACGGGACTGCTCAGGGGGGCTGAAACCAACCAATGGTTGGGGGACGTGGCGGCGAACGGCTCCGTTCGAGTCTGCTGCGCGCATCCCGGCGCGCTGCACGGGCCCACTCATGACGATGCACTTCATGCGGCAGGCAATGGAGCAGGCATGATCCATCGGAGCGCCCCGTGTGCCCAAGCGGGCCCTGCGAACCCGCAGCGGAAACGTTGGCTGCTGGTCGCTTTCCGGCAGCAGCGCGTCGCCACTGGGGATCGTCGCGTGAAGAGCAGGCATGGCAGCCGGAGCAGGACGGCGTCGGGCGAACAGCGCAGGTTGCGCTGTCGGCGCAACCCACCTGGGCTCCCGCCCTTGCCAAGGGCTGCCTGCGGGAGGGCGTCGTGGCCCTCCCGCAGTGGCCATCAGAGCAGCAGCTGGCGTACCGCGTTGGCGCTGTAGCGGGGATTCAGGCGCCCCCCCGCCAGTGCGTGAGCTTGGGCCAGGCTGGCCTGCGGGTCGTCTTCGCTGCCCAGCGACAGCTCAGCCCCCTTGCCACCGAAACTGCCCATGCTGTCCACCAGGTGCTGCAGCTCCGCAAGCGATGCGGCGGTATCAGCTGCCCGGATCGATGACGAGGTGCGCAGCGTGGGCGGTGAGACGTCCTGGGCGGAGGCCTCGGCAAGCGGCGGGGCGACAACCGGTGCCGCGATCACCGCGGACGGCAGGCTGATGCCGTGGCCGTCATCGAACAGGCCCATCGCCTGCACGAAGGCGGAAGCCTCATCTGCGAGGCTGGGCAACGGCGCATCCAGCGGCGACGCCATGCTTGCGGTGGCGCTGGATGCAGCCCGGGCCGCCGGCAGCGGGGTCAGCTGCCCAGCGATGGTGGCGGCCGAGATCGCGTAGCCGCCATCGCCCGGCTGGACGAAGCTGATCGCGCGCTCCCCACCGAGGAAGTGCCCGAGCACCCGCATCTGCTTGCTGGCACTGCCGTCCACACGAACGATCAGGTCGTCGCCATCGCGGTGGTAAGCCAGGCGCGCGCGGTCGATGCCCTCCAGATACAGCCAGTCGGTTCCGCCCCCGGTGTTGTCGATGGTGTCGGCACCGGAAGCATCGGTGTAGAAGTAAGTGTCATTTCCGGTGCCTCCGAACAGCATGTCGTCGCCGTCCTCGCCGACCAGCTGGTCATCTCCAGCGCCACCGATGAGGATGTCCTTGCCGGAGCCACTGAAGCTGCCGTTGCCACCAGAAAGGTAGTCATTGCCATCGCCGCCATCAAGCTTGTCGTCGCCGCCCATGCCGAACAGGGTGTCATCACCGGCCACCCCCTTGATCAGGTCACGGCCGCTGGTGCCGACAATCTGTTCGCCGGCCGCGGTTCCGGTCTTGACCGAGGGGTAATCCGCGTCATTGCCCATGCCCGGTGATCCCCCGCCCGGATTGCTGCCACCGCCGTTGTTGGAGACCAGGGCATTGATCGCGGCGGTGTTCAGCGCCGAGCCACTGGCGGGCTGCAGGTAATCCAAGGCGAAGTCGCCGCCGAGGAAATGATCGGTCACTGTCACCCGCTGGCTGGCATTGCCATTGACGGTGATGATCAGGTTGTTGCCATCGCGGGTGAACGCCAGCTGCGCCGTGCCGATGCCGTTCTGGAAAATCAGCCAATCGGTGCCGCCGCCGGTGTTGTTGATCACATCGGTGCCGCCGCCATAGACGTACTGGTCGTCACCTGCACCACCGCTCAGGGTGTTGGTGCCGTCCTCGCCACGCAGCGTGTCATTGCCCAGCCCGCCTTCCAGTATGTCGTTGCCTGAGCCGGTGCCGTTGCCACTGCCGCCGGCCAGCTGATCGTTGCCGTCGCCACCCCGCAGCGTGTCATCGCCGCCCATGCCGAACAGGGTGTCGGCGCCGCCGAGACCTTCGATCAGGTCCTTGCCGGCGCCTCCGACCAGCTGCTCGCCAGCCGCTGTGCCCTGCACCACCTGATCGAAGCCGCTGCCGCTGCCGGCAACGATCTGGTTGATCTGCGCAGCCGTCAGGGTGCTCCCTCCGTCGGGCTGCACGAAATCGATTGCCGCGTCGCCGCCGAGGAAGTGATTGAGCACGCGCACCGCGGGTGTGGCGGACTGGTCGATGGTGATCAGCAGGTCGTTTCCGTTGCGGGTGAAGCTCAGGCGCTCGCGGCTCACGCCGGCACCGAAGAACAGCGTGTCGCTGCCGCCGCCGGTGTTGTCCACGGTGTCACTGCCGCTGCTGGCATCCACCAGGTAGGCGTCGTTGCCCGAGCCGCCGATCAGCAGGTCGTCGCCTGCACCGCCACTGAGCGTGTCGTTGCCGCCTGCGCCATTGAGTGTGTTGGCGCCAGCATTGCCCGCGATGTAGTTGGCGGCATCATTGCCGGTGCCGGCAATGGCGGCGGTGCCGGTCAGGAACAGGTTCTCCACGTTGGCCGACAAGACATGGCTTGCCGACGCCTGGACCTGATCGGTGCCCTCGCCCGCCAGTTCGGTCACGGTGTCATCGGCGTGGTCCACGATGTAGACGTCATTGCCGGCGCCACCGCGCAGCTGGTCGGCACCGGTCCCGCCGTCCAGGTAGTCTGCTCCGTTGCCGCCGTGCAGGATGTCCAGGCCGTTGCCACCCCACAGTTGATCGTCGCCATCGGCACCGATCAGGGTGTCGTCGCCATCCATGCCCGAAAGTCGATTGGCCGCAGCATTGCCCGTGATCTGATTGGAAAGGCCGTTGCCATTGCCGGTCACGATGCCGGCACCGAGCACCAGGTGCTCCACGTTCGAAGCCAGCACCAGATTGGTTTCGAAGCGCCGTTCGACCGTATCCACGCCCGCATCGAGCTCTTCGATCACACGTTCCTGGGCCGAGCTGGTCACGTAGTAATCGTCGCCCTGCGCGCCCTGCAGCCAGTCGTTGCCGCCGCCACCGTCCATGCGGTTGTTGCCGGCATTTCCGATCAGCTGGTTGTCCAGTGCATTGCCGGTTGCGTTCCAGTGCCCGGTGCCGACCAGCTCGAGGTTCTCCACATTGTCGCCGAGCTGCCAGCTGAGGTCTGCCAGCACCGTATCGATGCCCTCGCCTGCCAGCTCCACGGTCTGGTCCGATGCGGAGTCGACGCGGTAGATGTCGTCCCCCAGCCCGCCGACGAGCCGGTCGTTGCCGAGCCCTCCGTCGAGCAGGTTGTCGCCGTCGGTGCCGATGATCAGGTTGTCCAGCTGGTTGCCGATGCCCTCGATGGCCTGGTCCAGCAGGGCCAGGCCCTCGACCTGTTCGCCGAGCGTGTAGGAGTAGCTCGAGCTTTGCACGGTGTCGTGGCCTTCGCCGGCCAGCTCGATGATCTGCTGGGAGGCGTCGGTGACCACGTAGGTGTCGTCGCCCTGGCCACCATAGAGGCGATCGCCCGGGCCCGCGCCTGTCAGGGTGTCGTTGCCCTGGCCGGCATGGATGTCGTCGCGGAACTGGGTGCCGGTCAGGGAGTCCGCTGCGGCGGTGCCGCGGATGACATTGCGCACGCCCAGCGACAGCGACGAGGTGGCGGTCTGGCCCCAGCTGTCGCTGGCGACGATCTGCACGGTGTACTCGCCACCACCGTTGGGCGGACTGCCGGAGATGACGCCTGTGGTCGCGTCGATGGCCAGCCACTCGGGACTGCCGTTGCCCAGGCTGAAGGAAAGGGTGTCATCGGCGGCATCGCGGAACATGCCGGTCGGCAGCGCGAGGGTGAAAGCCTCTTCACCCACCGCCTCATGATTGAAGTAGTAGATCAGGGTTTCGGGCGGATTGTTGGTGTAAGGCAGCCGATCCAGCCCGCCCTTGCGGATGGTGCCATCGGCAAACACGAATTCGTCGATGCGCTGGCTGAGAACGATGCCCGCTTCGCTTTCCTGCCAGTATCCGCTGACGGTGATCCGGTCCGACGGATCCGTACCCACCTGGATCACCAGATCCAGCCCGACCTGCGACCAGGTGATGTCGTCCGGATCGATGCCGGCAGCGAAGATCACACGGTCGCGGGTCGAGACGCCATGGCCCTTGGACTCGATGGTGTCCTGGCCATCGCCACGCGCGTAATGGAAGTCATCGTTGCCGGTGCCGCCCTCCAGGGTGTCGTTGCCGGTGCCGCCATACAGGTCGGCGCCCCCGCTTCCGGCCTGCAGGAGGTCGTTTCCTTCCTCGCCGTACAGGTAGTCGCGGCCGGTGGCGTAGGACGTGTTGAGCTCGCGCTCACCGCCCACCAGCGTGTCGTTGCCGCCGCCACCGCGCAGTTCATTGCTGAAGCCGTTGCCGACCAGTCGGTTGTCGCCGGCATTGCCACGCAGGTTGGCATTGAAGGCGCCTTCGTTGTCACTGCCGCTGAAGTACAGGTCCAGGGTGAGGTTGTTGCCCAGCGAGAGATTCTCGACGTTGGCGTAGTCGGCCACGTTGAACCATTGGGTCGAACTGCTCACTTCGTCGACGTGATCGATGATCACGGTGTCGATGCCTTCCCCGGCATTCTCCACCACCACATCCTTGGCGGTGATGACGTAGGTGTCATCCCCGAGTCCGCCATACAGATGATTGGCCGCATCGGAAGTGCGGCCGACCAGGATGTTGTTGCCGCTGTTGCCCCAGCCGGAGAGCGCGTTGGCGCCCCACAGTTCAAGCCGCTCGATATTGGCGTGGTCTGCCAGCGAGTAGGACAGCGAGGCGCGGATGGTATCGAACGATGCGCCGACACCGGTGTCGGTCTCCACGATGACATCGCCCAGGCTGTCGACGACGTAGATCTCATCGGCAATGCTGCCGATCAGGGTGTCGTTGCCAGCGCCACCGTCCAGCAGGTACAGGCGCTGGTCGTGGTTGCCGTTCCAGGGCGCAGGCCCGATCTGGATGGTGTTGTCCAGGTCGTTGCCGACGAACTTGCGCGGGATGTTGACGCGCCACCCGTAGTACTCGGGGTTCTGCCAGTACAGGAAGGTGGAGGCGTAGACGCCCACCAGGTTCTCTACGTTGGCGGTAAGGGTGTAGGAGTAGGACTCCGCGTACACGGTGTCGATGCCCTCGCCCGCCAGTTCGATCACCGTATCCGGGCTGGGCGCATCCTGGTAACCCGCACCGACGTAATAACGGTCGTTGCCCGCGCCGCCGCGCAGCACATCGTACTCTCCGGGGCCGGAGATTGCGTCGTCCCCATACAGTTGGTCGTCACCGTCGCCGCCATCGATCTCGTCGATGCCGCCGTCGCCGTCCAGCGAATCGTTGCCCGCGCCGCCGAAGATCCGGTCGTCGCCAGCCAGCCCGTGCAGCTCATCGTTGCCGAGCCCGCCCTGCACATTGTTGTTGGCGGCGGTGCCAAGATAGAGGTCATCGCCGTCGGTACCGACCCATGCATCGGAATTGCCTCGGAAATCCTGCGCCGACAACCAGGTGCCATCGGCGAACTGGATGCGATGCGTGCCGTTGGCTGCCGAGAGGAATCCTTCAAGGTAGATGCTGGCGAAGTCGGCACCCTGCCTGAAGGCGATCATCAGGTCGTCCCCGGAGACCTGGAAGTTGTTGATCATGTCCCGGGTGATCGACGTGCCGAGCTGGATCACATCGCTGCCCGCGTCTGCCTCGCCCAGGTTGAGGATCGAGTCGTAGCCGTCGTAGAAGTTGAAGATGTAGGTGTCGTTGCCGCTGCCACCGTCGAGTACGTCGCCGCCGAGCCCGCCGCTGAGGGTGTCGTTGCCGGCACCGCCGTACAGGAAGTCGTCGCCGGCCAGGCCATGAATGGCATCATTGCCGCCACCGCCGTGCAGGTTGTCTGCGTTCTCCGTGCCGACCATCTGGTCGTCGCCCGCGCTGCCCACGCCGGTCGGCACGGGGATGGACAGCAGCTGCTCGAAGTAGGCTCGATCAAGGATCGTGCCATTGGGCAGCTGCACCGACGCTGCCATCCCTGCCGCAAAGAATCCGCGCACGACGATGGAGTCGACACCGCTGGCGTGAAGGATGACCAGATCCAGGCCATGGGCCGTATAGGCCAGGTCTTCGGCAGCGATGCTGCTGCCGAAGCTGATGGTGTCCTGGCCCGCGCCTGCATCCTCCAGAGCCACCAGGTCGGCGCCGAAGCCGGACTCGAAGTGGAAACGGTCGTTGCCTGCGCCGCCGCGCAGGAGATCGTTGCCTGCACCGCCGGTCAGGACATCGTCGCCGTCGCCGCCGGTCAGGTGATCGTTGCCGTCTCCGCCCTGCACATCGTCGTTGCCTGCGTCGCCGTTGAGCATGTCATTGCCGGCACCGCCAAGGACCAGATCATTGCCTTCGGCGGCCGAGATGATGTCATCGCCATCCTCGCCGTGCAGTTCGTCGTTGCCGATGCCGCCATAGATGCCGTCATCGCCGGCGCCACCGAAGACCAGGTCGCTGCCGTCGTCGCCGTCGATGGTGTCGTTGCCGGCGCCGCCATAGATCGTGTCGTCACCTGCTTCGCCGTCCAGGGTGTCGTTGCCATCGCCTCCATCCAGGACATCATTGCCGACGCCGCCGCCCAGCTTGTCGATGCCCGCGCCACCGCTCAAGCGGTCATTGCCCGCGCCGCCATACAGCTCATCGTTGCCGTGATCGCCACTCAGTACGTCGTCGCCGTCCTGGCCGAACAGGCGATCGTCATCGCTTCCACCGGACAGCGTGTCCTGGCCGTCGCCGCCCTGCAGCTCATCCTTGCCGTCGCCGCCCTGCAGGGTGTCGTTGCCGTCCTGGCCGGACAGCAGGTCGTCGCCGGTGCCGCCATCGAGGAAGTCATCGCCGCCGTTGCCCTGCAGTTCGTCGTCGCCCGCTTCGCCGTACAGGGTGTCGTTGCCGTGGAAGTCTGCGCCGACATCGCTGAGGGCGCCGTCGCCGAGCAGGATGTCGTTGCCATCACCGCCCCGGATCACGTCGTTGCCACCCAGGCCGATCACGGTATCGGCACCTTCGCCTGCATCGATCGTGTCGTTGCCATGAAGCGATCCATCGATACCGATCGAATCGCCGACAATCATGTCGTTGCCGCTGCCGCCGCGCAGGGTGTCGTTGCCGCCGTCACCGTAGATCTGGTCGTTGCCGTCGCCGCCATCGATGAAGTCGTCCCCGGCCACGCCGCCGACGTTGTAGGAGTACCCCAGCCCATAGTCGACACGGTCGCCCTGGAGGATGTCATCGCCCTCACCGCCGTCGATGATGTCATGGCCTCCCTGTCCATAGATGCGGTCATTTCCCGATCCGCCGATCAGGGTGTCGTTGCCCGAGGTATTGGCCTGGCTGGAAATCTGCGTCGCCACGAAATCCCATATGCCGCCGGCGGCAGCGAAGTCATCACCCAGGATGAGATCGTTGTCCTCTTCGCCGCGGATGTAATCGTTGTCGGCGCCACCGATCAGCAGGTCGTTGCCCGTGCCACCACTGATGTTGTCATCGCCTTCGCCACCGTAGGCGACGTCCGAGCCGTCCCCGGCGTCGATCTCATCGTCGCCACTCGGGTTCACGTTCGAATCGGTTTCGACCCAGGGATCCTGCCCGTTGTCGTAGGTGGCGCTGACCTGGAAGCCGATCAGGTTCTGTGTCGCGTCACCGCTGACCGGCGCGTGACCCTCCATGTGGGTATACCAGCCCTTGCCGAAATTGAGGACATCGTTGCGTTCGCGCATGTCCTCGTACCAACCGTCCAGATCGTTCGGCACGGTCCATGCCAGCAGCATTGGAATACCGAGCAGCACATCGTCTCCCAGGCCGCCGAGAAGACGGTTGCTGCCCGGCCCGCCAAGGATCAGGTCGTTGCCGTGGCCACCGTCGATCCAGTCGTCGCCATAGCCACCGTCCACGCCATCATTGCCACCCATCGCGCTGATGATGTCGTTGCCGCTGCGCACTTCATCCGGATCGCCATCATGGCCGACCTGATCGTTCTCGTTGGTCAGCGCGTACGGGTTCTCGGGCGTTCCCGGCTGGCCGAGGCCCGGCAGCGTGATGCTCAGCTCGCCATTGGACCAGTTGCGTACGACGATGCGGCCGCCGGTCTCACGGTGGGTGATGATGAGCGAGGAGGTATCGCCGCTGCCAACCACCTGCAGGCGGAACTTGCGGTCCTGGGTTTCCCAGCCAAGGCCGTCGCGGGAAACGTGATTGACAGAAAGGTCGCCGATGGCGACGTTGTCGAAGGTGATCTTGCCGATACCGTCGGTATCGACCACGATATCCTGCGATCCGCCGGCAAAATCGGCCAGGTGGAATTCGTAGGTGTCGAACCCGGTGCCGCCTTCCAGCCGGTCCGATCCCTTGCCGCCCTCCAGTACGTCATTGCCGGCACCGCCGTTGAGGACGTCGTTGCCTTCATAGCCCTTCAGCAGATCGTTGCCGGCGCCGCCGCTCAGGCGGTCCACGCGTTCGGCACCGTGCAGGCTGTCATTGCCACCTCCGCCGATCAGGATGCTGCCGTTGCCCTGCAGATACTGCGCGCTGAGCTGGTCATCGCCCGAGGTGCCGAAACTGAGGTAGTCGCCCATGGCGGGCAGGTAGCTGCTGCCGCCGTGCTGGATCTGGAAGACGATGGAATTGTAGGCATCGTCGCGAAGGTCTTCCGGCTCCTTGGCGAATTCGAAGAAGTCCTCGACCAGGTCGTTGGCCATGTTGCCGCCGACGATACCGGCCACCGCACCGATCACTGCGACACCGGCCACGATAGGCCAGGAGACCACGCCTGCCGCGACCACCGCGCCGGTCAGCACACCCGTTACGACGGTATTGACGGCGCTGCCTGCAAAGACGGCCGCCGCCGCGCTGAAGTCACCGTCGAGCATCTTCTGGATGATGTCGAGGCGGTCCAGTCCCTTGCCCACCACGCCGAAGACCTTTTCCGAGCCGCCCAGCGAGATGAGCTTGCCCTGCTCGTCCAGCGAGCTGATCACGCCGCTGGCCAGATCCTTCAGGGTGATGGCCGGCTCCTGGTCCTTGTCGACCAGCGCCAGCTGACGCTGCGTGTCGGCGATCATGCCCTGGCACCACACCAGCAGATCGGCGTTTCCTTCCAGCTGGAACCGGCTGGCGTAGATGCTCAGCAGCTCGGCATTCTGTTCCAGCACATCCTTGTACATGGCGAGCAGCTGGTCGGGGGGCACTGCACCGGTCCCGTCCGCGGGCTTCACCCGATCCAGCCCGAGCTTCAGGTTGGCCGCCAGGGCCGCTGATATCTCGGTCAGCAGCATCGCCTTTGCATCATTGATCGCATCTGCAGCCATCACCGTTTCCTTTCGTTGATTGGTCGTATCGTCATGTGCAGCGGAATGCCGAAGCACGCCACCGGAAGAGGAACCCACAGAACGTTCTTCCGTTCTGCCAGGGCTGGAACAGGAGCCTGCCGAGCGGGGATCCCGCCGGCATCATCAACAACGTTTCCACTCGAACAGCGAACGCCCTGCGAACCGGATCGCGCCCTTGCGCGCGCGTTCGCTGGAGACCGGTGCTAGCGCTCGCGGAGCCCTTCCCCGGCATGCTGCCGCAATGGACTGAGCAGGTAGTCGATCACCCGTCGCTTGCCGGTCTTCACCTCGGCGCTGAGTGCCATGCCCGCGCTCATGCCCACCACTACGCCATCGATATCCAGGGTGCTGCCATCGAGACGGATCCGTGCTGGAAAGACCGAGCCCAGCGTTTCGTGTTGGGCTGCGTCGTGCGAGACGCTGATCACGCGGCCGGTCAGATAGCCGTAGCGCGTGTACGGGAAACTTTCCACCTTTACGACAACGGCCTGCCCAGCGCGGACGAAGCCGATATCCTTGTTGAGGATGGTGGCTTCCACCTCGAGCGACTCCCGTGGCACCACGGCCAGAAGCTCCTGGGCCGGAGTGACCACGCCGCCGACGGTGTGCACTGCCAGCTGCTGCACGGTGCCGGCCACGGGGGCGCGCAGGGTCATCAAGCGGTTGCGTTGCCCAGCCTTGTCCCGTTCTGGCGTTCCCTGCGCGATCTGTTGTTGTGCCTCGCGCAACTGCTCCAGGTACTGGCGCTTGGATTCGGTGAGCAGCACCCGCAGTTCTTCCTGCGCGGTGGCCAGTGAACTTTTCAGCTCACGCAGGCGATTGTGCTGCACGGCAAGATCCCGCTCGGCGCTGATCCGCTCCTGTTCGCGCAGCAGGTAGTCATGGCGCCCAACGTAGTTGCCCTGCACCAGCCGCGCATAGTCCTCCGCGCGCACCTTGGTGATCCGCGCAAGCTCGGCCATCGGCTCGATGGCCTCGGATATGGTCTGGATCTCGGCCGCCCGCTGGTCGATGGTCGCCTGCAGCCTGAGCCGGTTGGCCTGCAGCGCGTCGAACTGGCTCAGTAGCAGCTGCTGCTCGGCGGCGCGTCGTTCATCGGCGATCCCTTCGGCCTGGGGCAAGTGTGGTCGCTGCCCCGAGGACATCGCGTCAACCATCGCTGCCAGCCGCAGTGCGGTCATCCGTGATTCTGTCAGTGCAGCGTCCACCTGGCTCAGCTCTGCGCCACTGGCGGTAGTATCCAGTTCGATCAGCGGCTGCCCGGCCGCGACCTGCTGACCGTCGCGCACCAGAATACGCCGCACAACGGCGGTCTCCAGAGGCTGCACGATCTTGGTGCGCGAGTCGGCCACCATCCTTCCGGGCGCCACCGCCACGATGTCCAGCTTGCCCAGGCAGGCCCAGAGCAGAGCGACGCAGAAGAAGGCAATGATGATCCAGGCCGTCCAGCGCGCTGTCGGCGAGACGGGGGTCTCGATCAGCTCCAGGTGAGCGGGCAGGAACTCGCGCTCCGCCCGCTGGCGCGCCGGCGCTTGATGTGCATGCCGCGCTGCCCAGTGTGCACGGAACGCGCCGCAATAGCGCTGTACGAACGCCGCGCATCCTTGGAGAACGTGTTTCATGGCGTGCCCGCCTGAAGGGTGTGCAGCCGCTGGTAGGCGCCGCCCGGGCGATCAACCAGCTCGGCATGGCTGCCGGACTCGACGATGCGGCCCTTCTCCACCACCACGATCCGGTCGGCATGGCGGACCGTGGACAGTCGGTGCGCAATGATCAGCACGGTACGGCCCTTGCAGATGGCCTGCATGTTGCGCATCACCGCATGCTCCGATTCGTAGTCCAGTGCGCTGGTGGCCTCGTCCAGGATCAGGATGCGTGGCTCGGTGATCAACGCGCGGGCGATCGCCACCCGCTGCCGCTGCCCGCCGGAGAGTCCGGCGCCGTGCTCACCGACAATCGTGTCGTAGCCTTCCGGCAGCGCCACGATGAAATCATGCGCACCGGCCAGCGTCGCGGCGCGGATCACACGCTCCAAGGGCACGCCCGGGTCAGCCAGGGCGATGTTGTCGCGGATGCTGCGATTGAACAGGAAGTTCTCCTGCAGCACCACTCCCAGCTGGCGGCGCAGCCACGCTGGGTCGGCAAGCGCCAGGTCATGCCCATCGATGAGTACGCGGCCACGCTCGGGAATGTAGAGGCGCTGCACCAGCTTGGTCAGCGTGCTCTTGCCCGAGCCCGAGCGGCCGACGATGCCGATGACCTCACCGGGCTTGATCTCCAGATCGATGCCATCCAGGACCTGGGGGGCTTCGGGCCGGTAACGGAATTGCACGCGCTCGAAACTGATGCCACCCTGGATCGGCGGCAGGGCCGCGCGGCTGCCCGGCAATTCGGTACGGGTGTTGAGGATGTCGCCCAACCGCTCCACCGAAATGCCCACCTGCTGGAAGTCCTGCCAGAGCTGGGCCAGCCGGATGATCGGCGCGGCCACCTGGCCGGACAGCATGTTGAACGCGATCAACTGGCCCAGTGACAGCTTTCCTTCCAGTACCTGCCTGGCGCCAAAGAACAGGATTGCCACCCCGACCAGTTTCTGCACCAGCTGGACGCTCTGCTGCCCCACGGTAGCGGCGCGGGTGACACCGAAGCTGGCGTTGACATATCCCGCCAGCTGGTTGTCCCAGGTGCGGGTGGCCTGCGGGTCAACGGCCATCGCCTTGACCGTGCCGATGCCGCTGACCGTTTCGACCAGGAAGGACTGGTTGTCAGCCCCCCGCGCGAATTTGTCCTGCAACCGCCGGCGAAGAACCGGCGTGATACCCGCTGAGATCAACGCGTAGACGGGCAACGAAAGCACGACGATCAGGGTCAGCCAGCCGCTGTACCAGAACATGACGGCGAGGAACACCACGGTGAACAGCAGGTCCAGTACCGACGTCAGCGCATTGCCGGTCAGGAATCCCCGGATGTTCTCCAGTTCGCGCACGCGTGCGATGGTGTCGCCGACCCTGCGCGATTCGAAGTAGGCCAGCGGCAGCGTCATGACATGCCGGAACAGCCGCGCGCCCAGCTCAACATCGATCTTGCTGCTGGTGTGCGCGAAGACATAGGTGCGCAGGCCGCTGAGCACCACTTCGAACAGCGCCATGCACACCAGCCCGATGGCGATCACGTCCAACGTGGTCAGTCCGTTGTGGACCAGGACCTTGTCCATCACCACCTGGAAGAAGAGTGGCGTGACCAGCGCGAACAGCTGGATGAAGAGGGAGACGATGAAGACCTCCGCCAACATCCTGCGGTACTTGATGATTGCAGGAATGAACCAGGTGAAATCGAAGCGTGCCAGCTGCCCCAGCACCGAGGCCCGTGATGCCACCTGCAGCAGCCTGCCGGCGTAGCACGCGTCCAGTTCGCCGAGGGTCATCTGGCGCGGGCGTCGTTGCGCCAGGTCATGGATCAGCACCTCTTCGCCGTGGATGCGTGCGATGAGGAATGCCTGCCCCGACGTGTCCCATGCCAGTGCAGGAAGGCTGACCATCGGCAAACGCGCAGTGGGTATCCGCGCGACGCTGGCCTTCAGGCCCAGCTGGCGCGCCGCCAGTAGCAGGGTGGTTTCGTCGAAGGATTCACCGCTGGCCGCGAACGTATGCGACAACTGCCCCGCGTCTGCTGCTACGCCGTGGTACTGCGCAAGCAGCACCAGTCCGCGCAGGCCTAGATCGACCGTATCCTGGGAAGCGCCCCCTCTCTCCCCGTCCGCGACCGCAAGGGCCGCATTTACCTGGTTCATAACATCCCTGCTATGGGCTCACCCCTGAGCCTGTCGCGGACTATCACGAAGCCGCCGGGGAATGTCAATTGCCTCACGAATTGCGTGATGGCGCGCACGGTTGGCGCGCTCCCGGACGGTCTCAAGCGCCACGAATACGGGTGGAGGGCGATCCACGCGCGCAACCGCGACGCTGCCCGGCTGGAGCGGGCAACGCTCGTGATGAGGGGTTATCGCCGAGCATGGCTCGGCGCTACAGCGGCGCCAGCTCGCGCGCCAGGAACGGCGCTGTCCTGCTGCCTTTGGCCCGGGCCAGCTGATACGGCGTGCCCTTCGCCACGATGGTGCCACCCGCGCCGCCTGCGCCCGGGCCGACGTCAATCACCCAGTCGGCCTGTGCGACAGAACGCATGTCGTGCTCGATCATCACCACGGTATTTCCTGCGTCCACCAGCCGCTGCAACTGCACCAGCAGCCTGTCTGCGTCCAACGCATGCAGTCCGGTGGTGGGTTCATCCAGCACATACAGCGTGCGCCCGCGCTGGCTACGCTGCAGTTCGGTGGCCAGCTTGATGCGTTGCGCCTCACCGCCGGAGAGTTCGGTGGCCGGTTGGCCCAGCCGCAGGTAGCCCAGCCCGATGTCCTGCAGCAGCTGCAGCGGGCGGGCAATGGCATCCTCTTCGGCAAAGAACGCGTGCGCCTGGTCGACCGTCATCTGCAGGACCTCGGCAATGGTGCGGCCGTTCCACAACACCTTCAACGTAGCCTCGTTGTAGCGTGCGCCATGGCAGGTGGGGCACGGCGCATAGACACTGGGCATGAACAGCAGTTCGACGCTGACGAAGCCCTCGCCCTCGCAGGTCCCGCATCGGCCCTTGGCCACGTTGAACGAGAAGCGGCCCGCGTCGAAACGACGGCGGCGCGCGTCGGGCGTCGCGGCGAACAGCTTGCGCACGTGATCGAACAGGCCCGTGTAGGTGGCCAGGTTGGACCGAGGGGTGCGACCAATCGGTTTCTGGTCGACCTGCACCACGCGTTGGATGGCATCCACATCGCCGGCCAGCTTGCCCCGGGTGGCTTCGATCACGGTCGGCCCATCCGTCGGTGCGCTGTCGACACTGTCGTCCACCGGCTCGTGCCCCAGGTGCAGCAGCATCAACTCAGGCAGGGCCTGTGCCATCAGGCTGGACTTGCCCGAGCCCGAAATGCCGGTCACTGCCGTCAGTACTCCCAGCGGCACCTGTGCGTCCACGCCCTGCAGGTTGTGGCGGTGGATGCCCTTCAGCTCCAGCCAGCTGCTTGCCCTGCGCTGCCGGCTGGCAGGTGCAGGCACCTGGTCGAACAGGTACCGCGCGGTGCGCGAGCCCTCGATGCGGCGCAGGCCGTCGGGCTCGCCACTGTAGAGAACCCGCCCGCCGTGCTCGCCTGCCTGCGGTCCCACGTCCACCAGCCACTGTGCACGGCGCATCAGTTCCAGATCGTGTTCAACGACGAACACCGAGTTGCCTCCATCCCGCAGCCGCTCCAGCGCGTCGTACAGCGCCTGGCTGTCGGCCGGATGCAGGCCGGCCGAGGGCTCGTCGAGCACGTACAGCACGCCAAACAGCAACGAGCTGAGCTGCGTGGCCAGCCGCAGGCGCTGCAGTTCGCCGGCCGACAATGTGGGCGTGGCGCGATCCAGCGAGAGGTAACCCAGGCCCAGGCCACGCAGCTGCCGTACCCGCGCCATGACTCCACCCGCCAGTCGCTGCGCTGCGAGGCGCTTTTCTTCTGACAGGGCTGAGGTCAGGCGCACGTCGGGGGCGCCCGCGTGGGTCGCGCGGCCACTTGTTGCGCGTTTCGCGCGATCGCGGGGCGTCGCACTCCTGTGGGAGCGTGCGCCGTGGCTGTGTGCACTGAAGTCGCCCTGCGCAATGGGCTCGAGCAGCCCGGCCAGTTGATCCAGCGGCAGCCGCATGAACTCGCCGATGTCCACACCGGCAAAGGTGACCGAAAGCGCTTCGGGCTTCAGGCGCTTGCCCTGGCAGGCGGGGCACAGCCTGCCTTCCATGTAGCGCGAGACACGCTTGCGCATCAGCGCGCTCTGGGTAGTGGCAAAGGTGTGCAGCACGTAGCGGCGGGCGCCGGTGTAGGTGCCCATGTAGCTGGGCTCCAGCTTGCGCTTGAGCGCGGCACGCGTCTCGGCAGGCGTGAAGCCGGCATAGACGGGCACGGTCGGCGTGTCCTCGGTGAACAGGATCCACTCCCGGTCCTTCTTCGGAAGCTTCCTCCATGGCACGTCGATGTCATAGCCCAGGGTGACCAGGATGTCGCGCAGGTTCTGGCCATGCCAGGCCGGCGGCCAGGAGGCGATGGCGCGCTCGCGGATGCTCAGCGACGGGTCCGGCACCATCAGCGCTTCGGTCACTTCGTAGACATGGCCCAGCCCATGGCAGGTGCTGCAGGCACCCTGCGGCGTATTGGGCGAAAAGTCCTCGGCGTACAGCATGGGCTGATGGGCCGGGTACGCGCCTGCACGCGAATACATCATGCGCACCAGGCTGGACAGCGTGGTCACGCTGCCCACCGATGAACGTGCGTTGCTGGCACCGCGCTGCTGCTGCAGGGCCACTGCCGGCGGCAGGCCGTCGATGGCATCCACGTCGGGCACGCCGGCCTGGTCGATCAGGCGGCGCGCATAGGGTGCGACGGATTCGAAATAGCGCCGTTGCGCCTCGGCGAAGACCGTGCCGAAGGCCAGCGAGGACTTGCCGGACCCCGATACGCCAGAAAACACCACCAGCGCGTTCCGTGGAATGGAGACGTCGACATTCTTCAGGTTGTGCTCGCGTGCGCCGCGGACCTCGATGCAGCCGCTGGCTGCGGCAGCGCATGACGACTCGCCAAAGGGGGTGTGGGACATCTCAGCGTTCCTGCATTCGGTGGGCGCGCCGCGCAGGCGTGGCCGGTGGGCCATTGTCGCTGCTGCGGGGTGAATGGTGTGAGGGTGCGGGGGCGGAATGCTGCCTTCACCTCGCCTTCGTACGCCGTTGCGCGGCCGAGGGCTAACGTGGGGTACCTGCACAATGGAAGGCCGTCATGCACCCTGATGTACTTGGCTGGGCCGCCACCGCGGTACTGATGGCCACCCTGATCCGGCAGATGGTGAAGCAGTGGCGGGCGCCGAACCCTGAAGCGGTGTCGAAATGGCTGTTCGTGGGCCAGATGACCGCGTCCGCACTGTTTACGGTGTACAGCGCAATGCTGGGCAGCATCGTCTTCGTGGCCACCAATGCGATGCTGCTGTTGACGGCCGTGGTGGGCCAGGTGATGGCCTGGCGGCGTCACGGCCGGCGCCAAGCTCCCCCGCCCTGCTGAGTGTTAACGCGTGTTGCCTGAAGGTTTGACATCACGTTGCCCCACTCTTGATGGGCCCGCTGACAACGCACTCCTATGCTGGGCTCGCCACCTGATCGGTGGTGATCAACCTGGAGATGCACCATGCAACGCGATCAGAAAGACCTTCCCCACCCGGACCCGGAAGCGCAGAGCCCCGATCCTGTCAGTCCGCTGCAGGCGACGCTGCACAACCATCGCAATCATGACGAAGCGCTGCAGGAAACCTTCCCTGCCAGTGACCCGATTTCTCCCTTCATCGCTGCGCCAACACCGGAAGAGCAGGCCAAGCACCTTGGGGAGCGGGTCAAGCTGCCGGATCGCCGCACGGATAAGGAGGCCACGGGGGGCGATCGATGATCCGGCGCGGCTTCGCCCGTGTCGCGGCGGCAACGGCACGATTGTCCGGCAGCCTGGGGGCATTCGTTGCGGCGCTGGGTGTGATCATCACCTGGGCCGCCAGCGGGCCGGCGTTCCATTTCAACGACACCTGGCAACTGGTGGTGAATACGGGGACGACCATCGTGACCTTTCTGATGGTGTTCCTGATCCAGCATACGCAGAACGCCGATACGGCCGCGCTCCACATCAAGCTGGATGAGCTGATCCGGGTCAGCAAGGACGCCAACCAGGAGCTGTTGAACCTGGAGTCGATGGAGCCGGCCCACCTTGAAGAGATACGCCAGCGCTACGAGGCACTGGCCAAGACCGCTGCAGACATCAAGTCCAAGAAGGAGCGCTGCATGCCCTGCGGTGCGGACGCGGCCGCCGAAGCTTGAGGGTCAACGCTCAGGCGGCTGCCCCGCCTGCAGCGGTTCTGGTGTGAGGCCCTGCGTGGCGGGGCCCTCCAGCAGTGCCCCGGTGGCTGAAAAGCGGCTGCCGTGGCAGGGGCAGTCCCATGTGCGCTCATGCCCGTTCCATTGAACGACGCATTTGAGGTGCGGGCACAGCGCCGACATTGCGTGCAGCTGGCCGTGATCATCGCGGTAGACCGCGGTTCGCCTTCCATGCACGTCCAGAAGTGCCCCGCAGCCACGGCTCAGCTCGCCGGGTGAGTGCGACGGCGCAGCACCCAGGCGATCTGCCACCATGTGCCGCGCCACCGTGGTATTGGTGCGGGCCCAGCCGGCCGCCGAGCGCACCGGCGTGAAGCGCATGGGGCTGAGCAGCTGCTCGATCTCGCTGGCCGCGCCCCTGATCCCCTCGGCGATCGCACAAGCGGCCACGCCCGCCCAGGTCAAACCGTCCGGCCCATAGCCGGTCGCCACCCACACATTGTCGTGCGCGCTGCTGCCGATGTAGGGCAGCTGGTCGGCGGCACGGAACTGCTGCGCAGACCAGCACAGCGGCTCGCCGTGCACGATGAAGTTACGACGCGCGTCGGCGACCAGATGCTGGGCCGGATCCATCACCGGTGTTTCGCCGGTGCGATGCGTCTCGCCGACCAGCACCAGCCAGTCACGGCCATCAGTCCCGGGCACCCCGCGCAGCGAGCGGTGCCGGTCGGCGATCCAGTGAATACCTGCCGCTGGCGGATTGGCAACCGGCATCGCCACGCCGTACTCGCGGTACACCTCCATCTCTGCCTGCACCAGATTGAATCCTGCTGGCGAGTGGGTGGCGAGCACGAAGTGCCTGGCATGGATGCGGACGCCAGGGGCCGTCGCAATGCCGGCGGATGGCTCGATGCGGGTGATCCGGGTCCCGTCGTGGATGCGCACGCGGCCCGCCAGATGACGGGCCAGTTCCCTGCAGAACGCCGCCGGATCCAACTGTGCCTGATCGGGGACACGGAAGGCGTGGCCCAATGCGAACGGCAGCCCGGACTGCTGATGTTCGCACTGCAGCCCGACGCGCTGATAGGCCTGCAGCTCACGCTCGAATCGCGCCGTGACCTCTCGCGTGCGCTGCTGCACGCCATACTGCATGGTCACGCGTTCGAATCCACAGCGCAGATCGTAGCGATGAACCAGCGTTTCGATGGATCGCAGCGCCTGCTGCCGCCACTGCACGATACGGCTGGCAGTGTCACCACCCCAACGCGAGATCAGATCTGCCAGCCGCGAGACGGGCGCGTAAAGATTACCCGTGGACATCACCGTATTACGTCCGCCGATGGGCCCCGCATCAACCAGCAGCACATCCAGGCCGTCATCAGCCAAGCGGGCTGCGGTCAGCAGGCCGGTCATGCCTGCGCCCACCACCAGCACGTCGACGCGCGTCGTGCCAGCAAGGGGGCGGAAGCTATGCGACCCGGTGTCAGCTGACCACAAGCTGGCGCGCGGGGCCGGTCCAGACATGACAGAAATCCTTGCACCTTCAGCGGGGAGGCCTCTGTGATACGCCCTTGCCGGTGAAATGGCGGTGGCGCGGTCGTGCAGAAAATGCTCACACGTTGGGCGCACCGATCGCGGATCAACAATGTGTGAAGTCTGCGTAGACAACACGCCTGCGTCGCCGCTGCCGGTCGCAACCCTCCCCTTGCAGGGTGATCGCTACTGTGTGCCTCGAAGGAGGATCAGGCAGTGAGCACGCACCTGGAAATCGACCTGATGATCGCGCAACTGGAGGAAATGCTGCCAACCTGGACGGCGTTCCATCCCGAGCCGCAGTTCATCGGCATGCTCGCCGAGGCGCTGGACTACATTGCCGCCAGTGCGGATCCGGATGCCCGGCTGTATTGCGTGATGCGCACCGGGCACCTCAACGTGTGCAGCGGAGAGATCCCGTGGACGGCGCGCTATGGAGGTCGCTAGGCCGGTGGATCACGCCGCGACGACATGCGGTTCCACCAACCTCGCCAGGACATCCATCGCCGTCTCGGTTGGCGCATCATCATCGCTGTGCTGGGCGAATCCAGACCAGTCCGCGCAGGCAAGGATCTTCAACTGCTCGGGTTGCGTCGGCAGCCAGCGCATCGGCCAGAACGGGAGTCGCCGGCTGCCTACCCTGCCGCGCTGCAACTCGATGAGCCCTGCGTGGCTGGAAGCACCCACCACTCGCGAGTACGCCACCCTCAAGCCGTCTTCGGGCCCCTCCATGTACTGGAGGAAGCGGGTGCCGTCGAACAGCAGGACGCCAGTGACGCCGGCACTGCGGTTGAAGCGGCTGGCATCATCCACCAGATCGTCCAGCTTTCCGCTGCCCAGCCCGAGCGGATCACCCACAACGGCGGGGCCCGCTTCGCTGACGTAGGCGACTGCCCTGATCGGCATTGGCTGCTCCTGTAGCGACCCCCCCAGATTCCGTATCGCTAGGATAGGCCATCTGCGCTCCGGGTTTGTTCCGATCATGTGCATTTTGTGATTCCGTTGGGTTCCGGCTGACGAGCGGCAGCCAGGACGCCTCGACGCGCCCTATGCCATGGATCGTTTACGCTTGGAACAGATGACTCGGGAGCTCCCCATGCCCAATACCGGCCTTTTCCATGTTCTGGAGCTGGACGCCGCTTCCGGTGTGCAGGGTATTGAGCGCGTCAGGTCCATTCGCGTGCGTTGCAACACCTGCGGCAGGATTACGCAGTTGTCTGGAGGCGAGTTGGGAGCGGTACCCGGTGGAACGACGCTGGTATGCGGTGCCTGCTCGTCGCGCCAGACGGTCAGCAACGCACGGTTGGTTGAATGCGATCATGTCTTGCCCAGTACCGCGCAGCCGCCCGAAGCGTAGGTGCGGGCTACGGGTCTGCCTGCGCCCATCGCGCCAGATTCTGCTTCACCTTCCCGATACCGGCCCAGGGGTCCTTGCGGCGCCGTTTGAGCCTTGCTGGCACGTCCTTGATCGTGAACGCGTCTGCGCGCTTGAGTTTCGCCAGGTCGCCCCACGCGATCGGCAGCGCGACCGGTGCCCCCGGCCTGGCCCGCAGCGAGTAGGACGCCACCGCCGTCGCACCGCGCCCGTTGCGCAGATAGTCGACGAAGATCCGCTTGTTGCGGAGGCTTTTGGTGGCCGTTGCCAGGAAGCGCTGGGGCTCGGATTGCGCCAGCGCGTCGGCGAAACCCTTGGCAAAGCGCTTGGTCAGGTCCCAATCGCATCCCGGGTTGAGCGGCACGACCACGTGCAGGCCCTTGCCGCCGGATACCCGCAGGAACGATTCCAGCTCCAGCTGCGCCAGCAGTTTGCGGATGTCGTTGGCCGCTTTCTTGACCTCGGCAAAGGGTACGTCTGGCCCTGGATCCAGATCGAACACCACCCGGTCGGCCTGGTCGGGCGCCTCGGCATGGCTGCCCCAGGGGTGGAACTCCAATGCGTTGAACTGCACCAGTTCAAGCAGACTGGCTGCGTCGCGCACCACCAGGTACTGGGCGTTGATCCCGCTTTCCTCCTTCAGCCTTACCGAATCAACCAGCTCCAGTCCGGCTGTATGGTGTTTCTGGAAGAAGCAGGGTTTTGCGGTGCCACTCGGGCATCGGATGATCGACAGCGGACGATCAACCACCTCGGGCAGGAGGTGCTCCATCACTGCTGCGTAGTACTCCCATACCTCCTGCTTGGTGTAGCCATCGCCAGGAAACAGGATCTTGCCGGGTGACGACAGCGTGGGGGGGCTGCGGTCGGCAGCGGGTGACTTTTTCGCATCGCGCGCAGGACGCGGGGGCGCGGGCTTTCCACCAGAGGCCGTGGCCGGCCCGGAGCGATCTGAATCACCGAGATCGGCGATGCCCTTGTCCGTCCGCACCGCCTTCAGCGACGCCTGGCGCAACAGCTTCTGCCCGCCAATCCCGCGATAGAAGACCTCCACCACGAAACGCGGTTCGAACCACGTCGCGGCGCGCAGGTCGGTGTCCTGCGTGGGCACGTATGCGGTTGGCTTGCGGCCGCCGCCGCCCTTGATGCGCCTGCTGACGTCGCCAATCAGTTCGTCCGAGAACCCGGACCCGACGCGGCCGGCGTAGAGCCAGCCATGCTTTGCGTCTGGCCGGGCCAGCAGCAGCGAGCCAAAGCCGGTGCGGCTGCCTTTGGGTGCGGTGTATCCCACCACCGCGAACTCGTCGCTGGCCAGCTGCTTCGTCTTGCGCCAGTCTTCGCTGCGGCCGCTGTGGTAGCTGCGATCACCGCGCTTGGAAATGATGCCTTCGAAGTGCTGCTCACCGGCCAGGCGGTAGGCCTCCTCGCCATCTCCCTGTACATGCGAACTGAATGCCAGTGGGCTGCCCTGCCCTTCAAGCACCGATTGCAGCAGGGCCTTGCGTTCCAGCAGGGGGGCATCGGCGACGTCCACGCCATCGAGATGCAGCAGATCGAACAGTGCATACGTCAGGACGCCCTGCCTCTCGCCGGAAAGCGTGGCCTGGAGCAGGTTGAAGTCCTCCTTGGTGCCAGCACCGGCGATCAGCTCGCCGTCCAGTGCTGCCGAGGTCAAGCCCAGGGCCGCGATCGCGTCACGTATCTCGGGAAGTTTGCCGGTCCATTCCAGCGCGTTCCGTGACCACAGCTGCACGTTGCCCTCAACGACAGTGGCAAGGATGCGGTAACCATCCCATTTGATCTCATGCACCCACTGCCCGCCCTGGGGCGGCGCTTCGCCCAGCCTGGCCAACTGCGGCTCGAACGGCCCGGACGGCGCCGCTGCCCTCCTTGCCCTGCTGAGCGCAAGGGCCTTCTTCGACCAGCTCTTTCGCCGGGTGCGTGTGGCAGGCACCGCTGTCAGCCGCTTCTTCGCGGCCTTGCCGGCCCCGGCGTGCTTCAGATCCTCCGGTGGCGGCGCAGCGACATCGGCCAGCAGGTCGTCTGCCTCAAGGTCGCTGGCGAAGGCATCGTCCTCCTTGAACAGCAGCCACTGCGGCTGGCGCGCAGGCTTTCCCGACCGGACCAGATGCCAGCCGCCTTTCAGCTTGGTACCGAACAGTTCGAAGCGGAGATGGCCCTTGGCGAGCTGGGCTTCCGGATCGCCCTGCGTGGCCCATACGCCGCGGTCAAACCGGGCGACATGGCCGCCGCCATACTGGCCCTTTGGAATCTCACCCTCGAAGGCCGCGTAATCCACGGGGTGATCTTCCACTTCCACCGCCATGCGCTTGACCTTCGGGTCGTAACTTGGGCCCTTGGGAACGGCCCAGCTCTTCAGCGCATCACCAACCTGCAGGCGGAAGTCATAGTGCCTGCGGCTGGCATGATGCAGCTGGACCACGAATATGGCGCGCTGGCCTTTCGGCAGCGCCTTGCCCGGTTCGGGCTCCTGGGTCTGGTCAAAACGACGCTTGCGGCGATACTCGACCAAGGACATGGCCAGCTCCGCGCTATCTGCCCAGGTGCTTGCGTACAGCAACCGCCGTGGGCCCGACCGCCGCGACGGCCGCGCGAAGTTCTTCGGCGGACACGCCCAGCGTCGCGGTCCAGTACCGCAGCTCATAATCCTCGTTGACGTTGATGCGATCCCGGTCCGGGCTGCCAACGTTCTTCCTGTCATCGCTCATGGGAGTCTCCAGCGTGATCGGGGGTGAACTGACCGTACCGGCCATTCCATGGGCACGGAGCGATGCCACTGTGAAGCCATGGCGAAGGCCGGCGGCCGCGCGGTAGATCCAGTCCTGAAGAGACACCACTTCGTGAAGGCAGTGCGTAGGGTCCGCGTGGGAGCTCACATGCCGCCTTCACTCATCCCCCGCCTGATCGCAACCGACCAGACCCTACGCTGACTGCTCCACTCACTGCGGAGCCCAGTATGGCTATCAAGACGGCCGAAGACCTGTTCATCCACGAACTCTCGGACATCTACAGCGCCGAGAAGCAGCTGACCAAGGCGCTTCCGCGCCTGGCCCGTGCGGCCGAGAATCCGGATCTGGCCGCGGCGTTCGAGACGCACCTGGAGGAAACCCAGGGACAGATCGAACGCATCGACCAGGTGGTCGAGGTGCTCGGCATCCGCCTGAAGCGCATCAAGTGCGCGGCGATGGAAGGCCTGGTCGAGGAAGGCAAGGAGGTGATCGACAGCATCGACAAGGGGCCGGTGCGCGATGCTGCCCTGATCGGTGGCGCGCAGAAGGTCGAGCATTACGAAATTGCCTCCTACGGAACGATCGCCGCGTTGGCCAAGCAGCTGGGCTACAAGGATGCCCTGCCGTTGCTGCTGGAGACGCTGGAGGAAGAAAAGGCGACCGACGAGAAGCTGACCCTGCTGGCCAAGGGCGGCGGCAATGCCAAGGCCGCGCAGGCCGCCTGAGCGGCATCGCACGGAGCCCGGCCGCCACGGAAGGCGGCCTCAGGGTCTGTACAGCACCTGATCGATCGGGCAGAAGAACGTGCGCCGCCGCGTCGTACCCATGTACAGCTTGCTGATCGGGCCACCACAGAGCGGGCACACCTTGCGCGTATGCACCTGCCAGTGCTTCTTCAACTCGAAGCGCCGTTTCCACTCCAGGAACTCAAAGCTGTAGGTGCGTGCCTGCGTGATCATGGCGGTCAGCTTGCGCGGCGGCAGGTCACCCAGGCGCGTGGCCGGATGCACGCCGATCCGGAACAGCACCTCGTTCTTGATGATGTTGCCGACGCCGGCGAAGATCGCCTGGTCCAGAAGCGCATCGCAGACCAGGGTGTTGGGCAGCGCCTTCAGCTTGCGCCGGGCCAGCTTCGGATCCCAGGCGTCGTTCATCACATCCGCCCGCCAGTCGTAGACGTCGTTCAACGGCTCGTCGATCAGCCGGACCGAACACGCATAGAAATTCAGTTCGCCGTTGTCGAATGCCAGCGAGACCCGTGCGGGCGTCGGCTTCCGCTCGTCGATGCGCCAGCTGCCGAACATCATCAGATGGATGCGCAGCGTGTGATGGCTGAATTCCAGCAGGAAGTGCTTGCCCCAGCTGCGAACCGACTTGACCCTGCGGCCCTGCAGCGGTGACAGGTCGATGCGGCTGTTGCCGGAAACGCCTCGTACGACGTGACCCTTGAAACGGCTCGCGGCTTCACGCAGCAGGACAATGGACGGGCCCTCAGGCATGCGCGTGCTCCCGCAGCAGTGTCTGCAGGCGCAGGGCGTTACCGGTCGCGTGGCCCAGCGCGGTGTTGTCCAGTACGCACCAGGCACGGCGCTGCGCGGCGGCTTCGCGCTGCAGCTGCTCGGCCAGGCCCACCAGCGCCTGCTCGCTGTAGGCGCTGCGATAGATCTGCGGCTGCCCGTGCCAGCGCCAGTAGCTCCACGTGCGGTCACCGCCCGGGACCGCTGCTGCGGGTACCCGGGCCGGGTCAGCCGCGACCCGTGCGATGCCATGGTCGCTCAGCAGCGCATCGACGTCCGCAGTGAACCAACTGGGATGGCGCGGTTCGCAGGCGACATCAACCGAGGTGCGTGCGCGCAGTCCGTGCAGGAATTCGGTCACGGTTGCCGGCTCATACGCCAGGCTGGGCGGCAGCTGGAGCAGCAGCGGCCCCAGCCTGTCCCCCAGCGCCATCACGCCATCAAGGAACAGCGCCAGCGGCTGCATCGTGTCGCGCAGCCGGCGTTCATGGCTGATCAGGCGTGGCAGTTTCACTGCGAAGCGGAAACCTGCGGGCACGCTGGCGGCCCACCGGGCGTAGGTCGCCGCCTGGTGGGGGCGGTAGAACGAGGAATTGATCTCGACCATCGGCAGGCGGGTGGCATAGCGCTGCAGCACGCTGTCGCCGGCGCCGAACGCCGTCTGCGCTGCCCGCGACAGCGACCAGCCAGCGCAGCCGATACGTACCTGGCCTGGCGTGCCCGGGGCGTCGGCTGCGTTCATCGTGCCACCGGTCCGTCTGGCTCCAGCAACAGGCCGTCGCCGCCGCCTGGCGGTGCCTGTGCCACCAATTGCAGTCGATCAAGCGCACTGGTGCCCGGGGCGAGTGCGGAGGCGCTGCGCACGAAGCCGGTCCAGTCGGAGATCGCGATCTTTCCCAGCGCCAGCTCATCCACCCGCACGCTGTGCATTTGCCAGTGCGGAAACTGCCGCCTCCCCACCCTGCCCCGGTTCAGCTCGACCAGGCCGTTGTGGCTGCCGGCCGCCAGGATGCGGGTGTAGGCCGCGCCGACGCCGGCCTCGGGGCCTTCGAGATATTGCAGGAAGCGAGTGCCGTCGAACAGGAGGACGCCGGTCACATCAGCAGATTCGTTGAACAGCATCGCGTCGGTGACAAGTCGCTGCAGCCGCTCTGCAGTCAGGTTTCGGGTGGCTTCACTTACATATGCGATGGCACGAAGAGGCATGACAGCACCGGGTTGTTGCAGTGGGCTCTACCTTAGCGCTGCGGATCAAACGCGCGGTGACACCGGCGTGGAGGCGGCGTTGAACCTGGACGTGCCGACGCCGCGCTGCGTTGACACCCGGCGCCAGCACCGCGGCCGCCGTGCCGTGTCACCCGCAGGTCGATTCGCATTCGTGGAGAACGCATGAGGAAGTACGTGGCCGCGCATGACACCACGTTGGCGGTCGTGCCACCGCGGTCTAGCGGCGGATCTGGAAGATGGTCGCTGCCGCCAATCGGGCGGCGCACTCCAAGGAGACTTTCCATGGCCAACCAGAACCAGAACCAGGGCAGCAGCAACCGCGGCTTCGCTTCGATGGACGAGGACAAGCAGCGCGAGATCGCCGCCAAGGGCGGCCGCGCCGCGCATGAGTCGGGCAACGCCCACGAATTCAGCTCTGAAGAAGCGCGCGAAGCCGGTCGCAAGGGCGGCGAAGCGGTGAGCCAGGATCGCCAGCATATGGCCGACATCGGCCGCGAAGGCGGCCAGAACAGCCATGGCGGCGGCAACCAGGGCGGCAACCAAGGCGGCCGGCAGCAGCAACAGGAACGTGGTGGCAACAACAACCGCGGTGGCCAGCAGCGTTGATCGATACTGACCGGTTGCACGCTATGTGGGCGGACAGCGTGTCCGCCCACTTTTTTTACGCAATGCGAGGGGCGGACGCCTGCCCCGGCCTTGACCGGCGTCAAGGCTCCCGTGGCGGCAGGTCGAGCGCGCCGGCCCCCGGCCCTGCGCCCAGTTCGGCACCGGTTGTCGGTCGTGCTTCGGGGTCGGAGAGCGTACGCAGGGTCATGGCCTGCACCGCGGCCTGCTCGCGTGGGGCCAGGCCTACCGTAGCGCTGCCGTCGCCGCCATCCACAGCGGCCTGGGCCTCGCGGTCGCTGACCCGCTCCCACAGTTCGCCGCTGTTCCAGCTGCCCAGCGGATCATCCGCGCCGTCGCCCTGGGACATGTCCATGTAAAGGTCGGTAAAGGCGGGATCACCCGGCAGCTTGCCCGGGGGGAAATGGGGCTGGATGCTGTGCAAGGCCTTTTCGAAGGATTTCAGGTGCGCGACTTCGCGCGTCATCAGGAAGCGCAGTGCATCCTTGATGCCTGGATCGTCGGTGACCGTGATCAGTCGTTCGTAGACCAGCTTGGCGCGGGCTTCCGCGGCGATGTTCGAGCGCAGATCGGCGGTGGGCTCCCCGATCGAATCGACGTAGGCCGCCGTCCACGGAACACCGCTCGAATTGACCAGCGCCGGGCCGCCGCCGTACAGGAGCTGCTCGGTATGGCTGGTGCTGTTCTGGCCGAGCAGGCGCATGTCCTCGGCTTCGGCAAGCCCCTCGGACTGGATGGCCTTCGGGCCGCGGTTGAGCATGGCGATGATGGTGCCGATGATCTCCAGGTGGCTGATCTCTTCGGTGGCGATGTCCATCAGCAGGTCCTTGCGGCCGGGATCGCATTCGCCGAGTCCTTGGGTGAAGTAACGCATCGCGGCCGCCAGTTCGCCTTGCGGGCCGCCGAACTGTTCCAGCATGAGGCTGGCAAGCTGCGGGTTGGATTCGCGCACGCGCACGGTGTACATCAGCTTCTTGTGGTGAAAGAACATGGGGCTGTCTCCTGTGTCTGGCAGGCGCGATCGGGATCAGCGCTTGGCCTGGGCGCCGGGCGTTTCGTCCCGGTTGAGGAACGCGCCGACCAGGCTGTCCTGGTGTTCTTCCAGCCAGCGCGCCATGGCGATCTCTTCCTGCAGGATCTGGCCGCATACGGCCGCGATGTCCGGTGCGGCGGCACGTTCGGCCGCGATCACCAGCGCCCGGTAGGTGGCGATCTCGGTGTTTTCGAAGCCAAAGGAGATACCGACGCTCTTGACGACCTCGTCTTCCATCAGGCTGTTGCCGGCAGCGTGGATGGCTGCGGTCACGCTGGCGAACAGCCCCTTCGCGGTGGGCACGCTGCCACCCAGCGATTCAATACACTCGCGCAGGGAGGCGGCCTGCTGCTGCGTCTCCTGCACATGCTGGCCGATACGTGCGGCAAGCTGGGGATAGTTCTCGATGCGCGAAGCCATGGCCTTCATCATGGTCTCCGCCTCCTGCTCCATGGCGTAGGCGTCCTGTAGCCACTTCAGCAGGCGCTCGCTGCGGGCGGTGTTCTGGTCTGCCATCACGGTCTCCGGTAGTGGGGCGACATGCCTCCGGAGACCATGGTGGCGAGACGGCAATCACTGCTCCGTCGCCCGGCGTGAACCGCCGGGCGTGCACACTGCACCTGGCACTGATGCCGTCATAACATCCGCACGTGCCTGGCAACGCCGAGTGTGCGGTCAGGCCGGCATCGCGCCGGACGCTACTGCTGCGCTACCAGCGTTGCGATGAGAGCCTGTCGCGACCACGAATGCGCCTGCTGACGCCTTCAATGCCTGGATCACCCGATGCTGCGCACGGTGCGCGCCACCTTCCACGCCCACGACGTAGACAAAGCGGCCATCGAACTTGGCCTGGGCGCCCTCCAGCACGTCATCCTCCTGCAGGGTGCGCTTCAGCGACTTCATCCATGCCCGTTCGGGGGCGCGATCCAGCTCCACGACGATCGCAGCGCCGCCGCAATCCAGGGACATGCATTCCACGCGCAGTGCGCAGGGGATGGTGGGATCGGTAGCGTATCGAGGCATGGCCGTGGCTCCAGTGCGGGGGGACGGCGGCAGTATCCATGGCCGCCGCCAACGCGCCGTCAAAAAACGCCACACCGCCTTCCACGCCGCATCGACGCGCGGGGCACCAGCGCCGGGCCGCTTCGCACCGGGCTGACATGCCGCACGCACGCCGTTGATGCACTACAGCACACACTGCAGTTCCCAAGGCAACACAGGCATGCGTGCATGCAATCGGAAACGAGTCAGCGCAGATGCAACCTGCTGCTGGTTGAAGACCAGCTCGACCTCGCTGCACTGATGGAACAGGCGCTGGAAGATGGCGGCGGCCGGGTGACCCACGCCTACAGCGTGTTCGATGCGCTGGGGCTGCTGGATACGCAACGCTTCGATGGTGCGGTGCTGGATGTGGAGCTTCGCGATGGCGTGGTGTTCCCGGTTGCCGATCGGCTGGCGGAACTCGGTATTCCCTACCTGTTCGTCTCTGCGGTGTATGACCAGCTGGTACCACTGCGCCACCGCCGCGCAACCTTCGTGGCCAAGCCGTTCCACATCGACCGGTTGCAGGAAGCGGTCCAGCAGGTGGTGGGAGACGTCTGCACGCCCCCGACCACGCACTGAGCGCCAGCGCCCGGGTCAGCCCAAGTGTGGGGCCACCACCTGGCTCAACTGGCGCAGCGCGCCAGCGCGGGAAAGCCCATTCCAGTTGCCACCCGCCACGATGCGGATGTCGGCAGGGTCGGTCCAGAGCAGCCGCATGGACCAGTAGGGGAAGAACCGGCCGCACACCCTGCCCCGGCCCAGTTCCAGCAGTTCGCAATGGCTGCGGGAGCCAAGGATGCGGCTGTACACCACGTTGATGCTGTCTTCCGGTCCCTCGATGTACTGGAGGAAGCGGTTCCCATCGTAAAGAAGCACGCCCGTCACGCCTGCTTCGAAATTGAAGCGGGCGGCGGCCCTGGTGAGGTCGTCCACATGGTCCATGGAAAGCCCCGGTATCGCCTCACTTGCGTAGGCGACTGCGCGGAGGGGCACGTTGATTCCTTCTGACGCAGGAAGTCTCCTGCGCTTCGATCATGGCGACGCTGCTGTAGGGGGGCATGAGGTGTTTCACTGCCGGTCTAGCTCAGTCCTCTCCCCGGCCGCACACCGCAGTAACACGAGCCCTGGATTCACGCGGCTTTTGCGTCGGGTTCGACGACCAGCGGCAGCGTGTCCATCGCCGTGGCATCGGCCTGTTCGGTCGCGGCACCAGCACCTCACGGGCGCGGTTCTGCACTGGGGAGGGTGAGGTCGCACGCTGCATGAAGGGACCTGCACTGGAGAGGTGTGATGAACGTAGGCGGCAAGCCGTCACACCACTATCCTGGAGGCGTCTCCGGCGCATGAATTCACTGCGCCAAGGTGCTCACGCGCTTTCCTGCCGGCGGCGCCGTCCTGCCCGGACGCATTGCAGCAGCTCCCACAACCAGGGCAGTACCACCACGCCCAGCGCCGGCAGCAGGACCAACCACCACACTTCCGGTACGGCCGGCGCTACCGTGAGCGACCAGCGTGGCTGGGCGTGCCAGCCGACCCAGGCCAGCAGTACCCAGGGTGCAGCGTCGAGCACGCTGTGCACGTGCTGCTCGGCCGGGCTGATGCGTCGCCGCCCGTCCGCACTGACGGTATCGAAGTAGCCTGCGACCGCGTGTGCAATGACCAGTACGGCCAGCAATGTGGCAAGTAGCCACGTGTTTTCCAGCAGGAGCCACGCCAGTACGCCGCTGCCGATCAGCACAAGCTGCACCCCGTGCAATGCGCTCTCATCCATGCCCGAGGTCTGCGGCAGGTGGGTCCGCCGGTGGAAATGGAAGTCCAGCGAGCCGGCCGCCAGCCACAGCGCGTACACACCGGCCACGACAATCACGCTCATGCCGGCCCGCTCACGGTGTCAATACGATCTTGCGGCAGTCGTCATCCTTGGCGTCAAACATGGCATACCCCTGCGCTGCATCGGCCAGGCGCATCCTGTGCGAGATGATGTCACCCGGGGCCAGTTTCCCTTCCATGATCGCGTCGAGCAGCTCGGGCATCAGTCCCTGCACGTGGGTCTGCCCCATCTTGAACGTGAGCCCCTTGTCGAACGCATCCCCCAGCAGAAAGCCGTGGATGAAGCCGGCATAGACCCCGGGGATGCTGACCACGCCACCGCGACGCGCTGCCGCGATGCACTGCCGGATCGCTACGCCGCTGCTGCCTTCCAGCTTCACGGCGGTCAACGCTGACTCCAGCGCGCTGCCTTCGGCTTCGAAGCCCACGGCCTCGATGCAGGCGTCCACGCCACGGCCACTGGTCTGGGCCAGGATGTAATCGGCCGGGTCCTCGATCTCGCTGAAGTCGATGGGGGTTACGCCATAGGCGCGCCGCGCATAGTCCAGGCGGTAGCGCAGGTGGTCGACCATGAAGAGGGTCTCCGCGCCCAGAAGCCGGCAGCAGGCCGCGCTCATCAATCCAACCGGGCCTGCGCCGAAAATGGCCACCGTCGAGCCCGGCTTCACCCCTGCATTCAGCGCGGCCTGGTAGCCGGTCGGGAGAATGTCGGACAGGAACAGCACCTGCTCATCGGCCACGCCGTCCGGGATGCGAAGCGGGCCCACGTTCGCCTTTGGAACGCGCACGAATTCGGCCTGGCCACCGGCCACGCCGCCATACAGATGGCTGTATCCGAACAACGCCGCCGGAGGCAGTATGCCCTTCTGATTCAGCGCAGCGCCCTTGCCAGGGTTGGTGGTTTCGCAGGCGGCATACTCGGCCAGCCGGCAGTGGAAGCAGTCACCACAGGCGATCACGAAGGGAATCACCACCCGATCGCCAGGCTTGACCTGGGTCACGCTGCGGCCGACCTCTTCCACCACGCCCATGAATTCGTGGCCCAGCACGTCGCCATCGTGCAGATCGGGAATCCTGCCCCGGTACAGGTGCAGGTCCGACCCGCAGATGGCGGTGGCGGTCACCCGCAGGATGAGATCGTCATCCACCGCCAGTACCGGGTCGGGCACGGTCTCGACGCGCACATCCTTGCGGCCGTGATAGGTCAATGCCTGCATCATGCTGCTCCAGGAAGCCGGGGTTCCAGCATCGCAACGCCTGCATCCCTTCGCAGTGACATCGGGGTGTGCGCGGCGTTCATTCTGCGGCGTCGTGGCGTTAACCCAGCCCGGTGCAGGCTTGGGGTTCACGCCGCAGGAGCTGCACATGAACGACAAGCTTCCCTTCAATCCGACCACGGACGTGGACGATCAGTCGAAGGCGCATACGCCGGACAAGCGGCGCAATGACCGCGCCAGGTGGAAGGACCATGACATGCCTGACGACAGCAATGGCCCCAAAGCCGTTCCCGAAGACTACGAGCGCCCTGATCCGGATCCTACTGGCCAGCGCTGAGTCCGCCTCACGCACCGGATGCGCAGGATTCACGGGCGCTTGTCCGCGACCCGAGCACGCTTCATGACACGCCTTCCGGAGTGGCCTGAACGAGGTGCTGCATGTGGAAACGCAATGGTCTGTCGCTGGTACTGCTTGCCCTCACTGCGCTGTTCATCGTCGGGCAGGCGGTCGCGGGACACCAGGTGCACAACCAGGAGCTGATCGAGCACGGCCGGGCGCCACTCGATCTCTGGCACTACCTGGCGACCGGGCACTTCGTCAGCGCCACGTTCGAAAACTGGGAGAGCGAATTCCTGCAGATGGGGATGTACGTTCTGCTGACGGTCAGCCTGCGGCAACGTGGCTCAGCCGAATCGCGGCCCTTGAATCCGGCGCAGGAACACAATCGCATCGAACCCGGCCCCACGCCCTGGCCAGCCAGGCGCGGTGGCCTGTGGAAGGCCCTTTACGGCCATTCGCTGGCAATTGCGTTCGGGCTGTTGTTCCTGCTCAGCTTTACGCTGCACGCACTGGGCAGCTGGCGGGCCGAACAAGCCGAACAGCAGTTGAAGGGACTGCCGGTGCCCGGCTTCCTGGAGCACCTGGCCAGCAGCACGTTCTGGTTCGAATCCATGCAGAACTGGCAAAGCGAATTCCTGGCCGTGTTGTCGCTGGTGGTGTTGACGATCTTCCTGCGCCAGAAGGATTCGCCGCAATCCAAGCCGGTCGAGGCGCCGCACACCCAGACAGGAGATTGAGCCATGGCAGATGAGCCGTCGACGGCCTTGCTGATCATCGACATGTTCAGTCGTTTTGACTTCCCGGGCGCGCAGCAACTGGCGCCCGCGGCAGAACGCGCGGCCAGGCAGATCCGACGCTTGAGAGACCACTTCGATGACTGCCGGTGGCCGGTCATCTACGCCAATGACAATTTCTCGGACTGGAAGCGGGACTTTCGCCAGCAGGTGGCACAGTGCCAGCGGGACGGAGGTCCGGCCGGGCGCATTGCCACCGGCCTCTCACCGTCGCCCGGCCACTACTTCGTGCTCAAGCCCAAGCACTCGGCTTTCCTGGCCAGCCCCTTGCCGATTCTGCTGGCCAAGCTGGGGGTGCGCCGTCTCTTGCTCAGCGGGATGACGGCCGATTCGTGTGTCCTGGCCACGGCGCTGGACGCCAACGCGAGGGAATTCGACGTGGTGGTGGCACTGGAAGCCGTGGCGGGGACGCCGGGCCAGAAGCAGCGCGCAATGGCGCTGCTTGCCGGTTCGGGCGCAGCTCGGGTCGCGCGCGTTTCCTCACTGGTCTCTACGTGATCAGCAGGATGGAGCCGAAGCCGGCTCAGGCCCGGTCAGCGACACCGCGTACACCCGCGTGACCCGCGCAATGTGCACAGCAGAAGATCTGGCCATTGCCCTCGACGCCATGCCCGATGACTGCGCACTGGCAATGCGCGCAGCGCGGCGCGAAGGCGTGGATCGCGCATTCGAACGAATCGAACGTGCCGCTGCGTCCGCCCTGCTGCAGGGTGAAGCTCTTGTCGTAGTCGTTGCCGCAGACATCACAGGTGGCCATGGGGCACCTCATGCGCTGGAAGGAACATGCAGCGTGGCGAACGCCGATGTCGGTGGCCGTGAATGCATCGTGTCGCGAGCGTGCAGGACGTTCGCACCGTCGCCAGGTCGGCGCGGCCTGCTTCATTGGTCTTTGCCGGGCTCGGCAATGCCGCCACGTGATGCACCGCGACCACACGGAAAGGCCGTCCGCAGCCCTTCGACAACCAGTGAAGACGCATCCTGCTGCAATCGCTCGCGAGGCAGCTGCCGCAGATGGGAGGAAATGCGATCCACCAGCTCATGCGGAAGAACCCTGCCCTGCCCACACCATTGCCCGCCACTGGCATCGGCGACGCCCTGGATGTAGGCACTGGCGCGTGCGCTGGACAGGCTCCGGCAGTGTTCGCCATCGCAGAACCCGTCAGCGCCTTTGCCCTGCAGCAGCGTGATGAGTTCCGCGCCACTGACAAGCCAGGTGCGTGCAGATTGCGTTGTTGCCGCCACGGCGGACCCAGCCAGGGCGCACAGGCTCAGCGTGAGGAGTTGGCGCATGCGACGGCGCGTGCAGCGAGCGGGATGTCCTTTCATCTCGGGGTCCTGGCGGTTGTACTTCTGCATTCAACGCGGCACCGGTCAAAGCTGATCAAGCTGGTTGCGCGGATGAAACTCCGGGTCGTCCTCGGCGTCCAGCATGGCCTCCACCAATGCCTCGAAGGGCCCGGTGGCGCTGTCCAGGTCTGTTGAGGACAGGAATCCGGATGTCCCCGGGCCGGCCAGTGCAATCGCAGCAACTGTCTCCCGCTCACCTTCCTCGGCCCAGAGATAGTCGTGGATCAGTGCCACCCCCCGGTCGCCCGCCTTCAGGAAGTCGGCGGCGCCTCGTGCCACGGCAAGAAACGCGATGAGATCGTAGAGGCTCTCCGAATACGTCAGCGATCCTGCAACAAAGTGCGTACCGGTGCGGTCATAGGCGGCAATCTGGATATTCCCGGCCTGCGCAGCGGCAAGGAAAGCCATCAGTGCGGCGCGATTGTCGGGGTGGCGCGCCAACAGCGCCTGGCAGTCCGCGAGCAGGTGATCCAACGCCTGGTCGCTTGAAGACGCAAGGTGCTGGCCGTTGGCCATGCGCCACTGTCCGGCGATGCTTCGCCAGTCCGGCCAACGGGACGCTGAAGGCACGGGCGCTGCCAGCCATCTGGAAAGGTCCTGATGGGAGATCTGCAGGCGGAGCAGCGCTGAATAAGGCTCTGACAAGGCGATCATCCCCTGTGACTGTGTACAGAGGGCTTGTAGCAGACAACGCATGACCCGCCAACACCCTGGCGGCAGCTTCATGCACTGCCGCAGGCGCGCGGCCAACTATCGCGCGGCCGTTGACCCTCTCACCACGCACGTTCCGTTCATCACCAGTCTGCGCACGGGCAGCTCCGGCGTGCGCAGGCGTTCCAGCAACAGCGACATCGCAGCGCGGCCCATCTCTTCAACCGGCTGCTCGACCACGGTAATGCCGGGTTCGACCAGCTCGGTCCAGCGCTCGTTGTCGAAACCTGCCAGCGCCAACTCGCCGGGGATCGCGAGACCGGCACTGCGGGCCGCCTTCAATGCGCCCATGAGCAGCAGGCTGTTACTGGTGACCAGCGCTTCGGGACGCGAAGGGCCGCCCAGCCACGGGTCGACCGTTGCGATGGCGGCCTCGGCCGTTGGCTCGATCTCGCGGTAATCCGGCTCCAGCCCGCGCGAGCGCATTGCGGCGAGATAGCCGTCACGGCGCTCGGCCGCCGTGGTACTGGTGCTGCCGAAGAGGCCGCCGATGCGGCGATAGCCGCGCTCGGCCAGATGCGCGACCAGGCCGGCCATTGCCGCCGGATTGTCGAGCACCACACTGTCGATCGACCCGCCGGGCGCGGCGCGGTCCACCAGCACCGTCGGATACTCCAGCGTGAGCCGTTCCAGCCGGCCCACCGTGGTCCGGGTGGGCGCGAAGATCAGTCCACTGATGCGTTCTTCGTGCATCAATTGCAGATACAGCGCCTCGCGTTCGGGGTCCTCGTCGGTGTTGCAGAGGGTGACCCGCAGGCCCTCCCGGTACGCGACCTCCTCCACGGCACGGATCAGCGCGGTGAAGAACGGGTTGCGGATATCGGCGACGATCAAGCCGATGATGCCGGTGTGCCGGGAGCGCAGCCGCCTTGCCTGCAGGTTCGGCCGATAGCCGGTCTGGCGGATCGCCACCTCGACGCGGCCGCGAACCTCTTCGCTGACCGGGCCGCCCCCGAGCACCCGCGACACCGTGGACTTGGACACCCCCGCCACGCGCGCGACGTCATTGATGCTGATACTCATTGGAAACGTTCCCGGAAAAGGTCGCCGACCCTGCCCGGGTGGCTGTTCAGGACAATGCTAACGCCAAAGGGCTATTGGCTTTTTGTGCGGTGCACATTGAAATAGTCGATGGGAACGTTCCCAATACGCCATCGCCCCACCCTTCCTGGAGCCCGCCTTGCCACCGCTGCCCTTCCCCACCCCCGTCAGCCGCGAACTGGTCCGCCTCGGCGCACAGGCCCGCGACAAGGCAGATGCCATCGCCCAGGCCGCGCAGATGCTGGTCGCCGCCGGCTGCGTGGCGCCGGGCTACGAGGCCAGCATGGGCCGCCGCGAAGCCGTGGCCAACACCTTCCTCGGCCACGGTGTGGCGATCCCGCATGGGCTTGGTGAGGACCGCCATCTGGTGCTTCGCGATGGCATCGCCGTGCTGCAGTTGCCGGACGGGGTGGAATGGAATCCCGGCCAGGTGACGCAGTTGGTGGTCGGCATCGCTGCCCAGTCCGACACCCACATCACCCTGCTGCGCAGGTTGACCCGGCTGATCCAGGACGAGGCCACGCTGCAGCGCCTGTTTGCGACCACCGATGCGGGTGCGATCGTCACCGCGCTGACCGGGGACAGTGCAATCACGACCGCCCAGGTACCGGCAACCGATCTGGCCGAGCGCTTCGACTGGACCATTGCCTACCCCAATGGCCTGCACGCACGCCCGGCCACGCGCTGGGCAGAGACCGCGCGCAGCTTTGCGGCCCGCGCCCAGGTGCGGGCGGGCAACCAAGCGGCGGACGCCAAAAGCCTGGTCGCCCTGCTGCAACTCGGCCTGCGCCATGGCGATGCGGTCAGCGTGTCTGCCGAAGGGGCCGACGCCCCCGCCCTGCTGAGCGCGCTGCGCAAGGTCATGGACGGCCTGGTAGCCCAGGAAAAAGCCGACGCCGAGCGCGCAGCGCAACGCAAGGCCGCACCGGTGGCTGGCTGGAACCCGCCCGAAGCACAGGCTGCCATCGTCGGTATCGGTGCCAGCCCTGGGCTGGCCATCGGCCCGGTGCATGTCTTGGCCAGCGCGCAGGCCGACGTCGCCGACCGCCCCACCCCGCTCGGCGAAGGCGGGGCGCGCCTGCAGGACGCACTCGCCCGCACCCGCCAGCAGCTGGCCGCGCTGCAGGATGACACCCAGCGCCGGCTCGGCGCCTCGGACGCGGCGATCTTCAAAGCCCACGCCGCCCTGCTGGACGACACCGACCTGATCACCCGCACCTGCCAGCTGATGGTCGAGGGCCACGGTGTCGCGTGGTCCTGGCACCAGGCCATCGAACAGATCGCTTCGGGCCTGGCGGCGCTGGGCAATCCGGTGCTGGCCGGGCGCGCCGCCGACCTGCGCGACGTTGGCCGGCGCGTACTGGCGCAGCTGGATCCGTCTGCCGCCGGTGGCGGCCTGGCCGACCTGCCCGCGCACCCGTGCATCCTGCTCGCAGCCGACCTGTCGCCGTCAGACACGGCCCACCTCGACACCACCCGCGTGCTCGGCCTGGCCACCGCGCAGGGCGGGCCGACCTCGCATACCGCCATCCTCTCGCGCACGCTCGGCCTGCCGGCGCTGGTCGCCGGGGGCGCCGGGCTGCTGGCGATCCAGCCGGGCAGCGAGGCGATCATCGACGGCAGCTGCGGTCGGCTCTATCTGTCGCCCTCCGGGACCGATCTCGCTTCGGCGCGCGCGTGGATTGCCGAGCAGCAGCAGGTGCGCGAGCGCGAAGCCGCGCAACGCGCGCAACCGGCGCAGACCACCGATGGCCACCGTATTGACATCGGTGCCAATGTGAATCTGCCCGAGCAGGTGCCGCTGGCGCTGGAACAGGGGGCGGAGGGCGTTGGCCTGATGCGCACCGAGTTCCTGTTCCTGGAGCGTGGCAGCACGCCAAGCGAGGATGAGCAGTACGCCACCTATCTGGCCATGGCGCGGGCGCTCGATGGCCGCCCGTTGATCGTGCGTGCACTGGACATCGGCGGCGACAAGCAGGTGGCACACCTGGAGCTGCCGCATGAGGAAAACCCGTTCCTGGGCGTGCGCGGCGCGCGCCTGCTGTTGCGTCGCCCCGACCTGCTGGAACCACAGCTGCGTGCGCTGTACCGCGCGGCGAAAGACGGCGCGCGCCTGTCCATCATGTTCCCGATGATCACCTCGGTTCCGGAGCTGACCGCGCTGCGTGCGATCTGCGAGCGCCAGCGCGCCGAGCTGGACGCGCCCGAGGTGCCGATCGGCATCATGATCGAAGTGCCGGCCGCTGCCGCCCAGAGTGACGTACTGGCCCGCCACGCCGACTTCTTCTCGATCGGCACCAACGACCTGACCCAGTACGTGCTGGCCATCGATCGCCAGAATCCGGAACTGGCCGTCGAGGCCGACAGCCTGCACCCGGCGGTACTGCGCGCGATCCGCACCACGGTGGAAGGCGCACGCATGCACGGGCGCTGGGTCGGTGTCTGCGGTGGCCTGGCCGGCGATCCGTTCGGTGCGATGCTGTTGGCGGGCCTGGGCGTGGACGAACTGTCGATGACCCCGAACGACATCCCGGCGGTGAAGGCACGCCTGCGCGGCAGCGCGCTGGCCGATCTGCGAACGCTCGCCGCGACGGCGCTGGGCTGCGAAACCGCAGAGCAGGTGCGCGCCCTCGACGGAGTACGTGCATGAATGCCGGTGCAGTCACCATCACCCTGAATCCGGCGATCGACCAGACCGTGCGCCTGGCGCGCCTGCAGCCGGGCCACGTGCACCGTGCCCGCAGCAGCCGCGATGATGCCGGCGGCAAGGGCATCAACGTCGCCGCCTGCCTGGCCGACTGGGGCGTGCCGACCTCCGCACTGGGCGTGCTCGGTGACGGCAACGTCGGTGCGTTCGATGCGCTGTTCTCGGCGCGGGGCATTGCTGATGCCTGCCTTCGCGTACCGGGGCACACCCGCACCAACATCAAGCTGGTTGCAGAGGACAGCGGCGAGACCACGGACATCAACCTGCCCGGGCTGACGCTCGGGGGTGCCGATCTGGACGCCGTGGCACGCCGGCTTGATGCATTGTTGCGGCCGGAGCTGCCGGTGGTGTTGTCCGGTAGCCTGCCGTCCGGCCTGCCAGTCGACGCGTGGGCTCGACTCCAGGCGCGGGCCGGTGCCGCAGGTGCGCGCGTGCTGCTGGACACCAGCGGCGACGCGCTTGCGGCCGCCTTGGGCGGCGCACGAGGCGCGCTGCCCTACGCGGTCAAGCCCAACCGCCACGAACTGGAGGCCTGGATCGGCACGCCGCTGCCGGATCGACATGCCCTGCGAGCGGCGGGCGTGGCGCTGGTTGAACGCGGGATCACACTGGTGGCGATCTCGATGGGCACCGACGGCGCGCTGTTCGTTGATCGCAGCGGCGCGCTGATCGCGCGACCGGCGCGGCTGGCCCAGGGCAGCACGGTCGGCGCGGGCGACGCAATGGTCGCCGGCATCGCTGCCGCATTGCTGGAGCCTGCCTTCGATCTGGCTGGCTGCGCACGACTGGCCACGGCGTTCTCGATGAGCCGCCTGGAAAGCGGCGACGCGCGACGGTTGGATCCGGCGCAGGTGCGCCAGTGGAGCGGCGACGTGCTGATCGAGCGTTTGGATTGAGACGACCGCAGGAGGCGCTGTTGCTGGCTTCAACCAGCGTCCGGCGCCTCCTGCAAGGACGAACCCGAAGCATTCCAGGAGTTCCCATGCAAGTTTCCACCGTAGTCATCGCCGCAGGCGATCGCAGCATCGAAGCGGTTCTCGCCGCCGAAGCGCTGCGTAGCGCCGCCCGCCAGCGCGGGTTCGAACTGGCGATCGAAATCCGCAGCGCCCAGGGCGTCACCGGCGCGTTGACCGCCGCACAGGCCAGCACCGCAACGCCGCTGCTGCTGGTCGGTGACGGCGAGGCAGACACGTCCCGCTTCGGCAACGCCCAGATCGTGCGCGCGAGCCTTGGCGAAGTGCTGGACGATCCGCTTGCTGCGCTGGCGCCGCTTTCGGTCGCACCCAGGGCAGGCAGCGGCCAGCGCATCGTCGCGGTCACGTCCTGCCCGACCGGCATCGCCCACACCTTCATGGCGGCCGAAGGCCTGCAGCAGGCCGCCAGGGCGTTGGGCCACGTCATCCGGGTCGAGACCCAGGGTTCGGTTGGCGCGCAGGATGCATTGAACGACGAGGAAATCGCGGCCGCCGACCTGGTGCTGATTGCCGCCGACCGCGAAGTGGATCTGTCGCGCTTCGCCGGCAAGCGCCTGTTCAAGAGTGGTACCAAGCCAGCGATCAACGATGGCCAGAACCTGGTCCGCAAGGCGCTGGCCGAGGCCGGCGTGCACGCGGCTACGGCGGTTGCTGGCCGCACCCCCGAAAAGACCAGGGCCACCGGCCCCTACAAGCACCTGATGACCGGTGTGTCGTTCATGCTGCCGTTCGTTACCGCCGGTGGCCTGCTGATCGCGTTGGCCTTTGCGCTGGGCGGCATCTACGCCTTCGATGATGCACACAAGGGCACGCTGGCCTGGTCGCTGTTCCAGATCGGTGCCAAGTCCGGCTTCATGTTGATGGTGCCGGCACTGGCCGGTTACATCGCCTACTCCATCGCCGACCGCCCCGGCATCGCGCCCGGCATGATCGGTGGGCTGGTTGCGGTCAACATGGATGCAGGCTTCATCGGCGGCATCCTCGCCGGCTTCATCGCCGGCTATGGCGTGCACTGGATCAATCGTGCACTGCGCCTGCCGCGCAGCCTGGAGGGCCTCAAGCCGGTGCTGATCCTGCCGGTGCTGGGCACGCTGCTGGTCGGCCTGCTGATGATGTATGTGATCGGTACGCCGGTGGCCGGGCTGCTGGCATGGCTGACCGACTGGCTGCGCGGGATGCAGGGCAGCAGCGCGATCCTGCTCGGCCTGCTGCTGGGCGGAATGATGGCGGTGGACATGGGTGGGCCGGTCAACAAGGCGTCCTACGCCTTCTCCACTGCATTGATCTCCAGCCAGGTCTACACGCCGATGGCGGCAACAATGATCGGCGGCATGACCCCGCCGCTGGGCATTGCGCTGGCAACGTGGTTGTTCAGCAACCGCTTCACCGCCGAAGAGCGCGGTACTGCCGGTGCCGCCGGCGTGCTTGGCTTGAGTTTCGTGACCGAGGGCGCGATCCCTTACGCCGCACGCGATCCGCTGCGCACCATTCCCGCGCTGATTCTGGGCTCCGCCGTAGCCGGCGCGATCTCGATGGCCGCGGGCGTCGAGCTGAAGGTGCCGCACGGCGGTGTATTCGTGCTGCCGATCCCGAACGCGGTCACGCACCTGGGCATCTACCTGCTGGCGTTGCTGGCCGGCGTGGCGGTCACTGCGGTCGCACTGCGCATACTCAAGAAGCCGGTCACCACGCCGGCCTGATCCATCCCATCGCCAAGACCCTGCCACCGCCCCTGCGCGCGCAGGAGCGCGGTGACCTGCGCCCTGCACAAGGAGCCTCGCCCATGCCCCGCTCTTCCCGATACGTGTTGCCGATGGTGATCGTGCTGACCCTGCCGTCCCTGCCCGCCGCCGCCGACGCCAATGACGTCTTCACTCCCAGGCTCGCCTACACCGGCGAAGCCGCCGCCACGCTTGATGGTGGCAAGCGCAGCGGCACCGCCTATGCCGGACAGCTCATGTTCGGCGCCGATGTGGATCTGGACGCCGCGTTCGGCTGGCGGGGCGCGACGATCAAGGCCTACGGCATCAACCGCCATGGCACCAACCTGGCCAACAGCAGCACTGGCAACAGCACCTCGGTGCAGGAAATCTACGGCGGCCAGGGCACGCGCCTGGCCAACCTGACGCTCGAGCAGAAACTGCTGGATGACCGGCTGGTACTGGAAGCCGGGCGCAGCGTCGCCAACATCCACCACCTCGGCTCGGAGCTGTGCCAGTACTTCCAGGGCAACTCGGCCTGCGGCAACCCGACCTACGTGTTCCGCACCAGCAATTTCACCTGGTGGCCGGTATCGAGCTGGATGGCCGATGCCACGGCCTGGGTGACGCCCGATGTCTATGTGCGCGTCGGCGCCTATCAGGTCGACCCCAGCCAGGCCGAGGACGGCCAGCATGGGCTGAAGTGGAATACGAACCAGGCCACCGGCTGGATCGTGCCCTACACGATCGGCTGGCGCAGCCCTGGATCGGCGCGGCTGAAAGCCCGGTACGAGCTCGGTGGCTGGCAGGACAACTCGGCCTATCTCGATCCACTGCGTGATGCCAACGGCGCCCCGGCGCTGCTCAGTGGCCAGGTCCATGCGACCCATCGTGGCCGCTCCGGTGCGTTCGCGCGCTTCGAGCAGCAGCTTACCGGCGATGGCAATGGTCGCGGCCTGACCCTTTTCGGTGCCGCGCTCAAGGGTACCTCCGGCCAGTTGATCGAGGATCACTTCCTGCAGGCCGGCCTGGTCCAGAGAGGTACGCTGGCGCGGCGACCGCAGGACAGCATCGCCTTCGTCGTCACCCAGCAGAAGTACAGCGGTATCGCGCTGGAGAACCTGCGCCTTGCCCGTGCCGCGGCGGGTGGCAGCGGCACCCCGCACGGAAGCCAGGTGATGATGGAGCTGAGCTATGGCATCCAGCTCACCCCGCAGCTTCGGGTCGCGCCGAACCTGCACTACATCGTGCATCCCGACCAGTTCAATGAACCCGCACGCCAGCGTGACCTGCCGAATGCGCTGATCGCCGGCCTGCGGATCGACTGGAGCCTGTAAGGCAACGGCCAGTGGCCGCGAAGCGCTGCCAGCGTGACGCACCGACGCGCTCCCTCCGCCCGCAGAGCCATCGCGGCGTGCCGGCCCGCTGCGGCGTCGCCCTCCGGTGCATGCCCCCGGCGGGCTTCAAGGACTGTTCGCTGCCCACGCCAGTTCGAACGTCAACGCCAGCCGCTGCCCCGGCTCCAGCCGATGCGGCGCCAGGGTGAAGCCGTCCGGCGGGCCACTCTGCGGTTCGACACAGGTCGCGTGTGACGCACCGTCGTAGACCACCCAATGGTCGTTGTCCGACCGCAGCCGCAGGCGCTGGCCCCCACGCACCAGGGTGATGCCGCTTTCGGCGATGAAGCAGTCGTCCCATGGGCCGTGGGCAGGAGACACACAGGGCAGCGTGGCAATGCCCTCTCCGTCCCGCGGATACATGGCGCGAGGGCTGAACAGCAGTCGATCCGGCTTCCGGAACCACGGGTGCCAGCCCAGTACCGCCGGCATCGCCTGCTCGCCCGCCTGGACCGAGAGACGCAGCTGCAGGCGGTGAGGGTGCAGGGTCACTTCCTGGACGGCAACGCCACCAAAGGGCCAGTACCTGTCGCGTGGCAGCGCCAGCGACAGCGTGGCCGTGGCCGCCTCCATGCGCTCGACCTGCCAGGGCCGCGTGAAGCCCACGCCATGGATGGCATGCCCGCCGAAATTCAGCGGCAGCGCATGCGACGCGCCGTCGAAGCGGAACTGTCCCTGACGGATGCGCCCGGCCCACGGCACCATCGGGTAGCAGCCCCATGCGATCGCCGCCGGACCCGCCTGCTGCGCATCCACCAGCCATTCCACGCCGCAGTAGCGCAGGTGCGCCACGCGCCCGCCCGCCCCCGTCGCCAGCGCAACCTCCAGATCGCCGCACCTCAGCCAGTGCAGCTCACCGGGCGGCAGCGCGGCGAGTGCATCGTCCACCGCCAGCACGCGCTCATGCACCATAGGGATCGACCGTGCCGATGCTGCCGTCCTGCGCCATGTGCAGTGGCGTGCACTTGGCCGAGCGCAGGTGGGTCACGCCGCCCGAGAGCAGTGCATCGTGATAGAACAGGTACCACTGCCCTTCGAACTGGCAGATGGAGTGGTGCGTGGTCCAGCCCACCACGGGCGTCAGGATCACCCCGCCATAGGTGAACGGCCCGTAGGGGCTGTCGCCCACGGCATAGCACAGCAGGTGCGTGTTGCCGGTGGAATACGAGAGGTAGTAACGGCCCTGGTACTTGTGCAGCCACGGCCCTTCGAAGAAGCGTCGCGCGTGATCATCCGCGCGCAGTGGCTGGCCATGCTCATCCAGGATCTGGACTTCGCGGGTGGCTTCGGCCAGCTCGGTCATGCTGGCGTCAAGCCTGCCCACGCGCGGGCCCAGCGCCGGTGCACTGCCCTCGGGTTCCTGGTGGGCGTCGTTGTACTGGTTGTCACGATACTTCTGCAGCTGCCCGCCCCAGATGCCGCCGAAGTACAGGTAGTGGCTGCCGTCATCGTCTTCGAACACGGCCGGGTCGATCGAGTAGGCGCCCTTCATCGGCTCTGCGAGGGGAACGAACGGCCCATCGGGCCGCTCGCCGATGGCCACGCCGATGCGGAAGCGACCGCTGGCGTCCTTGGCCGGGAAGTAGAGGTAGTAGCGGCCATCGCGACAGGCGGCATCGGGGGCCCACATCTGTTTGCGGGCCCAGGGCACGTCCCGCACATGCAACGCCATGCCGCAATCGACGGCGGTGCCGTCGGGCGTATCCATCTTAAGCACGTGGTAGTCCTGCATGCCGAAATGGCCGCCTTCATCGTCGAATGGCTGGCCGCCGTCGATGTCGTGCGACGGATAGATGTACAGGCGCCCCTCGAACACGTGTGCCGAGGGGTCGGCGGTATAGATGTGGGTCACCAACGGTTGCGAAATGGCATGCGTGGCGAGCTGCGCAAGCCGGGCTTCATCGGCCCGGCCGTCTTCACCGGCAGAGTGGTCGATCATGGTCGTCATCCTGGGTTCAAGCGGAGGCGTCGGCGGAACGACGACGCAGCAGGAGATCCTGTTCGATGCGGGTTTCGGCACGCTTGTCGATCTCGTAGGCGAACAGCAGCGCCACGGCGAGCAGGAAGGGAATGGAGCAGTAGACGCTGATGGTCAGGCGAATGCCTTCCACCACCGCCTCGGGCTGCTGCGCCAGGCCTGCCTGGTAGCCATAGTGGGCAAGGATGGCGGCTACCAGTGCGCCGCCCACGCTGAGGCCGATCTTCAGGCCGCACAGCATCGCCGAGAAGATGATCGCAGTGGCGCGGCGATGGTTCTTCCACTCGGAGTAATCCGCGACGTCCGCGATCATCGCCCACAGCAGCGGGATGGTGATGCCGTAGCAGAAGCCATGCAGCATGAAGGCGCCGAAGGCCACGGCGACTGCGGTGGGCGGGAAGAGAAGGAAGGCGAGCAGGAACAGGGTCGATACGAACAGCGCACCGCCAAAGACATCGCGCTTTCCGAAGCGGTCGGCCAGCCGCCGCGACAGGCCGATGCCCAGGATCATGCAGAGGATGCCGCAGGCATTGAACAGGCTGAAGGCCGAGGTGGCGGCATCCCTGGGCCAGGTGAATGCGGCAAGACCGGCACGGGCCAGGCCCGCATTCAGGCCACCGATCAGCCCATTGAAGCCCGAATCCTGCAGGAATGCGACCAGCGCCGCTTCGCTCATGTAGTACTGGAAGTAATAGATGTAGCTGCCGCCTTTCAGCGCCAGGTTGATGAACACCAGCACGGTCAGCGCGAGCATCACCTGCCACGGCCGGTTGTGCAGCAGGTCGGACAGGTCCTGCAGTACGCCGCCGGTCTGCTCGCGGGTCGGCACGATGCGTTCGCGGGTGGTGGCGAAGGTGATCAGGAAGAACAGCGTGCCGATGAGGGCGAACGCGGTCATCACCCGTTCGAAGCCGCGCACCCGGTCACCGTCCCCCAGGATCAGCACCAGTGGCATCAACAGCACCTGGATGATGAACTGCGCGATCATCACGGCTACGAACCGGTAGGCCGAGAGGCTGTTGCGCTGGGCCATGCTGCCGGTCAGAACACCGCTCAACGCCGAGTAAGGCAGGTTGTTCGCGGCGTAGACGCACACCAGCAGCGCGTAGGTGGTCAGCGCATAGACCACCTTTCCGCGCTCACCCAGGTCCGGTGTACTGAATGCCAGCAGTGACAGCACGCCGAATGGAATGGCCGTCCACAGGATCCACGGGCGGAAGCGCCCCCAGCGCGTGGACGTGCGATCGGCCGCGATGCCGATCAACGGGGTGAACACGAATGCGCCAAGCAGGCCGACCACGAAGATGATCGTCGCCGCCGTGGCCGCCGGCAGGCGATAGACGTCGGTGTAGAAGAACGCCAGATAGGTGATCAGGGTCTGGAAGATCAGGTTGGCCGCAAGATCGCCCAGGCTGTAGCCGAGCTTTTCGCGTACCGATAGCGCGTGTTCAGTGCTTGCCATGCAGCGGACGTCCTGGAAAAGGGATCTGAACGGATGGGAATCGAGGTGGGTAATGACGATCAGTCATGCGTTGGCTCTACGGTGAACCTGCCCCGCGCGCGCACATCCGCACTGGATGCGCCGACCCTGATCTCGTACGCGCCGGGCTGCACCACGTACGCGGCGCGGGCATCGTCATAGTGGCGCAGCGCCTGCGGCGCCTCCACGGTGAAGGTGATCGTGCGGCGTTCGCCCGGGGCCAGCTGGACACGCTGGAAGCCGCGCAGCTCCTGCACGGCGTCACCCTCGCTGCCGCGCTCGCGCCGTACGTACAGCTGCACCACCTCGTCACCGGCGCGGCTGCCCGCATTTGCCACGTCCACCTGCACGCGCAGGCGGCCGTCGGCGCGGATCGTATCCGCATCCAGGCGGAGGGGGCCGTATTCGAACCGCGTATATGACAGCCCGTGGCCGAACGGATACAGCGGCGTGCCGCGGAAGTAGCGATAGGTACGGCCCTCCATGGCGTAGTCGTCGAATGCCGGCATCGCTTCGCCCGCCTTGTAGAAGGTGACCGGCAGGCGGCCGGCAGGATTGATGTCGCCGAACAGCGCCTGGCCGACGGCAGTGCCGCCGCGCTGGCCCGGGTACCAGCTCATCAGGATCGCCGGCAGGTGTGCCTGCGCCCAGTCCACGGCGATGGCCGAACCGCCGGTGAGCACCATCACCACCGGCTTGCCGGTGCCGTGCAGGGCCTCCAGCAGGGTGCGCTGGGGCGCAGGCAGCCGCAGGTCGGTGCGGTCACCGCCGGCAAAGCCCGGATAGTTGACGGTCATCTCCTCGCCTTCGACGTCGCCGGTAAGGCCACCGACGAACACCACCACGTCGGCATCGCGTGCGGCATCGAGCGCTTCATCGAATGGCGCCTTGGCGCCGGGCATGCGCCAGCCCAGGCGCACGCCGGCATCGCGCTGGTCGTCGTAGTACTCCAGCTTCAGGTCATAGGCGCGCCCCGCCTGCAGGTCCAGTTCGACACCTTCGGCATGCAGCCGGTCACTGTTTTCCCAGTGATCGATCACGCGCTTGCCGTCCAGGTACAGCCGGTAGCCATCGTCGCCGGCCAGCTCCAGCCGATAGCGGCCGGACACCGGCGGCAGCAGCTGGCCGCTCCAGCGGATGCTGAAGCGGTCGTTCGGGATCCCCTGCCCTGGAGCCGCTTCGCCGCGTGCCAGCAGGTTGTCGGTCGGCGAGCCGCGGTCCCAGCGGAAGCCGATCTGCGCGTCGGTACGCACCAGGGCCGGCGTGCCGGACAGGTCGGGCGTGCGGAAGTACTCGCCGCGCAGGCCACGCTCGGGCGAGTCCGCCGAGGGCCGCAGGAAGGTTGGCTCGATCAGCGGCGTGGCACCGGGATCGTCACGGCCTTCCACCAGGTCCACGCCGCGGGCGTAGCGCACCTCGATACCCCTGGCCGCATCGCGTATGCCCTGCAGGATCGTGACGGGCGCGGCCGGTGTACCGAAGTAGTTGCCGAGCAGTGCCATGGTGTCGTCGGCGGTGGGTCCGACCACGGCAATGCGCTTGACGCTGCGCGACAGTGGCAGGACGCCGTCGTTCTTCAGCAGCACCAGCGATGCCTGCGCCGCCTTGAGCGCCAGCGCATCGTGGGCCGGGGCCTGGTTCACCGAGGCCGGAATGCGCGCCCAGCGCACCCGCTCGGGCGGATCGAACATGCCCAGCCGCATCCGTGCGGTGAACAGGCGGGTTACCGCATCGTCGATCTCTGCTTCGCTGATCAGCCCCTGGCGCACCGCGGCAGGCAGCGTGGCGTACTCCTGGCCACATTCCAGCTCGGTGCCGTTCCGGACCGCCAGCGCCGCGGCGGCTTCGCGCGTGGCGACGATGTGGTGGTGCTTCCAGATGTCGACGATGGCCCAGCAGTCCGAGACCACGTAGCCCTTGAAGCCCCAGTCGCGCCGCAGCACATCACGCAGCAGGAAGCGGCTGGCACTGGCGGACTCGCCGTACACGCGGTTGTAGGCGCCCATGACCGCATCGACGTCGCCCTCCTTCACCAGCGCCTCGAACGCCGGCAGGTAGGTGTCATACAGGTCGCGCCGGCTGGGCCGTGCATCGAAGTGATGGCGGTCGGCCTCCGGTCCGCTGTGCACGGCCAGATGCTTGGCGGTGGCGTCCAGCTTGCGGTAGACCGGGTCGTCGCCCTGCAGGCCGCGCACGAAGGCCACCCCCATGCGGGCGGTGAGGTAGGGATCCTCGCCGTAGGTTTCCTGCCCGCGGCCCCAGCGCGGGTCGCGGAAGATGTTGACGTTCGGCGACCAGAAGGTCAGCCCCTGGTAACGGCCGTGCGCGCCTTCGCGGAGGAACTGATGGTGCTTGGCGCGGGCCTCGTCGCTGATGGTCGTGGCCACCTGCCCCATCAACGGCACATCGAAGGTCGCGGCCAGGCCGATTGCCTGCGGAAACACCGTGGCCTGCCCTGCCCGTGCTACGCCGTGCAGTCCCTCGTTCCACCAGTCGTAGGCGGGTACCCCCAGGCGTTCGATCGCCGGCGCGGCGTTCTGCATCTGCGCAGCCTTCTCTTCCAGCGTCATCTGCGCGACGAGTGCGGCGGCCCGTTGCTCGAAGCTGGCCGAAGGATCCAGCCAGGGCTGCGGCGATGCCGCCGACGCGACGGTCGCCACGCACGCCAGGACGGCCAGGACCGGCAGGCCGTGCAACCTGCTGCGACGGCCGGCGATGGACAGTGACGGCAGCTTCATTTGCTCCTCCCGGTGCGCTCATCGCGCGCGAAGGGACCCAGCAGTGCGCCGACGAAGCCGCCTGCCCGATCCGTACTCAGAACGGTGCCATCCACACCGGCGGCGAGCAGCTGCCAGCCCTGCCCGTCGCCGGTGTCGAACGAAAACGTGTAGTCCCCCTCGTTGCCGGCGATCTGCAGCCGCACCGTCTCCGGTGCCCGCACTTCGCGGGTGGCCAGTGTGCGCGTACTGCCACCGCCGTCACGAACCTCCAGGAACAGCGCAAGTCGCCCGCCCGGCAGGCTGCGCACGCCAAGGAAATACCAGTACGCCTCACTCTGGAACGCGGCCAGGCCGGCCGCCACGCCAGGCCCGGGCCGGCTCATTGCGGTGCTCGCCTCGAAGCGCAGGTGCTGCTGGCGTCGGCCGAGGAACGCCGGATTGCGCAGCGTGTCCAGATCCTCGGCAAGCGGGCGCACGGCCAGCATGCCCGGACGCGTGGCCAGGTCGGCCCAGGCATGCCTGGGCACCCGCACGCGCAGCCACTGGCGATCAAGTGTTGGTCCATCAAAATTGTCGCGCGCTACGAAATTGCCGGTCGAAGGGGCCTGCGATGCCTCGCCCTGCATCCACGACGGCGCCTCGACCACGTAGGGAATGGCCTGGTCGGTCGGCAGGATCCGTGGCCAGCCGTCCTGCCAGCGCACCGGCAGCAGATAGGTCTCACGTCCGGTGTTGTAGTGGCGCTTCTGATAATTGCGGCTGGCCAGGAACACCGCCCACCACGAACCATCCGGGCCCTCGACCAGGTCGGCATGGCCGGCATTGGTGATCGGCAGCGGACGGTCGTCCGGCAGCTCGCGCTGGGTCAGGATCGGATTGCCTGCGTAGGGAACATACGGTCCCCACACCGAGCGGCTGCGCAGCACCACCTGCGAGTGCTGCGGCCCGGTGCCCCCTTCGGCATCGGACAGGTAATACCAGCCCTGGCGCTTGTAGATGTGCGGTCCCTCGATCCAGATCGGGTTCTTCGCCGGCTCCACGCCTCCATCAACCAGCACCCGGCGCGGGCCGACCGGCTTGAAGGCGGCCAGATCGATCTGCTGCATCCAGATGGCGCGGTGTCCGTCATAGCGTGGCGTGCCGGGCGGCGCGTCGTTGTTGATCAGGTACACCGTGCCGTCGTCGTCGAAGAACAGTGATGGATCGATGCCGTCGATGCCGGGCAGCCAGTGCGGGTCCGACCACGGCCCGGCCGGGTCGCGCGCGGTGGCAATGAAGTTGCCGCCGCTGTCGGTGGCCGTGGTCACCACGTAGAAGACCCCGTCGTGGTATTCGATGGTGGGGGCGAAGATGCCGCGCGAGACGCTCAACCCGTCGAAATCCAGCTGCGTCGGCCGGTCGATCACATTGCCGATCTGCTTCCAGTGCACCAGGTCGGCACTTTCGAACACCGGAATGCCCGGGAAGTAGGTGAAGCTGGAATTGACCAGGTAGAACCGGCCGTTCGCGCGCACGATGCTGGGATCGGCATGGAAGCCGGCCAGCACTGGATTGCGGTAGTGGCCAGCCGGCAGCGGCGTTTCGAAGGCCGCGTCGTGACCGCTGTATTCGAACCAGTCGAAATACACCGGCGGTGCGTCCGGCGGCGCGCTGGCCGGGCTGGCGGCGGCCGACAGCAGCAGCACCGCCGCCAGCAGGTGGCGTGCCATCGACCGCAGGCCGGCCCTGTCGCGGGCCAGAGGGGACTGCTTGGACAACGTCATCATCGTCGCGTCTCGGCTTCGGCAATGGGAAGTTCGAACGGGCCCGCCGGCGCCGCGCTGCGGTCGCGCAGCGTGCATACCGGGCCATCGGCCCAGCAGTAGCGGGCATGTGTTGCGTGCGTCGACAGCGGCCCGCGCAGCAGGATCCGGCGCCCGTCCAGTTCGGCGTCGCTGTATTCGCAGTGGCGCGTATCGCAGAGTTCGAAGCCGATCGGCCGCACCGCGCCGGTCGCGGTGAGTGCGCCTTGGACATCCTCGAACGCAACGGCGACGCCCGCGGGCGTCCGCACGGCGGTGACCGCTCGCGGCCCTGACGGGGCCACGTCCACCTCGCCGTACGCGACGTGGCGCGCCACGCGGGCCAGGCGGCGCCCGAGCTCCTGCTTGTTCGGTGGATGGATGTCGTAGGCATCACCGATGTCGATGGCGATGGCGAGCCCGCTCCGCGCATCCTCGGCCGCGACGCGCCGCTGCGCCTCGCGCACCTGTGCCCAGCCGCTGTCGGCCGGCACAACCGGCGGCTGGCCGTAACCGGCCAGCTGCACCAGTAACAGCGGCGTGCCAGCGCCGAACTGCCGCCGCCAGTCGTCGCGCAGCGCACGCAGGCGCGCCGCATACGCCGCACCCTCGCCGGTGTTCGATTCCCCCTGGTACCAGAGCATGCCGCGCAGCCCGACGCCCCCGAGCGGCGCGATCATTCCGTTGTACAGCGTCGACAGCCCGGTAGCGGCCTGCCACGGCGCGAACGGAGGTGCCGGCTGGCCCGGCGCCACCCGGTACTTCCACGGCGCCTGCAGCACCACCCGCTCACCGTTGTCGAACTGCAGGCGGTGTGCCGTCGCGGGGCCCGCCAGGCCGCCTTCACCGTAGGTGTCGAGCACGTTCACCGCAATACTGTTGGCCCCTGCCTTCAACAGGCCGCTGGGCAACGGGTAGCGCCTCTCGCCGGCACCATACTGGCTGCCCACGGCGACGCCGTTCACCCAGGTCACGTCCGCCTCGTCGGCGGAGGCCAGCTGCAGGATCGCGCCGCGTGCAGCCTGTTCAGCACTCAGCGTCACCTGCGTTCGATACCAGACCATGCCGTTGTAGTCGGCAAGCGCGGGCACGTTCCACCGCTCCCACGCCCCCAACGCAGCCGGTGCGCGCGGCCATCGGCCGTCGTCGGTGTCCGCGCGCCACGGTGCGTCGCCGGGCAGCGCGCCCTCACGGGAGGCCCACCAGTGCTGCCAGTAGCGGCCCCAGGCTGCGCGTGCCTCCAGCGGATCATGCACAGACCGCGCGAGGATATCGAGGGCCTCGTCCAGGCCACCCTGCCCTCGCAATGCATCGGCGCTGGTCCAGGCTTCGATCCGCGAGCCGCCCCATGCCGCCTGGATCAGCCCCATCGGCACGTCGACCGTGCGCTGCAGCTCGCGCGCGAAGTAGAAGCACGCTGCCGAGAAGTCACGCACCGTAGCGGGCGTTGCCGGCGCCCATGCGACGCGACCGTTGAAACGCGCCTGTGCCTGCACGTCCGCGGCGTGCGGCACAGTGAACAGCCGGAGGCGTGGCATTGTGGCCGAGTCGATCTCGCTGGCTGCATTGAGCGAGCGCCACACCGGAAGTTCCATGTTCGACTGGCCCGCGCACAACCAGACGTCGCCGACCAGCACATCGCGCGCCCTCTCACGTTGGTTCCCGGCGGCGGCCTCCAGGATGTACGGCCCGCCTGCGGCGATGGCGGGCAACGTGGCCTGCCAGCGGCCCGTCGTGTCTGCGCGCGTGGTCACCGCCTGGCCGGCGAAGGTCACCGACACCGCCTGCCCGGGGCCCGCCTGGCCCCAGATGGCGATCGGCTGGTCGCGCTGCAGGACCGCGTGGTCCTGGAACAGCGGGTGCAGCAACCGTGTCGTTTCAGCGGCCGCCACCGGCACGGCAAGGCACGCCAGCACCATCAACGCCACCGCACGCGCGGCCCATGCGATCCTGCTCATCGCCCATCCCCGGGTGCGAAAGGAAACTGCAACGCCTGGTAGTACGCCAACGGGTGCGGCGGCGGCTGTTCGCCGGCTGGCAACGGCCGTCCGCTGAGTGACTGGAAGTACGCCACGCTGGCATCACGCCACCACTGCGCTTCGTCGTGCTGGATCTGCAGGAACGCCGCGACGTGCCGATGCCGCTGCGGATCGATCCGGTCATGCAGGCCTGCCCAGGTCGCCTGCATCGACTGCACCTGGCGCACGCCGCGCGAATAGCGCCCGACCAGCTCGTCCCAGAGCGTCCTGCCCGAGCGCATGCGGTGATCCCACGGCACATGGTGGAACCACAGCAGCAGTGACTCGGGCACGCGCGCCGGGTCTCCATAGACCTCGGCCACCTGCGGCGCATACTGGCCCACTGCGTTGCTCCCGCTGGCGCTGCGGTCGAAACCAATGCCGTCGCGGCCGGCGCGGTGGTAGTACACCGACGTCCAGTCCGCGCGCGGGCCGCCGTCCACCCAGGGGCCGGGGCCGTAATGATGGCCGCGTGCCATGAGGTGATGCAGGCCCAGCGGCATCATGTAATCCACCGCCGCTTCCCGCGAGTCCATCATCATCCGCACGATCGGGCCAGTCACCTGCGGGTCGGGCGAGAAGGTCAGTGCGGCCCAGTCCTCGGCAATGCCGCGCGCGGACTGCTGCGGATTCCAGGCCAGGCGCCCGAAGGCATACCAGTTGGCCTGGTCGAAGTGCGAGCCGCTCCAGGTGCGGTCCACGCCGATGTTGGCGACGCCGGCGATGCCGGTCAGCGCGTGGCCCTCCAGCGAGCCATCAACAACGCGGGCAACGATGGAGCCTTCGCCGCGTGCATGGGTATCGGCCTGCAGCACTTCCTGGTAGAGCGTTCCCAGATACACCAGGTGTGTCGCGAAGCCCAGGTACTCCTTGGTGATCTGCAATTCCATCATCAGCGGCGTGCGTGGCATGGCGCCGAACAGCGGATGGAACGGCTCGCGCGGCTGGAAGTCGATGGGGCCGTTCTTCACCTGCACGATCACGTTGGGGCGGAAGGCGCCGTCGAGCCCGACGAATTCGCTGTAGGCCTGCTTGGCGCGATCGTCTGGCACCTCGTGCGAGTACACGAAGGCCCGCCACATCACCACGCCGTTGTACGGCGCCAGCGCGTCGGCCAGCAGGTTGGCTCCGTCGGCGTGGGAGCGGCCGTAGTCCTGGGGGCCGGGTTGCCCCTCCGAGTTCGCCTTGACCAGGAAACCGCCGAAATCTGGAATGAGCGCGTGGATCTCATCCACCTTGTCGCGCCACCAGCGCTGTACAGCCGGATCGAGCGGATCAGCTGTCGCCAGCCCGCCCAGTTCGATGGGCGCGCTGAAGCGTGCGCTCAGGTAGACCCGGATGCCGTAGGGGCGGAACAGGTCGGCCAGCGTGGCCGCCTTGGCCAGATAGGCCGGCGACAGGCTCAGGGCACTGGCATTGACGTTGTTCAGGACGGTGCCGTTGATGCCGAGCGAGGCGTTGGCCCGTGCGTAGTCGGTGTAGCGCGGATCATGCCACTGCGGCAGCGTCTGCCAATCCCACAGCGAGCTGCCCGCATAGCCGCGCTCGACGTAGCGATCCAGGTTGTCCCAATGGTCGAGCACACGCAGGGCGACCCGTGGCGACTCACGCACCTCCAGCCCCTGCAGCGACGTGCCACGCTGCAGCAGGCGCAGCAGATGGAACGTGCCGTACAGCACGCCCAGATCCTGGCGCGCCGCCACCAGCAGAACATCACGTCCGTCGATCCGGACCCGCCGGATCAGGAACCCGTCGTCGCCCAGCGTGGCGATCTCCTCGCCAAACGCGGCGACCAGGTCCGAGGACTGCGGCGTACCCAGCACCAGGGCATGGCCAGCGCTGATCGCCGTCCGCATCGGCGGAGCCGATCCCAGCAGGCCCGGCAGGCTGCGCGCCAGCTCATCGCGGCTGGCACGCTGGACCGGCGTGCGATCCGGTGCCACCACCTCCGCCAACTGCAGCCGGTATTCGGCAACGACCGCCGGGGCAACCGGCACGTAACGCATCCACAACGCATAGCCGTCTTCGGCCTGCACGCCGCCAGTGCAGGCCAGCAGCGCCAGGATGGCACACAGCCGGCTGCCGACAGCGCGGAACAACGGCGTTAACATGCGCCTTTGTAGACTACGGCCGGGCCCGCGACGGTTCATCATCGTCCCGCGCACCGGCGCGGCAGCGCCACCAAGACCAAAGGGATCGTGCATTGGACAAGCCGAAGAAGTCGGTTCGCCGCAGAACCGCAGGCGTGACCATCGACGAGGTTGCGGCCCTTGCCGGCGTTTCGCCGATGACCGTGTCGCGCGTGATCAACCAGGGCAAGGTGCGTGACGTCACCCGCGAGCGCGTGCTGCGCGCGGTGCACGCGCTGGGCTATACGCCCAATCTTGCGGCCAGTTCGCTGGCCGCCGCGCAGCACACGCGCATCGCCCTGATCTATACCAATCCCAGCGGCGCCTACCTGCGCGAGCTGCTGGTCGGGCTGCTGCGCGTCGCGTCCAGCTCCGCCCTGCAGCTGGTCATCGACTACTGGGACAATCTGGATGCCGAGTCCGAGCGCAAGGCCGCGCGTGCGCTCGCCGGACGCGTCGACGGGGTGATCCTGCCGCCGCCCTTGTGCGAATCGCAGGCCGCGGTAAGCGAACTGGTCAAGGCAGGCATTCCGGTGGTGGCCATCGCTTCGGGACGGCTGAGCGATGCCCTGTCCTGCGTCCGTATCGACGACTTCAGCGCCGGCAGGGAAATGACCGAACACCTGCTCCGGCAGGGGCACACCCGCATCGGCTTCATCCGTGGACGCACTGACCTGAGCGCGAGCGCGCTCCGCTACGACGGTTTCGTCACGGCGCTGCGCGAGGCGGGGCTGGCGGTGGAGTCCGGCCTGGTCCAGCACGGTGACTACACCTACCGGTCCGGCCTGGCTGCGGCCGAGAAGCTGCTGTCCCAGCGCCGGCCACCGACGGCGATCTTCGCCAGCAACGATGACATGGGCGCCGCCGCCATCTCCGTGGCGCATCGGCGCGGACTGGATGTACCGCGCGACCTGTCGGTGGTCGGCTTCGATGACACCTCGGCTGCAACCACCGTGTGGCCGGAACTGACCACGATCCATCAGCCGATCGCGTTCATGGCCAACGCAGCCATCGACATCCTGCTGCGCACCATCCGCCGTTCCAGTGGTGACACCCCCGTGCTGCGCGACCACGTCGTGCCGCACCGGTTGATCGTACGTGATTCGGTGGCTGCGCCACCCAAGCGCCGGTAGCGCGGATTGCTGCCTCATGCGTGCGGCCACCCGGTGCATGCGAGGCCCGCGATGATGGCGGCGCGGACGATCATCGCGCATCGCAGCGCACCGTGTCCTGCGCTTCGTTCAGCGCCCCCAGGGCGACGCGGGACACCGAGAGCGTCATGGTGTCGGCCGAGGCCAGCGACCAGGGACGATCAAGCGCGTCCAGCTTCGCACCGGCCGCAGCCAGGCATTTCAGCGGAACACCCACCCGCGTCCACTGGCCGGCCGTCATAGCGGCCAGGGTCGGCCCGATGGCGACCCGCGCCGAACAGCCGGCACCACAGCCCACCGACAGCCATGCCTGGCCACGCGGTGCCGCGTCGACACGCAGCGTGGTCAACAGCATCAGGTCACCGTTGGCCTCGCGCTGCAGGTCCAGTGGCGTGTGCGACTGCAGCGCGACGACGGCCTCGCCGTTGCCCGACCACGCCAGCCGCCGCCCGTCTTCCTGCGCCAGGTGATCCACGCCGGTGATCTTCAACCGGTCGCCGGGCAATGCATCCGGCACGCGGGTCACGGTCGAACCCTGCCCTGTCGCATCCTCGATCCGCAGCGCCATGCCGGCGCCTGCGTCGCCGCGTGCGAAGAACACCCCGGACGCGCCCTCGTTGCCGGTGACGCCTGATGCCTCCGGCAGTACGGGCAGGTCGCCGTTGTCGGCATAGGTCAGGCCGAAGCCGAATGCGAACAACGGGTCGTAATTCTTCTGGCCCACGTTGTTGGCGTACTGGGTGGCGGTGCGCGGCCAGCTGAAACTGAGCCTGCCCTTGAAATCGTGCTGCACGCGGCCGTCGGCCCCACGCAGCAGCACATCGGCGATGCCGGCGCCTTCCGAGCCCGGCAGCCACGCGGCCACGAAGGCATCGGCGGCATTGATTTCCCGGTTCACCCACAGCGGTCGCCCGCTCAGGAAGACCGCAGCGACCGGGATGCCCTCGGCCTTGAGCCGCTTGAGCAGGTCCAGGTCCGTTTCGTTGCCGGGCTTGTAGGCCAGCGTCGGCCGGTCTCCCTGGAACTCGGCATACGGGTCTTCGCCAAACACCACCACCGCCACGTCGGGTTTCACTGCATAGCGACCGTCAACGGCGAGCACGGCCTCACCGCCAGCCGCCGTGGCCTGGCGCGCGATGCCTTCGTAGATCGAGTCCGCATTGGGAAAATCCTTGCGGGTGGTACCGGTGCCCTGCCAGTTGAGCGTCCAGCCGCCGGCCTGTTTGCCGACATCGTCGGCGCCGTCGCCGGCCACCAGGATCCGCTGCTTTGGCGACAGCGGCAGCAGGCCGTTCTGGTTCTTCAGCAGCACCAGCGATTCGCGTACCGCCTGGCGGGCCACCGCGCGATGCTCGGGCGCGCCAATGAGTGCGAACTGGCCGCCGACGGCCCGCGACGACGGCCGGCCCGCTTCGAACAGGCCGAGGCGGAACTTGACGCGCAGGATGCGGCGCACCGCGTCATCCAGGCGCTGCGGCGTGATCCGCCCGTCCTTCGCCGCCGCCAGCGTGGTCTCGTAGAAGCCCCTCCAGCTGTCCGAAGCCATCGCCATGTCCAGGCCGGCGTTGATGGTGGCCGGGCAGTCCGTGGTGGTGCAGCCCTTGACCTGCCCGTGGCCATTCCAGTCGCCGACCACGAAGCCACCGAACTGCATTCGCCCCTTGAGCACGTCGGTGAGGTAATGCCGGTGCCCGTGCATCTTTTCACCGTTGACGCTGTTGAAGGAGGCCATGGCCGTCTGCGCCCCGGCGGCGATTGCCGGGGGATACCCGGCCGCATGGATGCGCACCAGGTCGGGCTCGCTGATGCGCGTGTCGCCCTGGTCCTTGCCGCCGGTAGTGCCGCCATCGCCGAGGAAGTGCTTCACCGAGGCAATCACATGACGGCCATCCAGAAACTCCGGCGTCCCCACCCTGCCCTGCAATCCCTCCACCATGGCGCCCGCGTAACTGGCCACCACCTCGGGCGATTCCGAGTAGCCCTCGTAGGTGCGGCCCCAGCGATCATCCTGGGGTACCGCAACGGTCGGCGCGAACGTCCACTCCATGCCGGTGACGCGGGTCTCCAGGGCGGTAATGCCACCGATCTGCCGCAGCAGCTCCGGATTGCGCGCGGCACCCAGCCCGATGTTGTGCGGGAACAACGTGGCGCCAATGATGTTGCTCTGCCCGTGCACGGCATCGATGCCGAACAGCAGTGGAATGGCTTTGCCTCCGTTGGAAGTATCCATGGACGCGTCATAGAACGCATCGGCCAGCGCCAGCCATTCGGCTGGTGACGCGTCGTAGCGGCCACCGGGGTCGGAATTACCTCCGGCCAGGATCGAACCGAGGCGGTAGCGCCGCACGTCATCGGGGGTGAGGCTGGCGATGTCGCCCTGCACGAGCTGGCCGACCTTTTCCTCCACCGTCATGCCGGCCATCAGGTCGGTGATCCGCTTCTCCAGCGCGGGGTCCTCGGCCAGCGGCCAGGTGACCTTCGGCCACGGATCATTGTCGGTAGCTGCTACGGCGGCGGCCCGGTCCTGGCCGCTGCAGCCGAGCAATCCCAGCATCAGTGCGGCGACCAGCGCGCCGCTGCGGATTACGAAGGTCTGCGATGCCATGGCGCTCATCCTTCCATCTGCTCCAGTTCCTTGCCCTTGGTCTCGTGCACATGCCGGACCACGAAAATCACCGAGATGACCGCCGCCACCAGGTAGATACCGTAGGTAGCCGCCAGCCCGGCCGCGGCCAGCAGCATCGGGAATGTCACCGTAACCACGAAGTTGGACGTCCATTGCGCCGCGCCGGCGACCGCCAATGCCGAACCGCGGATCTGGTTCGGGAACATCTCGCCCAGCATCACCCACATCACCGGGCCCCAGGACAGATTGAAGAACACGACGTAGGCATTGGCCGCCACCAGGGCCAGCGTGCCCATGCGACCGGGCAGCTGCAGATGCCCGTCGGCCAGCGAACCGCTGGCAAAGGCCACCACCACCAGTGCCAGTGACAGCGACATCCCGGCCGAACCGAACCACAGCAACGGCTTGCGGCCGATCCGGTCGATCAGCAGCACCGTGACCACGCAGGCGCCAATGCTCAGCGCGCCGGACAGCACGTTGATCAGCAGTGCGTCGTTCTCGGAGAAGCCGACCGCCTGCCACAGCACGGCGCCGTAATAGAACACCACGTTGATGCCGACCAGCTGCTGGAAGCAGGCCAGCCCGACGCCGACCCACACAATCGGGCGGATCCGCCCGGTCGCCCGGCTCTTCAGGTCGGACAGGCGCGGGCGATGGTGGTCATTGGACAGCGAGGCATCGATCTCTTCGAGCGTGGCGTGGGCCTTGTCGCTGCCGAGCAGCCGGGTAAGCACGCGCAGCGCGTCGTCCTTGCGCCGCTTTACCACCAGGTAGCGCGGGCTCTCCGGGATGGTCAGCAACAGCAGCAGGAACACCAGCGATGGCGCGGCCTGCATCCAGAACATCCAGCGCCAGGCAGCCTGCCCGCCCCACAGTGGCTCGGTCGACGCGCCCGCTGCGGCCGCCAGCAGGTAGTTGGACAGGAAGGCAGCGGTGAGCCCGGTGATGATGGCGATCTGCTGCACCGTGGCCAGGCGGCCGCGATAGCGGGCCGGAGCGACCTCGGCGATGTAGGCCGGCGAGATCACGCTCGCCGCGCCGACCGCGAATCCGCCCACCACCCGCGCCGCAATGAACCAGCCCGACGAGACCGCCGCACCTGCACCGAGTGCCGACAGCAGGAACATCACCGCCGACAGGATCAGCACGTTGCGGCGGCCGAGGCGGTCGGCCAGGCGGCCTGCACTGAACGCGCCCACCGCACAGCCCAGCAGCATCGACGCGATCTCGAACCCCTGCATCCATTCGCCGGACCGGAACGCCTGGTGCAGGCCGTCCTGGGTGCCATTGATCACGCCGCTGTCGAAACCGAACAGAAAACCGCCAATCGTCGCTACCACGCTGATCAGTACGATCAGCCGGGTGTTCTCGCCGCTGCCTGCTGCCTGGTTCATCCCCGTCCCCTTGAGTGCACCGTTGCCGCCGTTGGCCTGCCTGCTGCGCTCAGCGCAGCAGGTACTGGTTGAGCAGGTTTTCGTAACGCTCCTGCTTGCCGCTGGCCTGGCGCGGTTCGCCGAGGCGGGCGGCCAGGCCCGCCAGGTCCGGCAGGCTGAGCGTGCCGCGCTCGAACTCCTGGCCGGCGCCGCTGTCGAAACTCGCGTAGCGCTCCTTGCGCCATTGCTCCCAGGGCGACTCGGTCAGCAGTGCATGGGCGACCTCCAGCCCGCGTGCGAAGGCGTCCATGCCGCCGATATGGGCAATGAACAGATCCTCCAGGTCGGTCGACTCGCGGCGCACCTTCGCATCGAAGTTCAACCCGCCCTCCAGCCCGCCCTGGCGCAGCACGACCAGCATCGCGCCCACGGTGTCGTACAGGTCACTCGGGAACTGATCGGTGTCCCAGCCGTTCTGCGCATTGCCGCGATTGGCATCGATGCTGCCGAGCAGGCCATGATCGGACGCGACCTGCAGATCGTGCTCGAAGGTATGCCCGGACAATGTGGCGTGGTTGGCCTCGATGTTGAGCTTGAAGTCCTTGTCCAGCCCATGTTCCTTCAGGAAGCCCACCACCGTTGCGCTGTCGAAGTCGTACTGGTGCTTCATCGGCTCCATCGGCTTGGGCTCGATGAGGAAGTTGCCCTTCAGGCCGATGCTGCGGCCGTAGTCGCGGGCCATGGTGAGGAAACGTGCGAAATGCTCGATCTCGCGCTTCATCTGGGTATTGGCCAGCGATGCATAGCCTTCGCGCCCACCCCAGAACACATAGTGTTCGCCGCCCAGCTCGACCGTCGCTTCCAGTGCAGCCTTGACCTGCACCGCGGCGCGCGCGACCACGGTGAAATCGGGATTGGTCGATGCGCCGTTCATGTAGCGCGGGTGCGAGAACAGGTTGGCCGTGCCCCACAGCAGCTTGACGCCGGTGGCCTCCTGGCGCGCCTTGGCCAGCGCGACCATATGCGAGAGGTTCTTCTGGTACTGGCCGATGTCATCGGCATCCGGCGCCAGGTCGATGTCGTGGAAGCACCAGTACGGCACGCCCAGCTTGGTGAAGAACTCGAACGCCGCGTCCACTTTCGCCTCGGCCGTGGCCAGCGGCGAGGCCGCCTCCCACGGGAACTGCCGGGTACCCGGGCCGAACGGATCGTGCCCGGCATTGCAGAAGGTGTGCCAGTAGCACACGGCGAAGCGCAGATGCTCCTGCATGGTCTTGCCAGCGATGACCCGGTTCGCATCGTAGACCTTGAAGGCGAGCGGATTGTCCGAGCCCTTGCCCTCGAACGGAATGCGGCCGACGCCGGGGAAGTACTCCTTGGCGCCGATGAAGGGCTGCGTGCTCATGGTGCGTGCTCCTGTCGTTGTACGGGGTGTCGTGGAGGAGCCATTAGCCGCGCTGCAGCGGCGTGATGGCATCAAGATGACTGAGGAAGCGTGCGTAGGCCCGTGCATAGGCATCGCTCCGTTCCGGAGCCGGGCGTGCGGACAGCGCGGGATCGACGGTGACGTGCCGCGCGGTGATGTCGCTGATCGAGGTGGCGTCTCCCTGCGCCCGGGCGAGCGCCCACAGCGCCTGCAGTGCTGCGCCAAACGCCGCGCCTTCCGCTTGCACCGGGACCTCCACGGGCAGCCCGAACACATCGGCCACCAGCTGACGCCACGCAGCGCTGTTGCTGCCACCGCCGGTGAGCACGATGCGATCGAACTGCATGCCCGCGCGCACGAAGGCGTCGTAGCCGTACTTCAGGCTGTAGGTCGCGCCCTCCATGGCGGCGCGGTAGATATGTGCGGGAGTGAAATTGGCGGTGTCCAGGCCGGCCAGCACGCCCTTGCCGAGCGGCAGGTCGGGGGTGCGCTCGCCATTGAGGAAGGGCAGCATCACCAGCCCGCCTGCTCCCGGTGTCGTCGCGCGCAGGTGCGCATCGCCGTCGCGTGTGCTGAAGCCGAAGGCTCGGGCCACCTGTTCGGTCGCCACGGTGCAGTTCATGGTGCAGATCAGCGGCAGCCAGCCCCCCGTGGACGAGCAGAACGCTGCCCAGGCGCCGTCGGCATCGATCACCGGCGAGCCGGAGTAGGCAAACAGCGTTCCGGACGTTCCCAGGCTCATCGCCAGGCGCCCTTCGGTGACGCAGCCAGTGCCGATCGCGGCCATCATGTTGTCTCCACCGCCAACGGCCACCTTTACCGTCGCCGGCAGCCCCAGCGCGGCTGCCGCAGCAGGCGCGATGTCAAACAGGGCGTCAGGTGCGGCGATCGGCGGCAGGCAGGCGCCCAGATCGCGATCAGGATCGGTTGCGCGCAGCAGTTCCTGCGACCACGTGCGTGTGCGCACGTCCAGCCAACCGGTTCCGGACGCATCGCCCAGTTCGCAGAACCGCTGTCCGGTCAACACGAAATTCAGGTAGTCGTGCGGCAGCAGGATGGTCGCCAGCCGCGCGTAGGCGTCGGCCCGGTGGGTCCGGGTCCACGGCAGCTTGGAAGCGGTGTAGCCGGCCAGGATCGGGTTGCCCGCAATGGCGATGGTCCGCTGGATCCCGCCAACGGCGGCCATGATCTGCGAGCATTCGGCCGACGTGCTGGTATCGCACCACAGCTTGGCCGGCGCCAGTACCTCGCCTGCCGCATCCACCGGCACGAACCCATGCTGCTGGCCCGATACCGCCAGCGCGACGATGCGTGCGCGCAGCGCGGGATCGATCCGGGCGAAGCAATCGTGGAGGGCCGCTACCCAATCGGCGGGTGCCTGCTCGCGGCTGCCGTCGGCCGCACTGTCCAGCGTGAGCGGCGCGCTGGCGGCGGCGGCCACCGCTTGCGCCTGCGGGTCGTAGACCAGCACCTTCAAGCTCTGCGTCCCTGCATCGATCCCTGCAACCAGACCCATCGAAACCGCCTCCGATCAACAAAAAGGTAGCGCTAACATTCCATGGACTCAAAAAGGGGGCATGCTGCACGGCCCCCTCGTTGCCACCGCATGCGCCATCGCCTGCGGTTTTTCCGCACTGTAACCAGCTGCAGCGGAAAAAGCGTGCTGCAACGCAAAACCCTGCTATGCCGTCGTTGCGATCGGACGCCACACGTCCGCGCCGGATCTGCAGTAGTGCGCGATGAACTCTGCCTGCGTCGGCATCTGCGCAGCGGCCTGCTGGACGGGCTGCTGGATACCCTTCAACAAGGTGCGCAGATCGGCGTCACTCACGGCCCGCGCCAGCGGATGCGGCGGGCCTGGCGGAATGCCCTGGCCGAGCAGCACGCTGGTCCAGGACTCGACGCGGAACAGCTCGCCGGGATCCTGCCAGGCGTGCGCACGTTCGCGCCACGCCTGCAACCGCTGCTGCAGCGATTCGGGCACGCGCATTTCGCGGCACGCTTTCCACATCGGTTCGGAGCGCTGCGTGGCGTGGTAGTGCAGGATGATGAAGTCGCGCACGTGCTCCATTTCCTGCCGGCTGACGTCGTTGTACAGCTGCACCAGCGACGCACTGATGCCGTCGAACGGGAACAGCTGGATCAGGCGCACCACGGCGCTGATCGTCAGATGGATGCTGGTCGATTCCAGGGGTTCGATGAAGCCGCTTGCCAGCCCCAGTGCCACCACGTTCCTGTTCCAGGCCTTCAGCCGACGCCCGCTGCGGAACGGCACCTGCCAGGGATCGCGCAAGGGCGGAGCCCCCACGTCGCGCAGCAGCTTCGCCGTGGCCTCGTCATCGGACAGATGGCGGCTGGAATACACCAGCCCGCAGCCGACCCGGTGTTGCAGCGCGATGTGCCAGCGCCACCCTGCTTCGTGGGCGATCGCGCGGGTGTATGGCACGGGTGGAGCAACCGCTTCGGTCTGCACGGCCACCGCCCGGTCGCACGGCAGCCATTCGTGCCAGTCCTCGTAGCCGGTGCCCAGCGTTTGTTCGATCAGCAGGCCGCGGAAGCCGGTGCAGTCGATGAACAGATCCCCTTCCACCACCTGCCCGTCCTCCAGCACCAGCGCCTGCACCGACCCGTCGTGTGCATGCTGCCGGACCTGCGCGATCCTGCCTTCGATCCGGCGCAGGCCATGGGCCTCGGCCCTGCGCCGCAGGAACCGCGCATACAGCCCGGCATCGAAGTGGTAGGCATAGCTGGCCTGCGGCTGGGTCTGCAACGAGAAGCGGTCGCCCCGCGAGGCAACGCTCTCCAGGCAGAAGTCACCCAGGTCCGAAGGCATGCCGCGGCGAAGGCTGTCCAGCCAGAAGTGATGGAACGGTGCTGCCCAGGTGCCGTGGCCGATGGTGCCGAACGGGTGGAAGAAGCGCTCGCCCGGCAGCCGCCAGTTCTCGAACGAGATCGACAGCTTGAAGGTGCCGGCCACCGCGCGCAGGAACTCCTGTTCGTCGATCTGCAGGAAGCGATGGAAGGTGCGGATGGGCGGCACGGTGGACTCGCCGACACCGACGGTGCCGATCTGCTCGGACTCGACCAGGGTGATCTCCAGCTGGTCACGGAACTGGTGCGCCAGCGCGCAGCCGGCCAGCCATCCCGCCGTCCCGCCGCCGGCGATGACCACCCTGCGGATGCGTCCTGCCGGTGTGCTCTCGGTATCCATTACGGCGCTCCTTCTCAACGGTTGAGCCTGCCCAGCAGCATCGCGCGCATGCGGCGCGCGCGCGGCTCGTCGAACGGTGCCAGATCTCCGCGTGCGGCGTCAGGCAGGTGCTGCCCGGCGTGCGCGCCGGGGCCGAATACGTAGTAGTGGAAGAGCCCTTCCCAGGCCTGTTTTTCGCGCGCTGGCAGGTCGCGCACGGCCCACATCGCGTGCTGCAGCGCCGCCAGTGGAGACCCCAGCCAGGCCGGCGAGCTTCGCCACCAGTAGTTCACCAGCACGTTGAACGGCGCCAGGCTGCGCACATGGTGCCACCACATGCTGGGAATGAAGATCGCATCGCCGGGCCCAAGCACCGCGCTGCGTGCATGCGCCAGCGCGTCGCGGAAACGCGGGTACCGATCGAAGTCGGGGCGCTCGAAGTCCACCACGCTCACCACCTGGCCACCGGGCGTGGGATCGAGCGGGCCCGGATACAGATTGTCGATCTGGTCGGGCGGGAACAGGGTGAACTCGCGCTGCCCCACCGCGCAGCAGGCGAGGTTGTCGGGCGTGTCGAAGTGGCACGAGGCCGTCACCCGGTTGCCGATCCAGATGCTGGCCGTGGCATCGATGCCCTGCTTCGCCAGCCCGGCGTCGTTGGCCTGTGCGAACGCCGGCCGCAGTGCCCGCTCGATCGGCAGCGCCGCCACGTAATAGGTCGGCGGCCGCGGGGCCTGCAGCGTCGAGGCGATCTCCCCCAGCACCTGGGCCAGCACGCCGCGCCGCACCTCGAAGTTCAACCGGGTGAAGTCCGCGCTGTAGAACGGACGGCCGTCGATTTCGGCGCCGCCGAACGAGTACTGGATCGGCCCGCCCGCATCGGCGCTGCATAGATAGGCCATCGCGTCCTGCGCCGAGCGCACGCCCGCCTGGACCAGCGGCCAACCGCTGGCGATGCCGCGCAGTACGGCCGGCTCACCTGCCTCCGCCAGGGCAGCCAACGGCAGTTCGGCTGGATCGACGCCTTCCAGGATCCGCATCGGCTGGCTCGCCCGCACCGGTCAGTTCCTGGCCGGCTGCGTTGCGGCGTCCTGGACGCGGAGGCGGCGCTGCTTCTCGGCAATCAGGCGGCGCATGTTGTGCAACGAGGCCAGCATCAGGTACGCACCTTCAAGGTAACCGGCGCGGTTCAGTGCCGCCAGGCGTGCACTGTCCAGCGCCGCCAGGCGCTCACGGTCGATGCCATGCAATCCGTTCACGCTCACCCGGTGACGCTGCGTGACCTGCACGTCGAGCGTGACCGGCTGGATCAGGCCGCTGTCGTCAAGCATCGTAAACATTGCGGCCGCGAACGCGCCGCCATCGTGGATGCCGCGCAGCACCCCTGCGATGTGGTCCAGGTAAGGCGTGTTGCCGCCCTGCGGCAGGAACACCGGCTCACCGCCGCCGCTGGTGACACGCGGATGGTCCAGGTCCACGTGCATCACCGCGTCCTGGGTGAGCACGCCATCGACATAGTGTTCCTGGAAGCCGATCAGGAACGGCCCTCTTGCGGCCGCGCCGGGCAGATAGGAGGCGTTCCAGCGCCCCTCCTGCAGGAACAGGTTTTCGTGTTGCTCGAAACCCAGCAGGGCCACGGACTGCCATGACCCGGTTCCGGCCTCCCTGCGCAGGAAAATCGGATACTCGCGCTGGAGCTCGGCAAACTCGCTGGGATAGGCGGGCACCATGCCCACCGCGTCGCCGAACTGTGGCCCGAATCCGGTGGAGACCTTCAGGTCCCGATGCGCGATGTTGTTGAGCATTTCATAGCGGGCCATCGGGGTATCCAGTCCAGTGTTAGGTGGCTGGCCAGCAGGGTAGCGCAGGCGCGACAGGTGCGGCGACACCGTCCCGGCGCGGCACCGCTGGCGGGCAGCGGTGCCGTGCCGGGCGCATCGGCGGCCAGGCTCAGAACTTGTAGCGGACGCCCAGCATGTAGCGCGGGCTCTGGTCTGCCAGCTTGACGATCATCTGCGACGTGCGCGAGCGCCACCGCACATCCTCGCCGGTCAGGTTGATCGCCTCCAGGCTGAAGGACCAGTGGTCATCCAGCGCGTAGTTGACGCTGAGATCCCACTGCTCGTACGGCTCCACATAGTACGGATTGCGGCTGGAGCCCTGGTTGGCCAGGATCAGGTACTGATCGCGCCAGTTCCATGCCAGACGCACTGACCACCCGTACTTCTCGTACATCAGCATGGCATTGGCGGTGTCGCTCAGGCCGGTGAGCGAGAACTGGTCGATACCCGGATCGCCGCCGTTGTTGTAGCCGACATCACCTTTCACCACCGTGTAGTTGGCCAGTACGCCGAACCCGGTGTCACCGAAGAAGTACTGCCCGCCCAGCTCCCAGCCGTGCAGCTTGGACTTGTTCTGGTTGATCGGGCGATTGACGTTGAACTGGTACAGCGGGTCGTTGGCCTGCCCATACAGATCGTAGGCCGCTTCGGTGGCAAGGACCTGCGCATCGGTTCCGTTGTAGGCGCCCAGGCCGGCAGGATTGTTGCGCAGCAATGCCAGCGCGGTGAACAGCGAGGTGTCGTTGGCCGAGCAGGCGGCCGCATTGGCCGGCCCGACCTGGGCGACGCAGGCGCCGCTGGTCAGGAAGTCCAATGCCGCCCGCGCATCCGGCCCGGAGGTCGGGTCGGTGAGGCCGTACAGGCTCTCCTGGACCACGGTGTTGCCAATGAAGTTGCTGACCGACTTGTTCCAGTATGTCAATGACACATAGCTGGCATCGGCGAAGTACCACTCCAGCCCCAGGTCGAGGTTGTCCGATTCCAGCGGCTTCAGGCTCGGGTTCTGGGAATTGCCGCTGGCGCGCGACGAGGGATCGATCAGCACCGAGCCGAACGGTTGCTGGGCCCCGGGTCCTGCATAGAGATTGCCGTATGGCGCGCGGGCGATGCTCTTGCCGAACGACACTCGGCCCTTCAGTTCCTCGGTGAGGTCGATGCTGAAATCGAGGTTGGGCAGGATGTAGCTGTAGCGCGCCTTCTCGGTGAAGGGCTGCTGCTCATCGGACAGCACGATGCGGAAATCATTGTTGGCCTGCCACTCGATCGATTCGGGCACGGCAATGACCGAGGTCGACACCACGTCGGTGGTCTCATAGCGCACGCCCAGGCGGGTGTTGGTGCGCAGGCCACCCAGTTCGCCATCCAGTTCCACCTGGAAGTACGCCGCCTTGGTCTTTTCCTCGACGAAGTTGTCGGCCGCACGTTGCGGGTTCACGCCCAGCCCGACGCCGTACTCGCGCGATGCCCATTGCGCCAGCTGTCCGGCATTGCCGCGCCAGGCCGGCCAGCTGTTCGCGCTGTAGTCGTCAAACAGGCCGACGATGTTGACCGGCTGCAGCAGGTCCATCAGGCCCGCGGCGGTATCCCGGTCCACGTTGGCCACGCCCCAGTCGCCCAGGGTCGAATAGGCCTCGGCCGCCTGGATGCGGTGGGTGGTGGACTTGTTGGTGTCCACGCCGAACTGGAAGCGGCCGTGGTCGAAGTTCCATTCGCCATCGACGCGCGCCTGCTTGATCTCGCTGATCTGGGTCTGCGCGTTGACGCGCAGCACCTGCGTGCCGACCTCGCCCTCCTGGAAGCCCGGGTTGACCACGCCATTGGTCCCGGCGATCGCATCGGCCGTGCTGGGATACCAGACCTGGGTGCCAACCGGCAGGCCGTTGTTGAAGTTCAGCTCCTGCACCCAGGAGCCGCCACAATGCGGGCCACGGGTACAGTTGTTGGTGCCGGCGATGCTCATGAAGATGGAGCCACCGCCGGTGAGCGGGTCGTTGGGGCGGCTCTCGTTCTTCGAGTTGTGCGCATCGAAGCTGAGCTTGAAGCGGTCGCTGACATTCCAGACGGCATTGAAGCCCAGCGAACCCAGCTTGTACTCCTGCATGCTGCGCTGCTGTTCCAGGCCGAAATCCTTGGTGCCGGCGATTTCACGGATGTATACCGGCGTCGCGACGGCGCCACTGGTGTCGAACTCAACGTTGGTGTAGTTGCTGTTCTGCAACCACATGCCCTGCTCGCCGCGATTCTCGGTGATCTCGTTGGTCGAGTAGGTGTAATCCACGGTCAGGGTCAGGCTGTCCGTCGGTGCGAACTGGAGCACGGCCTGGCCGTTGACGCGCTCGCGCTCGAATTCGGAGAACGCGTAGCGCAGGTCGTTGGGCCGCGCGTAAAGCTGGCCGACGGCCGGGGCATTGACCACGGCCGGATTGCCCGGCATGGACCCTGTCCACGGCTGCACATTCCAGTAGTTCTCCGTGGCCTGCACCGAGCCACCCTTGCGCTTCTGCTGGCTGGCGCTGAGGCTGACGCCAAAGGTCTTTTCCGGATTGCTGTAACTGAAGATGCCCGACAGCTCCGGGGTCAGGTCATTGTCGAACGGCTGGCTCTGGTCGGACACCAGCTTCGCGCCGGCGTTGGCCACGATGCCGGCGTGATCGAGCGGACGCGAGGTCAGGATGTTGATCGTCGCACCGATGCCACCGCTGGGCACCTGTGCCTGGCTGGTCTTGTAGACCTCGATACCATTGATGGCCTCGGCGGCCAGCTGCGCGAAATTGAAGGCGCGGGTGCCGCCGTCGACACCGCCGATGGCGACCTGTCCAGAGGCACCGAATGCATCGGCACCCGGCATCTGCCGGCCATTGAGCGTGACCATGTTGAACTGGGGGCCAAAGCCACGCGCGGTCACCTGCGCACCCTCGCCGTCACGGCGCTCGATGGAGATGCCGGTGATGCGCTGCAGCGATTCGGCAAGATTGGTGTCGGGGAACTTGCCGATGTCTTCGGCACTGATCGCATCGACCACGCCGGCCGAGTCGCGCTTGATGTCCATGGCCTGGCTCAGGCTGTTGCGTATGCCCGTGACCTGCACTGCATCAAGCTGGGTGGGTTGCGACTGGCCCTGCGGCGGCTGGCCGGCCGATGGCGCTGCGTCCTGCGCGAAGGCGGGATTGATGACCAGGGCGCCGCCAACGAAGGTGAACATGGCCCTGGACCGGAACTTCGCCAACGTGCGGCTCATGAACCGATCCTCGGGCGCAGGGTGCCACGGAAACTGCAAGTGCTCATGAAAGTCCCCTCTGACATACGATCGAATGGATGTACCGCCCCCTCCCAGGGGCACGCACGGGCGTGGCCCGCATTCCAAACCGAACAGCGCGGGCGCCGGAGCACGCCGCGACTTACACTTGCTTTTCAAGCCTGCCAGGACAAACACGCGGCAAAGAAGGCGGCGCCAGGACCTTGGACCCCCGTCCTGCTGGTAGCGCTACCATCGCGTTGCAGCGGAGAGTAATCACCGCGGTTTGCCGTTGTCACCATGCAGCGCAGCAATTCGGCCGCTGGCGAACGCCAGCCCGCCGAAGCACGGGCATCTGGCTGGCAGATGGTGCGGCCGCACTGCTCGGCAGCTTGACCCGCTGTCTGCCGCTGGGCCTGGCGGCCGGCTCGCTGCCCACGATGCAGTGGCCGGTGGCGTTGCGTCGCGATGGCGAGCACGTCAGCGCGCTCGACGTCCTGCGCGTCGGCGCGCTGGCGATGCCGCCTGCACTCATGGCTGTGTTGTTGCTGCGGTGGCCAGGATGCAGGCGGCGACCCGGCCCTAGAAGGCCCTAGAAGGCCAGCTGCAGGCGGGTATTGAAGGTGGTGCCTTCATCCCTGCCCTTGCCTGTACCGTTGAGGTGGCGGGTCTGCCAACGCACGGCTTCGAACATCAAGCGACTGAAGTCGTTGAGGTACCAGTTCGCCCCCAGCGTCCACGCGTGGCCAGTGCCGCCACTGGGCAGCTCGGCATAGTCCACGTCCTCGTAGCGGCCCTTCAGTTCCCACGCACCGCTGCCGCCGCGGGTCACGGGATCGGCGACCTTCACCTTCCCCCAGGTACCCGTCTTGCCCGCGTAGGACGGTTGGGCGCCGGCCAGGAACCAGCCGGCCGAGACCGCCCAGGCCTGGTGGTCGCGGTCGTAGTGGCCAGCGGCGTCGGCCCCGCGCAGGCTGCGCGTGCCCCATTCGCCGGTGGCCCACGCCGGGCCGAAGAAGCCGGCAAGTTCGGCGCCATAGGCGGTGCTGCGCTCGGCGCCCAGCAGCGTGCCCGGGGCAATTTTCACCAGATCGTTGAAATGCCCGGCGATGGCCGAACTGCGCACCACGCCGCTGGCGCCTGCGGGAATCTTTTCGTGGAAAGCCCATGCGCCCAGATGCACGGTGGCGCCAGCGCTCTCCACCGGATTCCAATGGACGCGCGTGGCCCAGGTCTGGCTGTCGTTGTCGTTACCGGCGTTGTTGAGATCGTTGCCGGCCACCGACAGGCTGGCATGCCAGCCCTTTCCATACACCCGCTCGGTCAGCCCGACACCAAACAGGCCACGCTGCGGCAGCAGCAGCGTGCCGACCACGTTGCGCTCCTGGAACGGCGTATTGGAGGTGCTGCTGGAACCATCGATGCCGCGATCGTTCAAGCGGTTACCCATGGTGAGATCGGCAGGCCGCCCGAACAGTGTGTGATCCAGCGTGGCATAGACCGACTTCCACGCCACCGCGTTGTCGGCGAAGTCGCCCTCCACGACCCAGCCCAGGGTGCCGTAGCGGCCCTCGGCGCCCAGGCGTACCGAACGGATCTCGGTACCCGAAACATTGCGGTCGCTGGAGGCGGAACCCTCGGTACTGGAGGCATCGACGAACAGGCGGCCGCGAGGACGGAACACCGTGTTGCCGTCGGCACTGCTGAACTCGGGTGCACCCTTGGCCCAGGAGACCTTGGGCAGCTTGGACTGGCTGGATTCCAGTGCGGCCATCCGCGTCTCCAGTGCAGGTGCGGGCGGCGTGGGCGGTACAGTCGCACCGCCCTGCCCGCCCTCGACGGCGCGGAGGCGTGCTTCCAGTTGCTGGATCTGCAGCGCCTGCTGCTGCACCAGGCGTGACAGCTCAGCCTGGCTCAGCGGCGCGGGCAGCGACGCGGTGGACTGGGCGTCGGCATGGCCACTGGCCAACAGCAGGCCGAGCGCGACCGGCAGCGCTGCCATCGGCAGCACGGTGGGAGGGTTCATGGGCTCTCTCCGGCCAGCCGGCCCCCTGGCCTGGCGCTGGCCTGTTGCGGTGGTGCGGGGGAAGATCGGGGAAGGAAGCTCGCGCCGCCGGATCGGACCGGCGGCGCGGCAGGCGGGCTCAGCCCGGCCCGGTCAGCTCGTGGCCTGTGCCTGGGCGTTGGGACGCCAGGTGATCAGCTTGTTCTCAACCACGTCCAGCAGGGCGTCGATGACCAGCACGAAGGCGGCCAGGATGATGATGCCGGCGAACACGCCCACGGCGTTGAAGTTGCCCTCGGCCTGCGCGATCAGGTAGCCCAGGCCCGCCGAGGCGCCGAGGTACTCACCAATGATCGCGCCGACCACGGCAAAGCCGACCGAGGTGCGCAGCGACGACAGGATCCAGCTCGCCGCTGCCGGGAAGTAGACATGGCGCAGCAGGTCGCTGCGGCTCGCTCCGAGGATGCGCGCATTGGCCAGTACCACCGGGTTCACTTCGCGCACGCCCTGCATGGCATTGAAGAACGTGGTGAAGAACACCAGCGTGACCGCCAGCGCCACCTTCGACCACAGCCCAAGGCCCAGCCAGAGCACGAAGATCGGCGCCAGCACCACGCGCGGAATCGCGTTGAAGCCCTTGATGAAGGGGTCCAGGATGCGTGCCGAACGGCGGCTCAGGCCGAGCCACACGCCACCGGCCACGCCCAGCCCGGTGCCGATGATGTAGCCCAGCGCGGTTTCGGTCAGCGTGATGTAGACGTGCTGGTAGAACGAGGTATCCGACAGCCAGGTCCAGGCCTGCTGCACGATCGCCGTCGGCGAAGGGAAGAAGAACGGATCGATCACGCCCAGCGCGATGCCACCTTCCCAGCCGCCGAACACGGCGATCACCAGGGCCAGCTGGATGAATTTGTCAGTCTTGGCGTGCATAGCTCTTCTCCACTTCGCCGCGCAGGCAGGCCCAGATGTCGCGGTACAGGTCGGTGAAACGGTCATCCAGCTTGATTTCGGCCACATTGCGCGGCCGCTCCAGATCCACGTCGAAACTGCGCACCACGCGGCTGGCCGGGCCGGAAGACAACACCACCACGCGATCGCCCAGGGCGATGGCTTCCTCCAGATCGTGGGTAATCAGGATCACCGAGCGGCGATCCTCCTGCCACAGGCGCAGCAACTCGTTCTGCATCAGGTGGCGGGTGTGGATGTCCAGCGCCGAGAACGGCTCGTCCATCAGGATCACCTTCGGCTCGACGATCAGCGCCTGCGCCATCTGCACGCGCTTGCGCTGGCCACCGGACAGCTGGTGCGGGTAGCGATGCTCGAAGCCGGCCAGGCCGACCTTGGCCAGCCACGCGTTGGCCTTGGCCCTGCGTTCGGCCTCGGGCACGCCGCGGAAACGCAGGCCCAGCTCGACGTTCTGGAAAGCGGTCTTCCACGGCAGCAGGGCGTCCTGCTGGAACAGGTAGCCGACCGACTCCTGCACGCCGCTGACCGTGCGGCCATCGATGGCCACTTCGCCGGAGGACGGCTTCAGCAGGCCCGCCACGGAATTGAGGATGGTGCTCTTGCCGCAGCCGGTGGGCCCGACGATGGCGAGGAACTCGCCGTCACCCACCTGGATGTCGACGTCGCGTACGGCGGTGAATTCGCCGAAGGACATGGTCACCTTGTTGATGGCGACCATGGTCTGTGCAGGCTCCAGCTGCGGTGCGCCGTTGAGCTGGCGCACGGTGGCATTGAGGGCCATGGGGTTACCTCCGCTTACGGTTGGGCAGCCGGCGCCGCAGCGTGGGCACGCTCGACGAAGGCATTGGTGTAGGTCCTGGACAGATCGATGTCGGCCTTGGCCACATCGGCGTTGAACTCACGCAGCACTTTCAATGGCGTCTCCAGGTCGGCCGGCGTGAAGCGCCCGTCCCGGGTGAAGATCGCGCGTGCGTTCTCCACCGCGCGGGCATAGGTGGCGCGGTCGCCGGAGACATAGCTGTCCGGCAGTGCGGCAACGATCTCTTCTGCACTGTGGTCGGCGATGAACTTCAAAGCCATCTGCTCGGCACGGGCGATCTTTTCGGCCGCTTCGGGACGCTTGTCCAGGAAGCTCTGGTTGGCATACATCACCGAGGTCGGGTACAGGCCGCCATAGACCTGGCGGGCGCCTTCGTCGCTGCGCGCGTCGAGGAGGATCTTCCCGACCTTGCGCTCGGTGATCAGGGTCGCGGCCGGGTCGTAGTTGACCAGCAGGTCGATCTTGCCCTGCTCCAGCGCGGCCACCGCTGCGGCGCCCGAGCCGACGCCGATCAGCGAAATGCTGTCGGCCGGAATATCGTGCTGGGCCAGGAAGTGGCGGACGAAGAAGTCGGACGAGGAGCCCGGTGCGGTGATGCCGACCTTCTGGCCCTTGATGGTCTCCGGGCGGGCCGGATCGAAGGTGGCATCCTCGCGCCCGGCCATCACCAGGCCGGAGTTGCGCGAGAGCAGCACGAAGCCGACCACGTCCTTGCCCTTGGCCTGCATCTGGATGGTGTGGTCATAGAAACCGACGGCCACGTCGGTGGAATTGGCGACCAGCGCCTGCAGCACCTTGGAGCCGCCCTGCGCGAAGTTCTCGGTCTTGACCTCCAGGCCGACGTCCTTGAAGTAGCCCTTGGCGTCGGCGATGAAGAACGGAAGATTGTTGAGATTGTAGGAACCGACGCTGATGCGCACCGGCGCGTTGTCGGCGCTGGCGGCGGACGCCCCTTCGGCGCGCCCGTTGTTGCTGCATCCAGCCGCGGCCAGGCCGGCCGCGCACAACGCGGCCATCAAGAACTGCTTGTACATCATCCCTCCCAGGAGTGAAGCATCTACGTTGTAAGGGTGGGCATGCGCGTCTGCGCCGTCGCACCCGGGTTCAGATCATGCCGCCGATATCCATTGGCGGGTTTGGGTGGCACTGGATGCAGCCGGCGCCGGCGATGTCGCGTACACGCGCCCCTCGAACAGGCGGCGCGCGGTGCGGACCACGCTGGCAATCACCGGCGCATCGTCCGAACTGCGGCTGAGGCCCACCTCCAGGGCCCCGCTCGGATGCTCGAGGGTAATGCGGCCGGGGACGGACAGGCATCCGACCAAAGTGTGGGCCAGCGTGCCCGGCGTGACGGCGGCGGTGGCCAGGCCGACCGCGCCGGTGATGGCCAGTGCGGTGTGGCATTGGTGCGGCATGAAATAGCGCACCTGCAGATCACCCCCATGTTGCGGTGCCGACAGCAGCACCGGCTTGGGAATGACCTTGTTGCCGGCGTCGGCGATGCCCATGCGGGCGCCCGCCTCGATGCGCAGCGCCTCCAGCCGGCGCATGAACGCGGCGTCCGCGTTCAGTTCGGCGGGCGAGGCATCACCACGCACGCCCAGGTCTTCGGCACGCACCAGCATCATCGGCATGGCACAGTCCACCAGGCTGACCGGCACGCCACTGATGGTTTCCTGCGCGTGCCCGCTGGGCAGCAGCTTGCCGGTGCGGGCACCTGCCGCGTCCAGGAAGGACAGCCTGACCGGCGAGGCCGAGCCCGGCGCGCCGGCAATGCGCGTATCACCGCGGTAGACCACAGTGCCGCCCGGCGTTTCCACCGTGGCGATGATCAGCTTGCCGGTGTTGACGTTGTGGATGCGCACCTCGGTCTGCGGATCCTGCGCCTGCACCAGCCCACGCTCGATGGCATACGGGCCCACGGCCGCCAGCATGTTGCCGCAGTTGGGCGAGGTGTCCACCACCTGCTGCTCCACCCGGACCTGGGCGAACAGATAATCCACGTCGGCGTCCGCCCGGCTCGAGCGGTCGATGATGGCCACCTTGCTGGTCAGCGCGTTGCCCCCGCCGATGCCGTCGATCTGCAACGGATGGCCCGAGCCCATCACTTCCAGCAGCAGGCGATCGCGTTCGGCGATGTCCATCGGAAGGTCGCCGGCCAGGAAGAACGGGCCTTTGGAGGTGCCGCCGCGCATGAGCACGCAGGGAATGCTGAGCAGATCGTTGGACATACGTGTGCTAGATTGATGCGTATAGGGGATGAATGACCCCTCTGTGATTCGATACTGGCATGGCCTCAATTGATCTGTGAATTGCTGATTTTTGGATGATTGATACCCAATGAGCATCAATTGCGAAATCCTGGATCTACGCGCCTTCCTGCTGGTCTCGGAGACGCGCAGCTTCCATCGCGCCGCGGAAATCCTGCACGTCTCCCAGCCAGCACTCAGCCGGCGGATCCAGAAACTGGAGCAGGCCGTGGGTTCGCCACTGCTGGAGCGCACCACGCGCAGCGTCAGTACCACCGCTGTCGGCGAGAACCTGCTGCCGCTGGTACGCCGCATGCTGGAGGAATTCGATGGCTCGCTGTTCTCGCTGCGCGGCCGCGAGGACACGCGTGGCGCCACCGTCACCATCGCGTGCCTGCCGACGGCGGCGTTCTACTTCCTGCCCAGCGTGATGGCGCGTTTCCACGAAGCACACCCGAACGTGCGCTTCCGCATTCTGGATATTCCGGCCACGGAGGGTCTGCAGGCGGTGGAACGTGGCGAAGTCGAGTTCGGCATCAACTTCATGGGCGCCAACGATCCGAATCTAGACTTCGACGTACTGGCAGAGGACCCCTTCGTCCTCGCCTGCCGGCGCGATCATCCGCTGGCCCGCAAGCGCAAGGTGGAGTGGGCCGACCTGGCCGAGCACCAGTTGATCACCGTGCATCGCACCAGCGGCAATCGCACGCTGCTGGACGGTGCACTGGCGCGCGAGAACCTCAAGTTGAGCTGGCACTACGAGGTGACGCACCTGTCGACGTCACTGGGCATGGTCGAGGCCGGCATCGGCGTGTCGGTGCTGCCGAAGATGGCCACGCCGGACGGGGATCACCCCACTCTGGTGACGCGCGCGATCGGCAACCCGGTGGTGTCGCGCACGATCGGCATCGTCCGCCGACGCGGCGCCCTGCTCTCGCCCACCGCAGAGCGATTCCTTCAGATGCTGATGAGCCAGTGGCGTGGGAATGTCTAAGGCGCTGGACGTCTGACTGGGCTGCTGCGCAGGCTGGGCTTCCGCGATGCACTCTGCCTGGTCACCGAAGCGTCGGACAGCGATCTGTCCGACGTGCTGTTGCCCGCGGCGGTCAAACAGGATCGGCAGTTCTATCTGGTTGCTGGCACCGCGCTGTTGCTGCAGAGCCACCGCCGGTGGCGGCCCATCGCTGGCATCGACGTCGGGCACGCCCACCTGGTCGATCAGGCGGCGTGCATAAGGTGCGACGGATTCGAAGTCAGGAGATCAATGCGTTTGGCGCACTTCAAATGCGTTTGGCGCACTTCAATCGCCCCTGGATTCAATGGCACTGCTGCGCGACATCGATGCCGTCTCGATGCTTCATGATGAGCGCCTCCAGTCCCGAGGGCTCTACAGAAATCGGGCCGGGCTTGCCGGGCTGACCCTCCGGGATCAGTCTCGATGTCATCTGATCTTGAAGCTTGGCAATGCCTGGCGCACGTCGGTCTGCGTATCCAAAGATATCGAGGGTGAGCAGGTCATGCCCGTTCTCGACCAGGAGTAATGGAACCTTCCTGCACCGCAGTTCGAACACGCTCGATTGCGGGGAGCCTGCTTCGATGGTAATGCCTTTCGATGCGTTCGCCCGAGCGAAGGCGATCGCATCGTCACGAAGCATCTTGAATGTTTCTGGTGGAAGTGAGCGGAATGTTCTGAGCTCAGATTCGAGACAGGTTGGATACGTTACCCAAACGATTCCTGCCGCAACCACCAAGCCCAGGAACATGAGGGAAGAGATCAGCATCCTCATTCTGGAGACTTCATTTGACCTGTCTGAACCTTGGCGGTACCCACTACGCTGACGTACCAAGCTGCGAAGTACAACCCGCCCACTGCATGGTTCATCATCCTGGTGAACTGGCTGTTCCCATATCCTAGGCGGGCGATCAGCCTGCGGTTTCCAGTCCCTTGCCCGCCGCATCCACCCGCAGCGAGGCCAGGTACCGGGCGTACTTGCCGACGAAGATGCCAGTGAACCCGCCCGTCAGCAGCAGGTAGGCGGCACTGAAGCCGGCATGGGCGGACAGCGACGGCGACACCGCAAATGCGACTTCGAAGCCGTACTTCACCAGGAAGGTGACCAGCAGCAGCGGCAGCAGGCTGAAGTCCGCGCTGCGCCAGAGCTTGCCGGTGCTGCGGTCCAGCGTCAGCTTCAACCGATTCAACAGCAGCCAGGCAAGCGCCGCGCCCGTGGCAATGCCGGCCAGCCACTCGCTCCAGGCGATCAGCGACGCGCCGAAACGATGGCTGATCGACCACGCACCCCAGACGGCAAACAGGCCGGGCACGATCGCCAGCTTCTGCAGCGAGGTCTCGGTCGGCTTCATGGCGGCGATGCCACGGGTGACCAGGAAGGCCAGAAGCAGCCAGACCCAGATCGGCGTCTGCGAGGCGAGGTGCTGGAGCATGTTCATGAGCGGTCCCCTTGCTGGCTGAGTGGTGGCGAGGTGCCCTCGCCTTGGCGCTCACTATCCGCTTCCGCCCGGGGTGCAGCCAGTGACAGCTGTCAGTCTTCGGGTGTTACTGGGCGGTAATCTGGCGCACTCAGGGTGCTCTCGATCCAATCCACATAGCGCGACACCCGAACGTTGTGCACGACCTGACCATAGAAGCCTGCCTCCAGGGCATGCTCGGGAACGGCGGTAATCCAGGAGCCCAGGCCGACCAGCTGCCAGACGCCGCGATCCTCGATCACCAGTGGGCCGCCGCTATCGCCGCTGCCCAACACGCCTTCAAGTGGAAGTCCCTGTGGCGGGGCATCGAACCGATACCAGAGATAACGATCGTTTCCGCCGGTAATCGCGTTGTACGCCCGCCGCAAAGCGGTGCGATGCGGCCCGCCCGGCACCAGTCCAACCGATCCATTGCCGGTGGCGCCCTTTCCGACCAAGGCGGCGACCTGCGCGACCTCGGCAGTGCCGCGATAGAGCGCTACGGGCTGCACATCGTTCACGGGGGTGGCGAGCCGGATCAATGCAATGTCATCCGACCCGGCCAGGAAAGCGTGGATCTTCGCAGGACTTCCCGTTGCCAATGCCTCCTTGCCCAAGGCGTCAGGCATTCTCCGGTAGCCGGGATGCAGGAATACGCGCTCCACGCCGTGGTCCTTTCCATTGATGGTGATCGCCTGCCCCATCCCTTCCATCGGCGCGGCATGTGCCGCGGTCAGCACCCAGCTGGGGGCGATCAGAACGCCCTGCCCTTCGCCGGGCATGTCGGCCAGGGCCGGAAACTCGGATCCGTCGATCCGGTATCGATCATCGTCAACGTCGTGGCGGATGACTACAGCGCTGGCAGCGAACGGCAGCGCAGCAAGTGCCAAGAACAACCAGCGAATCATCGGCGCTTCATCCTTTCGGTCAGTGGCTGCAGCCTAGCCGAACACACCTGGCACAGGGACGGCATGCGACCAAGCCGCGGCATTCAACGACGAACCCGGGGAAACGGGCCCCGAAGCCGGAACCGCTCAATCCAATCCAGTGACGGCGCGATGCCGCCAAACGGGAACAGGTGCGGGCTGATCAGGCCATGGGCGTCGGTCAGCCCCTGCACGAGACGGTCGACAAACACCTCCGGCCCCGCTGTGCCAAGCAACCGGCCGATCGAGACGCCGTACCTGGCCAGCATCGATGCACTGGCACCCACGCCGCACATCGCGGCGTAGCGCAGCAACCGGGTGATGCTGGCCGGCCCCGGCACACCGACCAGCACCGGAACGTTGATGCCACGCGCGCGCAGTACATTCAACCACGCCAGCACGATATCGGCATCGAACGCAAACTGGGTAATGATCAAGGGTGCCATGCCGCGCGATTCGATGGCCCGGCACTTGCGTTCAAGCGCCTGCCAGCGACCGTCACTGCTCATCACCGGATGGCCTTCCGGGTGCCCGCCGATACCCACGACTTTGACGCCGAAACGCTCAAGAAGTCCGGTCTCGATGATCGAAGCACTGTCAGCAAACGGTCCGGCAGGCGTGGCGAGGTCACCGGCGATCACCAGGCACTGCTCGGCACCGGCCTCGCTGGCAGCACGCTCCAGGAAGCGCTCGAGTGCCGCACGCGAGCCGATGCGGCGCGCAGACAGATGTGGCATCGGCTCAAAGCCGAGCGCGCGCACCATGCGCGCGGCAGCCAGGCGGGCGTCGTCATCCTCGCTGGCCAGGTAGGGAATGGAGATCGTCGTGCCACGCGGTATGCGGGCGGCCTCGGCGCGCAGCGCGGGCATGGCCTTCACGCTGACCTCCAGTGAAAAGGTGCTGATGAAGGCCTCCGTCCGCAGTGATCCAGGTGCAGGCATCAACGGGCTCCGCCTGCATTGCCGGCAAGCGGCGAGCTGTTACGGGCCAGTTCGATGAAGGACTGCAGGTAGTCGATGCCGGTATCGGCTTCGCGCGCGCCCAGATAGATCTGCTTGGGGATGCCTTTGGCGCCCAGGCGCACGGGCACCACGTCCATGCGCGCGGCGTACTCTTCCACCAGCCAGCGCGGCATGGCGGCCACGCCGCGGCCGCTCGCCACCATCTGCATCATGATATCGGTGGTCTCAATGGCCTTGTGGCGCCGTGGCGTGATGCCGGCCGGCAGCAGGAACTGGTTGTAGATGTCCAGGCGCTCGAACGGCACCGGGTAGCTGATCAACACTTCCTGGCCGAGCTGGCGCGGCTTGACGTAATCCACCTTGGCCAGGGCGTGGCGCTTGGCCACCACCAGCACCTGCTCGTAGTCGAACACGGGGATGAACTTCAGGCCCGGCTTCAGCAGCGGATCCGGGGTGACCAGCAGATCGATCTCGTAGCCGAACAATGCGCCGATGCCGCCGAACTGGAACTTCTGCTTGACGTCCACATCCACGTCCGGCCACGCGGCCAGGTAGGGCGAGACGATCTTCAGCAGCCACTGGTAACACGGATGGCATTCCATGCCGATGCGCAGCGCGCCGCGCTCGCCCTGGGCGAACTGGCGCAGGCGCTCTTCGGCCAGGTCCAGCTGCGGCAGCACGCGGTTGGCGACGGCCAGCAGGTACTGGCCGGCCTGGGTCAGGCGCAGGCTGCGTCCCTCCCGCAGCCAGACCTCGGTCCCCAGCTGCTGCTCCAGCTTCTTCATGCTGTGGCTCAGCGCCGATTGGGTCAGGTTCAGCACGCCGGCAGCGGCGGTGAGCGAGCCCTGCTGCTCGACCTGCTGCACGATGCTGAGGTGGATCCGTTCCAGCATGACGATGAATCTCACTCATGGATTGGTGAAGTAATACCATTTTACGTCATGGAAAGGCATGACTAGCATCGGGTCATGCCTTCACTCCACCGCCCCCTCCGTATCGTCGCCGTCTCCGGCGGACTGCAGCGCCCCTCGCGCGCGACCACCCTCTGTGAACACCTGCTGGATCTGATCGGCGAGCAGGTGCCGAGCAGCCCGGAGCTGGTCGAACTGGGCCAGCTGGCTCCGCAGCTGGCCGGTGCCCTGTGGCGCTCGCAGCTGCCCGAGGCCGTGGAGCGGCAACTGCTCGCTGTTGAACAGGCAGACGTGCTGGTCGTGGCCACGCCGGTCTATCGCGGCTCGTACACCGGGCTGTTCAAGCACTTCTTCGACTTCATCGACCAGGATGCGCTGGTCGACACCCCCATCCTGCTGGCCGCCACCGGCGGCAGCGAACGCCACGCGCTGGTGATCGACCACCAGCTGCGCCCGCTCTTCAGCTTCTTCCAGGCCCGCACGCTGCCGCTTGGCGTCTACGCCACCGATCGTGACTTCGCCGACGGCCGGCTGCACAGCCACGCCCTGATCGAGCGCGCGCAGCTGGCCGTGCAGCGGGCGCTGCCGCTGCTGTCGCTGCCCGGCCGCCGCGCCTCGGTCGTTGCCGAGACCGCCGCCACGCTTTGAATGCCGAATGCCCTCCCCCTTTGCCTTCGGATGCCACCCCGCAACACGGAACGCCACCCATGACGACCGACGCCTTCACCTTCCGCATCTCGCGCATTCCCTTCAACGAGGACTACCAGCCCGCTGACGGCACGCGCATCACCACCAATTTCGCCAACCTGGCCCGTGGCGACTCTCGCCAGCAGAATCTGCGCAACACGCTGGGGATGATCAACAACCGCTTCAATGACCTTGCGCACTGGGACAACCCGGGCGCCGATCGCTACAGCGTGGAGCTGGACATCATCTCGGTGGAGATGCACATCGACGACGCCAGTGACGCAGACCCCTTTCCCTTGATCGAAGTGCTGCAGCCGGCCATCGTCGATACGCGGACCGGCGCGCGTATCGACGGCATCGTTGGCAACAACTTCTCGTCCTATGTACGCGACTATGACTTCAGTGTGGTACTGCCGGCCAGCAACGAAGGCAAGGCGACCTTCGGCATTCCGGAGGGCTTCGGTGACCTGCACGGCAAGCTGTTCAAGCACTTCCTGGAGTCCGAGGCCTACCGGGCCAACTTCAGCAAGGCGCCGGTGATCTGCATCAGCGTTTCCAGCAGCCAGACCTACCACCGCACCGAGAACCACCATCCAATCCTGGGCGTGGAATACCGCCAGGGCGAGTTTTCACCCACCGACCAGTACTTCGACAAGATGGGCCTGCAGGTGCGCTACTTCATGCCGCCGGGCAGCGTCGCGCCGCTGGCGTTCTACTTCCGCGGCGATCTGCTGGGGGATTACTCCAACCTGGAGCTGATCGGCACCATCAGCACCATGGAGGCCTTCCAGAAGATCTACCGCCCGGAGATCTACAACGCCAATTCGGTGGCCGGCAAGGTCTACCAGCCCAGCCTGAAGCATCAGGACTACTCCTCCACCCGCATCGTCTACGACCGCGAAGAGCGCAGCCAGCTGGCGGTCAAGCAGGGCCGCTTCACCGAAGAGCACTTCATCAAGCCGTACCGCGCTGTGCTTGAGCAGTGGGCCGCCCGCTGATCCACCGTTTTCCATCGCCCCCAAGGACATACCCCGCAATGCCGACCAAGATTCTGTTCCCCACCTCCACTGCGGGCAGCCTGCCCAAGCCCTCCTGGCTGGCCGAGCCGGAAACGCTGTGGTCGCCCTGGAAGTTGCAGGCTGAAGCGTTGATTGAAGGCAAGCAGGATGCCCTGCGCCTTTCGCTGCAGGAACAGCAGCACGCCGGCATCGATATCGTCAGCGACGGCGAGCAGACCCGGCAGCATTTCGTCACCACCTTCATCGAGCACCTCAGCGGTGTCGATTTCGAGAAGCGCGAAACCGTGCGCATCCGCAACCGCTACGACGCCAGCGTGCCGACCGTGGTCGGCGCCGTGAGCCGGCCCAGGCCGGTATTCGTCGAGGATGCGACGTTCCTGCGCCGGCAGACCACGCAGCCGATCAAGTGGGCCCTGCCCGGCCCGATGACCATGATCGATACGTTGTACGACGCACACTACAGGAGCCGCGAGAAGCTGGCCTGGGAGTTCGCGAAGATCCTCAACGAGGAAGCGAAGGAACTGGAGGCCGCTGGCGTGGACATCATCCAGTTCGATGAGCCGGCCTTCAACGTGTTCTTCGATGAGGTGAACGACTGGGGCGTGGCGGCCCTGGAACGCGCGGTTGAAGGGCTGAAGTGCGAGACCGCCGTGCACATCTGCTACGGCTACGGCATCAAGGCCAACACCGACTGGAAGCAGACGCTGGGTTCGGAATGGCGCCAGTACGAAGAATCGTTCCCGAAGCTGCAGGCCTCCAGCATCGACATCATTTCGCTGGAATGCCAGAACTCGCATGTGCCGATCGACCTGATCGAACTGGTGCGCGGCAAGAAGGTGATGGTCGGCGCCATCGACGTGGCCTCCCACACGGTTGAAACACCGCAGGAGGTGGCCGACACCCTGCGCAGGGCGCTGCAGTTCGTGGATGCCGACAAGCTCTACCCGAGCACCAACTGTGGCATGGCACCGTTGCCGCGTGCGGTGGCGCGGGGCAAGCTGCGCGCACTCAGCGAAGGCGCGAAGATCGTGCGGGAGGAGCTGTCGGCCTGAACGGATTGCGTACCTGCGCGCCTGGCTGGAGCGGTGTGGCCGGGTGCTGTGCGCCCGCTGCCTGCCGGATCGCAAAGGTGAAGCACGCCCAGGGATGCGTTGGCGTGCCGTGGAGGCTGTTGCTCAGCGCAGGGCCTGCGCCAGCTGCAGCACGTCAGCGAAGAAGCCGCTGTAGTCGTCGCGCGGTGCAACGTGGGTATCGCGCCGGTGGATCAGGCGCACCGCCACTACGCGCTGCTCCGGGATGACCAGCAGATACTGGCCCATATAGCCGTTGGCGGCGTAGCCAACGACCGGGCCGCGCGCGGTGTCGTAGAGATCGGCGAGCTTGAGGCCGCGCCCGGTGACCTCGCTGCCATAGCGCTGCGGCCATTCCGGACCCAGCTGTTCGGCCAGGGCAGCGATCAGCGCGTCCTTGCTGTCGAAGGTACGCCCAGCGGTGGACTGAATGGCCGCCTGCACGCCGGATTCCACCCCGCGAGCGGACAACAGATCGCCCAGCCCTGGCTTCAGCTGATAGCGCTCCCATGCCGGAATCCGCCACCACAGCAGGCCCACGTCGGGCGAGCGTGCGCTCTCAGCGGTCAGCAGCGCTACTGATCGCGCGCTCAGCAGGCGTGTTCCATCCGGCGCCACACCGTCATCCAGCAGCAGTTGCCCGATGGCCGCCAGATCGCTCGCCCGCAATGACAGGCCGGCCATTCCCAGCGGGGTATCCGCCTCGTCCTTCATCCACGTGTAGTGGGCGATGCCCAGCGGCTTGAACAGACGCGCGTGCAGATATGCATCCAGCGGCTGGCCGGCCAGGCGCTGAACGATGCCGGGCAGCAGATTGGTGGCCTTGTTGTTGTACGAGAAGGTGGTGCCGGGGGCATGGCTCAACTCCGCAGCCAGGGCCAGCTTGACCAGGTCCGGCGCGCCTTCCAGCTCCTGGCCGGCATTGGCCACGTTCTGCAGGCCCGAGGTGTGGTCCAGCAGCATGCGCACGGTAATGTCCTGCTTCTGGCCCTGTTTCCACTCCGGGTAGATGCGGCTGACCGGTTCATCGATCGAGGCCAGCGTGCCGTCGTCGAGCAGCAGCCCGATGGCCAGCGCCATCACCGATTTGGTGGCTGACATCAGATGAACGGCGTCCTGTCCAGCCGCAGGCTGCAGCTCCAGCAGGGTCTTCCCGTCGTGCCTGACGAGCACGGCATCGGAGTGCGCTGCACGGGCGTTGCGCTCGATCGTGGCAAGCGCATCGTCGGCCGTGGTCGCCAGGGCGGACAGCGGCATCAGCAATACCAAGGCGAGAATGTGGCAGAACCGGTATGCGGATTTCATGTGGGCCTCATGCGGTGAGTGCCGGCGCAGGATGACTACATTTGTAGTTAACCTGCAGTGCCTGAAGTCACGCCGCAGGCTGCGCGACACGATCATCACAGCCTGACCTGCAAAACTTCGCCGCTCCGCACGCGCTGCGGCGACCCGTTGCAGCCGCGAATCGACCGCCGTGACCGACCTGCCTGTTGTACCTTCCATCGCCGCGCGTGCCGAGCGCGGCCTGGATGGACTGAACTTCTTCCTCGCCGACGTCCGCGACGGACTGGGGCCCTATCTGGCGATCTACCTGCTGGCTGTGCACCATTGGCAACCGGCCAGCATCGGTGCGGTGATGACGGTCTCGGCGGTGGTCGGCCTGTTGACCCAGGCCCCTGCCGGTGCATTGATGGACCGTATCGATGCAAAGCGGGCGGCCCTTGCGTTGGCCGCGATGCTGGTCACAGGGACCTGCCTTCTGTTGCCGTGGATGCATTCGTTCACGCTGATCGCGCTTAGCCAGGCGCTCAGTGCCGTGGCCGCGTCCGTCATCGCGCCGGCCATCGCGGCCATTTCACTGGGCACCAGCGGACCTCGGGCCTTCGCCCGCCGAATGGGTCGCAACGAGTCCTTCAACCATGCCGGCAATGCGGTGGCCGCCGTGCTGGCCGGCGCCCTGGCCTACCTGTGGGGCCCGGTGGTGGTGTTCCCGCTGATGGCAGTGCTGACCGTGGCCAGCTTGGCGGCGCTGCGCTCGATTCCGGCCCGGGCGATCAACCACGAGCGCGCACGCGGCATGAGTGCGGTGGCCGACGCTGAGCGCGCACCCGCGCCGGCGCGACGGTTGCTGCACGACCGCAATCTGCGCACGCTGGCGGCCTGCTGCGCGTTGTTCCATCTGGCCAATGCCGCGATGCTGCCCCTCGTGGGCCAGAAGCTGGCGCTGAGCGCGCCGGCTTTGGCCACCACGATGACGGCGGGCTGCATCGTCGCCGCGCAGTTGGTGATGATTCCAATGGCGTGGCTGGTCGGGGCGCGTGCGGACACCTGGGGCCGTCGCCCGCTGCTGCTGGCAGGCTTCCTGATCCTGCCGATCCGCGCGGCACTGTACCCGCTGTCGGATGCACCCGCATGGCTGCTGGGCGTGCAGTTGCTGGATGGTATCGGTGCGGGCCTGTTCGGCGCGTTGCTGCCGGTGATCGTCAGCGACCTGACCGAAGGCAGCGGCCGTTTCAACGTCACGCTCGGCGCCGTCTCCACCGTGTTCGGCGTGGGCGCGGCGTTCAGTCCGGGCCTGGCAGGCCTGGTGGTGCAGTTCGCAGGGTATGATGCTGCCTTCCTTGCACTTGCCGTGATTGCAGCGGGCGCCTTCCTGCTGGCGATGCGCGTACCGGAGACGGGCCGCGCATCCGCACGTCAGCGCAGCTGAGACCCCCCACTGCATGCTCTCCTCGTCATCTTCCCTCTTCATCTGGACCGCCGTAGCCATTGCCACCGTCGGCCTGCTGTTCCGGCCGTGGCGCATTCCGGAATATGTGTGGGCGCTGGCCGCTGCCGCCCTGCTGACGCTCAGTGGCGCAGTGTCAGCAGCCACGGCATGGGACGCGGTGGCCGAAGGTCGCGACGTCTACCTGTTCCTGGTCGGCATGATGGCGTTGGCCGAACTGGCCCGGCGCGAAGGCCTGTTCGACTGGCTGGCACTGTATGCGGTCCGGCATGCCGGCGGGTCGGGGCGGCGCCTGTTCGATCTGGTCTTCCTGGTCGGCACGCTGGTGACGGTGTTCCTGTCCAACGACGCGACGGCCGTCGTGCTGACGCCGGCGGTCTATGCCGCGTGCAGGGCCGCGCGCGCCAATCCCCTGCCCTACCTGTTCGTCTGCGCGTTCATCGCCAATGCGGCCAGCTTCGTGCTGCCGATCTCCAATCCGGCCAATCTGGTGGTGTACGGCGCGCATATGCCGCCGCTGCTGCAGTGGCTGGGGCAGTTCGCGCTGCCTTCGCTGGCCGCGATCGCTGCGACCTATCTGGTGCTGCGCTGGGTGCATCGACGGGAGATCGCACAACCGCTGGTGGCGGCGCCCGAGCACCGGCCGCTGACCGAGGGCGGCCGGTTGAGTGCGTGGGGCGTGCTGTTCACCGGCAGCGTACTGGTGCTGACCTCTGCCCTGAACGGCCCGCTTGGCCTGGCCACATTCTGTGCGGGCGCGCTGAGCGTGGCGGTGGTGGCCATCCGCCAGCGCCGCAGCCCCGTGCCGCTGCTGCGGCATGTGTCCTGGGGCGTGTTGCCGCTGGTGGCTGGGCTGTTCGTGCTGGTGGAAGCTGTGGCGCAGACCGGCGTCATCCAGGCGGCAGCCGATGCGCTGCAGGCGGTGGCACAGGCATCACCGCGCCAGGCCGGCTGGCTGGCCGGTGGCGCAGCCGCCTTGCTGAGCAACGCGGCCAACAACCTGCCGGTCGGGCTGGCGGCGGGCTCGCTGGGCCAGATGGCCGAACTGCCCGCACAGACGCGCGCGGCCCTGTTGGTGGGCGTGGACCTGGGCCCGAACCTGTCGGTGACCGGCTCGCTGGCCACGATGTTGTGGCTGGTGGCGCTACGCCGCGAAGGCGAGCATGTCAGTGCGCTCGACTTCCTGCGCGTAGGCGTGCTGGTGATGCCGCCTGCATTGATCGCCGCGCTGCTGTTGCTGTAGCCCGCCGCTGCGCCTATCGCGTGTCGCCCGCGCTGATCCGCTCGACCAGGGTGTCAACCGCCGCTTCCAGGGCGTGCGCCGTCTGCTCGCCACTCTGATTGGTGATGACGAATATGCCCAGGTCGTGCTTCGGCATGATGTAGATGTAGCACTGCGAGCGGGGCACGCCGCCATGATGGGCATAGTAGGTCCCCTTCAGGCGATCGCCCGCAACGATGTTCCAGAAGTAGCCGATGCTGAACTCGTCGTCGAACCGGGCCAGGGTGCGGTGCGACTCCTTCACCACGGGCCCGTCGGCCAACTGGAACTGCAGGTACTTCACCATGTCGGGGACGGTGGCCTTCACGTTGCCGGACGCACCCCACGGCAACCCGGGCATGGGCGTGGTCGGCACCGGATTGTCGCTGTGGTAGCCCACCGCCAGGCGCGACGCTTCGGTGTCGCTCAACGAGATGGTGGTCCCGGTCATTCCAGCCGCATCGCTGAAGAACTCATGCTGCAGCGCCTCATAGTCGCGCCGATGGACCTGTTCCAGGATGTGCGCGGCCAGCTGGGATCCTGCACTGGAGTATGCGTAGTCCTTCCCCGGCATCCGCAGAATGCGGACAGTGTGCAGATCCTTGAGGAAATCAGCCTTGCCGTAACCGGCGTAGAGGGCATTGAGTTCAGCCGGCGTGCGGTGATCGGTGAAGTCGGCCAGTATCGTGTTCGCACGCTCCGGCAGCATGTTCGGCAGGCCACTGGTGTGCGACAGCAGGTGCCGGATGCGGATCGGCGCGCCCTGGTACTGCAGGTTCGGATAGTCGCCCTGCAGGTAGGCACGAACGTCATCATCCAGTCCCAGCTTGCCTTCCAGTACTGCATTGGCCATCAGTGTGCCGGCCAGGGTCTTGCTTAATGAGCCGATCTCATAGAGGGTGGCATCGGTCGGCGCGCCGGGTTCTCCTGCCTGCATGTGGCCGCGATGGCGGACGAACGTCTGGCCACGGTAAACCACGGCGATCGAGGCCGAGTGCAGCAAGGGCTGCTCGATCAGGGTCTGGGCCACCTCTTCGATATCCGCACCCGGATCCTTGGCCGGTGCCGTTGCATCAGCGCAGCCGGCGGCCAGCAGCGCGGTGGACAGGATGAAGGCGTGAAGCCTCCACCGGGTTCGGGCTGTGTTCGGTGTGGCGTCCATGCGCTGCCAGGCGGGAGCGGTTGGGGCGCTCACGATAGCGGATCGGTGGCAGTGGCCGGAGGTGCCATCTGGCACGTCCGGCCGACCCTTCCCCGCGGCGCGCTCCCCTGCCCGCTCCCTCGGCACTGGTAATTCTTCATTGACAGCCAGGCGATCCGCGCGGCATCCGGGCCCTGCGGGTCGATGAACGGCAGGCCCGACTGGCTGCCGCTCCAGGCATGGCCCATCTCCTGCACCACGTGATCCGGCTGTGGGCAGCCGCGGCTGAGGCCGGCGGCGTGCGCCTCAGCCGGGTGGCAACGCCTGCGCCAGGCGGCAGGAATTTACGGGGTCTTGCCGCTGGACAGTACGCGCTGCTTGGCGGTTTCGAACTCGGCGTCGGTCAGCGCGCCGCTGGCCTTCAGCTCGGCCAGTTGCTTCAGCTCATCGGCAAGCGAGCCTGTGCTGCCGCTGCCTGCGCCGCCTGCGGGCGTCCCGGTCTCCGCCGGTGCCGGCGGCAGGGAAGCCACGGCCTTGGCGCACGCCGTACCGACCAGGTCCAGTTCGCGGCTGTTGCCCAGCTCCAGATACTTCACCTGGCCGTCTTCACCCAGAACCACGACAAAGGCATTGGTTCCGACATAGCCGCCCATGCGGTTCCTGGCATTCACGGTGCCGCAGGTCCAGTAACCGTCCACGGCCTTCTGCAGCAGCGGCCTCCAGCTGCCGCGCAGGAAACCGTAGGGCATGTCGATGCGGGCCGATTCGGGGTCGAGCAGGCGCCCACGCACCGCGTCCTGGGCAATGCGGCGGAACTGGCCCTGGTCGATCTCGGTGCGCTTGTAGAGCGCTTCCGCCCCCGGCCAGCGCTCGGTTGCTGCCACCAGCGCCGCGTAGCGGTCTTCGCCCAGGTACTTTTCGATCTGCACCCGCTGCCTGCGCATGACATCGATCATATTGCTGCGCGCGTCCGGTTCCCACTGGGCCTCGGCGATCCGCTGCTTCAGCGCTTCGTAGATCAGTTCGGCCTGGCGCGACGGGCCGATGCTCTTGGCGGCTTCGCCACACTGCGCCGCCAGCACCGCCATGCGCCCCCCCAGATCCTTGCGCGCACTGAGCGTATCGACGCACGCCTGGTAGTTGCCGCTCGCGGCGGCATCCAGGCCGCTCAGCACCGCCTCCATGCGCGACCGGGCATTGCCACACGGCAGCGACAGCTCCATGCGGGTGCCGGCGCGTTCCACCACCACCGGTATGGTCAGGTCGGGCCCGATGCCCCTGAGTACAGCACCCAGCGCATCGTTGGACTTGCCGGCGACATCCTGGCCGTTGAGGGTAAGCAGGCGGTCGCCCGGCTGCAGTACGTTGCCGCCGGAAACACTGGTGACTACCGCAGCGTCGTTGGTGGTCGTCGCCAGATTGCAGCGATCCATCGGCTCGCCCAGCCTGCGCAGCTCCTTGGCGGTCGCCTTGGCCTGACTCTTGAACGAGCCGCTCTGCGCGGAGCTGGCAAAAGGCGTGGCCAGCGCTGCGACCAGCAGCAGTGATCCACCGAGAACTCCGTTCTTCATTGTTTCCCCCTGGGAATCCGTTCGCATTGATGAATCCACCGATTGTAGCGTTTGCCGATGGCCTGCAGCAGCCTCGAGCAGTGGCCTGCCGCACGCTACCGGTGGTCGTTGTGATCCTGTGCACTGTCGACCGGATCGACCAGGGCGCCCAGGACTGTGGCATGGCAGGGGTCGGTCACGATCCGCACGTGCGAATAGCCCATATCGATGAGCGCATACAACCTGTGCCGTCCATCGACGACGCGCACCCGTCCGTGTTCGCCGCTCAACCATGGGGTGTAGATCGGGGCGCCCTCAAGGATCGTCGTCATGGCGCCGTCGTACTTCCAAGCCTTGAAGGTCTCTGCATCGCGCTGGAACGGCGTGTCTGCCCAAAGCGCGTTGCCGCGCAGTGCGTCACGCAGCAGGGCCAGGCTGACGCGCAGATAGGCCGGTTCTTCGGACTGGGTTGTCGCGTCCAGGTAAAGGGGATAGTCCTTTGTCGCGCCCCCCTGCGCTTTCCCCTTCACGTCTCCGTGCGCATGTGCGGATTCCATCGATGCTCCATCTCCTGTGGTCGCTCCCGCTAGCGGCCGCCGAACGGCATTCTTGAGCCCTCACCCAAAGCACTGCATCCATCTGCGGCCCGCCAGCGTAGCTTAGGTGCCCGCATCTGGCGGGCGCCCAACCGAGGGACGTACCGTGAACGTTCTCCAGCGTATTGCCACTGCTGCAGGTTTCGCTGCACTCGCTTCCGTCGCAACGGTCAGCTTCGCGGCCGGGCCGGTCATGGTCGGTGGCGCGGAGATGTATCCCACCCGCACCATCGTCGCCAATGCGGTCAATTCCAAGGACCACACCACCCTGGTGGCCGCCGTGAAGGCCGCCGGCCTGGTTGACACCCTGAATGGTGCAGGCCCCTTCACTGTTTTCGCACCTACCAATGCGGCCTTCAACAAGCTGCCGCCGGGCACGGTGGATACGCTGGTCAAGCCTGAAAACAAGGCCCAGCTCACCCGGATCCTCACCTACCACGTGGTGCCCGGCAACTACAGCGCCATGCAGCTGATGGCCGATGCCAGGCGCCATGGCGGCAAGGCGACCCTGAAAACCGTCGAAGGCGAGCCGCTGACCGTTGCCCTGCACGACGGAAAGCTGTGGCTTGTCGATGCCAAGGGCGGAAAGGCCGGTGTCAGCATTGCCGACGTCGGCCAGTCCAATGGCGTGATCCACGTGATCGATTCGGTGCTGATGCCGAAGTAGCGCTACTGCGGCGGATGCGCGCGTCGCATCCGCCGTGACCGCCTGCCTGCGTGGCGCGTCACGCCAACGTTCACGTCCCGCCGCCACGCGCTCGGCAATAGTGGTCGCCTCACCTCCGGAAGGTACAACCCTGATCCCGATCCGCTACCCGCACTGGCCCCGACCGTTACGCGTGGCGCTGCGCGCACTGCTGGTGGCCTATGCCGCCTATCTGCTGGCCGGCAACCTGTTCCTCAATACACCGCTGTTCGATCAGGTCACCAACCGCAAGCCGCACAAGTTCGTGATGACCACGGGCCCGGCGATCACCGTGCTGCCCGGGCATGTCATCGCCTGGAACGTGCATATGCGCGGGCATGTGAACCATACGGTATACGTGCTGCACGCCGAGCGCGCCAGCGCCCGGCTGGCCGTGCTGCCGCTGTTCCAGCGCCAGGTGCGGGTGCCACGGCTGCAGGCCACCGGTGTTTCGGCCGAGATAAGCCGCGTGCAGGGGGCCATTCCCTCGCCACCGCGCAGCGACCAGGGCTGGACGCTGCGCTTCGATGCGATCCACAGTGACAGCATCCGCAGTGCGCGCCTGGGCAAGCTGCTGATCATCGGCAAGGGGCGCGGAACCGTCGGCTTCCTCAAGCAGTTGCGTGGTGGCCCGTCGGAACTGTTCGATTCGGATATTTCATTCAGTGACGCCGACACCAGCTTCGACGGCGTGCAGCTGCTGGGTGGCATGAACCTGCACGCGCGCTTCCGCTACCCGCGCCACTACCGGGACCAGGCGCCGGGCCTGGCCAAGTTGAAGCTGCTGAGCGCCGCGCTGGAGGTGGACGCACGCAGCCAGGGGCTGCGCATGGATACCGACGTGCAGCAGCCGCGCATCAGCAGTTCGCCGGTGGCCGGCCATCTGCGGCTGTCGGTCCATCTTGCCGATGGCCGCCTGCAGCCGGGCGACCACGCGCTCTGGCACGTGCCACTGCAACTGGGCGATGGCGCACCTGATCGCGGCGTGCTGGCCCTGCAGCTCAGCGTGGCCGAAGACCTGCGCCTGCAGGCGCGCCTGCCTGCCCGGCCCGGCGCGGCAGTCGATGCAGACCTCCGCATCCGCGGGCGCGACATCCCCTTCCAGCAACCGGCGCAACTGCTGGACCGCAGCTCGGGCAGCGTGCGCGGTGAGTGGACGTTCTCCTCGCTGAACTGGATACCAGCGCTGTTCGTGCGCAAGCCCTGGCTGCAGCTGGATGGCGGCGGAACGCTGAAGGCCGATCTGCGCCTGCGTGATGGCGAACTGGCCGAAGGCAGCACGGTGGATATTCCTGCCGCCGAAGCGGTGGCCGAGGTTGCCGGCGTACGCCTGGCGGGCACCGCCAGCGCGCACGGTGAACTGAAGGCGGGCCAGCCGACGCAGGCCCAACTGGCCATCCGCCTGCCGCGCTTCAGTGCGCGGCCCACCGACGCCAAGGACGTGCGCCTGTTCGATGGCCGCGACCTGGCGGTGGACCTGAGTGGCGATGGACGCCTGCAGGAACTGCGCAAGGGGGTACGCGCACGGCTGCGCTTCAGTGAGGCCGCCATTCCCGATCTGGCCGCCTACAATCGCTATCTGGGCAGCCGCCAGGTCCGGCTGCTGAAGGGCTCAGGCGTGTTGAGCGGTGATGTCACGCTGGATACCGAAGGGCGTGTCGGCCGTGGCAACGCGCGGCTGGTCGGGCGCAGCGCGAGCGCCGAAGTGGCCGGAGTGGGCATGGGCGGGGATATTGAAGTGAATGCCGCGCTGCGACGAGGCGATTTCAGCCAACGCCATTTCGATCTGTCCGGCACCACCGTCGAGTTGCGTAATGTGCAGGTCGACGGGGCGCCACGCGCGACGGGGTGGCAAGGCGATGTGGCCTTCCGCCAGGGACGCATCGATGCGCAATCCCCGTTCCAGGTGGATGCCACCACTGACCTCACGCTCAGTGACACGCGGCCCCTGCTGGCGCTGTTTGCCGAGCGCACCGACTACCCGCGCTGGACACTGTCGCTGCTGGATTCGGGCCGGGTGGACGCGCAGGCGCGACTGCAATGGCGCCCGGGGCATCTGGTGGTTGATGGGCTGCGGGCGGAAAACCAGCGCCTGTCGGTGCGTGCACGGCTGGACCTGCTGGAGCGTCGCAAGCGCGGCGACCTCTACCTGCGCTGGGGGCCGCTGGGCGCGGGCATTGAACTGGACGGCGACCAGCGCCATTGGCATCTGGCCAAGGCTCGGGAGTGGTTCGAGCAGCGGCCCGGCCTGCTGACGGCCAGCGATGAGTCCGGTGCCGCAGGCATCTCGGACTGAGCGAACGGGCACTGCATCCATTTGCCGCCCTAGAACGTATACGGCGCATCTGCAACAGGGAGCTGGGCCGGAATGAAGGGGAGCACGCAGGCGCTGGGCGCCCTCGGATGGGTCACGGTCACCTTTGCCGCCGCTGCGCTGGGGGCGTGGGCGTCCACTTCGGCGGCCAGCTTCTACGCCACCCTCGCACTGCCGGACTGGGCGCCGCCTGCAAGCCTGTTCGGCCCGGTCTGGACCGTGCTCTACGCAATGATGGCGGTTGCCGCCTGGCTGGTCTGGCGCGAACGTGGCACAGCGGCAACCCGGCCTGCACTGACGCTCTATCTTCTGCAGCTCGGCGTCAATGCGCTCTGGAGCTGGCTGTTCTTCGGCTGGAGGCTGGGCGCGCTCGCCTTCGTCGACATTCTGCTGCTTGTGGTGCTGGTGGTCGCAACCCTCATCGCCTTCGCTCGCATACGCGCCCTTGCTGCGGTGATGCTGTTGCCTTACCTGGCCTGGATAACGTTTGCCTCGGCACTCAACTTCGCGGTGTGGCGCGCCAACCCCGGGGTGCTGTGAGCATCTCGCAGGCGGTCATGCCAGCGCCGCGGCCTGCGGGCACCAGGCACGTAGCAGGGCCGGCTTGAATGCCTGCTGGCCGCAGCCACCGGGGCATCGCACCACGCGTGCGATCGAATGGCTGACCAAGCCCTGCCCTTCTTCGGCCTTGAACACGGTCTCGCAGCACAGGCAGCGTGCAACCACGGAGTACAGATGCAGCAGGCGGCCACTGGCCGGGTCCTGCAGCGCATCCACGTCCAGCAGTTCAAACTGGCAGCTGTCGGGCAGCAGGCGGTACGGCATCGATGGCAGGGTCTGCAGGTTCACGGGCATGATGGCGGGTGGGTGTGCGTTCAGCGTAGGAAAGCGGGTGTCGAGCCGGCGTGCAGCGCACATGCACTGGCCGCGAAACCGGTACCTGCCTCTACGACCGGCTCTGCTATCGTGCGACACAATGCCTGCTCCCGCCCTGCTCCCGCGCCCGCCCTGGACGGCCCCCCTCAGTGGTGTGCTCAAGGCGCAGGCCCGCGACGTACATGATGGCCTCGACCAGCACCTGCTGAAGCAGCGCATCTTTGCCTCCTGCGAACGCTATCTCCGCTTTCTGTGTGTCCAATGGCACTTCCACGAGGCGGTTGCATCGCTGGACCGAAGCGCAGATACCGCAGCGGGACGCCTGCAGTTGATAATGCACGACCTGGCTGATCTGGGAGAGCGACCACCCACTCCGCATGCCTGGCGCCCATCGCTGCACGTTGCCAGCCCCTCCGCCGCGCTCGGCTGGCACTACGTGGCTGAAGGTTCGACGCTGGGTGCCGCCATTCTGCTGAAGGCGGCCGCGGCACTGGACCTGCACGGGCACTACGGTGCGCGCCATCTGGCGCCGTCACCACTGGGCGTTGCCGGATACTGGACGCGCATACGCGGGCAGCTTGATGCGGTCGCACTGGACCGTACCGGGCAATTGCTGGCCTGTGCCGGCGCCTCGGATGCCTTCCAGTTCCTACGCCGCTGCGTAGATGAAGAGTTCAGTTTCGAATGAAATGCCCTTCACCTGCAGGAAGTAGTAGGCCAATGGAAGCTTTTGCTTCACCATCCACAATGCTGCGCTTGAGATCCATCGCGCGCAACCTTTCAATCAAGAGCCCCGCCTTTGATGTCATCTGTCGAACCCGCGCGCGATTCCCAGCTCACCCGCTGTGCGCGTGAACCGATCCATACGCCCGGCGCCATCCAGCCTTACGGGGTACTGCTGGTCGTGGATCCGGAATCACTGCGCGTGCACGAGCGCGCCATCAGCCCGCCGTCACTGCTGCAGCAGCATGGCGAACCGCTGACACAGCGCATCGACGAAGTGCTGGGCGGCGTACTCGCCCCCTTCACGGCGTTGTTCCGGCAAGCAGCCATCGGCAGCAGCGCGCATGTCGGCGCCGTGCATCTGGATGGACATGGCCGGCATCAGCTGCTGGTCCACCGCTCGGCCACCGACCTGCTGGTGGAGCTGGAGGCACCTGTTCCCGGCCAGCCCGGCTCGCTGGAGGAGCTCTACCCCGCCATCCGCCAGCTGATGACCGACATTGAATCCGCCGCCACGGTGGAGGATCTCTGCCAGCTGGCTGCAGCGCACATGCGTCGGCTCACCGGCTTCGACCGCACCCTGGTCTATCAGTTCGATCCTGGCTGGAACGGCGTAGTGGTGGCCGAGGATGGCAATGGGCAGCTGCCGTCCTACCTGGACCTGCGCTTCCCCGAGTCGGACATCCCGGCCCAGGCCCGAGAGCTGTATCGCCGCAACCGTGTCCGCCTGATTGCTGACAACAATTACACGCCCGCCCCCCTGATGCGTGCCGAACACCATCGCGACGCGCCCGCCACCGATCTGAGCCTGGCCGTGCTGCGCAGCGTTTCGCCGGTACACCTGCACTACATGCGCAACATGGGCACCGGCGCGTCGATGTCGGTCTCGCTGGTGCATGAAGGCCAGCTGTGGGGATTGGTGTCCTGCCACACCGTGCTGCCGCGGCGCCTGCCATACCACGTGCGCACCGCCTGCGAGTTCATGGGCCAGATCCTGTCTCTGCAGATTGCCCTGAAGGAGCGCGCGCGCGCCATCGAAGAGCGCGTGGCGCGCCGTTCGGTGCTGGTCAAGCTGCTCGCACGCATGGCCGGCGATGAGGACTTCATGGCCGCGCTGCGTCACGATGAGGCCAGCCTGCTGTCGCTGACCGGCGCGACCGGTGCCGCCATCGTGCACAAGGGCCAGTGCCTGCGCGTGGGACAGTGCCCTGCCGCCAACGATGTGCTGGCGCTGGCGGCATGGCTGGCCAGCCAGCAGGCCGGCCAGGAAACCTATTGCACCGAACACCTGGCCGCTGACTGGGCGCCGGCAGCTGAACTCAGCGACGTGGCCAGTGGCGTGCTGGCCGTGTCCATTTCGCAGCTGCACGACAGCTATCTCATGTGGTTCCGGCCCGAAGTGGTGCGCACGGTGCGTTGGGGCGGAGACCCGCGCAAGACCGCTGCACCCGGCACGCCGCTGTCACCGCGCAGTTCGTTCGATGCGTGGAAGGAAACCGTGCACCAGCGCAGCCTGCCCTGGAGCGATGCCGACTGCGACGCCGCCCACGAGATGCGCACCGCGATCGTCGATATCGTGCTGCGCAAGGCCGAGGAAATGGCCGAGCTCAACGAGCAGCTGTTGCGCAGCAACAAGGAGTTGGAAGCCTTTTCCTATTCGGTCAGCCACGACCTGCGCGCCCCGTTCCGTCACATCGTCGGCTATTCGGAGCTGCTGGGCAGCTCGGCCGGTGAGCGCCTCAACGAGACCGAGCGCCGCTTCCTGGACACCATCGTCGAATCGGCCAAGTCGGCCGGCACGCTGGTGGATGACCTGCTGAGCTTCTCGCAGATGGGCCGCTCGACGCTGGGCCGGGTCCGCCTGGACATGGCCGCGGTGGTCGAGGATGTACGCCATAGCCTGGCTCTGGACTATGCCGGCCGCGAGGTGCAATGGCAGATCGCGCCGCTGCCCAGGGTCGAGGCCGACCCGGCGATGATCCGCCTGGTCTGGCAGAACCTGCTGGCCAATGCCATCAAGTTCACCCGCGAGCGTGCCTCGACCGTGATCGAGATCGGCCATGCGCGTGACGCCGAGGAAGACCACTTCTTCGTGCGCGACAACGGCTGCGGCTTCGACATGCGCTACGTCGACAAGTTGTTCGGGGTGTTCCAGCGCCTGCATCACGTCGAGGAATTCGAAGGCACCGGCATCGGCCTGGCCAACGTGCGCCGCATCATCGGCCGCCATGGCGGCCGCACCTGGGCCGAAGGCGAACCCGGCAAGGGCGCCACCCTCCACTTCACCCTACCCCGTTCCACAGGAGATCACCCATGAGGGACCTGAGGCCGATCCTCCTGGTCGAGGACAGCCCCAAGGATGCCGAGCTGACAATGGCCGCGCTGTCGCGCTGCCAGCTGCTGAACGATGTCATCCATGTACGCGACGGCGCCGAAGCGCTGGATTACCTGCGCTGCGAAGGAAAATTCGCCGGCGCCAACCACGGTGGGCCGGTGGTGGTGCTGCTGGATCTGAAGCTGCCCAAGATCAACGGGCTGGAAGTCCTGGAGCAGGTCCGTGGCGATGCCCGGCTGAGCAGCACGCCGGTGGTGATGCTGACCTCCTCGCGCGAAGAACAGGACCTGGTGCGCAGCTACGAGCTGGGGGTGAACGCCTTCGTGGTCAAGCCGGTGGATTTCAAGGAGTTCTTCGACGCCATCCAGGGGCTGGGCATGTTCTGGGGCATCACCAACCAACCGCCGCCGCATCGCCCCAACGGCTCGGGGCAGCACAATGCATGATGGATCACGCCGCAGCGGGCACCTGCGCATCCTCATGCTGGAGGACAGTGCGCTTGATGCGGAGCTGATCACCGCGCAGCTGCAGCGTGCCGGCCTGGAGTTCGAGGCCGAGCGGCTGTGGACGCGCAACGCCTTCATCGAGGCGCTCGACAGCCGGCCCTTCGACGTGATCCTCGCCGATCACGTATTGCCCGGCTTCGATGGTGATGCCGCCCTGGCGCTGGCCCGCGAGCGGGTGCCGCAGACTCCTTTCATCTTCGTTTCGGGCACCCTGACCGAAGAGCTGGCAGTGCAGGCACTGACCCGTGGCGCGCGCGATTACGTGGTCAAGCAGCGGCTGCAGCGCCTGCCCGATGCGATCCGTCGCACCCAGCAGGAAGCCCGTGAGCGCAACCAGCTTGCGCAGGCGCAGGCGGCACTGGATGACAGCCAAGCGCAGCTGCAGCAGGTCACCGACGCGGTGCCGGCACTGATCGCCCAGCTCGACAACGAACACCGCTACCGGTTCGCCAACAAGAGCTTCCTGGACTGGCACGGCATCAGTCTGGCCGAACTGCTCGGCCGCACGGCGCGCGAGGTCAGCGGCATTTCCGCGTTCGAACACGCCCTGCCCAGCCTGGAACGCGTGCTGCTGGGTGAGCGCACCCGCTTCCAGGTCGAACTGGTGCACCGCAGCGGCCAGTCGCGCTTCGTGCAGATGGACTGCGTGCCGCAGCGCGGCGCCAATGGCAACGTGGTCGGCTACATCTGCCTTGGCAGCGATGTCTCGGGCCTGAAACAGGCCGAACTGGCACTGCGCGAGGACAACCAGGTGCTTGAGCGCCAGGTACAGGCGCGCACGGCGGAGCTGCGCGGCAGCAAGCGGCGCCTGCAGGCGATCTTCGAATCCAGCTTCCAGCACCAGGTGCTGCTGGACCTGGACGGCCGTGTGGTCGACGCCAACGTGGCTTCGCTGGCCTCTGTCCTGGCCGAGAAGCACACAGTGGTGGGCCAGCGTTTCGGGCAATCGCCGTGGTTCGCTACCACCGACGGGATCGGCGCGAGGCTGGACCGTGCAGTGGCCGAGGCCGCGCAGGGGCGCGGTTCGTTGCATTCGCTTGACCTGGAGCTGCCCACCGGCCGGCGCAGCTTCGATTTTTCGTTGCGCCCGCTGCTCGATGGCGACGGCGCGGTCACCGCCGTGGTGTCCGAGGCAGTGGAAACCACGGCGCGGCTGCAGGCCGAGCACGCGCTGCGCCAGTCACAGAAAATCGAGGCGGTCGGCCAGCTGACTGGCGGCATCGCCCACGATTTCAACAATATCCTGACCGTCATCTCCGGCAACGTCGAGCACGCCATGCTGCTGAGCGAGCGCGCCGGCGAGGCCGGCGTGATGCTCAGCCGCGCCCTGGACAATGCCCTGAAGGGGGTCGGCCGCGCCGCCAGCCTCACCCAGCGGCTGCTTGCATTCGCGCGGCGCCAGCCTTTGCACAGCCAGGCCACCAACCTCAATGATCGCCTGCTGGACATGCAGGACATGCTGCAACGTGCACTGGGCGAGCTGGTGCAGCTGGAGATCCGCGCGGCGGCCGATATCTGGTGCGTGGAAATCGATGTCAGCCAGCTGGAAGCCTCGGTGCTCAACCTGGCGGTCAACGCCCGCGACGCGATGCCGCATGGCGGGCGACTGACAATCGAGGCCGACAACAGCCACCTCGACCACGACTACGCCGCCTTGTTCCCCGATGCATTGCCCGGCGAGTACGTGATGCTGCGGGTGCGCGACAACGGCCACGGCATGGATGCCGATACGCTGGCGCGCGTGTTCGAGCCGTTCTTCACCACCAAGCAGGTCGGCCGCGGCACAGGGCTGGGCCTATCGATGGTGCATGGCTTCGTCAAGCAGTCTGGCGGCCACGTCCTCATCGACTCGGTTGAAGGCGGCGGCACCAGCATCACCATGATGTTCCCGCGCTCGGCGCTGGCGCTGCCCAGTGAGCCGGCACCGGCTCTGTCCGGGCTGGCCGGCTACGAGCCACGCGAGGAAACGATCCTGGTGGCCGAGGACAACGACGATGTGCGCGCGCATACCGTGGATGCGCTGCGGCTGCTGGGCTATCGCGTGCTGGAGGCGCACGACGGACCGTCTGCGCTGCGGCTGCTGGAACGTCCGGACACCCGGGTGGACCTGCTGTTCTCGGATGTGGTCATGCCCGGCATGTCAGGCTGGGAGCTGGTGCGCGAAGTGCGTGAGCGCTGGCCGCAGGTGGCCGTCCTGTTCACCTCAGGCTACCCGCGTGACCACGATGCGGTCGGCAGCCAGGGGCGCATCGCCGCCCTTCTGCCCAAACCGTTCACCCGCAGCGACCTGGCGCAGGCCGTCAGGAGTGCGCTGGGTGGCGCGGCGCACTGACTTCAGCCGGCCGGATCGCCCCTTCCTGCGGCGATCCTGTTGATCTCATCGCATTCCACCGCCTGCGGCGGGCGCTGCATGCCGGTCAGCGCGATCATCGCGCGCCCCAGCGCCAGGTTGCTGGTGACCAGCGCTGGCGAGAACGCCTCGGCCAGCTTCATCAACGGTGCACCGCCCCAATACAAGGGCTTCAGCAGGGCATGGCGGGTGCCGGTTCCTGGAACGGGCCGCACGCCTCCGGGTCGCAGCATGACAGTGCGTACCGGCAGTGCGCGTAGCGCCTCCTCGGCCTGCCCCTTCACCCGCAACGGCATCACGCGGCTTCGCGGATCGGCACCGGCACCGGACACGTACAGGAAAATACCTTGCGGATTTGCATCGGCCCACGTTCGGGCAACAGCAACGGTGGTGTCCAAGGTCACCCTCCGATACTCATCTTCGCCAGTCCCGATCGGCGTGGCGCCCGCGCAATAGAAGCAGGCATCGAACCCCGCCAGGTCATCGGCCCGCGCGTCGATGCGCAGGAAATCCGGCACCACCCGTTCGCTGCCGACGCCCTTGAGACCACCCGGCCGCCTGACCAGCGCCGTCAGCGCAGTGACCTGGGCGGAGCGCTGGCACGCAAGCGCCACGCCCTGCCCGACCAGCCCTGTTGCGCCGACCAGCAGAACCCGCACTCGCCCTGCGTCGCCCATCGCCCACCCGCCTACAGCTTCACGAACCGCTGGATCTTCCGCGCCAGCCAGCCGCTGAACACCAGCGGTGCATCCAGCGCGGACACGCAGATGCAGGGCACACCGGGAGCCGTCACCGGTTGATGCTCGACGTCCTCATCCAGATCGGCCATGTCGCCGGGGGTGAACAGGCCCAGGGCGTCGTTGTAGGAGCCCTGCAGAATCTGGGTCAGTTCCGAGCGGCCGTGGCTGTGCATCGGCAGGCACTTGCCCGGGGCGATCTTCAGCATGATCAGCGACGGCATCCTGTCGGCGCGGATGCAGTGCACCCCGGGCGCCATCCAGCGCCACGGCAGGCTGCGCAGCGAGTGCCCGAAATACGGATGCAGCGATGCCGGCAAGGCGTCAGGATCGGCGCCCGGTGGGCTCCGGTCGCCGGGCGCAGGCGCGCGGCGCGCAGCGGCCTCGCCGGCAAGGTCCAGCTGTGCCAGCATGGCACCCCGCAACTGCGCGTGCCGCGACTCCAGCGTCACCGGCTGGGTCTGTTCCAGCAACGCCGCGCCGATGGCTTCGGCCTCACGCAGCCGCTGGCGGCAGTGTGGGCATTGCTCAAGGTGGACGCCGGCCACCACGCTCAGCGGCGCCGGCAAGGCGCCGGCGGCGTAGCTCATCAGGGTGGATTCGTGCAGGTGGTGGCGCGGGCTCATGCGCGCCCCCCTACCCTTGCCTGCAGTTGCAGGAACGCGCGCCGCAGGTGAGATTTCACCGTTCCCAGCGGCATGTCCAGCGCCTGCGCGATCTCGGCGTGGCTCTTGGCCTCGAAATAGGACATGCGTACCAGCCGTGCCTGTACGGCAGGCAGTTCGCTGATGCGCTGGCGGAGCCGCATCTGGTCGGCGAACTGTTCTGCGCTGCTGCGCTCCACCGGGTCGGTGCAGCTCGCTTCTTCAACCGCAGCCTGCACCTGCATCCAACTGCGTTCACGGCGCACACGGTCGATGTGCAGATTGCGCGCAATACGGTACAGCCAGGTGCTCAGCGCGCCCTGCGCCGGGTCGAAATCGGCCGCACGCAGCCACAACCGCAGCAGGCATTCCTGGGCCAGTTCCTCTGCCACGGCAGCAGGCGCGCCCAGGCCGCGGAGGTAGACGCACAACCGCGGCATGAAATGGTCGTAGATGCGCATGAAACAGTCGCGGTCACGCAGCCGCGCCACGCCGTCCATGTCGCCGGTCCAGTTCGTCGGCTCGTTGCTCGGCTGCTGGGAACTGGACACGATGCGGGCGGCGTCGAAGTCAAGGGAGGTGGGGGCGGCGTCAGGATACATCTGCGTTCGCGGGGCGCGGGTGAAGGTTCCTCTCCTCTACGTCAGGAGGGCACAACTGGATGCAGGCCACATCTGCATCCATCTGCCTGCGCCCGCCGTAGGCTCTGCACCCCCCACCGGAAGCAAGCCCATGCGTATCCCCTGGCTCCTGCTGTGCCTGCCCCAGGCGGCCTGGTCCGCCCCGATGCTGCGGACCGAGGGAGCGGCCAGCCTCGCCGATGGCACGCCAGCCTATCGGGAGGTGCACTGGATGCAAAGCAGCGAAGACGGCGCCGAACGCTGGGTCGAGTATCTCTGCCCGGAGGGCACTCCGTTCGCCCGCAAGCGGCTGCCCCCCAGCCGCCAGGTGCAGGCCCGCGGCTATCAGCTGCAGGACCGGCGCAGCGGCCAGGAGGCGGCCGTGCGCCTCGATGGCCGCGAGGTGCGGGTACTGTGGAAGGAATCGCAGTCCGCCACGACGCGCACCGGCGAGCTCGCGCTGCCCGACGGCGCGGTGATCGATGCTGGTTTCGACGCCGCGGTCCGCCTGCATTGGCAGGCATTGATGCGCGGTGAGGTCGTGCGCATGCCCTTCCTCGTACCGGGCCGGCAACGCTTCTTTCCGGTCAAGGTTGTCCACCGCGGCGCTGTGCGCTGGCAGGGCATCGCCGCGCAGTCCATCGAGGTGGGCCTGGATGCCTGGTACGGAGGCGTCGCGCCACGCCTGACACTGACCTATGCCGATACCGATCGACGCCTGCTGGAGTTCCGCGGCACCAGCAATCTGCGCGACGCACAGGGCCGCTATCCGCAGGTCGTGGTGCGCTTTGCCACCGCACCCGAGCCGCGCGACGAAGCGCTGTGGCGGCGCGCATGGGCGCAGCCCCTGGTCGCCGCCTGCGCCGTTACGAGGAAGTGAACTCCACATCCTCTGCATCCAGATGCCTCGATCCTGCGTAGAGGATGCATACGCCAACCCGGATCGCATGATGGCCGCTGTCGAGTCCCCTCCCCGCCGTCGCCTGCTGCGCACGCTGCAACGATGGTTCGACACCGGCAGTGCACCGGACGCCGTGAGCGAGCGCGGCGAGCGCATCGACTGGCTGCGCGCGGTCCCCTTCGCGCTGATGCACCTGGCCTGCCTGGCGGTGATCTGGGTCGGCATCTCGTGGACGGCCGTCATCGTCGCTGCTGCGCTGTACGCGGTGCGCATGTTTGCCATCACGGCGTTCTATCACCGCTATTTCTCCCACCGCACCTTCCAGGCCTCGCGGGCGGTGCAGTTCGTGTTCGCGGCCATCGGTGCCGCCAGCGTGCAGCGCGGTCCGCTATGGTGGGCCGCGCATCATCGTCATCACCACCGCCATGCCGACCAGCCTCTGGATCCGCATTCACCGCGCCAGGGAGGCTTCTGGCGCAGCCACATGGGTTGGTTCCTGACCCGTGATGCCTTCGCTACCGATCTGTCGCGGATACCGGATCTGGCGGTCTTCCCGGAGCTGCGTTGGCTGGACCGCTTCGATACCGCGGTGCCGGTGCTGCTCGCTGCCGCGCTCTATGCCGCCGGGGCGGCGTTGCAACGGTGGGCGCCGGCATTGCACACCGATGGGCCGCAGCTGCTGGTGTGGGGCTTCTTCATCTCAACGGTGGTGCTGTTCCACGCCACCGTCACCATCAACTCACTGGCACATCGCTTCGGCCGCCGTCGTTTCGATACCCGTGACGACAGCCGCAACAATCTCTGGCTGGCATTGCTGACCTTTGGCGAAGGCTGGCACAACAACCATCATTTCTTCCCCGGCACGGTGCGCCAGGGGTTCCGCTGGTGGGAGGTCGACCTGACCTGGTACGGCCTGCGCGTGATGGCGCTGCTGGGCCTGGTGAAAGGGCTCAAGCCGATCCCGGGCTGGGTGCTGGCCAGGGCGAGGTACTGACATGCGCATCGCCATTGTCGGATCGGGCATCGCAGGGCTGGCCAGTGCCTGGTGGCTGGACGGAGAGCACGAGGTCACGCTGTTCGAGGCAGGCGACCATCTGGGCGGCCATACCCACACCCATGAGGTGGAGGTTGAAGGCCGTCGCCTGGCCGTGGACACCGGCTTCATCGTCTTCAACCCACTGCATTACCCGCTGCTGACGGCCCTGTTCGACGAGCTGGGGGTGGCCTCGCAGCCCACCACCATGAGCTTTTCGATGCACAGCGAGCGCAGCGGAGTGGAATACAACGCCACCTCGCTCGATGGCCTGTTCTGCCAGCGCCGCAACCTGGTCTCGCCACGCTTCTGGGGCATGCTCTCCGACCTGCGGCGGTTCTATCGTGATGCGCCACGATTGCTGTCCGAACCGGAGGGGCCGACGCTGGGGCAGTACCTGCGCAGCCAGCGCTACGGCAGCGCCTTCGTCGAAGAGCACCTGCTGCCGATGGCATCGGCCTTGTGGTCCTCGCCCAGCGCCACCGTAGAAGCGTTCCCTGCCCGCTACCTGGCCCAGTTCATGGCCAATCACCAGATGCTGCAGATCCGCGGACGCTCGCCGTGGCGGGTGGTCAGCGGGGGCTCTGCGCGCTATGTCGATGCACTGCGCCGGCGCTGGCGGGTGCATGAGCGGCTGCATTGCCCGGTGCATTCCATCGAGCGCATGCCGCACGGCGTGCGCGTGCGCAGCGCAGCGGGCGTGGAGGGCTTCGATGAGGTGATCCTGGCCTGCCACAGCGATCAGGCGCTGGCGCTGCTGGGCGATGCGGACGCCGCCGAGCGCGAGGTGCTGGGCGCCATCCGCTACCAGGCCAACGAAGTGGTGCTGCATACCGACGCTGCGTTGCTGCCGCGCAACCGCAAGGCCTGGGCGGCCTGGAACGCGCACGTGCCGCGCGACCCTGCAGCGCCTTGCACGGTCAGCTATTGCATGAACCTGCTGCAGGGCCTGCCGGGTCGCACGCCGCTGGTGGTCACGCTCAACCGCAGCCAGGCCATCGATCCAGACAAGGTGCTGCGCACCCTGCACTATGCCCACCCGGTACACGACCACGCCGCAGTGCGTGCGCAGCAGCGCTGGGCCGAACTGCAGGGACGGCGCCATACGTGGTTCGCAGGGGCCTACTGGGGCTGGGGCTTCCACGAGGACGGCATCCGCAGTGCGCGGCAGGTGGTCGATGCGCTGCGCGCTCAGATGCAGCAACGGCTGGTGCCGCTGCCGGGCGGGGTGGCCGCGTGAGCGCCAGCGCCCTCTACTTCGGCCATGTGCTGCATCGCAGGCACCAGCCGCACCCCCATCAGTTCCGCTACCCGATCGCGCAGCTGCTGCTCGATCTGGACGAGCTGGATTCGGTGTTCGCCGGCCGCTGGTTGTGGTCCGTGAACCGCCGCAACCTGGCCGAGTTCCGCCGCAGCGACTACTTCGGCGATGCGGCCAGGCCCTTGGCCGATGCCGTTCGTGATCATGCCGCAGCCGCCCTCGGCCATCGCCCGGCCGGGCCGGTGCGCCTGCTGACCCATCTGCGCTATGGCGGGCATGTGTTCAACCCGGTCAGCTTCTACTACTGCTATGCCGCTGACGGCAGCACGCTGGAGTGCATCGTTGCCGAGATCACCAACACTCCGTGGAAGGAGCGCCACGCCTACGTCCTGCCGGCGGCGGCGGCCACCCGCGAAGGCGCCTCGCTGCGCTGGCAGTTCGACAAGTGCTTCCATGTCTCGCCGTTCATGGCAATGGACTGCCGTTATGACTGGCGCTTCAGCATGCCCGGGCAGGATCTGCGCGTGCACATGCAGGTGCTGCAGCACGGCGCGCGCCAGTTCGACGCCACCCAGACCCTGCGGCGCCGTCCGTTGGACGGACGCGGCCTGGCACGCGTACTGGCCTGTTATCCGCTGATGACCGTGCAGGTGGTGGCAGCCATCCACTGGCATGCGCTGCGCCTGTGGTTCAAACGCAACCCCGTGCATGACCACCCTTCCCTTGCCGAGAAGCCCCGATGAACGACGTGACCCCTTCCGTGGCGCTGCCCCGGCCTGGCGCCCTGGATACCTTCCTGCGCCGGCGGCTGCTGGCACAGCTGGCCCCGATGCGCGGTGGATGCCTGTGCGTACGCGATGCCCTGGGCGAGGTAAGGCTGGGAGAAACGGACGCCGCGCTGCGCGTCACGCTGCACATCGACGATCCGGCCTTCTTCCGTAGAGTGGCGGCGCAGGGCAGCGTCGGCGCCGGCGAGAGCTACATCCTGGGCGAATGGCAGTGCGATGACCTGGTCGGGCTGGTGCAGCTGCTGGTGCGCAACCGCGACCTGCTGGACGGCATGGAGCACGGCCCGGCCCGTATCGGCGGTTGGCTGCTTCGCGGGTGGGGCCGGTTGCGCCGCAACAGCCGCGAGGGAAGCCGCCGCAACATCGCAGCGCACTACGACCTGGGCAATGATTTCTTCAGCCTGTTCCTGTCGCCGGACCTGATGTACTCCTCCGCCCTGTTCGCCAGTGAAACCGAGTCGCTTGAGGCCGCCTCGCTGCGCAAGCTGGAGCAGGTCTGCCAGCAGCTGCAACTGGGCCCCGAAGACCGGGTGATCGAGATCGGCACCGGCTGGGGCGGTTTCGCCCTGCACGCCGCCCGCCATCATGGCTGCCATGTCACCACCACCACGCTTTCCGCCGAGCAGCATGCGCTGGCCACACAGCGTGTGCACGCCGCCGGCCTGCAGGACCGCATCACGCTGTTGATGCAGGACTACCGTGACCTGGACGGGCAGTTCGACAAGCTGGTGTCCATTGAAATGATCGAGGCCATCGGCGCTGAGTATCTGGACACCTACATGGCCACTCTGCAGCGGCTGCTGAAGCCTGATGGCCTGGCGCTGCTGCAGGCGATCACCATCGAGGACCATCGGTACGAACAGGCGCGGCGCAGCGTGGACTACATCAAGCGTTACGTATTTCCAGGCAGCTTCATTCCTTCGATCAACGCGATCATGGCTGCCAAGACCCGCGCCAGCGATCTGCAGCTGATCGCCCAGCGCGACTTCGGCCATTCCTACGCGCTGACCCTGCGGGCCTGGCGCCGCCGCTTCCTGGCCCAGCGGGCGGCGGTGCAGGCGCAGGGGTTCGATGAGCGGTTCTGCCGCCTGTGGGAGTTCTACCTTGCGTATTGCGAGGGGGGCTTCCTGGAGCGCTCGATCGGGGTCTCGCACCTGCTGATGGCGCGGCCGGGTCACCGGTGCAGCCTGGCGCCAGGGCGGGAAGGCTGAGATGCGCCGGGCCTGGGTCAACCTGGTCGGCAACCAACTGGTCTGGCTGTGCGCCGTGGCCGGCGCCGGCCGCGGCTGGCAGTGGCCCGCGCTGCTGGGTGCAGCCCTGTATGTCGGCAGCCAGCTGTCGAGCTCTCCGCATGTCCGCCTGGACCTGCGGTTGATCCTGCTTGCGATGGCATGCGCCTGGCTGGTGGATGCCAGCGCCGCCGCCAGCGGCACCGTGCGCTATGCCGCAGCACCGCTGGGCTGGGCGCCGCCGCCGTGGATCCTGTCGCTGTGGGCGGCGTTCGCCATGACGCTCACCTCGTCGATGCGCTTCCTGCAGCGCCACGCTGCGCTGCCGTTCCTGTTCGGCCTGCTGCTCGCACCGCTGGCCTATCTTTCCGCCGCGCGGGGCTTCGGTGCCGTGCAGTTCATGGCGCCGGCCTGGCACGGCGTGCTGCTGCTCGGCGCAGGCTGGAGCATCGCCCTGTCCGTGCTGTGCCTTGCCGCCCGGCGCTGGTCGCCCGCGACGCCGCGGCCACCGCTTGCGGGGGTGTCGCCATGAGCGCGCTGCTGTGGGTGCTGCTGTACGCGGCACTGATCATGTGCTGGGGCTGGGCCTGGCAGCGTCGCCACCGCAACATCGGCGTGGTCGATGTGCTGTGGGCCAAAGGCGTGGGTGCATCGGCCCTGCTGCTGGCAGTACTGGGCGACGGCGCGCTCGCGCCCCGTGCAACGCTGGCTGTGCTCGGCGGCCTGTGGGGCAGCCGGCTCGCGCTGCATCTGTGGCGTCGCGTGCGCAGCGAAAGCGAGGACGGGCGGTATCGTTATCTGCGTGAGCACTGGCAGGGCGATCAACGGCGGATCTTCGGCTTCTTCATGGCGCAGGCGGTGCTGGTGGCCGTGTTCGCCCTGCCCTTTGCTGCCGCTGCCGCCAATCCGCGCCCGGGCCTGTCGCCCTGGCTGCTGGCCGCCGGAGGCGTGTGGCTGCTGAGTGTGGGCGGTGAGGCACTGGCCGACCGCCAGCTGGCGCGCTTCCGCGCCGATCCGGCCAACCAGGGACGGACCTGTCGCGCCGGCCTGTGGCGGTACTCGCGCCATCCCAACTACTTCTTTGAATGGCTGCACTGGTTCAGCTACGTGCTGTTGGCGGTCGGCTCCCCGCTGTGGTGGCTGGCCTGGTCCGGGCCCCTGCTGATGTACGTGTTCCTGCGCTACCTGAGCGGCATCCCGTTCACCGAGAAGCAGGCCCTGCGCAGCCGCGGCGACGACTACCGCGACTACCAGCGCAGTACACCGATGTTCTTCCCATGGTTTCCCCACCGTTCCCAGGAGCCCCAGAAATGACCGCCACCGCTTCATTGCCCGCCAGCGACGGGAAAGAGACCGGCCTGATCGCCTGGGCCGAGCGCGGCCTGGTACCCGATGCGGCCCTGCGCGCGGGTATCCGCCGCCTGTGCGCGCAGCGCCTGCATGACGAAGCGCGCGGCGGCATCGAGGCGCAGTCCGCGCGCTTCCGGCAGCGCATTGCCGAACTGGCCGGCAGCGCGGTAGCGCTGCATACCGACGCCGCCAATCGCCAGCACTACGAGGTACCGGCCGCCTTCTTCCAGGCCTGCCTGGGCAAACGCCTGAAGTACAGCAGCTGCTATTACGCCAGCGGCCAGGAGACCCTGGACCAGGCCGAAGAGGCGATGCTGGCGCTGTACGGCGAGCGTGCTGCACTGGCCGATGGCCAGCAGATCCTGGAGCTCGGCTGTGGCTGGGGCTCGCTGACGCTGTGGATGGCCGAGCGCTATCCGAATGCGCGGATCACCGCAGTATCCAACTCGCACAGCCAGCGAGCGCACATCCTGGCACAGTGCACTGCACGTGGGCTGGGCAACGTCGAGGTGATCACCTGCGATGTCAACCAGCTGGCGCTGCCCGATGCTGGATTCGACCGCTGCGTCTCGGTGGAGATGTTCGAGCATGTGCGCAACTACCCGCAGCTGCTGCAGCGCATCGGCCGCTGGCTGAAGGCCGATGGCGCGCTGTTCGTTCACATCTTCGCGCACCGCACCCTGATGTACCCGTTCGAGACCGACGGCGGCGACAACTGGATGGGCCGCCACTTCTTCACCGGCGGCCTGATGCCGGCGGCCGATACCCTGCTGCATTTCCAGCGCGACCTCCGGCTGGAGCAGCGCTGGCTGCTCGATGGCACCCATTACCAGCGCACCGCCGAGCATTGGCTGGCCAACCAGGATGCCGCACGCGAGCGGGTGATGCCGGTGCTGGTGGCCACCTACGGCGAGGCCGCCGCCCGGATCTGGTGGCAGCGCTGGCGGATGTTCTGGATGGCCTGTGCCGAGTTGTTCGGCTATGACGGCGGCCAGCAATGGCTGGTGGCTCACTATCTGTTCCGCCCCCGCTGAGGTGACCCATGCGCCTGCTCTCCCTGCTTCCTTTGCTGGCCGTGGGCCTGTTCGGCACCGGCTGCAGTGCCCAGGACACCCGCCCGCTGCCACGCCCACCCTCGGTGGATGTGCCACGCTTCATGGGCGACTGGTACGTGATCGCGCACATTCCCTCGTGGCCGGAGCGCGAGGCTTACGATGCGGTCGAGAGCTACGCGCTGCGAGCGGACGGGCGCATCCAGACCACCTTCACCTACCGCAAGGGCAGCTTTGCCGCCCCGCAGCGCTCGATGCACCCGCTGGGGCGCGTGGAGAAGGATGGCCAGGGCGCGGTCTGGGGCATGCAGTTCGTCTGGCCCATCCAGGCCGAATACATCATTGCCTGGCTGGACGATGACTACAGCCAGACGATCGTAGCCCGTAGCAAGCGCGACTACGTCTGGTACATGGCGCGCACGCCGAAGGTGTCCGAGCAGGACTACCAGCAGGCCGTGCAGCGGATCGCGCAGATGGGCTACGACGTCCGCAGGCTGCGGCGCGTGCCGCAATCGATCCGGTAACCGGCAGGCGACGCGCGTGCTTTGCCCGCACGTGGCGGTGCGGGACAGGTCGCCCCGCTGCTGGACATGGACAACCAGCGCAAGGTGCGCCGCGTCGATCATCCACCGTTTCGTGCAACGGGCCACGCTGTGCAAGCAGCACGAGGTGATCCGGACCCTGCTGCCACAGCCGCTTTGAGCCGTGGCATGCAGGCCTTCCGGGCGTGCACGTCGGCCGGGCACCGGTATCGGTGCCCGCCGTTGCACCTCAGTGCAGCGGCACCTTCAGCACCGAAGGCGAAGCGGCCGGCGAACTGAAGGTCACCGTCCCGCCCAGCTGGCTGATGCCGGCGTAGCGCAGATCCACCGTGTCGATCACCAGCGTCAACCGGCTGCCGGCCGGCAGGTCCCAGCTGCTGGCCTCCAGGCGCAGGTCCAGCGTCTGCGCCTGGCCCGGCGTTGCACCGCGCAGCGTGTAGGGCTTGTGGCTGATCAGCTGGCCATTGCCGAGCACGTCTTCGGCGTACAGGTAGGCATACAGCGTTGTATTGGCGCGGCTGGGCGTCACGGTGACCCGCAGCTCGGGCGTGCCGTCGAGCCGGCGTGCGCTCCACTGCACCGGGCCCTGCCAGACACCGGCCGCCGTGCGGCCCACGAACGGAATGTAGGCCCCCGGTGGCAGGTTGATCATCTGCAGGGCGCCCGATGCCATCGCGACGCCGGAGTCGGCAGCGGTCAACAGGCCGCTGCCGATGCGATAGCTCCAGCCGTTGCTGTGGCCGTTCCCGGCCAGGCCGCCGGTGGGCAGCAGCAGGCCACCGGGTGCGGTGAGCGCGTAGCGGGCGGCGCCGTTGCCGGTGGCCTGCCAGTCGGGATATCGGCGCCAGAGACCCCTCTGTGACTTCAGCTGCACTGCGGCCTGGCGATTGATGCCGTTGTCCACGCCCTTGAGGTAGTGATCGAACCAGTCGCCGGCCTGCTCATAGACTTCATTGGGAATACCCAGCGCACCGAGCAGCTCGTTGAGCGCATGATCGCCGTGGCGCAGCTGCAGTTGCTTGGGCCCTTGCAGCCGGTTGAAGAAGTCCACCAGCTGGCCGGGCGGGAACAGGCTGTCATTGAAGGCATTGGCGAGGAACACCGCCGGCCGGTTGGCGTTGATCTCATCCACGCTGCTGGCCGGGCTGCGCTGGGCCGCGACCGGCAACAGCGAATCGACCGCGCCCTGGAAGTTGCCCAGCAGCACGTTGCGGTTGATGGTGGCCAGCTCGGCACCCGGACGCCCGGTGGCCAGCCCGGCCGCCACCAGCAAGGCGATGCCCTGCGCGCTGGGGGTGTGGTTGCTGTACAGCGAGGCCTCCAGGTCGGCCCAGCCGCTCAGGGCGGCAACCACCTTGATCCGCGGATCACGCGCGGCCGCCAGCAGACTGGTGCCGGCGCCGTAGGAGATGCCCGAGACGCCGATGCGCGCCGGGTCGGCCCGCGTGTGGTCCAGCGCCCAATCGATCAGCGCACTGACATCTTCCACCGTGGCCGGGCCAGCGATGTCGATGGTACCGCCCGACTCCCAGAAGCCACGCGAGCTGTAGCTGATGACGATGTAGCCGCGCCCGGCCAGGGATTGCGCCACGCCCACGTACTCGGCGCTGGGCACCGCCCAGCTGCTGGGCATCACCAGCAGCGGGAGCCGTCCGCTGCCTGCGTCCTGTGGTTCGATGACGAAGGCGCCCAGCGGCGTTCCGTCCCAGCTGGTGATGGTGGTATGGGTGGTCTTGACCGTGGCCGCCCAGGCGGAGGGGGCCAGGCCCGTCAGCAGGATCAACAGCAGCACCGTCTTGCGCATCGTCGTCTCTCCCCGTCGTTGGTAGGCAACGGGCTGGACCGTACCAGTGCGAATGGTGGCTGGCACCTTGCGACGCAACATGCCGTTGCCGGCATGTTGCCGGGCGCTCACTGCTGAACAGGGGGCCTCAGCCCCCTGCCAGCGTCGCGCAGCTACAGGTCGACGCCGAAGCCCATGCCCGCGGACTTCTCGCCATTGCTGAAAGCCCCACCCAGCGAGAACGAGGCACGCTCGCCAATGCGCTTGCCGTACCCGATCGACAGCGCCTGCTCACCGCCCTGGAAGCCGGCACCCACCGCAATGCGGCCGCGCGGACTCTGCGAGCCTGCCGCATTGATGGCCATGTTCAACATCGCCGAACTCATCGCGCCCATGCGATCAATACGCTGATCCTGGTGGCGCAGCCGGCGCTCCATTTCCTGGCGCAGGCCGTTGTTGTCCACCGCGAACTGGGCCAGGCGCTGATCGGTGTAGGCGTTGGCCGTGGTGACCGCCTGCGCCGATTTGGTATCGGTGTAGCCATTGGCCGAGGACAGCGTGGCGGCGCTGCTGGCATCGGTGTAGGCGTTGGCCGTGGTGACGGCGGCAGCGGCGCGGGTGTCGGTGTAGCCGTTGGCCGAGGACAGCGTCGCTGCACTGCTGGCGTCGGTGTAGGCATTGGCAGTGGTGACGGCGGCGGCGGCCCGGGTGTCGGCATATCCGTTCGCCGACGACAGCGTACTGGCACTGGCGGCATTCATCTGGTTGAGATTGACCGCATCGGTGCCCTGGGTGGCGGCGGCCACATGGGTCAATTGACGTTCGTTGCCGGCACTGCCGATCGACACGGCGTTGGCACGATCGGCGACCGAGCCGTTGCCGAGTGCCACGCTGTCGTTGGCCGAGGCCACGGCACCGTTGCCCAGTGCGCTGCTGTTGGTGCCACTGGCTTCGGACAGGCTGCCCAGCGCGGTGCTGTTCTCGCCGCTGGCGGTACTGCCGGCACCGGACGCCGTGGCGAACGAACCGGTCGCGGAACTGCCGGAGCCGCTGGCGCTGCTGAAATCGCCACTGGCGGTGCTGCTGTCACCGATCGCCGCGCTGTTGGCGCCGGACGCGGAGGCGCCCACGCCAACCGCAGCGCTCTGGTCGCCCGAGGCACTACTGGCCGCACCGATGGCGGTGCTGCCGGTGCCGCTGGCGCTGGCGCCGGTACCGACGGCAGCGGACAGATCGCCACTGGCAGCGGCGCCACTGCCACAGGCCGTGGATGCGGCGCCGCCGGCGGTCGCACCACTGGTGGAAACGCCGCCGAACCCATCGTCCAGCTGGCAGGTGTCACCGGCCCACGCCGGCGCGGTTGCCATGGCCAGTGCCACGGCAAGGATGTGCTTGTGCATCGTCTTCACGGTACCCCCGAGATCCATCAAGGAAGGTTTCCGGCGACGGCCGGAAACACTGGAGAACGGGCCGGCCCCTGCAGGACCGGCCCGTATGCTGCGCGCGCCTTACGGTGTGACGGTCAACGCAACACGAACGGCGGTCTTCGGCGTGGCCGGGTCATTGCTGCCCACGCAGACGAAGCCGGAGTAGTTGCCCGGCGCCAGTCCACCGGCGTTGATCTGCACCTGCGTGGTCTGGCTGGCACCGGCCACGATGCGGCCAAGCGCGCGCGAGGGCGTGCCGATCCAGCCGGCGCCGCAGGCGTTGCTGCCGCCCAGTCCGTAGGCCAGGCCCGGCGCACCGGCGATGGCCGACCAGGCCCCGCTGCCATCGGGATTGATGATCGCGCCGCGGTACACACTGTCGCCGCTGGTGGCGTTGAACCAGAACCAGCTGGTGGCCAGCGGTGCCCGCACCGATACCACCAGCCAGTAGCGGCCCGCAGGCAGGCTGACGTTCTGCCCGGCTGCGGCCATATCCAGGTTGATGCTGGCCAGGGTGGCAGACGTGCTCACGCCCGCGCTGCCGACGGTAGCGGTGTGCGACCAGACCGCCAGTTGCGGGCTCGATTCCGGATTGCCTTCCGGATTGCCGCCGACGTCACGGAAAATCGACCAGTTGAGGTTGGTCGACGTGGCCAGCGAGCCGCCGTTGACGAAGCCATCGGCCACGATGCGGGTAATGCCGGTGGTCTCGCCGAGGGTGAAATCGTCGGCGGACAGCTGCGCGCGCGCACCGACCGTGGCGGCATCGGTGAAACGCGTGGAACGGCGCCCATTGGCGTTGTTCGGCGCCTGCGCAACCAGCGTGCGGGTACCGACCCCGGAGTTGTCGATCTGCCATTCCAGCGGCGACCCGCCGGTGTTGGTGATCTGCAGGTTGACCGAGCCACTGCCGCCGGCCGGCAGGGTCAGCGAACTGGTCGGCGGCGTGGCGGCGATCTGCGGCGGCGGCACCGAAACGGCGATCGGCAGGCGCAGCAACGGCTGGCTGGTGTCACCGCCCTGCGGTGCCAAGGTCAGGCGTGCGAAGCGCCAGCTGCCATCGTTGGGCACCGCGCCCGTAGTGACAATCACCCGCACCGCCTTGCTTTCGCCCGGCGCCAGAGTGAACACCGACGGCGACACCACGGCGGTCAGGCCGGTGACCTTCGCCGTCCAGGTCTGCCGGGTCGGCAACACGTTGCGGAACACGCGGGTGAAGCTGCAGCTGTCCGGGCATTTGCGCTTGCCCATGCTGGCAATGTTGAGCGAAGCCACATCACCGCCGGTGGCGGGGTTGGCGGCCAGGAAGTTGGCCTTGGTCTCGTTCAGTACCAGCCCGGCGCGTAGTGCCTGATCCACCTGGATGCGACCGGCGCCCATGGCGAACGCATCGGCCGGGGTGACACCGTCCTCCTTCAGCACCTCCTGGCGCGCCGTCATCATCAGCGCCGAACGCGCTTCCTGCACGGTCCAGTCCGGTCGGGCCTGGCGCAGCAGCGCGGCCGCACCGGCATGATGCGGTGATGCCATCGAGGTGCCGTCCATCAGGCCCACCGCATTCTCCGAGCCGGTCACGCTGGTACCGGCCACCACCGCCAGCACGCGCACGCCGGGCGCGGTCACGTCCGGCTTGACCAGGTCGAATATGCCGGCCGGGCCGCGCGAGCTGAAATCACCCAGCACGTCCGGAGTGTTGCTCACCTTCGTGGCCGGATACGCGATACCACCGGTGGCGGCATTGCCGACGCTGTTGGCAAACGTGCGCAGCGCGTTGGCGTCGGCCTGGTCGATGGCAAAGGCCGGGATGGTGGCGCCAGCCACGTTGGGCAGGATCGGCGTGGGCTGGTTGTTGGCGATCAGCACCGCGATGGCCCCGGCACCGGCCGCATTGTTGACCTTTTCGCTGAAGTTGCATGTGCCACGCCGGACCACCGCAATCGCGCCCTGGAAGGAGTTGGCCGGGAATGCGGCGCAGCCATCATTGGTGGTGTCGATGCCGGCACTGACCCGCAGCGGCGTGCTGGCGGCAATCGGCGTGGTGAACGGCACGCCACCGGAGCCTTCGGTCAGCAGGATGACACTCAGCGCCGGCGGCACCACGCCGGGCCCGCTCACCGCAGCGTACAGCTCGATATCGCCGCGCCCATGGGTGGCAGCGGCGGTGCTGCCGGTCCACGGCTCCAGATGCCCCAGGGTATTCGGGCCCGGGCCGGAGTTGCCGGCCGAGGTCGCCACATAGATGCCTGCATCGGACGCATTGAGGAAGGCCAGCGACACCGCTTCACCCCACGGTGCGGTGCCGCCGGCAATGGAGTAATTGATGACATCGACCACACCGTCGGCCAGCGCCTGGTTCACGGCCGCCAGTGTCGAGGTGTTGGGGCACAGGCCACGGCCGCTGGACACCTCGGTGTAGCAGGCGTCGTAGGCAATCAGGTTGGCGCGCGGGGCGACACCGGAAATGTGGATCTGGTTGCCACGGTAGGATGCGGTGTGCGGGTTGCCGGCCGCGGTCGACGCGGTATGGCTGCCATGGCCGTTGGTATCGCCGAATCCAGGTTCCTCACGCACATCGGCCACGCCGCACTGGTTGCCCGGTGCGGTGCAGACAAAATCGTAGCCGCCGATCAGTTTGCTGTTGCAGCGCCCCTCATCGACACCGCCGGGGGCACAGGTGCCCAGATAGGTGCCTGCCCCCAGCGGATTGACGTGCTCGTAGCCATCTTCAGCGCGGGCGGTGAAGGCCGGGCTGCCGAAATTGATGCCCGAGTCGATGACGCCGACGACGATGCCCTCGCCGCGATACGGCGTCGGAGTGGCGTTCCACAGCGCGGTGGCACCGATCAGGCCCGGACCGACATCGGTGTCCTGCTCGTACTCCTTGTACTCCTCCACCAGCTCCACTTCAGGCAGCTGGCGCACCTGCTCGGCTTCCTGCGGATTCATCTGCAGCACCGAGGCGTTGATCGCGTGCTGCATCCGGCGCTCCACACGCACGCTGCGGCCAAGCGCCGCGTTGATGCGCGCTTCGTGCTGCGCCTGGCGACCGGCCAGGAAGCGCACGTAGTCGCGCGAGCGTGCGCCCTGCACCGCGATGCGCGGGGTGGGCGTATTGCCGGTGGCCGCCGCGGCGCGTGCGGCACTGGCCGAGGGCCGCAGGCGTTCCGGCGCGGCCAGGCCCTGGATGTCACCCTTGTAGGTGGCCAGCGGTTCCTCGCGGTAGACCACGATGTAGCGGTTGGACAGTTCGCCCAGGCTGCTGCCGGGGCCGGTGGCGGCCGGACCGGCAGGGTTGCCGGCGCGCGCGTCGACCGAGGGATTGCCGGTTTTCGACGGGGTGGCGGTACTCCGCACGCCGACGGTGGCGGCCGCCAGAGCGGCACCGGCGACCAGTGTCAACGCGACCCATTTGCTTCGTTTGATCCATGCATTGCGCATCGAATACCCCTTCAATGAAAGCCCGAGATGCACGCCGGCGCAGCGCCGGCGCTGTGGTGTCTGGTGCTTCAATTGCTGGTGCCGCGCGTCGTCCCCAACGCTGCACACCTCGCTGCGTCCCCGGCAGCGACCCCGACACTACCCTAAAATTTGACGTGTCGCACAGTTTTTGCGTTGCGACGGCGCGGCGCCTCGCTGTACGCCCGGGTATGGATCGCGCCATTGCCCCGCCAACGACGATCCGCCGCAACCGCTACCATGCGTGCACGCCACGTACCGAGCAGGGATGCCATGGAGTTGCGACGTTTCGCGCTGATGTGCCTGATGCCCTGCGTAATCGGGCATGCGACGGCCGTTGAAGCACCGATTGCAGATGCAGCGGCCCATGCGGTTTTCGAGGAAGCCGATGCGCTGTGCCGCGGTGACGACGGTGAGCTGTGGGGCGCGTCGCTGTGTGGGCCGATGATGCTGGTCGATGCCGCCAGCCGCCAAGTGGCAGCATCGCAGCAGGATGCGCAGGGCGCCCTGAGTGCGCGTGGCCCGATCTTTGTCGGCCAGCTGCCCGCCGATGCAATCGTTGCCAATACCGCCGTCGACTGGTCCGGCACACGCTGGACGCAGCTGCTGTGGCCGCTGCCCCCGGATGACGCGCGGCGCCGCACGCTGCTGGCGCACGAGATGTTCCATCGGCTGCAACCGGCACTGTCCATCGCCAGGCCGGCCGAGGGCGGCAATGATCATCTCGACACCCTCGATGGGCGCTATCTGCTGCAACTGGAATGGCGGGCGCTGGCGGCGGCACTATCGGCCAACGACAGCGGCATCCGACGCATCGCGGTGGCTGACGCCCTCGCGTTCCGGGCCGAGCGCCATCGGCGTTTTCCCACTGCGGCGCAGGAAGAAGCGGCGCTTGAGTTGAACGAAGGCCTGGCCGAGTACACCGGTGTGCGGGTCGGCAATCCGGCACCGGCCGCACGTATCGACGCCGCGCTGCACGATCTTCGCGCACACGTCGACGACCGCAGCTTCGTCCGATCGTTCGCCTATGCCACCGGCCCGGCGTATGGCCTGCTGCTGGACGAGGCCTCACCGCGCTGGCGCGGCGCGCTCGGCCCGCACGCCCGCGATCTCGGCACGCTGCTTGCTCAGGCGACGCGCATCGACCCTGCCGTGGGCGAACCGGCGGTGCGAGCCGCTGCCAACCGCTACGACGGCGCGGCGCTTCACCGCGCCGAAACGCTGCGCGCGCAGCATCGGCAGGCACAGATCGAACGCAACCGCGCGCGTTTCGTGACCGGGCCGGTGCTGCGGCTGGATCTGCGCCGCATGCGCATCCAGTTCGACCCCAACACCGTGCAGCCGTTGCCGGGCAGCGGTGCGGTGTACCCGACGCTGCGGCTGACCGATGACTGGGGCACGCTGCAGGTGACCGACGGTGCGCTGATGCAGAGTGACTGGAAAGCCGTGTTCGTGCAGGCCCCGGCAACGGATGGGCCGTTCCCGCAGGGCGACGGTTGGTCGCTGCAGCTCGCGCCGGGCTGGTCGGTGGTCGCGGGTGCACGCGCGGGCGACTTCATCGTGAAGGCGCTGCCCTGACCGGCTGCGCAGGCATCGCCTGGCCTTAGCACGCGCGCATTTCACCCACCCATCGGCTGATCTGACACGGCGCCAGTGCTTGCGCACTGTCACAGCTTGGGCGTTTCCTCGTTGACCGCAATGCGCCAGCTTGTGACGCTTGTGACACCGCGCGGCCTGTCCCGCCCCTTCGCCGCGGTCACGCTCCACCGCAATCGGCAGCACCCGCATTCCGCATCCGCAGTGTCTCCCCCTTGACCTCGCCACGGCCAGGCCAGGGTGGACAGCTGCGCCCTGAACCTTCTGCTGGAGAACCGCAATGCGCCTTGCAGGCTTCGTCTTCGCGTTCGTCCTCAGCGCCTTCGCCGGCACTGCCCAGGCCCAGGTCGTCACCCTCAACAAGGGCGGCTTCGTGCTCACCTACGACTGTGCCATCCACAGCGCCACGCGCTACGAGTACACGCTTACCGCCGACACCGGCTCGGCGGCCAGGCCGTCCAGCTTCTACACGGATCCGGACCTGCCGGCCGGCTGCCTGGGCCAGTCCAGCACCGCCTCCTACGCCAGCATCCGCGCCGGCTACGACCGCGGCCATCTGGTGACCTCCAACCACATGGATGACAACGCGACCTACATCCGCCGCGCCAACTACATGACCAACATCGTCCCACAGGTCTCCAGCTTCAACCAGGGCATCTGGGTCAAGGCCGAGAACGTGGCCGAGTGCTACCGCGATATCGCCCCGGTGGACGTCTACGGGGGCGTGGTCTACGGCGATGCCGCCAACGATTACTTCCTGGCCAGCCACGGCATTCCGACCCCCGAGTTCTTCTGGAAGACGATCATCACGCGCGACCCGAACACCGGCACCGCCAAGGCGATCAGCTGGATCATCCCCAATGAAGCCAGCCTGGGCAGCCTGGACAGTTACCTGGTGACCATCGCCGATCTGGAGGAGCTGCTGGGTGCCAGCTACGTGGCCATCAATGCACCGGCCTCGCTGAAGAACATGCTGCCGGCCACCACCTGGCCGCAGCCGGCCGGCTGCGACCTGGGCTGAGCCGTGCTAGGGCTGCCTCCGGGCATGCGCCACGGGGCGATGCCCGGCTCTGGCCGCTGTGGGACAATGGCGGATCATTGCAGGGCAGCCTTGTTCCAGGAGTTTCAGATGTCCCCTTATCCCTTCGATGCCGTGCTGTTCGACTGCGACGGCGTGCTGGTCGATTCCGAGCCGCTGGTGGCGCGCGTGCTCTCGGAGATGCTGACCGAGCGCGGCTGGCCGTTGACCCCGGCACAGGCCGGCGAGGTGTTCCTCGGCCAGTCCGTGGCCCACCTCGCTGGGCTGATCGAAGAACGCACCGGCAAGCCGTTCACCGAGGCATGGCTGGAGGCGTTCCGCCAGCAGCGCAACATCGCACTGGAGCGTGACCTGCAGCCGATCCAGGGCGCGCCGGAGGCGGTGCGTGCGATTGCCGCAGCCACCCACGGGCGGGTTGCCTGTGCCTCCGGCGCCGACCTGCACAAAGTGCGGCTGCAACTGGGCAAGGTCGGCATCCTCGATGTCTTCGGCGGGCACGTGTACAGCGGCCAGGACCAGCCGAACACCAAACCGCACCCCGACGTCTACCTCGCGGCGGCGGCCGCGCTGGGCGTGGATCCGAAGCGTTGCGCGGTCATTGAAGACACCGTGACCGGCGCAACCGCCGGCGTCGCGGCCGGCGCCACCGTGTTCGGCTTCAGCGAAGGCGGCCCGCACCACAGTACTCCGGAGGCACTGCGTGCGGCCGGTGCGCAGGTGATCTTCCAGCGCATGGAAGATCTGCCGGCGCTGCTGGCGGCCTATGCGGCCGACGCTGCGGCCTGAGCCTGCATCACTCCGCAGCGCCGGGCGCGACGCGTCGGCGCCTGCCTGCGTAGTGCAGCGCGAACAGGTACAGGCCGGTGAACAGCTGCAGGAACAACGGCGGCAATGGCGAATAGGTGATCCACGCCGCCGGTTCCCCCTGCCCCAGGCCACGGGCGATGAAATTGGCGATCACCGCCAGGGTGAACACGATCGAGGTCCAGCGATGCACCGGCCGCGCCCAGCTGCCGCCGCTCATTGCCGCCGCCTCGTCCCGGATCGGGCTTCGATCATCTTCCAGCCGTTGCCGGAAGGGTCACGGAATCCGGCGTCGATCGCACCGAAACGCTCGATCGGCTCCTGGGTGAACTCCACCCCCAGCGCCTGCCATTGCGCATGGCGCGCCCGGCAATCCTCCACGGCCAGCACCAGTGGCGGCATCGCGCCCTTGGCCACCAGTTGCTGCAGGGCCTGCGCGGTGGCGATGTCGTGGGCAGGCGGCCCGGGCACGAACAGGCCCAGCTGGAAACCGTCCTGGCCGGGACTACGCACGGTCAGCCAGCGGTAACTGCCGTTGCGGACGTCGGTGTGGATTTCGAAGCCCAGTTTGCCGACGTAGAAGTCGAGTGCTTCATCCTGGTCGCGTACATACAGGCCGACCGTGTTTACGGTGTTCGTCATGGGACCTCCCTCAGGTGGAGCCCACGTTAGCAACCGCCTGGCGGCGACGCTTCTCCAGAACTGCGATGTTCAGGTCCGGGCGCTGCGCGGCGCGCGCGTGGCATTCGGGAACGCGGTCGGCGCCTGCAGGGCCGGACCGCTCGCGCAGGCGTACATTGCCCGGGCTGTCGCCGGTGATGTCACGGAAGATCCGGCCGAAGGTACCGAGGCTGGCCCAGCCGGTCTGCGCCGCGATCTCGGTAACCGGCAGATCGGTCTCGCGCAGCAGCGCCACCGCCCGCTCGATGCGGCGGCTGAGCAGGTATCGATGCGGCGGCAGGCCGAAGGCCTGTTTGAAAGCCCGCGCGAAATGCGCGGTCGATACCGCACTGACCTGGGCAAGGCGCGAGACCGGCCAGTCTTCGTGGCTGGCATGGTCCATGCGGTCCTTGGCACGCAGCAGGCGCCGCAGCAGTTCGGGGCTCTGGCTCATACCGTCACCGCGCGGGCCAGATGCTGTCGTGCCGCGCGCCGGGCCTGGTCGGCCTGCTCGCCGAGCCAGTCACGGAATGCGGTGACCTTGCCGCTGCGGCTGCGCGCAGACGGGGCCACGAACCAGAAGCTGCGACCATCGCTGGCGACACCCGGATGCGCCTGGACCAGGCGCCCGCTGTCCAGCTCGGCCTGGAACAGGATCGGCGAACCCAGGGCGATGCCCTGCCCTGCGATCGCAGCGCCGATATCCAGATGCTCGGCGGCAAAGGGGCTGATCACGCTCTCCGGCGCTGGCGCGGGGATACGCCCGTGCGCGGCAAACCACAGCGCCCACCAGTCCGGCCGGCCGAGCAGCGGAACATCCAACACCCGACGGCCCAGGCCCTCTGCCGCAGGCAACAGCGAGGGCGCGCACAACGGGGTGAAAATGCTGGGAAACAGCGGCGTGGCCTGGAGCCCGGGCCACTGGCCATGCCCGTTGCGGATGGCGGCGTCGAAGCGCCCGGCAGCCAGGTCCTGCGGCTCGGCCGACAGGTCCAGTTCCAGTGCGATCTGCCGATGGCGGGCGCGGAAGCCGCCCAGGCGTGGCGTCAACCAGCTGGTACCGAACGTCGGCAGCGTGGAGAGGCGCAGATGCGAGGCGTCCATGTCCGCCGCACGCATGAAGCCGGCGCGAAGCGTGTCGAAGGCCCGGCTGGCCTCCTGCGCGGCGCTGGCACCGGCTGCGGTCAGTTCCACATGCTGCGCATGGCGCAGGAACAGGCACGTGCCGGTCTGCGCCTCCAGCCGCCGTACGTGGTAGCTCACCGACGCCGCGCTGGTGTCGAGCTCGTCCGCGGCACGGGCGAAACTGCCCAGCCGCGCCGCTGCCTCGAAGGCGCGGATAGCGACAAGCGATGGCAGCTGCCGTGGGTTGACCATAAGTGTGACTTAGCCTGAGCCCTGAAATCCGGGTGGTCAATCCCCCCTGCCACCGCAACCATGGGGCCTCCTCGGCACGGGATCACGCATATGGATCGACGGCAGTTCCTGGTCTCCCTGGCCATCGCAGCGGCGACCCGTGCCCGGGCCTCCGGGCCCGCACCGGCCTGCCCTGGCGAGGATTGGCGTTGGCTGCAGGGCCGCTGGCAGGTACGCCACCAGCGGTTGAAGGAGCGACTGGTGGGCGATACCCGCTGGGAAACCTTCTCGGGCAGCAGTGCGGTCTGGCTGACCCTGGGCGGACGGGGGACCATCGATGACAACGTGATGGCACTGCCCTCAGGCACCTATCGCGGCCTCGGCGTGCGCGCCTTTGATCCGGTGTCATCCACCTGGTCGATCTGGTGGATCGATGGACGCAACCCCGGCCATATCGAGCCGCCCGTGCGGGGACGTTTCAACGCGAACAGCGGCAGTTTCCATGGCACCGATCACCTCGACGGACGCCCCATCGACGTGCGGTTCCGCTGGCACGACATCCACGGCAAGGAGCCGTGGTGGGATCAGGCGTTTTCCGCCGATGGCGGCGTGCATTGGGAAGTCAACTGGCGCAACTGGTTCCGCCGTACCGCTGCGGCACCCGCTCCCCTTCCGGCGTTGCCCGAAGCCCCGGCAGATTTCGACTTCCTGGTCGGCCACTGGAACGTCCGCCATCGCCGCCTGCGTGACCGGCTGGTGGGCAGCGATGCCTGGGAGCATTTCAACGGAACCCTGCACAACTGGCCGGTACTGGGCGGGTACGGCAACGTGGGCGACAACCTCATGCACCTTCCTGCAGCACCGCTGCGCGGGATGGGCATCCGTGCGTGGGACGCGGGCGAGCGGCACTGGCTGAGCTGGTGGCTGGATGGCCGCGAGCCCACCCGGATCGGCGCGCCGCTGCGTGGCGCGTTCGAGGGCGGTGTCGGAAGATTCTTCGGTGATGACCCGCACGACGGTCAAGCGGTGCAGACACGCGTGGTCTGGTCACGCATCACCCCACGTTCGGCACGCTGGGAACAGGCTGCCTCCATCGACGGCGGACGCAGTTGGGAAACCAACTGGGTCAGCGATTTCGAGCGAAAGGCATGAAGGCGCTGCTGGGTACGGTGCTGCTGGCATCGATTGTGTCCGCCCCCTCACCCTCGCGGGTGCTGGCGATCCTGGGCCCGGCCGAACGCTTCGCTCCCGGCATCGCATCCACGCGCTACGACGAGGTGCGGCTGACGTTGAGCCCCGACGGCAACACCGCGCTGTGGTTCAGCCGCAATCGGCCCGGCGGGCCAGGCGGCCATGACATCTGGATCTCGCGACGCGATGGAGACCGCTGGCGTCCCGCGACGCCGGTGCCGTTCAACACATCCGGGCGCGATTTCGATCCCGCGTTCTCTGCGGACGGGCGCGTGGTGTACTTCTGTTCGGACCGCGCAGGCGGCCAGGGCGGTGACGATCTGTACCGGGTCAGCGTGGAGGGCGACGGCCGCTTCGGGCAGCCCGAGAATCTGGGGCCCGCGGTGAACAGCGCAGCAGACGAGTTTGCACCGATGCTGTCGCCGGATGGTCGCACGCTGTTGTTCTCCAGCGATCGCCCAGGCGGCGCCGGTGGGCATGATCTCTACAGCGCCGGAATGCAGGACAGCGTCGCAGCGCCCGCGCAGCCGCTGCCGGGAGACATCAACACCGCTGCACAGGAGTTCGATGCCACCTTCCTCGACGATGGCCGCACGGTGGTGTTTGCCCGCGCCCTGGACTTCGGCAGCGCACCGGTGCGCCAGTTCATTGCCTACGAGCGAGGACGCCGCTACGGCGTGGGGCATGTGTTGCCCGCCCCCTTGAACGAGGCCTTCGGCGACAGCTACGGCGCGATGCTGGATCGCTCGCAACCGAACACCTTGACCTACTCGGCGCGACGCGCGGGCGGCGAAGGGCTGGACCTGTACCGCGTCCGCTACCGTTCGGGCGAACCCTGATCCGCACTCAACGCTGCGCAGGCAGCTCCAGCCGGTGCTTGCGGCACAGCCGGTAGACCGTCACCCGCGAAATCTGCATCTGCCGGGCGCACTCGGACACGTTGTAGCCGGTCTGGCGCAGGGTCTGCAGCAGCACGTCACGCTCAGCCTGGCCGCGCGCATCGTGCAGCATCGCACCCGGCAGCGCTTGAACCGGTGCGCCCAGCTCCAGGTCACGCTCGTTGATCAGCTCACCCTCGGCCATGATCGCGGCGCGCTGCACCCGGTTCAGCAGCTCACGGACGTTGCCTGGCCAGTCGAAGCGGCGCATCGCCTGGATCGCCGCGGGCGAGAAGCCACGCGCGCGCACGGGATGGCGCAGGCGGAAGCAGCGCAGGAAGTGCTCGGCCAGCAGCTGTACATCGGCGCCACGCTCGCGCAGCGGCGGCATCAGCAAGCGCAGCACATTGAGGCGGTAGTAGAGGTCACTGCGGAAGCGGCCCTGGGCCACCGCGTGTTCCAGTTCGACGTGGGTCGCGGCCAGCACCCGCACATCGGCGCGCAACGGCTGGCTGCTGCCGACCCGCTCGAAGGTGCCCTCCTGCAGGACCCGCAGCAGGCTGGTCTGCGCCTCTGCCGGAAGATCGCCCACTTCGTCGAGGAACACCGTACCGCCCTGGGCGGATTCGAAGACACCGATCTGGCGCTTGTCGGCGCCGGTGAACGAGCCACGCTCGTGCCCGAACAGTTCCGACTGCACCAGATTGGCCGGAATCGCCCCGCAGTTGACCGCAATGAATGGCTTGCCCGCGCGCCCGGACAGTGCGTGCAGTGCGTGTGCGGCCAGTTCCTTGCCGGTGCCGGTTTCACCGGTCACCAGCACCGGCAGCTCCACCGGCGCGAACTTGTGCAGCACCGTGCGCACCGCATGCATCGCCGGGCTCTCGCCGATCAAGGGGCGCGGTCCCTGGCCGCTGCACGGCGCCTCGGCCGGCACTTGGTCCGCATCGAACTGCTGGCGCATGGCGCTGACCAGATCCTGCAGCCCGAATGGCAACGTGAAGCGTGCCAGGCAATGCTGCAGCAACGGCAGCCACGCTGCTGGCGTCGCACCGGCGCTGGGCGGCAGAACCGCCAGCCATGGCAGATGCTGGTGCTGCTCGATCCATGGCATCAGCAGCTGCAGCGCCGTTGCATCGAGGTGGCGGAGGTCCAGCACGGCGAGCAGGCGGTCACGCCCGCGCAGGCCGATGGCCATGCCCGTATCAGGATGGATGCTGCGCACGTACCAGCCTGCGGCCGCCAGCGCACTGCGCTCGATCGGCAGCGGTTCGCCAAACCAGAGTACGCAACGGGATGTAGAAGCCTCCGGGACCGCCGCCATGCTTCCCCCAGCAACCGGACACCGTCGGCGGACCATCAGGCAATCACCGGCGTGCCGCCCCCCGCCGGGACCTCTCACGGCCACCACGGCGGCCTTTGTTGGGCGGATCCTAGCGCTGCGCTAAACGGCTGTGCAATGAGCGCCGCGTCAAGACGTCGCCGGCTGAAGCGGCACCGTTGCAGTCGGCGGCGCCCCCTGTAACAGGAATGCGACAGGCCCCTGGCCGCCTTGCCCTGCGGCACATGGGGCTGCGCAATCCCAACACTTTTCCCACGCCGTTGTAACACTCCGGCACCACCCCGGGCGTGCAGCCCCTGGCCATCTGTTGGCGGGCGGGCCTCCTGAAGTTGGCACGGTTGATGCGTGACTCCGCCGCACCCACCGCGGGAGATCGGCATGGACGGCACTACCCTCATTCGCAGCCTGGCAGCCACACTGGCGCTGGCCTCGTTGTCGGTCGCCCCCAGTGTCGGCGCCTCGGGTGCCCGCCAGGGGGTGAAGGCGCAGCCGGGCGAGATCGTCCTGCTGCGTGATGTGGCGGCGCGGCCGGCGTACCGGATGGCCCCACCCGGAATGGCCCTGATCGCCGACCCGAAGCCGCAGCGCGAAATCGCCACCGCGCTGGGCACCGGCGCCGCGGGCGGCGGCATGGACGAGCTGAGCGAGGAGGACTACGCCGGCATGGGTGCTGGCCGCAGCACCGGGCCTGCAACGCCACACGGCACCACGGTCGAGCGCGTGACCCAGCAGGCCCTGGGCGGCACGCTCGGCCGCAGCAGCGATGGCATGCTCGGCAGCAGCCTCGGCGGCGCCATGAGCGGTCCACTGGGCGCGGTCGGCAACAGCACACGGGGCATCGGCGATACCGTACGCGGCGCGCTTGCCCAGTTCCCGCTGCAGGGCCCTGCCCCGGCAGGTGGCAAGTGAAAGGCCGCGCCTGGCCGCTGCTGATGGTGGCCGCGGCCCCCGCGCTGGCACACGCCGATGACTACACCGGCATGCTGGCCTACCTCGATGTGACCTGCATCGAGGGCCGGACGCTGGCCGGTGCCAGCGGCGCGATCGCAGTGAACCAGGCCGCCGGTGATCTCAACCTGCAGGGCAATCTGCGCGGCATCGCCACCGGCGAGCGCGCCGACGTGGCCATCAGCGCGCAGCAGCTTCAGGGCGGCAACCGCGTGCTGCCGGCGCCGCTGCATGCACGCGCCGACATCGGCGGCGATGCACTTGCCGGCGCCAGCGGCATCGCATCGATCAACCAGGCCAGCGGCATCGCCAACACGACGCTCAACGTCGTCAGCGCGACGCTGGCCCGACAGGGCATACGCGAAACCGACGACACGGCCCTGGCCGCCGAAGGTTCCGCGTTGGCAGGGGGGCGGGACGACGCCGGTCGCGGCGTTGCGACGGGCACCCGCAGCGCCGGTGTAGCCAGCACCGCATTGCGGGGATTCGACGGAGTCCTGCAACTCAATCAGGTCGCGGGCAGCGGCAACGATACGGCCAACGTACTGGGCCTGGTCGTGCAGGACCGCCCGTGACAACCACCCAAGCGATGCACCATCCGATGAGAGAGAGAGGGCACCATGAAAGCGACCGTCAAACAGACCATGCTCGCCATGGCGATTGCCACTGCCTCGACCGCCGCTGCGGCCAATGGCTGGGACAACCAGAACGCCAATGCGAACATCAACCACAACCATACCGTCAGCGAAACCCGCAACGAGACCCACAACCACACCGACAACGACGTGCGCAACCGCACTGTCAATGTCAACGTACAGAAGCACAGCAACATCCAGGCCGACGAACGCAAGGAAAAGAACAACCACGGCGTCGACGTGAACCTGGAAAAGGACCTGCGCCTGAGTACCGACGTCAATTTCTCCGGTGATCCGAGCATCAGTGGCGACATCGACCTGGACTCGGCCGCAATTGCGGTGATCGACAACCGGCAGTCGATCAGCAACAACGCCACCAGCAACAGCCTGGTCACCAACAGCGCGTCGATCGGTGACAGCGTCGGCGCCGGTGCCTCGGGCAATCTGGGCTTCAACGTTGTCTCCGGCGACAACAATGCGCAGGACAACGCGGCCTCGCTGTCGGCGGCTGATGCGTCCTTCAGCTTCGGCATGGCCGACGCCGAAGTGTTCGTCAACCAGGCCGGCTTCGGCAACGCCACCATGAACTCCGGTGTGACCAACGCCGCGGCGCTGGGCGGCAATGCCTTTGGTGGCGCGTCGGGCAACATCGGGGTGAACATCGCCTCGGGCAACAACAACGAGCAGAAGAACGCACTGGCCGCGTCGGTTGCCACCACTGCCGTTGCCCAGTCCAGCATCAGTTCCAACCAGGTCTCCACCGGCAACACGGTCAGCAATGCCGGGTTCGTGCAGTCCTACACCGATACGGTGCAGGTCGGCATGCGCGGGGGCGTCAGTGGCCTGACCCTGGCCTACGGCGCCGGCACCTACCGTGGCACCGGCAACGCCTACCAGATGGCCAACTACTACCTGGATACGTGGAGTGGCGACCTGCCGCACCCGGGTGGCAACAGCACCGGCCATATCGATCTGGACAACCAGATCCAGAACGCCACGATGAACCCCAACCGGCCGGGGGTGGGCGGCCTGGGCTTCGATACGCGTGAAAGCGGCACCAGCCAGTTTGTCGAACTGGGAGTGGCCGACCTGTACGCCAGCCTCAGCGGCACGGTCAGCACCACGCGCTGGGTGAACGTCAATGCGACCAACACCTCGGCGCTGTCCGGCAGTGCGTTCTCCGGCGCCTCCGGCAACATCGGCGTGAACGTGGCCGCCGGCACCGGCAACCTGCAGGCCAACAGCCTCGCCCTGGCGGTGGCCCAGCCCAGTACGGGCGGCGGTGGTGGCAACGGCGAGTAAGCGCAACACCCCGGCCGTCCGCCAATGGCCGGGTCCCCGGGAGCCCCTGTTCCTCCTCCCCCTTGGGACAGGGGCTCCCCCCTGCTGACGGAGAACGACATGATCCGGTGTCGCGCGTGGTTGCTGCTGATGGCGCTGTTGCTGCTGGGCACGGGCCCGGCGTGGGCAGGCGATGTGCGCTTCAGTGGCGTGCTGCCCAACGGCGCGCTGCTGCAGCAGAAGGTGGAGAGCATGCAGGAGCGGCGCTACCGCAACGTGGTGCGCCAGCACACCGACTACAGCTGCGGCGCAGCGGCGCTGGCGACCATCCTGCGCCATGCCTACCACCTGCAGACCGACGAGGCGACGGTGATCGAGGGGATGATGGGGGTATCCGATCCTGCGCTGGTGGCCGAGCGCGGGTTCTCCCTGCTGGACATCAAGCGCTACGTGGAGTCGCTGGGCATGCGCGGCCGCGGCTATCGCATCGACGAGGCACGCCTGCGCACGCTGCGTGTTCCCGGCCTGGTGCTGATGGATGTGCGCGGCTTCCGCCACTTCGTGGTGCTCAAGCAGGTGCGCGACGGCTACGTGGAAGTGGCCGACCCGATTCTCGGCAACCGCAGCCTGGCCCTTCCCGACTTTCTGGCTGCCTGGCCATCACGCGCTGTGTTCGTGGTGATCGGCAGTGATTTCGACCGCACGACCGTCCTGCTGCAACCCAGCGAACGGCCCAGCGCACGCGCGCTCTACGCGCGGCAGGGGCCGATCACCGATGCGGAACTGGTCGACTTCGGCTTCAGCCACGCCGACCTGTTCTGAAGGAGGCCTGCACATGTTTCGTCAATGTTGCTGGATGGCCCTGCTGCTGGCGACGCCTGCCCTGCCGCTCCAGGCAGCGGAGGCCGCCCCCGGCCGTGGCCTGACCGAGATTCCGGACCCGGAACTGAACCTGATGCGGGGACGCTACACCGTGGGTGGCAACACGGTGGCCTGGTTCGGGGTCACCATGGTGTCGCAGTGGCAGGCCGGCAATGGCGCCGCACTGCAGGGCGCACTGACGCTGGGCATGGATTTCCGCGGCGGCGGCGCCCCCCGGCTGAGCTTCCAGCCCAGCGTGCAGGTCACCGCGGCCGATGCACCGCTGCCGGACACCTCCGGCCGCAGCATCGACAGCAGCGGGCTGGGCAATGCCAGCGGGCTGGTGCAGAGCGTGCAGGTGGCCGGCGATGGCAACGTGGCGCGCAACGCGACCATGCTGACCGTGCGCGATGGCGCCATGCCCGCCGGCTTCACCGACGGCGCACGTTCGGCCAGCGCGCAGCAGGCGGGCCTCCACGCCACCGCCGCACTGGACGGCAACCAGGCGCGCCTGCTGTTGCAGGTGGACGGACAGGGCCTGGTCCAGCAGTGGATACGCAACGGCAGTGTCGGCCAGGGCATTGCCCTGGTGGGCGATGGCCAGAGCGCCAGCAACCAGCTGCGGCTGGAGCTGGTACGCGATACCGCGGGCGGCAACCTGCCGTTGAGCCAGAACGTGGCCCAGGCGATTGCACTGAACCGCGGCATGGGGCCGGGCCAGTAGCAGCGGCCCGGCATTGGGGGAAGCGAGTCACAACGCAGGGCACGAACATGCACACCCTACTGAGGATCACCCCGCTGGCGCTGGCGGCGCTGGCAGGCACCGCGCTTGCCGCGCCGCCAGCGGCCGACGATGGCGCCGACGTGCAGGCACTGGCCAACCAGCTGGAGCAGCTGAAGAGCAATTACGCCCAGGAGGTCCGGCGGCTGCGCGAGCTGGACATGCAGGTACAGGCGATGCAGGCGCGCCTGGCAGGCCGGGCCGGCCCGGACGCCGTCGCGCCTGCGGCGCCCTTGGCACAGGCCGCGGCGGCAGCCGTTCCTCCCAGCAGTGAGGGCTATGCCAGCACCGCCGCCGAGGCGCAGCAGGCGAAACAGGAGTCACGGCGCAGCGTGGATGATGTGAAGCAACAGCAGTCGGCGCTGTTCTCGCGTCGTTTCACCCTCGAGAACAGCCTCACCTACGCACGCTACGACCGCAAGCAGCTCACCCTCAACGGCTTCCTGGCGCTGGATGCGATCTTCCTGGGCAACATCGCCATCGAGAACGTGGAATCCGATTCGCTCACCTACAACCTGGCCGCGCGCTGGGGTGTCAGCCCGAACCTGACGCTGAACCTGGATGTGCCATACCTGGCGCGGCGTACCGTCTACCAGAAAGGCGGTGCCGGCGGCGCGGCGGCGGCGATCGCGCAGGAAGAGACCAACGGCAACGGCCTGGGTGATATCGGCCTGAGTGCCAACTACCGGTTGTTCGGCGAACGTGGCTGGCGCCCGGAAACCGTGCTCACCGCCGGGGTAACCGCGCCTACCGGGCGCGCACCGTATGGCCTGGACTGGAAAGTGATTGAACGCGACGACGATGACTACATCCGGTTCGCGGTGCCGCGCGAGCAACCCACCGGCAACGGCGTCTGGCAGGCCAACCTGGGCCTGTCGATGGTGAAAACCGCCGATCCGGCCATCCTGTTCGCCAATGTGGGCTACGTGCACTCGTTCGCGCGCAGTTTCAACGATATCGACAGCAACCCCGACACCGTCAATCCTGGAGAAGTGAAGCTGGGCGGTTCGGTGTACTTCGGCGCGGGCGTGGCGTTCGCCTTCAACGAGCGCACCAGCCTCAGCCTGTCCTTCAGCGACCGCATCAGCGCCCGCGCCTCCACCCGCTTCGAGGGCGGCCAGTGGGTGAAAGTGATCGGCAGCGACGCCAACGCCGCGTCACTGAACCTGGGCGTGACCTATGCGCTGAACCAGCACACCACCTTGGTGACCCTGCTGGGCATCGGCCTTACCCCGGATGCGCCCGACTTCACCCTGGCATTCAAGATCCCGTACATGTTGTAGCGACAGCGCCCGGCCAGGCCTGCGCCGAACACCGCTGACCCGCGCAGGCCCGGGTTCATCTTCCGGCACCACAGCGGTCGGCGCCCGCTGCTATATTCGGTGCAGTTCGGCAGGCATGGTGCCTGCCCGCGAATCTCAGGGAGCGGTCATGGGTCTGGTACAGGCAGTGAAGGGTGCGGTCGGCGGCGTGCTGGCCGACCAGTGGAAGGACTTCTACACCGTGCCGACGGGGTTGCCATCCACTGCGGCGCTGTTCGCAGCGGTACCACAGGGCACCAATGCCGGCCGCGGCGCCAATACCCGTGGCTCGTCCAACATCATCAGCAACGGCTCGAAGATCATCGTACCGGAGGGCTATGGCCTGCTGCTGTTCCAGGACGGCGCCATTACCGCATTCGTTGCCGAACCCGGCGGCTACGAGTGGCGTTCGGACGATCTGAATTCGCAGTCGATCTTCGCCGGTGACGGCCTGGTCAGCACCTTCATCAAGCAGAGCTGGGAGCGCTTCAAGTTCGGTGGCCAGCCCGGCTCGCAGCAGGCCGCCTATTTCGTGTCGCTGAAGGAACTGCCGGACAACCGCTTCGGTACCCAGTCGGAGATCTATTGGGACGACGGTTTCCTCAATACCCAGGTCGGTGCAGTCACGCGTGGTTCGTACACGCTGAAGATCGTCGACCCGATCCTGTTCGTGAAGAACTTCGTGCCGGCCAGCTACCTGCGGCCGGACCAGGTGTTCGACTTCACCGATCTGGACAACGCCGCCGCCAGCCAGCTGTTCAATGAAGTGGTCGGCTCGCTGGCCCCGGCCTTCAGCCTGTATACCAACGATCCGGGCAAGGGCAACCGCATCACCAAGCTGCAACAGGACTCGCTGGGCTTCGCGCAGAGCCTGTCGGCAGCGGTCGAACAGGGCTACCAGTGGAAGTCCGACCGCGGCCTGGCCATCGTCAAGACCGCGATCGTCTCCATCGAATACGACGCCAACACGCGCGAGCTGCTGAAGACGGTGCAGCGCGCCGATGCCCTGTCCGGTTCGCGTGGCAATTCCAACCTGCAGGCCAGCGTGGCCCAGGGCATCCAGTCCGCCGGTGAGAACGGTGGCGCGGCCGGCCTGGTCGGCGTCGGCATGGCCTCAGGCATGTTCGGCGTGGGCGGCATGCAGCAGCCGGTCACGCCGGCCGCCGATGACCCCGTGGCCAAGCTGAAGAAGGCCAAGGAGATGCTGGATCTGGGCCTGATCACCCAGAGCGACTATGACGCGCTGAAGGCCAAGGCACTGGGCCTGTAACGGGCAGGACGCACGACGACCATGTCCGATCCCCGAAACGGCCCACCGCCGCTGCCTGGATCCGCGCCTGTGACGCCGCCGCCCCTGCCGGCGGCGTCGCTCGATGGCCCGGGTTCGCCGCAGGATGTCCCGCCCCTGCCCGGCAGCTTCCCACTGGACACCTCGAAACTGCCCCAGGCGATCCGCGATGAAGTGGAAGCGCCCGACCCGATGGCCATCGACACCTCGGCCAGCGAACTGAAGGACGGTATCAACCGCTGCCCCAGGTGCGGCGCCACCGATATCCGGCCCAAGGCCGGCACCGACATCCTCATCTGCCTGTACTGCCGTCACCAATGGCATGGCGAGCGGGTGGAAGAAGCATTCGGGCTGGGCGAGAACATCGACCAGCTGCGCGGCACCGTCATCGCCTCCGGCGCGCGCGACATCGATGCCGATACCTCGGCGCTGATGACCTTCAAGTGCACCGGCTGCGGCGCGGAAGTGACGGTCAACACCGAAAGCACCATGACCGCACGCTGCCACTGGTGCCGGCATGTGTTCGGCGTCAACGAGCAGATCGCCAACGGCGCCGTGCCCGACGCCGTACTGCCCTTCCATATCAGCAAGGACGATGCGGTGGCGCGCATCCGCCAGTTCGTGGACAAGCGCCGGCTGTTCGCGCTGAAGGCCTTCAAGCAGCAGTTCACTCCGGAAAACGTGGTGGGCGTGTACCTGCCCTACATGATTGTCGACAGCAATGTCAGCGCAGCGGTGGCCGGCAAGGGCGAGATCCAGACCCGCCAGTACGAGGTGGGCAACGACAAGAACAAGCGCACCGTCTATGACGCCGATGTCTACCAGATCGAGCGCCAGATCGACTTCACCGTCGACGACCTGCAGATGGAATCCTCGGCCGAGCGCGGCAACCTGGATGTCAGCGCCAATACCAACAACATCATCAACACTATCCTGCCGTTCGACACCAAGAACGCGGTCAAGTGGAACGCCTCCTACCTGGCCGGCTTCACCTCGGAAAAGCGCAACGTGGACGTGGAAAAGCTGCGCCCGCGGCTGGAGGACCAGCTGCTGTCCATCGCGCGCGCGCAGGTGGAGGCGTCGGTCCGCGGCTACAACCGTGGCGTGCGCTGGGAGCAGGAACAACTGGAAGTCCACGGCACCCGCTGGGTATCGATGTACCTGCCGGTCTGGCTGTACTCCTACCACCAGCCGGGCCGCAACGGCGGCATGCTGCACTACATCGCGGTGAACGGCCGCACCGGTGAAACCATGGGCAGCGTGCCGGTGCAGCAATGGAAGATGCTGCTGGCGGCACTGGCCGCCGGCACCGTCATCGAAACCCTCGCAATTGCAATCCTGATGGCAACCTCATGAGCGACGACAGTGGCCTCTGGCTGTTGGCGGCAGGCCCGGCCGGCGCAACCGCGCTGTACTGGGCGCTGTACCGCTACTACCGCAACACCGACAAATCGCACTCCTTCGAGCACGAGACCGAGGTCAAGGCGAAACCGGTCACCGGTTCCAACCAGAAGGTGGGCCAGGTGCGGGGCACCGAAGCCACGCGCATCGAAGGCGACAACGTGTACGAATATCGACGGCGCGTGGTCCGCGTGAAACCCGAGCCGTAGCGCCAGGCCACGCCTGGCTTGCGGGGAGAGCGCTGCCTTCTGGCCGGCGCCGTCCCGTACTGGCCGGCCGCCCTGCGTCATCACGCGCCCTCCCACCCGTGCGGCGGGATACTCGGCCACTCCCGCCTGCCGAGGATCCTGCGATGGCCGCCGCTCTTGCCCGCACCTGCCTGTCTGCGCTGTGCTGCGTTACCCTGCCCGTCCTGGCCCAGGACGCCTCGTTCGGATTCGGCGAACAGACCACCCGCACCGAGCAGGCCACGCAATCGAGCAGTACCCAGGTCCAGAACAGCGGTTCGATGACCACCCAGACCACCACCAGCGGCAGCACCCAGTCTGAGTCGCGCACCGAAAGCAAGGAGGTCGGCGTGGGCTTCGGTTTCCACGACGACAACGATGACTGGAGCCATGACCGCCACCGTGGCGACCGCGATATGCGCGACAGCGATCTGTTCGGCAGCTGGACGCTGGGCCAGGAAAACGGCAGCACCTGCACCATCGAGCTGAAGGACAGCGAGTGGTTCGGTGGCTACAGCGCCTACGTGCCCGCCGGCTGCCCGGACGGCTTCTTCCCGGCCAACCGCTGGGTACTGTCCGGCAACCAGCTGCTGCTGACCGATACCAGCAATACGGTTTTCGGGCGTTTCCGCGCGTCCGGCGGCGGGCGCTGGACCGGGTACCGTGAATCGGATGGGGCGCGCCTGTACCTCAACCCCAAGGGGCGTTGAGCGTAGCGTGCACGCAGCGGGCACGCGGCGACCGCGAAGATCAGGCGTCCGCCCCGCCCGCTCACCGAAATGTCCGCTCCCACTGGCTCCCGCCTCGTCATCTACGCTGCTCTGGCGGGCAACCTCGCCATCGCCATCGCAAAGTTCATCGCTGCCGGCATCTCAGGCAGCTCGGCCATGCTCAGCGAGGGCGTGCATTCGCTGGTCGACACGCTGAACGAGATATTGCTGCTGTACGGCCTGCGCCGCGCCGGCAAGGCGCCGGACCCGGTGCATCCGTTCGGCTATGGCCGCGAGCTGTACTTCTGGAGCTTCATCGTCGCCCTGCTGGTGTTCGCCGCTGGCGCCGGCGTTTCGGCTTACGAGGGCATCCAGCACATCCGCCAGCCGGAGCCGGCCACCAACCACGCGTTGAGCTACAGCGTGCTGGGCATCTCCATCCTGTTCGAAGGGGCTTCATGGTGGGTGGCGCTGCGCGAGTTCCGGCGCACCAAGGGCAAGCTTGGCTACTTCGAAGCCTTCCGCCGCAGCAAGGATCCTTCCACCTTCACCGTACTGCTGGAAGACAGCGCTGCATTGATGGGCCTGGGCTTCGCGTTGATCGGCCTGGTGGCCGCCCAGCTGCTGGACATGCCGGTGCTGGACGGCGTGGCGTCGCTCTGCATCGCCGGCGTGCTTGCCGCAACCGCCTTCCTCCTCGCCCGCGAAACCAAAGGCCTTCTGGTGGGGGAGCCGGCCCATCCTGCGGTGGCCGAGCGGATCATGGCGGTGGCCGAAACCGATCCGGACCTGCGTCGCGCGAACGGCGTGACCACCATGCAGATGGGCCCGGAACAGGTCGTGGCCATGCTCAGCGCCGAGTTCGAGGATGACCGGCAGACCCCGCAGATCGAAGCCTGCATCACCCGCATCGAAACAGCGGTGAAGCGCGAGTATCCGGAACTGGTGGCACTGTTCATCAAGCCGCAGACACCGGAGGTGTATGCCGCCCGGCGCGCTGCACTGGCCGCACCGCCTGCGCCGGAATGACGCGGCGTCTGCGCCCGTTTCACCTGATCGATGCCACAGTGCCACGATCTTTCACCCGAGCCTGCCACCACCGTGCCGGACTGGTTGCCCGCCTCCCTGCAGATCCTGCCGCGCAGCTTCTACCGGCGTCCGTCGACCGACGTTGCGCCGGAGCTGCTCAACAAGCTGCTGGTGCGCGACGATGGTCGCGCTGGCCGCATCGTCGAGGTTGAAGCCTATGCCGGCAGCGACGATCCCGCCGCGCACTCCTATCGCGGGCCAACGCCGCGCACCGCCAGCATGTTCGGTGAGGCCGGCCACCTGTATGTCTACTTCACGTACGGCATGCACTGGGGCAGCAACGTGGTCTGCGGAGAGGTCGGTGAAGGCGTGGCGGTGCTGCTGCGGGCCGTCGAGCCGCTGGCGGGCCTGGAGCGCATGCGCGAACTGCGCCCCGCCGCGCGCCGCGACCACGATCTGGCCAGTGGCCCCGGCAAGCTCTCGCAGGCCTTCGGGCTGGACCGCAGCTTCGACGGCGCCGATCTGGTGACAGGCAGCCACGGCGTCGTCATTGCCAGCGATGGCATGCCGCCCCCGGAAAATCCGGTGGTCGGCCCCCGCATCGGCATCACCCGCGCTGTCGATTTCCCTTGGCGTTGGCACGTCCGTGATCACCGTCACGTATCGATCCAGCCACGTCGTACGCCCGCCCCCGCGAGGAAACGATGATGACCCCGCTCGACAAACCGCTGCGACGCGAACTGGACATCGACGGCCAGCCCTACACCCTTACGCTGGACCCTCAAGGCCTCAAGCTGGTTGAAAAGGGGCGGCGCAAGGGCATCACACTGCGCTGGCAGGACCTGGTGTCCGGTGATGCCGCACTGGCCACCGCCCTGCAGGCCTCGCTCCAGCAACACTGAGCCGGCGCGCCCGGCTCACGTCGGCATCACCCTGCCATGGCGATACATAACGCCGTGCGCATTACCGTGATCTCAGCCAGCCGCCGCAACCGCCCTCGCCACCCTGCCCTGAAAAGCGCCATGGACGAAGCCGAACGACTGCTCGAAATCGAACGACTGCACCTGTTGGATACCCCCCCGGAGCCGGTGTTCGATGCCATCGTCGCCGCCGCCCGCGCCGCGACCGGCCTGAGCATGGGCCTGATCACCGTGGTGGCCGAAGACCGCCAATGGTTCAAGGCCAACATCGGCCTTGAGGGCGTCAGCGAGACCGCCCGCGAAATTTCCTTCTGCACCCACGCCATACGCCAGGACCAGCTGTTCGAGATTGCCGATGCGCGCCAGGACCCACACTTTTCCACCAACCCATTGGTGACCGGCGGGCCACGCATCCGCCATTACGCCGGCATTCCGCTGGGATCGGCCCACGGTGCACGCATCGGCACGCTATGCCTGCTCGACCCGATGCCCGGCGTGCTGTCGCCGTCCCAGCGTGAACTGATGGTGCATCTGGCGCGGGTCACCACCCAGGTACTGGAACAGCGCAGCACGCTGATGGCGCAGGTCGGCCAGGCCAGGGCGCTGCATCGCGAACTGAAGCGCAGCGAGGACTTCCTGGAGCGCACCAACCGCGCCGCCCGGGTGGGCGGCTGGGAGATGGACCTGGTCACCAACGAAGTGCGCTGGACCCGGGAAACCAAGCAGCTGCACGGGGTACGCAGCAACTTCGAACCCACGCTGGAGACCGCGCTCTCGTTCTATCGCGAGGACAGCCGCAACATCATCCAGGCGGCGGTGCAGCGTTGCATCGACGAGGGAACATCCTGGGAAGTGCAGCTGCCGATGACCACGGCCGACGGCCGCGCGATCTGGACCCGTGTAGTCGGCAGCCGGCAACAGGTCGACGGCCATCCACGCCTGGTCGGGGCGATCCAGGACATCACCGACGAGCGAGCCGCGCTCGACGCGCTGGAAGCGAGCGAAACCCGCTACCGGCGGCTGTTCCACTACAGCCTGGGCCTGATCTGCACCCACACGCTGGACGGCACATTGACCTCGGTGAATCCGGCGGCGGTGCAGTCGCTGGGCTTCGAGGAAAGCCAGATGATCGGTCGCAGCCTGTGTGACCTGATGCCGCCGGAGAAACGCGAGGGCTTCAAGGCCTACCTCGCTCGGATCCAGGCGAACCACACCGACGCTGGCGTGATCGAGCTGATCGCCGCCGACGGGACGCGCCATTACTGGGCGTACCACAACGTGCTCGACAACGAGGCCAGTCCGCCCTATGTGCTGGGACATGCGCAGGACGTCACCGCGTTGCGGACGCAGGAACAGCAGCTGCGCGACATGTCCTTCAAGGATCCGCTCACGCAGTGCTACAACCGGCGATACCTGCACCGGCTGGATGAACTGATTGATGAGCGCTGGGCCTGCGTGATGTTCGATCTGGACCATTTCAAGCATATCAACGACACCCAGGGCCACCGGCGTGGCGACGCCGTCCTGGTCGAGTTCGCTACCTTCCTGCGCTCACCGCTGGGCAAGGACGAGACGGTGGTTCGGCTGGGCGGCGACGAATTCATGGTGGTGCTGGTCGCGCCCGCGAATGGCCGCTTGAGCGAACTGGAGCACTGGTACCGCGGCCACGCCGCGCTCTCGCCCTGTGCGTTCTCGATGGGTGCGGCCATCAACACGCCCGGCGAGCCGGTAGCCGACACCATCCAGAAAGCGGACAGCCGCCTGTACCGCACCCGCGCGCGGGTACGCCGCGAGCGACGCGAAGACCCGGCCGCACGCTGATCACGCCCTGACCGTCACCCAGGCCGGCGCGTGGTCGCTGGCCTTTTCCTGCAGGCGTACCCAGCGATCGACGCCGGCATCCTTCAGTCGCTCCGCCAATACGGGATTCAACAGCAGATGATCGATGCGCAGCCCACGGTCGCGCTCGGCATGCTGGCGGAAGTAGTCCCAGAAGGTGTAGATCGTGGCGTCGCCGTGCACCTTCCGCAACGCATCGGTCCAGCCCTGCGCCAGCAGTCGTTCAAAGGCCTCGCGCACCTCGGGCTGGAACAGCGCATCGCGGCGCCAGGCCTTGGGGTCGTAGACATCGGCGTCGGTGGGAATCACGTTGAAATCGCCCAGCAGCAGCGCCGGGTGCGGCAGCTCGACCAGGCTGCGCGCATGGCGGATGAGGCGCTCCATCCAGCGCAGCTTGTAGTCAAACCTGGGCCCGGGCTGCGGGTTGCCGTTGGGCAGGTAGAGAGCGCCCACCACAATGCCATGCGCCGCCGCCTCCAGGTAGCGGCTCTGGGTGTCCTTGGGCTCGCCCGGCAATCGGCGGCGGCTCTCGACCGGCGTGGTCCCCCGTGCAAGCAGCGCCACCCCGTTCCAGCGCGCCTCGCCCTGCCACAGCGCGCCGTAACCAGCCTCTTCCAATGCCGAAGCCGGAAACGCGGCGTCGGTCGCCTTCAGTTCCTGCAGGGCAACCACATCCGGCGATTCCCTGTGCAGCCAGTCCAACAGCTGCGGCAGGCGCGTGCCGATGCCGTTGACGTTGAACGTGGCAATGCGAAGCGTCTTGCGGCGGGCCATGCAGGAAGTCTCCGCGGCGCAGCGGGTGAGCGTCCACTGTGCGCGCCCAGGCATGCAGGGGGCGTGGATGCCGCGTCATGATGCAGCGCCATCCGGTTCACGGACCGCTGCCGTGACGCACAGCAGGCTGGTCACCCGTGAACGGTACTGGAGAAGCCAATGGCGCCGCTTCCGCTGCGCGCGATCTACCAGGTCGACCCCTACCTGTTCCGCGACAGCAATGGCCGTGGCTGGGGCACGCTGGATGGCATCACTGAAAAACTGGGCTACCTGCAGTGGCTCGGCATCAGCCATCTCTGGCTGCTGCCGTTCTACCGCAACGCCGGGCGTGACGGTGGCTACGACGTCACCGATCACTACCGCATCGATCCACGCCTCGGCGATGAGGCCGCGTTCCAGCGGCTGGTCGATGCCGCCGACGCACGCGGCATCGGCATCATCGTGGAACTGGTGATGCAGCACACCGCCAGCGCGCATCCCTGGTTCGTCGCCGCGCAGCAGGGCGACCCCGCCTGGCGCGACTGGTACCTCTGGAGCGACCACGTGCCCGACGACGCCCTGCAGCCGATGTTCCCGCCGATCGAGGCCTCGGCCTGGACGTGGGATGCCGAGGCTGGCGCGTTCAACCGGCACATGTTCTACCGGCACGAACCGGACCTGGAGCTGGCCCATGCGCCGGTGCGCGACGAACTGCTGCGGGTGATGACCTCCTGGCTGCAGCGCGGCGTGGCCGGCTTCCGCGTGGATGCGGTCCCGTACATGGTCGAGCGCGCCCGCCACGCAGACCCGCGCGACGACGGGTTGTGGCTGCTGGAGGCGATGCGCGCCACGGCAGATGAACAGCAGCCAGGCCTGCCGCTGATCGGCGAAGCGGATGTCAGCGCATCCCGCTACGGTGACTTCCTGTGCCAGGGCCGGCGGCTTTCGCACCTGCTCGACTTCCATCTCAACAATCACTTCTTCCTGGCACTGGCACGCGGCGACGCCAGCGAAGTGGCCCGGGTCATGGCCGAATACGGACCGCAGGCACCGCCGCACACGCGCATCGCCTGGCTGCGCAACAATGATGAGCTCGACCTGGAGCAGCTGGAGCCGGACGAACGCGAAGCGGTGATGGAGCGTTTCGCGCCCGAACCGGGCATGCGCATCTATGGCCGCGGCATCCGCCGCCGCCTTGCGCCCATGCTGGAGGGAGACACAGCATGGCAGGCCATGGCCTGGGCCGCACTGCTGTCACTGGGTCAGGTGCCGGTGATCCGCTATGGCGAGGAGATCGGCCTCGGCGACTGCCTGGAGCTGCCCGAACGCAACGCGGTGAGGATGCCAATGCACTGGCACGACCGCCCAGGTGCAGGGTTCACCGATCAGCCGCGGCATGCCTGGCGCGCGCCGCCGGCAGACGGCCCCTACGGTTACCGGACGGTGAATGTCGAGGCGCAACGCACGGCACCCGGCTCGCTGCTGCTGCGCGTGCGCGAGCTGCTGCAGCAACGCAATGCACATCCCATACTGCAGCAGGGCCCGCATACGCTCGACCCGCCGTCTCCCGCGCTGCTGATGCTCCTGTACGGCGATGCACCCCGCCAGGCGCTGGCGCTGATCAACTTCGGCGACGAGCCAGTTGAGGTGGATGTACCCCTGCATGGTCCGCTGCACACGCTGGTAGGCCATGGCGCTAGGTTGCAGGATCGCCGCTGTTACCTGCAGGGCCACGGCTACACATGGCTGGCCGCCGAGGGCGCCTGAGTGCGCAGCGCGGGAAGCACGTGTTCGGCGAAATCATCGATGAAGCGGTCCTGCTCGCGGTTCACGTTGTGCAGGTAGATGCGATCGAAGCCCAGTGACTGCAGTTCCTGCAGCCAGGCCCGGTGCTGGCCCAGGTCCGCCGAGACATGCACGTGCTGGCGCAGCACCTCGGCACTGACCGACCGCGCCCGTGCTTCGAACTGCTCGGGCTGGTCCAGGCCTTCGGCCAGTTCCGGTGGCAGCACATTGGCGCTCCACTGCTCCATCGCGCCTTCCAGCGCCGCCTGTTCGGCACGCGCGTAGGAGAGCTTGGCCTGCAGGTACATCGGCTTGCCCCTGCCCCCGCCCTGCTCGAACGCCGCCACCACGCGCTGCAACTGCGCCAGCGGCTGGCTGATGGTGATCAGGCCATCGGCCCAGCCGCCCATCCAGCGTGCGGTGTCCTCCGTGACCGCTGCACCCAGCAGCGGCAGCGGTAGCGCCGGTCGGCTGTACAGCCGCGCCTGGCGCACCTGGAAGCCGCCGTCGTGGTCGACCTGCTCGCCGCGCCACAGCCGTCGCATCACCTCAGCGGCATCGCGCAGCGCCTTCTGGCGCTCCCGCTTGGCCGGCCACGGCAGGCCGGTGACGCGTTCGTTCAGCGCCTCGCCGGTGCCCAGCGCCAGCCAGATCCGGCCCGGCGCCAGCTGCTCCAGCGTCGCCGCTGCCTGTGCCACCAATGCCGGGTGCTGGCGCAGCATCGGGCAGGTCACCATGCCCAGGGTCAATGCGCTCTGCACCGCCAGTGCGCCGGCCCACACCCAGCTGTGGCCCGACTGCCCCTGCGCGGTCGTCCATGGGTGGAAATGGTCGGAGCACATCAGGGCCTCGAATCCCGCCTGTTCGGCGCGCAGCGCCAGGCCCAGCAAGGTGGCGGGCGGGAACTGCTCATGCGATGCGTGGTAGCCGATGGTCATCACGGATTCCGTGCGGGGACTGGACACGATGGCAACACCGGCCGGGCTAAAACGGCGTCATGGAAACGAACACGTCCTGCATCGGGCATCGACGCTGGGCTATCGCCGAGGGCTACATTCCAGCCTGGAGCACCGGCCCCGCACCGGAGATGCAAAGTCACGAAACCTGCTGCGTGCTCAATGCCGGCGACCAGGACGCCCACGTCACGCTGACCCTCTACTTCGAGGACCGCGATCCGGTGGGCCCCTACCGGATCACGGTACCGGCGCAACGCACCTGCCACCTGCGCTTCAACGACCTGCAGGATCCGGCGCCGGTGCCACGCGGCACCGGCTTCGCCACCCTCGTCGAATCCGACCAGCCGAGCATCGTGCAGCACACGCGGCTGGATTCACGGCAACCGGCCAACAGCATCATGACCACCATCGCGCATCCATTGTGAAGCCGCGCGCGCAGGCGTCCACGCTGCAACGACACCGCGCCCTCCAGCCGTTTACCCGCTTGGAGCGAGACTGGCGCCGGTTTCCTTGCGGAGAGTGACGATGGCCCTGCCCGACTACCCACGCCCGCCCTTCCCGGCGCAGCAGCAATCCTTCCCCGGCAAGACCGCGCAGATGCAGCCCCGGCCGGATCACGGCGAGGACAGTTATCGCGGGCATGGCCTGCTGCAGGGCAAGAAGGCACTGATCACCGGCGGTGACAGCGGTATCGGCGCGGCGGTGGCGATCGCTTTCGCGCGCGAAGGCGCCGACGTTGCCATCGCATTCCTCGATGGCGAGCAGGACGACGCCCGCCATGTGCAGCAGCAGATCGAACAAGCCGGGCGCAAAGCCGTGCTGGTACCGTGTGACATCAGTGACCCGGCACAGGCGCGCTCGCTCGTGGACCGCGCGGCCAGCGAGCTGGACGGTCTCGACATCCTGGTGAACAACGCGGCCTACCAGCGCTACTACGAGCACTTCGACGACATCACCCTGGATGACTGGAAGCGGACGTTTGATACAAACGTCCATGCCGTGTTCAATCTGACCCGGCTGTGCGTCCCGCACCTGCGCGGTGGCGGTGCGATCATCAACACGGCCTCGGTCAATTCCAAGCGACCGACGCCGAACATCCTTCCCTATTCTGCAACCAAAGGTGCCGTCGCCAACCTGACGCTGGGGCTGGCCGGCCTGCTGGCCGAGCACCAGATACGCGTCAATGCCGTGCTGCCCGGCCCGATCTGGACGCCGTTCATTCCCGCAGGCATGGCCGCCGAAGAGGTCGAACAGTTCGGCGCGCAGACGCCGTTCGGCCGCCCCGGGCAGCCAGCCGAACTGGCCTCTGCGTATGTGATGCTGGCTTCGGACAGCGCCAGCTACACCTCCGGTGCACTGCTGACCATCTCCGGCGGCGCAGCCACGCTGTAGCCGCCATGACCGGATTGCCTGCCTGGGTCGAGGACTGGCTGACCGTGGTGGTGCCGGTCGCCGAGGTGCTGGCCATCCTCGGCGTTGCATGGGTGATGGTTCGCGCACTGGCGTGGCTGCTGGTGCAGGCCCGTCAACGCGGCCGGCTGGCGCCCGAGCTGCATGTGGGCCTGCGCCGAGGGGGCGCCCTGCTGCTGTACATGGCGGCCGGGCTGCTGATACTGGAGCGGCTGGGCGTTTCACGCTCGGTACTGTGGACGGCGCTCACTGGCTTCATGGCCGTCGGTGCGGTGGCGTTCTTCGCGGCATGGAGCGTGCTCTCCAACCTGTTCTGTTCGTTCCTGATCGTCGCCACGCGCCCGTTCCGCATCAACGACACCATCGAGGTGCTGGAAAGCGTGGACAAGCCCGGGCTGTGCGGCCAGGTGGTGGACATCAACCTGATCTACACCACGCTGAGTGATCGTGGCGAAGGTGCCCGCGGTTGCCTGCTGCGCGTGCCCAACTCTCTGTTCTTCCAGCGCATCACCCGGCACTGGGGTGACGGCGGGTATTCCCAGCTGCCGGGAAGCGTGCCAATCAAAGGCAAGGTGCGCTGAGCACCTGTAGAGCCGAGCCCGTGCTCGGCTTGCTCCGCGCAGCGCACGGTGCATTGCGACCTGAGCGGAGAGCAGCCGAGCGTGGGCTCGGCTCTACAGGTGCCACAGCGGGCGACCCTACTCCGCTGTCAATGCCGGGATCGGGTCCAGCTGCGCCGCACTGCGCGCCGGGAAGTAGCCGAAACCGAGCCCGATAGCAGACGAACACGCCAGCGCGGCGAGCACCAGATAGGTGCCCATGCGCCGCTTGGCGCTACAGGAACGCCGCCATGCGCTGCAACTCGTCGTCCAGCGCGCCACGAAACACCTTGTCGCGGGCCAGTGACCTGCCGGCGTAGCCCAGGCTTGACGCCAGTTCGCCATCGCGCACGCTCAGGTTGGCCCAGCCCACTACCTGGTCATGCCACAACACCGGCAGTGCGTAGTAGCCGTACTGGCGTTTCGGCGCAGGCGTATACGCCTCGAACCTGTACACCCAGCCCCACAGCAGCTCGAAACGGCGGCGGTCCCACACCACCGGGTCGAATGGCGCCAGCAGGCGCACCTGCTCGTCTGGCGCATGCCGCCGCGAGCGCGGATTCTCTTCGGCTGGCCAGTACCAGGTAGTGCCCTCCAACGTGCAACTGGCCAGCTGCTGCTTTGCCAGTGCCAATGCCTTGCGGGTCTGCCCCGCCAGGTGCGGTGCGCCATAGCCCAACAAGCGCACCAGGTAGGTCAGGCTCGCCGATGGCAGCGGCGCGTACTTGCGTACTACCAGATCGATCAGGGCGGCGGCCCGTTCGACCTGCGCCTGCTCGCTGGCATCCGCCTCGGCATGCTCGGCAACGGCGTAGATGCGCGTGCCGTTGTCACGCCGCGCCACGCGCAGCATGCCGCGGTAGTGCATGCCATCGAGCAGATGCGTGCTGGCGCTGCTGGTACCGCCCCAGTAGTTGGTCACCCGGCCATGCGCAAACGCCTGGTCAACCTCACGCGGGTGCACGCTGCCACGCTCGCGCACGAAGGCCAGCACGTCGGCTGCGCGGCGATGGGTCTCGGCGTCCCACTCGCGCTTGGACACCCGTGGGTGCATCAGCGCCAGATGCTCACGCGGCAGGAAGCCGTAGTTCACCAGGCAATCCTCTTCCACCGGCAGGCGCGCATAGCGCCGCTCCAGATCCCCTGCGCGGTAGTCCTTCACCCGGTGCCGCAGGGTCAGGTCCTGCGCGCGCGCAGGTGCGCGGATCGGATCGGCCTGCACGAAGCCCAGCCGTCGTATCGCGGTCAGCAGCGTGGTCGGCTTGAACAGGGTGCGCGCCACCGCGTAGCGGCGCAGATCTTCAAGGGTCGGCGTGGCAGGCATGGCCGCATTGTAGATCCACGCCGTGCGTGGATGGCATCACGGTGGTCAGTCCGCGCTCTCCGCGTCCAGCAGCTGCAATGACCCGATCACCAGCGCCCGCATGCCCTGCTTGAACTCGGTGATCACCTGGCCCTCTTCGTCATCCGCAATCGCGTAGATGGTGTCGGCGCCAGCGATGCAGTAGAACGCGATCGTGGCCAGCAGCCAGCGCGCCTTGTCCATCGGCAGGCCGAATACCTCGGCCACGTGGGCCTGGTGCGAGGCGATCTTTTCCAGCATCGGCGCGGTCGCCACCGTGCGCCGCAGCAGGTACGGCGGCAGCCCGGGGTGCGCCTTCACCACCTCGCACAACGATTCGACGAAGACCATCAGATAACCCTGCAAGCCGCCCGGCGCATCTGCCGACGCGCGCGGGATCTGCCAGCGCTGGAACACCGCCTCCGCCACCAAGCGCTTCAACGCCTCCAGGTTCGCCACGCGCTTGTACAGCGCGGCCTGGGTTACCGCCAGTTCGGCGGCCACGTTGGCCATGGTCAGGTGGGGCAGACCCAGGCGGATGCCGATGTCGGCCAGGCGCTCCGGGGTAATGGTGGGCGGGCGGCCACGGGTCGGCGCCGTTGGATCGGGGTGCGGGCTCTTACGGTGTGTGCTCATACCCTGCCGAGGGTGCCAGCAAAGGGACCCTCTTGTCCGCTTTGGTCTATTTAGTTTATTTTACTCAACTAATTCGGAATGCGTCCGGTTCGCAACCACGGCGCAGCCCGAACCGAGCCCCAGGCTCACTTCCCGCCAGGTCCCCACCCAGCCGACAACCCTGCGCTGCGCGCTCTTCCCGTGCTTGCCGATGGCAGCGCGCCAGGCGCGCTCGCGCCCAAGATTCACAGGACCCTGGCATGACCACGTACCGCTCCTCTTCCCCGCAGAACGGCGCTGCCGCCGCGTCATGCGGCCACGCGCATCTGCACGGCCTGGCCCGGCGCCACCGCGCATCGGCGCTCGCGCTTGGCCTGCTGGCATCATGTGCCGCGCTGGCCGAAACCGCGCCATCCACCCTGCCCTCGGTACAGGTGCAGGAACAGCGCCGCGTGACGGGGGACTATGCGGGCGGCCAGGTGGCCGCCGGCAGCCGCGTCGGCCTGCTCGGCGACAAGGACTTCATGGACACGCCGTTCAATACGGTCAGCTACACCGAATCTTTCATCCGCGACCGCCAGGCCAAGGACCTGACCGACGTCATCGCCGCCACCGACCCCACGGTGTTCAGCAACGGCGTCACCGGTGCGTGGAGCGAGAACTACGCGATCCGCGGCTTCGCCTCCAGCACCAGCGACACCACCTTCAATGGCCTGATCGGCATGGCGCCGTACTACCGCACCTCGCCGGAAATGGTCGAACGCATCGAAGTGCTGAAGGGCCCTTCCGCACTGCTCAACGGCATGCCACCGGGTGGTTCGGTCGGTGGCAGCGTCAACCTGGTGCCCAAGCGTGCAGGCGAGCAGCCGCTGCTGCGGGTCAGCGCCAACTTCGCCTCCGATGCGCAGTTCGGCACCCATGTGGACATCGGTCGCCGCTTGGGCACCGACAAGCAGTTCGGCATCCGCTTCAACGGCGCCTACCGTGATGGCGATGGCGCCGTGGGCAAGCAGCGCAAGAAGGTCCAGCTCGGTTCGCTGGCACTGGACTGGCGCGGCGAACGTGCCCGGCTGTCGGCCGATCTGTACAGCGCCGATGACCGTGTTGATGGCCCCGCGCGTGGTGTCGGCCTCGCGCCGGGCGTCGCCATTCCGCGGCCGCCGCGTGGCGATACGCTGATCAATCCGGACTGGGCCTACGTGGACAGCCAGGACAAGGGCGCGATGCTGCGCGGCGAACTGGATATCAGCGATGCCCTGACGGCCTACCTGGCCTACGGCACCAGCAGGACCGATTACCGCTACAACGGTTCGATCAGCGCGCAGATCCTCAATCCGGCCGGCGACTTCACCACGGTGATCGGCCAGCTCGCCTTCGATATCAGGAAGCAGTCCGCAGATGCCGGCCTGCGCGGCAGCTTCCGCACCGGCGCTGTCGGCCACCAGTGGGCCGCAAACGTAATCCACTACCAGCACACCCAGAACGATTACGGCCGCCGCAGCGTGCCGGGCTGGGACTGGACCACCAATCTGTACAACCCGGTGTGGGGCCCGGCGGCGCCGTTCGTGGCGCCGCACATCTCGCATACCGAGCTGCGGCTGGACAGCCTCGGCTTCGCCGACACCCTCGCCTTCGCCGATGACCGCGTGCAGCTGACGCTGGGCGTGCGCCGCCAACAGGTGATCAGCGAGACCTTCAACGTCGCTACCGGTGCGCGCACCTCGCGCTACGACGAGAGCGCCACCACGCCGGCAGCGGCCCTGCTGGTGAAGGCGACCGACACGATCTCCCTCTACACCAACTACATTGAAGGCCTCAGCCAGGGCGCCACCGCACCGATGACCGCCGCCAACGCCGGCGATGTGTTCGCACCGTTCCGCACCCGGCAGAAGGAGCTGGGCCTGAAGCTGGACCTGGGCAGCTTCGCGCACACCTTCGGCGTGTACGAGATCAAGCGGCCCAGCAGCCACACCGACCCGGTCACGAATATCTTCTCGTTTGGCGGCCAACAACGTAACCGGGGCGTGGAATGGGGTTTCTTCGGCGCACCGCTGGACGGCGTGCGTTTGCTGGGCGGCGTGGCCTATGTGCAGCCGAAGCTGACCCGTACGGCCGGTGGTGTGAATGAGGGGCGCATGGCCACCGCCGTGGCCCAGCGCCAAGCCAAGCTCGGTGTCGAATGGGATGTGCCGATGTTGCAGGCCCTGACCTTGACCGGCAATGCCACGGCGATGTCGAAGCAGTACATCAGTGCCGACAACCGCCTGTCGGTGCCGGGGCGTACGTTGTTCGACGTGGGCGCGCGCTACAGCACGACGCTGGCCGGGCGGCCACTTGCGCTGCGCGCCGCGGTGAACAACGTGGCCAACAAGGCGTACTGGGGCATGCCGTTGCTTTCCAGCCTGGCGCTGGGAGCGCCGAGGACGGTACTGCTGTCGGCAACCATGGATTTCTAAGCTGGCGTGAACCCCCTGTAGAGCCGAGCCACGCTCGGCTCCGTTTCGCCTGCCGAGCCGAGCGCAGGCTCGGCTCTACAGGTCGTCAGGCAATTCGCAGAGGGCTTCCATGGATCTACTCCGGATGCAGGCGATAGATGGCGTGGTTGGTCAGCGCCAGCGTTGCCAGCTTCAACCCTTCCATCACTCTATCGCCCACGTAGTGTTCGGGGCCGCCATTCTGGCGGGCGCGCTCGGCGGCCAGCAGAATCTCGTTGACGATGCGCAGGCCGACCAACGCGCCATCGCTGTCGGCCAACGCGAGGCGGCGGCCCGGCGGCACGTCGCGCTCGGGCCAGGGTTGGCCGTCGGCGGCCGCGCCGCAGCCGATCTGGTGCAGCAGCGTGATCAGGTTGTTGGGGTCCGGCTTTGCGCTCGCTTCCTCGCCCTCGTCGGCATTGGCCGGGGCGTGTTTGGCGCGCAGAGGGGGAACATCCGATGCGTTCATGGCAGGTCTCCGTGCAAGGCATGCGGGACCACCGCCCTCAACAAAGGCGGCGGACGGTACGTGGTGGAAACCCGCGAGAGTGTGGCAGCTCGGGTAGATGCACTTGCGCGCACCTCACGTACCGCCCGCCATAAAGCAGGGACGGATTACCAGCCGGCGCCGCGCAAGGCGACGCCGGCTGGCACGCGTAAACACCACCTTCTCGACGGGTTTCCACACCCGGCCGCCCTTACTCGACGGCAACCCATCATGTACACGCGCTTGTGATAGCCGCAAAGCAGGCATGGCACACGGGGCGTGATGTTCTCGCCGCTCAGGATTGTCGCATATCGACAATGCACTCGTACTTTCAGCGACTTGCGAGCGCCCTGCCCTCACTGACCTGCGCCGCCAGTCCATCCCCGGGCGCGAACTCCGAGATGATTTTCTGCCAATAGCGGCACCGCCAGCAGGCCATTGGCGACAGTTCGGTCCTGCCGTATCCTGCGCGGCAGGATCCCCTCTCCCGAGGTCGGCATTTTGTGAAGACGCAGTCCTTGGCCCGGAACCGGATGCGGAAGGCGCTGATGCCCCGTATTCTTGCGTGCCTCATGCTGATGGCCGCCAGCAGTGCCGTTCAGGCCGCATGCGCGGTGGGCCCGCAGAAGTGGATGCCGGCGCCCACCGGCTTTTACGATGCCTATTCTGCCGGTGACGTTGTGACCAGCTGGGTCCGCGCAGACATCGCCTACTTCGTCGACTGCGACCCGATATCTTCGGCGGATCTGTCGCTTGGCACCACCACCGGCCTGGCGGGCATGCATGATGGTCGATTCACGTTCAGAACCGATCACGACGGGATTGGAATACAGCTGGAATATCGCTACATCCGAGCGATCTCAGGTTCCGGGCAGCCAGAGTACTCGGCGTGGATTCAACCTGGAACGGCCAGCAACCGCTTCACCGCCCACGCCGAATACATCAAGGGAAATGCAACGGCTTCCATTCCCGTCCAGGTGGACTATCGGTTCATCGCGCTTCGCGACTTCTCCGGCGAGCCCATCCTGCTGGAAGACATTGAGCCCCTGCTTGCCATCGATCTCAGCCATGGTTTCTCGCTTAACCAGCTGGTGGTGGAGGGTGTACGGCAGCGGCCGCGCGAGGAAGCCAGTTGCGAGTTCAGTGCCAGACCGCCGGCAACGCTTGAACTGCCGGCGACCGCCATGTCCAGCCTCAAGAACAAAGGTGATGTCGGCGCGGCGGCAGACTTTTCCTTTGCCTGGACATGCAAGGCAGGCAACCAGGGCCACAGCGGGCGGGCCGATTTCGAATTCCTGTCCGATGCCGCCATTGGCGCGACGCCGGGCCACCTTTCTACGACCGGCGATGCCGAGGGCGTGGACATGCTGGTGGCCATCCAGTATCCGGATGGCAGCTACAAACCGGTGGTGTTCGGTAGCGGCCAGTGGTATGCCAACCGGCTGAGCCCAGGCACCGGTGGATTACCCAGCACTGGCCGGCAGAATCTCCAGGTTCGTTTCATCCGCAATGCCGCACCTTTGCGCCCCGGCACTGCTCGCAGCACCATGACCATCAATCTCGTGCCCTTCTGAGTGAGCCCCCCATGCATGCCCTGAAGTTGTTGGCTGTCCTGGCGCTGCTTGCTGCACCGTTGCAGGCAAGCGCAGACCTGCGGGTGGGCGCGACCCGCATCGTGTACCAGGAAGGAACCGAAAGCGCACCCAGCGTCAGAGTCCGCAACATCGGCGAGCAGCCCTCGCTGGTACAGGTCTGGCTTGACAGCGGCGAGCGCGAGGTCCCGATCGAGCAGCTGCGTATGCCGCTGATGGTGACGCCACCGATCTTCAGGCTTGAACCCGGCAGCAACCGTGACATCCAGATACGGGTCGCTGACACCTCGGGTCTGCCCAAGGACCGTGAATCGCTGCTTTGGTTGAACATTCTGGACGTTCCTCCCCGTCAGGCCGGCAGTAACCAGAAGCCGCTCGAGTTCGCCATGCGTTGGCGCTTGAAGGTCTTCCACCGCCCTTCCGGGCTGCCCGGCTCACCTGACATCGCGCCGGAGGCTCTGCAATGGAGCGTACAGCGTGATGCGCAGGGGCGGGCCGTCCTGAAAGCAAGCAACGCCAGCGCCTACTTCGTCAGCCTCTCCCAGCTGATCCTGGATGGCCGGCCGGTCGCCATCGACCCCGGCTCCGCGCAGGTTCCGCCGATGGGTAGCTGGACCCACGAGGTTGCCGAGACCCTTCCCGGTCGCCCGCAGCATGTGCCATTGACGTTTGTGTGGATCGACGCACGTGGCGTCGAGCACTCGGCTGCTGGCGACGCCGTACACGCCGAGTGACACGCCCTGGCGAGCACTCTCATTCCCGGGTGCCGCTCTCAGCGTGCCCAGTCCATTCGTGGACCAGGCCTTCGTCATCAATCCAGGCGAGCTGCAGCGATGGATGCGAGGAATAGGCAGACGGCTCCTGGTCCAGCTCTCGGCTCCACTCACCGAATGGGGGAATAGCGGCGTCAATCGCGCTCACAGGAAGTGCCCGCCCGTTCAGCGTTACCGTTCGTAGACTGACATAGTACGGGCACGGGTTGAGCGCGCGAAGCACAGGCGCGCCCGACGCCGAGCGCCCGATACGCCATTGCAGCGCGTCAACGGCCGCCTCGGGCTTGCCAGGCAGGCCTGCAGGCCGATGGAAGACCTTCAGTCGCACATGCACCGCCTGCTCGACAGTCGTGCGGCTCTGATCCGACGTACGAGCAGGAACATCAAGAATATTCAGCCAGAACAGAGATTCACGGTTCAACGGCAGCTGCCCAGGTTCAACCACGCGCACGTTGATGTTGCGACGCTCACCTGGATTCAAGCGAAACATCGGCGTCGTTGCAGTCAACGGCACACGCAGCAGCTCCGGCTTCGTGTCAGCGTCGCCGCCGCCAACCCAGCTCTGCACAAGTACCGGCGCATCACCGGTATTGCTGATCCGGATGGCACCCGCCTGCACAGCGCCATCCAGTACAACCCGCGTGCCATGTAGCTTCAGGTCCGCTGCCACTGGAAATGACAACAACAGAAGCAGAACGTAACTGATGACATTCAATGGGCGCATCGGCCTACCTCCAGCTAGAAGAACGACAGATGCACCGTCATGCTGCTGCTTGCATTTCCTGGCTTGAGAACGTCCTTGTTCCTGCGGAATCGAACCTGCATCTCCTGGCTGCCTATGTCCGGCAAGGGAGTTCCCCGGCCGTAGTGATGCGAGGCCCACCAGTGTGTACCCAGTGGAACCGGCATCTGGTTCCCATACCTGTCTTTCATTGTGACCAGCATATCGACACCACTGGCATCCCCGTCTACACGCAGCAGGCCGTTTGACGTGCCCAGCGCCTTGCTTGAGGTGAACTGGAAATCAGCGCCACCTCCACGGTCATCCCCTCCCTCGCATCGCCATGCGAATGAGAAATCCACCGCCGGCCCAACGTCGCCTTCCGCCCGCAGATTGACCACACTGGTGCTCGCCAGCGCCAGCGTACTGGGTGGACTCCGCGTGTAGTCACAGGACGCATACACGTAAGGACGAACCAGGAAGCCTGTTACAAACGCGCCGGAAAGGTCCTGGCTGTAGCTGTGGTCCTGAAGTTCGAACGGCGGATCCAGTTCACCGACCTCGATGCGCTCAGTGCTGCTGACATCACGCAGCGCGATGAAGAACACCTCGACCCGCAGGGGGAGACCCGTCAGCGGGATGTTCCTGTCAAAGACCGGTTTCGCGTTAAATCGCCGACTGCTGCTACCCACGTAAGCCCAGTCTGACCACGTCTCCGTACCAAGGTGGGCCGCTTCCAGGTATTGGTAGCGCAACTGGACGCCCACAGCGTCACTTGAAGTACGAAACGTCGGGGCTCCATCTACTTCACCGAGATAGGACAAGGTCGGGCCAATGCTGAGATCCGCACTGCTGTATCGGTCACAGTCCTTGAAGATCAAAGGGGCCGCCCCTGTTCCAGTCACCCGCTCGCCAGATCTGAAGCCTTCATGAGGCACACTCGGAGGCGTACTCATGAAATGAGTGCTGTTCGCCGTGCAGGCAGCCGAGGCGGTGGCGGTGGCAATGCACAGCGCTGCGGCCACTGCGCTCCTGAGGGCGTAGCGCTGAATGCGTGGGTGAATGTTCGTCGTGATGTTCATGCAGGTATCCACTGTTATCTGGCTGCGCCGTTTGCGCTGCTCGCGATGTCACTGCTGGCGCGAAGGCACTGGGAAATGTAGAGCACGCCCTCGGTGGCAATGGACAGGTCGTAGTCGATGCCGCAATGGCTCGCCACGTCATCGCCGCGCTTGATCCGCAGCGTCCCCTTCTCGTTGATGCCACGCACCCACATGCGACTGCCCTGCCCGACCACGCCCACCACCTGGTCGGCTTCGTCGTAGACATCCTGGCCGAATGCCAATGGCTGCCCGTCAGGATCCAGCGCCTCGATCAGTGCACTGCGGCCGCTCGCGGTGGGAATGACCGCCTTGATAACGGCACCGGCGGTCGGCACGGCAGAGGCCGAGCCCGCCTTCAGTTCAACGTCCAGTGACAGCCCGGCCGGGTCAATCGCGATGTCGTTCATCCGATAGGCACTCAGATAAGGCACGACCGCATAGCCCCGCTTGTTGGTCCGGACGCCGCGTTGATTGCCCACACCCGCGCCGGCCGCATCCGGTACATGCACCAGGCCGACCGTGTCACCCATGCGCTGGGACAGCGTCAACCCGCCTGCATGCAGGAGCACGCCGCCGGACGCCGAGAGGCCCAGTTGCTGGCTGCTCTCGCCCCGGTTCCAGGATGCGGACAGATTCGCCGCCGGCGCGATGTAGCCGACGCTCATCCCCACATCCCGTCCGGCCGGCGACTGGCTCACCGACGCGTTGTAGTTGCCCTGCCTGTTCTCACCAAAGTTGCCACTGAGTCCGGCGCGGTAGTTGCCGCCGTCCTGGCCGCTGTTCGCGCTGGCACTCAGGCGCGGCGCTGCCGGCGCCCGGCCCAATGGCACGCTCACGCTCAGATACGCGCCGGTCGTCTGCTTCTGTGCGCCGCCCAGCAGGGAGGATTCCAGCGTACGACGCGCGCTCAGACTGTATGACGCGCGCCCCAGCCGACCGTTGTAGCCCAGCGAGAAATTCGTAGTCCGGCGGTTCTCGCTCCAGTAGTCCGCGGTACTGCCATTGAGAAACAGTGAGCCCTTCGGCAATTGCTGGTTCAAGGTGAGATCCAGGCGGCTGCGCTGGCGGGACAGGGTGGTCCCGGCACGCCCCGCCTCCAGGTCGCTACGCAAGCGCGCCGCGTCTTCGAGGTTCAGATAGCCCTCGGTCGAGTAACGATACGCGGCCAACGTGAAGCTGGTCGCCGTATTGAAGCTACGGCTGTAGGCCAGACGGTAGGATTGGCCACGCATGCGCTCGCCAAAGCCTTCAATCGCCAAAGGCAGGCGTGTATCGGAGAACGTCACATCACCGGAGAAGGCGCCGATCCGCGTGTTCAGGGCGCCACCGAGAATGATCGCGTTATAGCCCTCCGATGACGTCGCGCCACCAAAGGCCGTGAATGCGCTGCCGACACCGCGGCGCAGCGTTGCTTCCACGAACATCGGCGCGTCCGCCAGGTCCGCGTGGCGCAGTTCACCCACGGTCAGGCTTGCACGCTGCTGACCCTGGCGCAGCAGTTGCGGCACCGCGGCGAACGGGACCACGAATGACTCCACGCGGCCATCGGCTTCGCTGACCTCCACTTCAAAGTCGCCCGAACCGGAACGCTGGGTCAGGTCGTCAATCTCGAACGGCCCAGGTGCCACCGTGGTTTCGTAGATCACCAGGCCCCGCTGGCGGATAGTGACGCGCGCATTGGTCTGCGCCACGCCGCGCACCACCGGTGCGTAGCTGTTCAGTGCGTCAGGCAGCATTCGCGGATCGCTGCTCAGGTTGGCACCCAGATAACTGACAGTGTCGAACAGGTCACCGCGAGTGAACGATTCACCTACCGTCAGCTGTGCATTCCATGCCCGTAGTTCCCGCTGCGCATAGGTGCGGCCAGCGCGGTAGGCGTAGTCGCCGTTTTCAGCCTGCGACAGGTAGCCGTTGTGCCTGAGGCGCCACGCACCCAGGTTCAGTCCGGCATCGAGCGTCGCACTGGTGCGGTTGCTGTGGTGGCCTGCGTAGTCGGAACGCGTATGGTTGATGCTGTAGTTCAGCAGCATGGCATTGATGCCATGATCCCAGCGATCCGAGTTCACCCAGCCCATACGATTGGAGCTCAGATAGATCTGCGGGACGCTGATGGACAACACCTGCTCTCCGGCATCCAGCTCAAGACTGGCACCGGGAAGGAAGCGTTCGATGGATTCACAGCTCGGTTCATCAGGCAGGGCCAGCATTTCACCCGCTTCGCGCTTCGCGCGTTGGGCCTCCACCTTTCTGGCGTCAAGCCCCATCAGCTCAAAGAGCTCGGCGTTGAGACAGATTCGCGATTCACCATCAATCAGTCGAACTTCCACGTCCTGGCGGCCTACGATCACGCCATTGACAGTCACGTCAGCGGAATAGGTTCCCAGTGCGGGGCCCGCCTGCAGGTAGCGGCTGATATCAAGGTTGGCGCCGCCACCCTGCAGGAACTCTGCATTGAATTCCAGCGCAGGCGCGGGCGCTGCGGCGACCATCATTGGCCACAGCGCAACCAGCACGGACGCGGCAAGTCGATGGTGGCGCAAGGCATTGATTTGCACGGATCGGCTCACGAGGAACTCCAGAAGAGAGGCAGCAGCGGGCTGCGGGCCCGATGGCGGGCCCTTGTAGCAGCGTTAAGGATCGAGCGACTCCCGATGAAGTCAGTTCGACGTCAGTGGCACCTTCACTTCGTGAAGCGCACCATGATCATTGGTGTAGGAGAAGCTCACGTGCGTGCCCAGTGCGTTGTACTGCGTCTGGGTCAGGCGGTAGGACGTCGTGGCAAACGGCGGCGCCACGTCTGCGGCCACCTTCGAGCCTGCGGTGATATCAGCAATGGCGACGTGGTAAGCGGTCGGATTGTCCGCCTGCAGCGCCCAGCCCAGATCATCCTTCACGACGCTCCACTTCAGCTTCCGGGGCGCTTGCTGTGCTCCCTCGCGGGACAAGCCCTTGGGCCGGTAGAACAGCTTCAGCTGCGTGCGTACGATCAGACGGACCTCCGGGGCACCTCCATCCGAAGCGGGCGCCTTGTTCGCCGGGACATCCAGAACGTTGAAGTAGTAGAGGCTCTCACGATCCTGGGGCATCGGTTCGCCGCTATGTACCACGCGGAGTACCTGGCTCCGCCCACCGTCGATGCGGAAGATGGGCGGACGGATCAGGAACGGAACCTTGGCGGCACCAGCGTCGTTCGCAGTGCCCTCGCCGTTGTCAATCCATGCCTGGACAAGCGAAGGGATCTCGCCATTGTTCTCAAGCCGAACGCTGACTTCGCGCTTCTCTGCAGGGAACACCACACGCGTTCCCGAGATGACAACGCCAGCTTCAGCGCGGAAGGCGCCAAATGACATGGCCACGGCCAACGTCGCCATGATGAGGTTTTTATCAACGCGCAGCATGTGAAGTGCTCCCGGAAGGAGGCGAAGGCCCTGCAATGCATGGACCTTCGCCTTGTAGTTACTCAGTACTTGACGCTGACATGCAGGGCGGACTTGAAGGCGCCCGGGCCCGGCGTACCGCCGGCGGTCGGTTCATAGCTCGCGACCAGCGGCCACGACGCGACACCGACCGTACCGTCGATGACCTGGGTCAGGGTGGCGGTTTTCAGATTCAGCGCGCCGCTGGCATCACGGATCGCCATGCGGACGTCCGCCGCACCCCCCGCTACGGTATTGGTCAGATAGCCATCGGCATCGAGATTCACGTCCTCGAAGGAGATCTCGACATTGCCCCCAGCGCACTTGGACGCGTCGGTACCCATCGTCAGATTGAAGGCCTGCTGGCGGGCGGCGGCACCGCTGGAGATCGCGGTCGGCGAGATGGTCGCCATGGTCAGAGTGTCGGTCACGCCAGCACCCACGCCGATGGAGCAGGTCAGCGCCTTGATCTCACCTTCGAAGTTGATGACGGCATCTGCGGCGGACGCCGTGGAGGCAGCGCCCAGCGACAGCGCGGCCGACAAGGCAATTGCGAGCTTGTTCATGATGTTGAATTTCCTGTATTTGGGTTGGTGTCTAAGGTCAAGCCGCGCTGTGCCGGGCTTGGGCGAAGGAGCATTCCCTTCGAGAACAAATGCTAGAGAAGCCCGGCAATCCCAGGCATAGGACGATGACTAGATTTCGCGCCCGAAGATCTTCCCGGGCGAGCGGCTCAGAATGCGAAGCGCAGGCCCAGCGTCACTTCACGCGACACCAGGTCCAGCTGCATCTTTTCGTCCTGCAGGCCGCGTGCGTTGCCGAAGGTGTTCCAGCCGCTTTCGGTCGTGCCCAGATCCACGTAGCGATAGCCCAGGTCCAGCGTGGTGTTCCTGCCGGCAGCCACGGAAATGCCGGCACCCAGCGACCAGGCCAGGTGGGTGCGGGTCGCCTTGGCATACTGGCGGCCTGCATTGCCCTGCCAGCCGCCCGACTGCAGGTGCGAAAGGCCTGCGCCAGCCATGCCGTACAGCGACCACGCATCGTTGATGGCAATGTCGCGATAGATGTTGAGCATCAGCCGCTGCGAGCGCACGTCGTGGTGGTTGAAGCTGGTGGCAAACGCACTGGAACCGCTGGTGTAGGTGTCGGTACGGCGGACCACGTATTCGCCTTCAGTTCGCCAGCCGTTGCCGCGGGCATGCCCGAACGCAGCCGAGCCGGTCGCGAAATGCTGGCGCTGGTCACCGGCCACGAACTGGCCGACGCCCGGTCGCGCGCTGGCATCCATGTTGCGGGCCTGGTGGTGGGCATCGATGGCACGCACGGTGGCGTAGTAGCCGCCGCTGTCTTGCGCCAACGCCACCATGGGCAGGCAGGTGCAGGCCGCCGCGCAGGCGGCCGCAATGAGATTCTTCATCTGTAGGAGTTCCTGGTGAGGCGCAGAATCGTCCAGGGCGCGCTGCGTGCAGGCGCCCTGGACCTGTTCAGGCGGTGCGTGTGGTCAGCGGGCGCCCTGGTGGATCCAGCGACCGCGAGCGCCGTCGAAGCGGAACACGTACTTCAGGCCCTTCTTGATGACGGCGTCCTTGTTCAGGCTGGTGTTGTCCGAGGACACGCGGCTGAAGGTCGCATCGTGCGTGTTGGTGAACTGATAGATGTCACCGCACACGGCTTCGGACGGCAGGTGCACGACCTGGGGCAGCAGCGGGTCCTGTGCCGGGTTGCCAACAAACACATCGGTGAAGCGCTTGTCCGGCGTCGGCAACTGCGCGGCAATCCGCTCCTGTCCATGGCCCAGCCGCACATGCCACGCGCCGTCTGCACCATACACGTAGCCGCAATTGCTGCCTGCACTGCAGGTGCCATTGCCGGGACCGCCCTGCACGCCCACATTGGCACTGGACGCATTGGCCACCACCAGCACCGCGCCGTTTGGTGCCCAGCTCGGCAGGCTCACGGTGTTGGCGCGCTTGGTGTCATACAGGCTCACCTGGGTCACGGTGTGCTCGGTACTGGGCACGTTCAGCACGTCACGGTTCTGGCCGTAGACAACGCGCGCGCTCAGGCCACCAATCACATCCCAGCGGGCATGCTTCGCGCTCCAGCGGAATTCGGCGTTGCTGAGGCTGTCCACCGGAATGTAGACCTGGTCAGCGAACACGGTCTGGCGGCCGTCCAGCAGCGCGTAGGTGTCTGCCAGCGAACTGAGCGTCACGCGATCGCCGGCCTTCGGGCGCGCCGGCAGGCTCAGCTTGCCGGCCCAATCGCCGTTGGACAGCTCGAAATACAGCTGCGAGTAGCCCGAAGGCATCTGGCCACTGCCGCCATTCTTGCCCGGGGTAAGATAGCCGTCCTGCGCTGCAGCAGCGAAGGGGGCCAGGCATGCCAGGGTGGCAGCGCACAACATCTTGCGATTGATCATGTATCGGTTCCTGTTGAAGGGTCACCGTAGTGCTCCACTCCGTGTGGAGGAAGCACCAGGGCGCCGATCAAGGTGACCGATCCACGTCAGCGGAACACTCTGACTCGTACGAATTTCACGGGAAATTCACACCTTGGAGCCGTCGTCATCCGGCAGCTCCGGCACAGGCACGCTGCCTGTTCTGGCCGAACCGCACAGCGCCAACGCCTCCAGCCAAGCACGCCGCATCTGCCGACGCTGCGCAGGCGATGCGAACGTGAAGGCATTGAGCACCTCCATGAAGCGCCGCTGCCCTTGCGGGGTCAGCTGCGAGTAGCCGGACATCAAGGCTGCGATGCGTGCATTGAGCGCAGGGGGCACGGCGGCTCCAGAAATGAGGGTCAACTCCACCCTAGCCCCGGCCATGGATGAGTCCATCGGACAATGCCTGTTTGTGGCCAGCTCAGGCTGCATCATCGCCATCGGGGGCTTCGCCGCGGCGTGCGCGCATGGCCTGTGACGCCGAGACGATGCCGTTGTCCACGGCATACTCGAAGATATCGGCCGAGCGCTCCAGCCCCAGCTTGCGCATGGCCGAGTGCTTCTGCGTGCTGATGGTCTGCCGGCTGCGCTTGAGTTGCGCGGCAATCTCCTTCTGGCTGAGCCCCTCGGCGATGAGCCGCAGCACTTCGGCCTCGCGTCGGGAGAGCGCGGCGCCGTCGGCAGACACTGCGATCTTCTGCAGCTGGCGTTGAACCTCCGCGGAATCGGCCCGCTCGCCGCGGCGCGCCAGGCGGATGGCTGCCGCCAGCTGCTGCACGGGGTCGACCTTGGCAATGATGCTGGTCGCCCCCGCCTTGCGGATGCCGGCCAGGATCTGCGTACCCCCTACGCCGGTCAGCACGACCAGCGGCAAGCGCGGGAAGCGGCGGCGAAGGAACCCGATCAGCGCCACGCCATCACCGTAGTCGCCCCCGGGCATGGAATAGTCGGTGACGACCACATCCACTTCAGCAGCACTCAGCACCTGCACCAGTGACGTAGAATCTGAAACCGCCGCAACGATCTGCAGGTCTGGCTCGGCGTCCAGTGCTTCACGGACACCCGCCAGGATGACGGGATGGTCGTCGGCAATGACGATCCGGATGCTCATGCTACGTTCCTTTTGAATGCATTCGTGATACTGATAGTCTCTTCCGGCCTCACCGCCCTACTCCTGACCGGCCCCGCCCAACCATGACTCCATTGGCCATCCGCGTTGCGCTTGCTGACGATCACCCGGTCATCCGCCTGGGCGTGCGCAGCGCTCTGGATGAGGCGCCTGCCATCCACTGCATCGGCACCGCATCCAACTCCACCGAGCTGATGGAGCTGCTGCAACGCGAAGCATGTGATGTGGTGGTGACCGATTACGCGATGCCCGGCGGCGCGTATGGCGATGGGCTGGAACTGCTGGATTACCTTCACGCACGCTTTCCGCAGCTGCGCGTCGTAGTGATGACCGGGCTTGACCAGCCCAGCCTGCTGGCCGCGCTGGACGCGCGCGCGGTGCCGGGCATCCTCAGCAAGGGGGATGACCTGCAGCATGTACAGGCGGCGGTGATGGCCGCTTACGCGCAACGTCGTTACGTTTCGCCCAGCGTGGCGCAGGTACTGAACGACAAGGAGCGGCGGCGTGTCACCGAGCTTTCGCCCAGCGAGCAACGGGTCATTGCACTGTTCATTTCCGGCTTGAGCATTGCCGAGATCGCCGCGCAGCTGGACCGGAAGAAGCAGACCATCAGCACGCAGAAGATCAATGCCATGCGCAAGCTTGGCATCGCCCGCGATGCGGAACTGTTCACGCTCGCCGCAGACCTTGGCCTCAAGGACAGCACTGGCTGAGCGCAGGCTCGGATGCCGGCAACCGCTCACCGCCCCTCCTCCAGCGTCGCACGGTAGTCGTCCAGGCAGGACCGCAGTGCGCGCTGCAACGTGTCGAGTTCGTGGTCGGAAACGGGTTCGCCAGCGCGCAGGCGCTGTTCGACGGCACCGCACTGCTTGGCCTCCTTCTCCTCGCCGAGCATCTGCAACACCCCCTTGAAAGCGTGCACCCGATCCAGCAGGCGCGCGGCATCGGCATTGGCCCGCGCCTGTTCAATTGCCGCAAGGTCCTTCTCGCCCGTTTCGACAAACAGGCGGCGGATGGCTACAGAGGCTTTCGAGGGCTCGCGCGCCGAAATCCCTTCCTCCGGACGCGGGGAAGCCGGTAGGCGCGCCTTGTCCAGGCCCGCCTCCAGGCGTTCCAGGTTCAGCGGCTTGAGCAGCAGATCATCAATGCCGGCGGCCAGGCAGCGTTCGCGCTCGCTGGCCAGTGCGGTGGCGGTGATCGCCAGGATGGGCAGCGTGTGCCCGCGCTGGCGCAATTCGCGTGCCAGCGCGTAGCCGTCCATGACCGGCATGTTGATGTCAGTAAGCACCGCACGATAGGCGTCGTCCTGCCACATCGCCAGTGCCGCCTGGCCGTCCTCGGCAGCATCCACGGCAAAGCCAAGCTCCTCCAGCTGCTGCTGGATCAGTTCGCGGTTCACTGCATTGTCCTCCACCAGCAGTACCCTGCCCCGCGCATGCTTTGCCGGCTCTCGTGCCAGCTGCGCGGATACCGGAACGCCGTCATCCACAGCGAACGCGGCCAGCAACGCATCGCTGGCATAGCAGGTCACCTCGGTGTAGTCACCGCGCTGCTCCGGAATCAGTGGACCCTGCGCATGGGCGAACACCGTACGCCGGTGTGCTGCCGACAGCGTTCGCTCATCGGCACGCTCCCACGGGCGGTGGTCGCCAACGATCAGCAGCACATCGCCACCGGTATCGGCCTGTAGATGGTCCAGCACCGTGGTCTCGGCACCCCATTGGCACAGCAGGCGCCCGAACGCGTCGCGCCATTCCGGAATGGACGACAGCACGGTCACGTGCCGGCCGCGCAGCGGCTGCGCGGGTGGATGTGCGGCTGCCTGCAGCCGCACCGGCAGCAACAAGGTGAAACTGCTGCCCACACCCACCGTACTCTGCACCGAGACCTGGCCTCCCATGGCCTGCGCCAGCTGCTGGCACAACGCCAATCCCAGGCCGCTGCCACCGAATCGGCGCGAGACGCTGGCATCGGCCTGCTGGAAAGGCTGGAACACCTGATCCGCCTGTTCGGCGGTCATGCCGATGCCAGAATCGACCACCTGCACGCGCAGCTGGCTGTTGTCTTCGGACACCACGGCACGCAGCAGGATGCGGCCGGAAGCGGTGAACTTCACCGCGTTGCTGACCAGGTTGTTGAGAATCTGGCGGACGCGATGGACATCGCCGACGCAGTCCTGCCCGGCCGGGGCATCGATGTCGAAGTACAGGCGAACGCCTTTGCGCAGCGCGTCGGGCGCATACAGCAGCGCCACGCTCTCGATCAATGGCCGCAGCGCAAAGGGTGCCGGCTCCACATCAAGCTGGCCGGCCTCGATCTTCGAGAAATCCAGCACGTCGCTGATGATCCGCATCAGCGCGTCCGCCGAGAACCGGATGCGATCCAGGCGCTCGCGCTGGCTGGGCTGCAGCGGCGATCGCCCCAGCAGCTCCAGATGGCCGAGCACGCCATTGAGCGGCGTGCGGATCTCATGGCTCATGGTGGCCACGAAAGCGGATTTCGCGCGCGTGGCCGCCTCGGCCGACTGTCGAGCCGCTTCCGAATCTTCGCGGGCTCGCCGCAGGTTCTCTTCCAGCTCCACCTGCGCGGTGACATCGCGCAGGGCGCAGACCCAGACCGGCTGATCGTGATACCTGGCCAGCGCCAGGCTGATCTGCAGCTGGGTGGCTCGGGCCGCTTCCGGAGACCACTGCATGTCCAGCGATTCATCGCCCTGCACCGCATGCCCCGCTTCGGCCAGGCGCGCATACAGCGGCGGCACCTCGCCCTCGGCGCCCTCTGCATTCCCCCCGGCGGCGCGCACCAGCTGCCGGGCGGTTTCGTTTTCCAGCAGGGGGCGACCACTGTCCTGGGCCAGCAACGCCAGCCCGATCGGTGCGGTTCCGATGATGGCGCGGCTGAGTGCCTCGCTTTCGTAGACCCGCGACGCATCGGCCAGAGCTGGTGCGAACACACGCCGGTCGATGCGGCGCAGCAGCCACCACAGCAGGCCGATGATCAGCAGCGCACCGATCCAGCGCGCCAGCAGATAGGCCCCCTGCGCCATCCAGATATCCGACCCGTCATAGACATGGCTGAGCGTCCAGTCAACGCCGGGCAGTGTGCAGGCGAGAATGAAGCGGCCCTTGACATAAACGCGTGTGGGCCTGGTACCCAGGTCGTGGGTTGTCGCTGCCAGGGCGAGTGCCTGCTCGTCGCTGGTCAGTCCACCCGTGCTGAGCACCACGCGATGATCGCCGGTCGCGACCAGGTAACGGCCCTCTTCGCGCGCTTCCAGCCGCGCACGTATGGCATCGACGGGCTCGAACACCACCCGCCGGAAGTACGGCGTGGTGCCCTCAGCCATCGTCACCACGCCCGCCAGCGACGGCTGGCCGTTGAAGGGATTGATCACGAAGCGCGAGCGCAGCCGCCCCTCGCGGGAGGCCGACCGGATCGGCCCGGGGCGGGGTGCCAACCGCCGCACCTCCGGCTCGTCGTGCAGCAAGCGGGCAAAGGCCTGCTGGCGCGTGGCTACGCCCAGCATCTGCAGCAGCTGCGACTCGTCGCGCACGTTGGATACGGCCAGCAGCCGACCCTGCGGTTCATAGGCATAGGCCATCACCGCACCCGGCGCCTCCTGCGAGGTGATCGAATCGGCGGTATAAGCCGAATACATCTCGATCATGCCCAGATACGCACTGAGCTCATCGGGTGGCAGCGGGTTGTCGGGCACGCCCAGTACCAGCCACGGCACTGCGGTGCGGCCTTCGGCGCGCACCACCGCCTGTTGCCCCTGGGCCAGGAACTGTCCGGCCAGCGCGGCACCGGCGCGCTGCAACACCGGGCGCTGATCGCGCCAAAGCACATCATTGCCGTTGATGACCGCCGCATAGGCACGATCACGCTGATAGAGGAAGTAATCCAGCGCTGCCCGTGCTTCCAGGAAAGACTGGCGCTCGCGGCCATGGAATTCTTCAATGTCGGCAACCGAGCTGACCACAGCCGTCAGCAGGACCAGCACGCTGATCAAGGCGCCGCCGCCTGCCAGCAGGCGCTTGCGCAGCCGGCGGAGGTCGTCCAGGCGAGCCGCCGCAGCCGAACTGCCCGCGTTGGACGCTGTTCCGGAACCTGCCATGACCTTGATCCTGAATTGAGTGCCCATGCAATTTATCCTATTGCGTCACATGCTGACGGTTTCGGCGCACCCTGCGCCTTGACGCTCAGCAGGGCCTGGCACAGCGACTGGCTGGCAAAGCAGGACACCACCCACCCCTCACCTTCATGCTGCGGGCGTAGCGGACCGTCACGGCAGACACGTACCCAGGCGTGACCGGCGCGCTGCACGCCGGCCTGTTCCGCCGGGCTCGGCTCAAACATCACCACGGCTGCTTCGGCGGGCAGCTCCGGCCATGCGTCGTCCTGCACGAGCAGCGGCACCACCTGCGCCCCCCACCCGCGCAGGCGCCGTTTCAGCTCGGTACGCCACGGGCCTGCAGCCACCAGCAACGCAACGATCTGGCCGGACAATGGCAGAGCGGCGCCCTGTGCGATCGATGTGGACAGCGGCACCTCGACAATGAAACGACTGCCGACGCCGGTGGTGCTTTCCACCCAGATCCGCCCTCCCATGCGCTCGCACAGCTGCTGGCACAGCGCCAGGCCGAGGCCGGAGCCACCGAATCGCGACAGGATGGTGGTGTCGGCCTGGACGAAAGGCCGGAACAGGCGCTCGCACTCAGCCGGGCTCAGCCCAATGCCCGAGTCGGTGGCTTCGAAGCGCAGCCAGGCCTGCCCTTCTTCACGCCGGCACGCCACCGCCAGCTGTACTCGGCCGGAGGCGGTGAATTTCAACGCATTGCTGGCCAGGTTGCGCAGCACCCGCTCGATCGCGGCCATCGGCGCCACTGCCGCCTCGGGGACCTCCTGGCCTACCACGCAATCCAGTTGCAGGCCCTTGGCGTGGGCAACGGGTGCGAACAGCAGTGCCACCCGTTCGAGCATGGCCGGGGGCGAGAATCGCTCCGGGGTCAGCGTCCATTGCCCGGATTCGATACGCGACAGGTCCAGCACATCGGTGATGATGTCCATCAGCGAGTCGGTGGACTGGCGCAGGCGCAGCACGCGCTCCATCGCTTCGCCGGGCAGCGGTGAGCGCGAGAGCAGCTCCAGGTGGCCAATGATGCCGTGCAGCGGCGTGCGGATTTCATGGCTCATGGCCGCCACGAAATGCGACTTGGCACGGCTGCACGACTCGGCGGCGGCGGTCTGTTCGCGCTCGGCCTGCAGGGCAAGCATGTCGTCAGTGATGTCTTCCACCATCAGCAGTGCGCCGCCAGGCCAGGCGCGTCCTCCGCTATGAATGCGGGTGCGATGGAACATCCGCTGCTGCGGATCGGCGGCCAGTACCAGCTCACCCTGCGTGCTGGCAGGACCATTGGCCAGATCGGCCTGCACGGCGGCGGCCCGCAGCTGCGCGATCAGCTTTCCACCGCACGCACGGTCCATCCTGCGCAGCGGCGCATTGAGGTCGCGCACCTCGCCGCTGCGTGCATCCAGCAGTGCCACCCCGACCGGCACATACTCCAGCAACAGGCGCAGGCGCTGATCACGCGCATAGATGGTCTTCACCTGGTGCAGCGCGGGCAGGTACATGCGCCGGTGCAACCACAGCAGGAACATCCATAGCACCGCCAGCGCCGCCAACAGCGCCGCCCCCCCTGACAGCAGCATGGGGGCGATACCACCGAAGATGTCGCGCCAGCTGTAGGTTTCCACCAGCGTCCACGGCGTTCCATTCACGGCCAGAGCCAGGGTGAAGCGCCCATTGTGGTAACGCGCGCGGGTGGCGTTGCCCAGCAGTATCCAGTCCGCCTGCGCAGGCCTGCCCTGGGCACCGGCATTGCCGTCATTGCTGGACAGCACCCGCAGCCCGTCGCCATCGAGCAGCTCCAGATGACCCTGGCTGTTGCGCCGAAGCAAGGCTTGCAGCCGCGCAAGTGGCTCGTAGGCAACGAACGTGGCGATCGGCGCATCCGCCACGCTGGCCTGGAACACCGAAACCAGCGATGGCTCACCACTGATCGGGTGCCGGCCAAAGGTGCGTTGCGGCGCGTCACTGCGTGCCAGGCTTTCCAGCAGCGGCACCTGGTCATGCAGCGATGCCGGTGCCAGCAGTTGCGCGGGCGCGCGCAGGTGCGCGAACACTTCGTCGCGCGAAGCGGTGCCAAGCGCCTCGGCCAGGCTGCGCTCGGTCAACCCGTTGTCCAGCGACAGGTACTGGCCACTGGGATCGAAGAAGTACGACGCAGTGGCCGGCTCGCCGTCATCCGCGGTCCGGGTCAGGCGCTGGATCAACGACACCGCGGCACTCAACTGCAGGTAGCGCTGCACCTCCTGCGGCTGCCACTGCAGCGTTTCCAGGCCAAGCGCCATCTGCGGCCGGCTGCGCTCATCGGCCACGACCACCAGCCGTTGGCCGCCCTGCAGGTAGGCCTGGTACATCCCCTCCGCACTGGACTGGCCCAGCTGTGCGTCATGGCCCCAGGCGTATTCGGCCATGTTGGCCAGGCGGGCGTAGCTGGCGTCCTGGCGAGCCAACTGGATCTGCAGGGCATTGTGGGCGCGCCGGAAGTCGGCAATGCGACGCGCCTCGTAACCGTTCACCTGCACCACGATGAGCGTGATCAGCACGCTGATGGAGAGCAGGCTCAATACCGCACCACAGGCCAGCATCAGCCGTCGCGGATAGCGGCGCAGCGCCTGCAGCCCACCCTCGTCGGATGCGACCGGGGCCGCGGAGGAATGCGGACGATGCAGGGACTCGACGATGGGAGGGGTGGACACGGGCATGACAGAAGGGTGGAGGCCACCCACCGGGGCATTGGACAGAGCACCAGCATGCGATGAGCTTGCCCGGCCAGATGTAGGACGATGTCCAAAAACCACACGTACGCTGACGCATTCCCCCCCAACCTTCATACCCGCCACAATTCGTACTTGTCCTGTTCTCCACTACCCGGCCCCACGCGACGCTATCTCCTCCTGAACGAATGGGTAGCGCCAATGCGGGTACGACGACTCGGCCAATGCTGGTGGGTGATGCGTCTGGTACACCGGCATGCCCTGCATCAAGCCGGCCTGCATCTGGGCAGCCTGGCCGCGCGCCTGCTGCCCCTGCCGCTGCAGCACCGCACGGCGCAGTGGGCCTTTGCAACACTGGGCCCGCTGCTGCACCGTGCACGCCGCAGGCGCACGATGACCGCCCTGCAACGACTTGGCCTTCCCCGGCATGCGGCGGCAAGGCTGAGCACGGCGTTTCTTGCCCACGCATGGTTGCGCCGTGGACGCCTGCGCCATCTGCAGGCACTGCCGTTCCCGGCACTGAAGCATCATCTCCGCTCCATTGCCTGGCAGGATCCGCTGGCGCTCTGGCCGGCCGGCGCCGGGCGGCGGCGCGTGATCTGCGTGCTCCCCACGGGCGACCTGGAGGCGGCCATCGCCGCCCTGCTCGACCGGCCCGGTGCGCCGGCCCACTACTTCATCAACTGCCCGCATGCGGCCTGCTCCCCGCAGTACCGCACACTGATGGCACTGCAGCGCCAGAGCCATCGCCTCGACATCGGTTCACGTGCCCAGCCTGGCCTGGGCTGGCGGCTACTGAAACGCGGGGCCACCGTGGTTACCGTGCTGGATCCTGTCTTGATGGCAAGTGCGGTTTCAAGGGAAGGACGCTGGCCAGCACCACTGCGGCTGGCCCGGGCCGCGCGTGTACCGGTACTTCTGGTCGGGCATCGCCACGACAACGGCAGCGCAGGCACCCTCCACGTGCTGGGTGAATTCAGCCTGCATCCCGACGTACCGGGCTTCGCTGCGCTCTGCGACGCGGTGCACGGGTTTCTTGCCGGCTCACCGCTGGACTGGGCGGATCTGGATGGCTGGGCTGAAGCGCGATAGGCCGCAGCAGGCAGCACCTGCTGCGGCCCCGCCACATCACGCCACGATCAACGTCACCTTGATGTTGTTGCGAGTGGCATGCGAGTACGGGCACACCACGTGAGCCTTGCCGACAAGATCACGGGCCTGCTCACTGTCGATACCCGGAAGCGAGATGGTCAGTGCCACTTCGATGGCAAAGCCGGTGCTGACTGCACCAATGCCGACGCGGCCGGCAACCGAGGCGTCTTCCGGAAGGCTCACGCCTTCCTGTCCGGCCACATAACGCAATGCACCGAGGAAACAGGCCGAGTAGCCCGCCGCAAACAGCTGTTCGGGATTGGTGCCCTTGCCACCGGTGCCACCCAGCTCGTTCGGCGTGGAAAGCATGACGTCGAGTGCCTTGTCCGACGACGTGGCGTGGCCTTCGCGGCCGCCAACGGCGGTAGCCTCGGCTGTATACAGAATGGATTCGATGCTCATGGCGTGGTTCCTTTGTCTGTTGGCATGACCGCTGCTGCGGTCACGCCACCATCGTGAGAACGCGCCACTCGGCATTCCATCGGACAGCGACGATAGACCCCCACCAGAAAAGAGGCTCCAGGCGCGCAGGCAGGTGGAGGCAGCCAGCACCGCCAGATGCCCCGCGTAGTACCCATAAAACGCCCAGCGCCAGACGTCCCGGTCGTGGTCGCTTGCATCGCGGAAGCTCATGCGCATCGGCCAGCGTCTGTCCAGCGCCACGCAGGGGCCCACCGCTGCAGCCGGGAGGTGGCGGCGCTATGCTGGCCGCCCCTGCTTGTGAGACGCCCGCCATGCGCACCCTGTACCCCGCCATCGAACCCTACCGCGAGTTCACCCTGCCGGTGAGCGATCTGCACACGCTGCATGTCGAAGAGTGCGGCACACCGGAGGGCATTCCGGTGGTGTACCTGCACGGCGGCCCCGGTGCCGGCATCTCACCGACCCATCGCCGCTTCTTCGACCCGGCGCGCTACCGCATCGTGTTGATCGACCAGCGCGGCAGCGGCCGCTCCACCCCGTTCGGCGAGCTGCGCGACAACACCACGCAGGACCTGGTGGCCGACATCGAGAAGGTGCGTGTGCACCTGGGCATCGAACGCTGGCTGGTCTATGGCGGATCGTGGGGTTCGACGCTGTCGCTGGCCTACGCGCAGGCGCATCCCGAGCGCGCCACCGGCTTGATCGTGCGTGGCGTGTTCCTTGGCCGCGAGATGGAAAACCGCTGGTTCGCCGAAGCCAACGGCGGTGCGCGCTGGATCTTCCCGGAGCGCTGGGACGGCTACGAGGCCTACATCCCCGAAGCCGAGCGAGGCGACATGATCGCGGCCTACTGGGCGCGCATGGATGGCCCGGATCAAGCGACCCGCATCGAGGCCGCACAGGCCTGGCTGGGCTGGGAAGACAATGCGGCAACGCTGCAACATGACGTGGATGCGGAATCCACCGATGATCCGCTGGATACGCTGGCCAAGGCCCGCATCGAAGCGCACTACTTCCGCAACGGCATCTTCCTGGAGCCGGACCAGTTGCTGCGCAACATCGATCGCATCCGCCACCTGCCCGGCGTGATCGTGCAGGGGCGCTACGACATCATCTGCCCGCCGCGCAGTGCGTGGGACCTGTCCAGGGCCTGGCCGGAGGCACGGCTGGAGATGGTGACCTCCGGCCACAGTGCGAACGAGCCGGCCACGGTGGATGCACTGGTGCGCGCCACGGATGCGTTTGCCGACCGCATGGCCGATGCTGGCTGACAACGAAGAAGGGGCGCATCTTCTGATGCGCCCCCCCCTCTGCTGGCCTTCCGGCAAACGGAAGGCCTATCGGCTTACCAGGCCAGGCGCAGGCCCAGCTGGGCACCGACGTTACGGTAGCCCCGTTCGCCGTGTTGCACGTTCATGCCGCCCCATGCCCCCATACGCTCACCCAGCTGCAGCTCGGCACCGGCCTGTACTTCGTAGCGGTCGCGCGGCATGTCCGCACCCATTGCCTCACCATTGAACTCCAGGCGGCTGGTGCGGCTGCTGCGCAGCCAGTTCAGGCCGAGGTACGGCTGCACCTGGTTGATGCCTTCGCTGGCATGGCCAAATACACGCACACCTGCGCGGCCGCTGAGACCACCGGCGTCTGCATTGGCCACCACCGTACCGTTGTCCTCGACATGGCGGTCAGCGCGGAAGTGGTTGTACGACAGCTGCAGCTGCGGCTGCACATACAGGTTGGCCGCTGCACTGGTCCATACCGGTACCGTGTAGCCGCCCTCCACCGAGGCGCTGCTCATGCGCGAGTCATAGCGCTCGGCCTGCAGGCCGATGCCCTGCACACTGTTGCGGAACCGGCCGTGCTGGATGCTGGCATCCATGTACGCACCCGCACCCTGCGCGGCATTCTGCAGCCAGGTCGCGTAGGCGCCGATGGCATTGCCCTGCACCCGGCCCTTGGCGCTGTACTGCGTCAGGCGCGAGGCAACCGTATTGTTGGAACGGCCACTGCCCAGCATGATGCCAAACGCTGCGTTGCCCTTGCGCAGCAGGTCGCTGCCGACCTGCAGCACGGAGCCGTCGCCATCAACGGTCAACTGGCCGCCCACCGCGCTGAAATCGGCCTGCTGGCGACCGACACGTGCCCAGGCATGGCGGACCTCATCGCTGGCCAGTGCACCCTGGCGATCAGCCAGGCGATGGCTGAACATGCCCAATGCCGCAGACTGGTTGGCAAGATAGGCACCCACTTCGGGACGCAGCACCGGTTGCGGCGGCACGATCGGGTTCACCGGGTTCACCGGGTCGATCGGGTCGACGGGATCAATCGGATCGGTCGGATCAATCGGATCTACCGGCACGCAGCCCGGTGCGGTTGGATCGGTCACGCACGGGTCTGGCGCGGTCGGCAGCTCTGAACGCAGGTACCAGTTGCCTTCGCCGCCCGGCACGCCACCCTTGTGCAGGAAGTACTCATAGGTGCCAGCAACCGCACGGCCGTCGAGCGTGAACGCTGCATCGGACGCGCCATCGACTTCGATGAGCGGAATGCCGTCAATGGTCTGTGCACCGACGCTGCCATCGAGGCGCTTGACGCTGACAGTACCGTTGCCCAGCGAGTCACCCTTGACGTGCAGGCGACCGGCCTCCGAATCGTCTGCTCCCAGCTTGGCCGCAAATTCGAAGTGGGTGTCCTCGATGTCCAGATTGCCATCGACGATCAGCGCGTGATTGTCCAGTTCGACCCGGCTGTTGTTGCGCGCCTGCAGCGTGCCGACCATCGAGGCGCCACGCAGCGACCAGCTGCTGTTGTCCAGGGTCACGCTTTCGGCGATGGTCGTACTGCCCTGCCAGTCCGATCCCCCCTTCAGGTCGATATGCACCTTGGATTGCGGCGTCAAGCCCGCATCGAGATCCGCCGCGGTGAACACGACATCGCCCCGCAGCCAGGACGCATCCAGCGCGACCGTGAAGCGCCCTTCCACCGCCGCATCCACCGACACCGCAGTACCGCCATCAGACCTTACCTCTGACTTCTCGGCGATGACCAGCTTCGTATCCCTGCCGCCGCGCACCCAGACGCCGCCTCCCTGCTCGCCGGACAAGACCGAACCCTGGAGCCGCAGTTTACTGGCGTCGTCCACCACCGCAGCCCAAGCTTCCTCGCCCTTAGCGGTCAACCACATGTTGTACAGGGAGACATCGGCGGCACCCTCCGACACCAGTGCATGGGCCGCTGCCCCCTCCGTCTGCACGAAGCCATTATCAAGCCCCAGCATACCGTCAGTCGCCTTCACACCGACCGAACCGGCCCCCTTCGTCGCGATGGTGCCTCCGCTGAAGGTCAGGGACTGCCAACTGTCCTTGAGCAGGCCGATCGCATTTTCTCCCTCTGTAATGATGACGCCGTTCTTGACGTCGGCCCCCCCCTTTTCAACCCAGAAACCCGTCGCATTCTTGCCCTTGGTGTTCACGTTGAACGTATCGATGCTCGTTCGCGCAGCATCGACAACGTGAATGCCGAATGCCCTTTCGCCGGTTGTATTGACCCAGAAATTCGTGCCCTTGACATCGATCGTGCCGAGCCCTTCCACGCGGATGCCAGCCGCATCGTTGCCTGACGTCTTCAGTTCATAGTCGCCGCGGGCCGTAATTGAGCCCCTATTCAGGACGTGGAAGGCGTGCTCGTCATCATTGGCGGTTTCGTATTTTCCGGCAGCGGGCACCTCAGCGGTCCCGTCCGCGACGAGCTGGCCGGCCATCGCCGGTGCTGCGGTGAAGAGTACGCTGGCCATGGCGACGGCCAGCAGCGAGTAGTGCGGGGTGCTACGCATATGTTCAGATCTCGTGAGGAACTGATTACATCGTCCTCAAGGGCACTTATCCGCTCCATCGGACCCGTACGAGTTTCCCTGACCGATGCGCACTGTCGCCGGCTATACCCAGGTATAGCCCGGCTAACCCACGAGCCTCTAGGCCTGCCCCATTCAGGGGCAGACAATAGCGCCACTGGCCAGGGCAACCGCGGCTGGCACCCTTCCCTCATGGAGACGCAGATGGACCCCGACCCTGCCGGGCGCACCGCGCCCCGGATGACCGCTTGTTGCCTGTTCCTGGCGCCTGCCCGCCGGTCCCTGCCTGCCTGAGTGACGGGGGACCGCCAGGCGCCGCCTGCCTGGAGTTCGCCCCCATGTCCTACAAGATCCTCTACATCACCCTGCGCCGCCTGATTGGCGCGCGCGATGTTGCCGCGCTGCGCAGCCAGCTGCTGCAGCACGGGCCCGTGATGTTTGCCCGCTCGCTGTCGCTCGGTTCACCGCGCGTGGTGGCCGATGCACTGTCGCTGCTGCCGATCAGCGAACGCATCACCGTGCTGCGCCACCTGCCCTACCCACTGCGCGATGCGATGAAGCCGCTGTGCATCGGCGGCAGCCAGCGCCTGCACATGCAGCCGTGGTCGCCGGCGGTGCTGGCCATGCGCCACGCCTGACCTGTCTCACCCATTCCGTTCGTGTTCCGGCTGCGGCCGCCTCCGACATTCAAGGAGCACCCCATGAGCCTGCTCAACGCCTGGTTCAACGCCTTCCTGCGCAGCCGTCGCGCAGGCAACCTGTTCCGCCGCCGCGCGATGCCCGAGGCCGGGTTCGGCGCGGGAAGCGCCGAGGCCGCGCCGTTCGCGCTCACCACCGGCCTGGTCACCCTCGCCCAGCAGGACGAAGCCCAGCTGCTGGCCACGCTGGATTCGCATGCCGATGGCCTCAGCCCGCATGAGGCCGAGGCACGGCTGGCCTCGCTGGGCCCCAACGAGGTCGATCACGAAAAGCCGCTGCCGTGGTGGCGGCACCTGTGGCAGTGCTACCGCAATCCGTTCAACCTGCTGCTGACCGTGCTGGCGGCGGTGTCCTGGCTGACCGAGGACATCAAGGCGACGATCGTGATCGGTGCGATGGTAGTGCTGTCCACGCTGATCCGATTCGTGCAGGAAGGGCGCTCCAACCGGGCCGCCGAGCGGCTGAAGGCGCTGGTCGGCAACACCGCACGCGTGCTGCGCCGCAATCCGGGCACCGAAGCGGCCGATGTGGCCGACCAGTACTTCGGCGCGCACCTGCACAGCCGCGGCCCGGCGCGCCTGCTGGACCTGCCGATCCGCGAGCTCGTGCCCGGCGACCACATCCTGCTGTCGGCCGGCGACATGATTCCGGCAGATTGCCGTGTGCTGACCGCCAAGGACCTGTTCGTGGCGCAGGCCGCAATGACCGGAGAATCGCTGCCGGTAGAGAAATTCGCGCACCCCGGCGACGGCCTGGCCGGCCTGCTGGAACAGCACAACCTGCTGTTCATGGGTACCAATGTGGTGTCCGGCACGGCCACCGCAGTGGTGCTGGCCACAGGCAACCGCACCTACTTCGGCACGCTGGCCCAGCGCAGCACCGCCACCGACCGTGCGCCGACCGCCTTCCAGGCCGGCGTCAACAGCGTCAGCTGGCTGTTGATCCGTTTTGCGCTGGTGATGGTGCCGATCGTGTTGTTGATCAACGGCTGGACCAAGGGCGACTGGACCGAGGCATTCCTGTTCGCGCTGTCGGTGGCAGTCGGCCTGACCCCGGAAATGCTGCCGATGATCGTCACCTCCACCCTGGCCAAGGGTGCGGTGCTGCTGTCGCGGCGCAAGGTGATCGTCAAGCGGCTGGATGCGATCCAGAACTTCGGCGCGATGGAAGTGCTGTGCACGGACAAGACCGGCACGCTCACCCAGGACCGGATCGCGCTGGAGCGCCACACCGATGTGTTCGGTCACGATTCGGAAGACGTGCTCAAGTTCGCTTACCTCAACAGCCACTTCCAGACCGGGCTGATCAATCTCCTGGACCGCGCGGTGCTGGAGCACGTGGAGCTGCAGAGCTCGCTGCGGCTGTCGCAGGACTACCACAAGGTGGACGAGATTCCGTTCGATTTCGAGCGCCGCCGCATGTCGGTGGTGGTCTCCGAGCGCGAGGACCACCACGAGCTGATCTGCAAGGGCGCGGTGGAAGAAATGCTGGCGGTCTGCAGCGCCGTGCGTGAGAACGGCCAGGACATGCCGCTGGACGAGCAGCGCCTGGCCCGCGTGCGGCAGACCACCGAGGAACTGAACGAACAGGGCCTGCGCGTGGTGGCGGTGGCGATGAAGGAGACCGCTGCCAGCCAGACCACCTACTCGCAGGCCGACGAGTCCGGCCTGACCCTGGTCGGCTATGTGGCCTTCCTAGACCCGCCGAAGGAATCGGCCGCGCAGGCGCTGCAGGCGCTGGCCGCGCATGGCGTGGAGGTCAAGGTCTTCACCGGCGACAACGAACTGGTGACCGCCCGTGTCTGCGCACAGGTGGGCCTGGACGCCGACACCATCCTGACCGGCCCGCAGATCGAGCGCATGGACGACGGCGCGCTGTCGCGTGCGCTGCACCAGCACCGCGTGTTCGCCCGCCTGACGCCGCTGCACAAGGAGCGCCTGGTGCGCGAGCTGCGCGCACAGGGCAAGGTGGTCGGCTTCCTCGGCGACGGCATCAACGATGCGCCTGCGCTGCGCGCGGCCGATATCGGCATCAGCGTGGACAGCGCCGTGGACATCGCCAAGGAGGCCGCCGACATCATCCTGCTGGAAAAGAACCTGATGGTGCTGGAGGAAGGCGTGATCCAGGGCCGGCGCACGTTCAACAACATGCTGAAATACATCCGCATGACCGCCAGCTCCAACTTCGGCAACGTGTTCTCGGTGCTGGTGGCCTCGGCGTTCCTGCCGTTCCTGCCGATGCTGCCGTTGCAGCTGCTGGTGCAGAACCTGCTGTACGACATCTCGCAGATCGCCATCCCGTTCGACAACGTGGACGAGGAACTGGTGCGCAAGCCGTTGAAGTGGAACCCGGCGGACATCGGACGCTTCATGGTGTTCTTCGGGCCGATCAGCTCGCTCTTCGACCTGAGCTGCTTCGCGCTGATGTGGTACGTGTTCGACGCGCGTACCGCTGCCGACCAGAGCCTGTTCCAGTCCGGCTGGTTCGTGGTCGGGCTGCTGACCCAGACCCTGATCGTACACATGATCCGTACCCCGAAGGTGCCGTTCCTGCAGAGCATCGCCGCGCCGCCGCTGCTGCTGATGACCGGCCTGATCATGGCGATCGGCGTGGCCCTGCCGATGAGCCCGTTGGCCGGCTACTTCAAGCTGCAGGCGCTGCCGGCCGGCTACTGGCCGTTCCTGGTGGCGATCCTGTTCGGTTATGCGGTGCTGACCACTGCGCTGAAGCGGTTCTACATCCGTCGTTACGGCTGGCAGTAAGTGCCCGTCGCTTGTCCAGGGAGAAACGCAATGGACATCAATCCGAACCTGCCGGCGTTCAACGCCGGCGCCACGCTCAGCTCGCTGATCAGTCTGTCGGTGGCCTTCGTACTGGGCACGGTCATCGGCCTGGAGCGGCAGCTGCGGCAACGCACCGCCGGCCTGCGTACCAATACGCTGGTGGCGGTGGGTGCGGCAGTGTTCGTCGACCTGGCGGTGCGCTTCCATGACCTGTACGGCGGACCACCCTCGCCGCTGCATGTGGTGGCCTATGTGATCTCCGGCGTCGGCTTCCTCGGCGCCGGCGCGATCATGAAGGACGGCGCCCAGGTGTCCGGCCTGAACACCGCCGCCACCCTGTGGGGATCGGCGGCGGTGGGAGCCTGCGCGGGTATCAAGCTGCTGCCCGAAGCAGTGCTCGCGGCCGTGTTCGTGCTGGCCGCCAATACCCTGCTGCGGCCGGTGGTCAACCGCATCCAGCGGCAGCCGCTGCCGGAAGCGTTCAGCGAGGCGACCTATGCGATCAACGTGGTCTGCCAGCGCGAGCAGCAGGCCGAGGTGCTGGACCAACTGTTGCTGCTGCTTGAGCAGGCGCAGTACCCGGTGCGCGCGGTGGACCAGCGCCCGTTCGGCGAGCGCGATGTGGAAATCGAAGCGGTGTTGTATGCCACCACGGTGGACGCCGGCGAACTGGATGCCGTTCTGGCCACATTGGCAACCACGCCCGGCGTGCTGCAGGGGTTCTGGAACGCCAGCCTGGAGGAGTAGTGCCGGCCGCTGGCCGGCACCCCCGTGATCTCCGGACGCACCGTGCAGTTGCCGGCCAGCGGCCGGCACTACCAGGCATCGTTCTGGTTTGTGCCGACCAACGGTCGGCACCCACAGCACAAGAGCAAGCCGACCCGGGTCGGCATCCACCGCTGGCGGCTTTGCTATCCTTTCCGCCCACGCCAGGGAGCTGTCCCGATGCCATCGCTGTCGCCCCGCCGCCCACTGGTGCTGCTGGCCCTGATCGTCGTGATGGCGGCGATCTTCCTGGTCGATACCGTCACCGATTACGCCGTCGCGGCTGCCTGCTTCTACGCGGCAGTCATTCTTGCCGCCTCGCGCGTGCTGGGCCGGCGCGGTCTGATCACCCTGGCCATCGCCTGCGTCGCGCTCACCGGCCTGAGTTTCTTCCTGACCCGCTTCGGCACCTACCGGATCGGCCTGGTCAATTCGGTGATCGGCACGCTGGTGATCGGCATCACCACCTATCTCGCGCTGCACATGGAAGCGGCCAAGGCGGCGGTGCAGGAAGCGCAGGGCCGGCTGCTGCGGGTCGCTCGCGCTTCCACCGTGGGCGAGCTGACCACCTCGATCGCGCATGAGGTGAACCAGCCGCTGGCGGCCATCGCCAGCAGCGCCGAGGCCTGCCAGCGCTGGTTGGCACAGGACCCGCCGAACGTGGACAAGGCGCGGCAGACCGTGGCCCGCATCCTGGCCGACGCGCACCGCGCCGGCGATGTGATCGCACGCATCCGGGGCCTGACCCAGGGCGCGGCACCCGAGCGTCGCGCCTTCGACCTCAACCAGGCCGTCGAGGAAATGCTCGCCCTCTCGCGCACCGAACTGGATCGGCATGGCGTGGCCGTCGCCCTGCTGCTGGAGGCCGATCTGCCCCCCGTGCAGGCCGATCGCGTGCAGGTGCAGCAGGTGATCGGCAACCTGATCCTCAACGCCGTGGACGCGATGGAGCCGGTGCCCAGCGCCGACAGGCGACTGTCGCTGCATACCCGGCGCGACGGCCCCTGGATCAGCTTCAGCGTGCGCGACCGCGGCGTCGGCCTGCCGGCCGACCGGCCCGAGCGCGTGTTCGATGCGTTCTGGACCACCAAGTCACACGGGCTTGGGCTCGGCCTGAGCCTGAGCCGTTCGATGATCGAGGCCAACGACGGCAGGATCCGCGCCGAGCGCCCCGCCGGTGGCGGCGCCTGCTTCGTCTTCGAACTGCCCGTCGCCACGGAGGCGCGCCATGCGTAAGCCCACTGCCGCCCGCGCCGATCCGGCACCCATCGTCTACGTGATCGACGACGATCCGTCAGTGCGCGCCGCGCTGGAAGACCTGCTGGCCTCGATGGGGTTACAGGTGCGGGCCTTCGCCTCTACCCAGGCCTTCCTCCAGCACCAGCGCGAGGACGCACCGGCCTGCCTGGTGCTGGACGTGCGCATGCCCGGGCAGAGTGGCCTGGAGTTCCATCGCACGATGGGCCATCACGGCCTGCAGCTGCCCGTGGTGTTCATCACCGGCCACGGCGACATCGCGATGGGTGTCAACGCGATCAAGGACGGTGCCATCGAGTTCCTGACCAAGCCCTTTCGCGACCAGGAACTGCTGGATGCGATCCACAAGGGCATCGAGATCGACCGCCAGCGCCGTCGCGACGGCGAGGCGCTCGATGCCCTGCAGCAGCGCTGGAACACGCTCAACGCGGGTGAGCGCGACGTGGTCGATGGCGTGGTGCGTGGCCGCCTCAACAAGCAGATTGCCGGCGACCTGGGCGTCAGCGAGATCACGGTGAAGGTGCGTCGCGCGCAGGTGATGCGCAAGATGGGCGCACGCACCCTGGTCGATCTGGTACGCATGTACGACCGTCTGCAGGCGGGAACGCCATGAACGTCCACGTCGCGCTGCTGCGCGCGGTCAACGTCGGCGGCACCGGAAAGCTGCCGATGCGGGATCTGGTGGCGATGTGCGAGGACGCAGGCTTCGCCGATGTCCGCACGTACATCGCCAGTGGCAATGTCGTGCTGCGCAGCGCGCTCGACGAAGCGGGCGTGCGCCAGGCCCTCGCCCAGCGGCTCCATGCGTACGCCGGCAAGCCGGTGGGCGTGCTGGTGCGCTCGGCCAGCGAGATCGCCGGCGTGGTGGCGCGCAATCCATTTCCGCAGGGCGCCGGCAACCGTGTGGTCGCCCTGTTCCTCGACAACAGCCTGCCGGCCGATCCGTTGGACGGAGTGACCGGCCGGCGCGACGAACAGCTTGCACTCGGCACGCGCGAGATCTTCATCCACTACGGTGCCGGCATGGCCGACTCGCGCCTGCGGGTGCCCTGCGCCCAGCACGGCACCGCCCGCAATATGAACACAATCGGCAAGCTTGCAGCGATGGCCGCAGCGCTTGCCTGGCCTGCCAGCAATCCGCGTCGCGGCCGGAGGCGGTAGCGTCGACCTTCAGGCACTGCGCCGCGCTCGCGCTCCGTGAAGGCTGAAGCAGTGGGCGGACGCAACGGATCACGCCCGCTGCAGGCGGCGCTTCAATCGCGTATCCAGCAGCCCCACGCCCAGCAGCACCAGGCTGGTCAGCCATCCGGCGGCCAGCAGGTGCATCCATGGCAACACCAGGTACAGCACCAGCAGCGCGGCGGCGCCCAGCAGGTGCGAGCGCGGCGCGCGCCCATAGACCACGCGCTTGTAGAGGGCACTGCCCAGCAGATAGATCAGCGGGCCCGCCACCATCACGGTGGCGTACACCGCCGTGACCGCCGCGCCAGGGTGGTCCATCACCAGGTCGTTGCCGACCGCGGTGGCGATGATGCCGGCGATCAGCAGCGCGTGCACGTAGTGGAAGTTGGCGCCCATCCGCCCCGGGTCGTCGGCATGGGTGATCGCCTCGGTGGCGTCACGGCTGGAGATGCCGAAGTACAGCCACCACATGGCGATGGTCCCGGCGAAGGTGGCCAGCACCGCCGATACCACCTCCAGGCTCCAGTGCTCGACGTCGCTGAGCACGCCCCCGGTTGCCAGCAACGTCTCACCCAGTGCGACGATGACGAACAGCTGGCAGCGTTCGGCCAGGTGACCGCCCTCGATGGTCCAGTCGCGGGTGTGCGACCGGCCCATGCCCGGGAACGCGAAACCGAACATCGGCGAGATGTATTCGCACGCCACCGCCATCGCCCACAGTGCCAGCCGCAGATCGCCCTCGGCCGCCGCGCCCGCCAGCCACAAGCAGGCCGACACGCTGACCCAGGCCAGCATGCGACGGAAGTTCGGCGCCAACGGATGGTTGCGGCCGACCTCGCGCAGCACGAACGCGGTGCGTCCGACCTGCATCGTGGCGTACGCCCCGGCAAAGATCCACGCACGATCGGCAAACGCCTGGGGAATGGACGAGGACATCAACAACGCCAGCAGCATGGTGGCGAACATCAGGCCCCGGATGCGCGGTGCCTCTGGGTCGAACCAGTTGCTGACCCAGCACGCGTACTGCCAGCCGAGCCAGACCGCGAACCACAGCACCAGGGTCTGCAGTACGCCAGCCAGGCCAAGGTGGTGGAGCAGCTGGTGGCTGAGCTGGGTGACTGCGAATACGTAGACCAGGTCGAAGAACAGTTCTTCGTAGGTGACGCGGGCATGGTGGCCGTCACGGTGGCGCAGCGCGGGCAGGCGCGGTCGGGTACTCATGGAACTCCTTCAGCGCGCCAGGCGCCAGTACAGGAAACCGGCCAGCAGCGCCGGCACGGCGAACACCAGCAACAGGATCGGCAGCTCCTCACGTACCGCGTAGCCGGCCTTGCTGACCCCCACCCACATGTTGGCCACGGCCATCAGCAGCCAGGTGGCGATGAAGGCGATCAGCGCCGTGGGCAGCTGCGAGGTGCCCACGCTCCATAGATGGCCAAACAGCAGGAACACCCCCAGCAGCAGCACGCCTGCGGTGATCACCAGAATCACATGCATCGGTCTGTCTCCTTGAGCCTGCGGGCAGGCTAGCCCGGGCCGATTCTGCGCTCCAGCCGATGATTGTGGTTTCACCTTCCAGCCGCCGCGAACAATCCGCGCGGCCGCCCGCGCATGGCAAACGCGAACAGTTCCCATTAGTATTGTTTCATCGTGCGGGGATGCTCTCTCCGCGCCCGCCCCTCGCCCTTGCTGCCGGTCCGGATGCCTCCGCTGCCCTCCCCCCACCCACCTGCGTTGCCGCTGGTGTCCTCGCTGGTGCACCACTACGAAGAACTGGTGGATTACCTGCGTCGCCGCTTCCGCTCGCCCAGCCTGGCCCGTGAGGTGGTCCATGATGTCTGCGTGCGCCTGCTGGAGCGTCCGCCCGTGCACGATGCACGACAACCGATCGCGCTGCTGCGCCGCATCGCCCACGATGCGGCGGTGGACCGCTGCCGCGCCGAGGACCTGCGCCGGCATTGGGTCGAACCGCGCGCCGAACTGCCGGAGGGCGCCTGCACGCGCCCCGGGCCCGAGCAACAGGCGCAGGGCATGCAGGCACTGCAACGCTTGAGCAGCACCATCGAGCGCATGCCCTGCCGACGCCAGCAGGTCTTCATCCTGCACAAGATCCATGAGCTGCCGCAGGCCGAGGTTGCGCGGCGCATGGGCATTGGCCTGAAGGCAGTGGAACGCCACCTGCGCCTGGCAATGGCCGACTGCCGCCTGCCTGCAGGGTTGCCATGAGCCGCGCGCCCGACCCCACCGATCCGCAGCCGCCGCCGGGTTCCACCGATCAGCTGCTGGAGCAGCACCGCGATGCCTTGAAGCAACGCTTCCCGATGCCGGGTCCCGAGCTGCTGCAGCGAAAGCGTGGCGGCCGCCCGATCAAGGCCGTGCTGCCGGTGTTGCTGGTCGCCGCTGGCGCCCTGCTGCTGATCGACCCGGCCTGGCAGGTGCGCGATCACCATACCGCCGCCGGCGAACGCCGCACTGTCACCCTGCCCGATGGCAGCCAGGTGCTGCTCGATGCCGGCACCCACCTGCAGGTGCGCCGTCACCTGCGCTCGCGGCAGGTGCTGCTGGCACGCGGCCAGGCGCGCTTCCAGGTACAGCACTCGGCGTGGCGCCCCTTCCAGGTCGATGCCGGTCCAGTACACGTGCGCAATTACGGCACCGTGTTCGATGTGGACCGCCAGGGCGATCTGAGCGAGGTGACGCTGTGGCGCGGCGAGGTGGGCGTACGCGTCGACGGCAGCGAGGCCGAGCAGCGCCTGAAGCCGGGCCAGCGCCTGTTGGCCCAGGCAGGGTCACTGTCACCGCCCGAAGCGGTCAGCCCGGACCGTGCCGACTGGACCACCGGGCGGCTGCAGTTCGATCGGTTGCCGCTGTCGGAAGTGCTGCGCATCCTGCAGCGCTACCACGACCGGCCGGTCGTGCTGGATGACCCGGCGTTGGGCCCGTTGCTGGTCTCGGGGGTGTTCGATGCCGACCGCGCCGAAACCGCCATCGCGCTGCTGCCGGAGATCCTGCCGGTACAGGTGCATACCGCCGCCGACGGCAGCCTGCACCTGCGCGCGCGCCCGTGATCAACCCCGCAGGGGTGGGTCGCGCAACGTCCCATCCGGCAGGTATCTGAACCCCTCCGAAGGACCCTGCATGACCCGCCACGTTCCGCCTGCTGCCCTGTGCCGGCTGGCCCCCGCCCTGCTCGCGGCCTGCCTGTGCGCCGCGCTGCCCGCTGCCGCGCAGACCCGTGCTCCCGCCACAGTGCAGCTGCACCTGCCGGCCGGGCCACTGCAGGGGTCACTGAACGCACTGGCCCGTCAGACGGGCATCCAGCTGCTGTTTGCCGCCGACAGTACCCGCGGCCGCAGCGCGCCCGCGCTTGACGGCCGCTACACTCCGCGCGAAGCGCTGCAACGCCTGCTGGCCGGCCACGCGCTGACCCTGCAGGAACGTTCGCCCGGTGTGTTCGTGGTCAGTGCCGCTGCGGCACCGGTACCGTCCAAGGCCAGGCCCAGCGACCCGGCGCGGGCCACCCCGGCCGCAGGCCCGACCTCACTGGAGCGCGTCACGGTCTCGGCCTCCACCGCGCGCATGCCGCAGGGTGAAACCGCCATGCCCAACACCATCACCGTACTGACCCGCGAAGACATCGCCCAGCAGCTGGCGCTGGGCTCGGACGTATCGCGGGTGTTGTCGGCGCAGATCGCGGCCTTCGCGCCCGCGCGCGAGAAGATGTCCAACTACGGCGAGAGCATGCGTGGCCGCGGCATCCTCTACATGGTCGACGGCGTGCCGCAGTCCACCCCGCTGCGCGACGGCTCGCGCGATTCGCACACCATCGACCCGGCGATGATCGAGCGCATCGAGGTCATCCACGGTGCCAACGCATTGCAGGGCATTGGCGGCACCGGCGGCATCGTCAACATCATCACCCGCAGCGCCCCCACCGAGCCCGGCGCGTTCCTGCTCGACAGCAACCTGACCTACAGCAGCGCCCTGCCCAGCCGCCACGATGGCAACGGCCAGCGTGCCTCGGCGCTGGTGGGCGTGCGCGGCGATCGTTTCGACCTCGTCGCCGGCCTCGCCTACGAGCGCCAGGGCCTGTTCCATGACGGCGAAGGCCGCTCGATCGGCACCAATGCGCAGGGCGAGCTGATGGATTCAACCTCGTCCAACGTGTTCGCCAAGCTGGGCTGGAACCTGGCCGAAGGCCATCGGCTGCAGGTGATGGCCAACCGCTACGAGCTGCGCGGGCTGGACAACTACGTGGCGGTGAACGGTGACTTCCGCACCGGCCGGCCGACCATTTCGGTGCCCGGTGATACGCCACTGGACCCGCCGATGAACCGCTCGCGCTCACTGACCGTCGATTACAGCGCCGCCGACCTGCTGGGTGGCCGCTTCCAGGCCCAGGCCTTCGCGGTGGACTTCGAAGGACGCTATGGCGCCAGCCAGTGGGACCCGTGGGGCAATACCGGCGCCAACGCCGCCTGGGACCAGACCCAGAACGAATCGGACAAGCGTGGCTTCAAGCTGACCCAGAGCTGGACCCGCATTGCCGATACCGCGCTGGACGTGACCGTGGGCCTGGATGGCCTGCGCGACCGTACCCATCAGGTGCTGCTGGCCAGCGGCATGAACTGGGTACCGCTGACCACCTACCAGAGCCTGTCACCACTGTTGCAGCTGCACTGGTGGCCGACCGACCACCTGATGCTGTCCGGTGGCCTGCGTTACGAGAAGGGCGAGCTGGACGTGGGTGACTACACCACGCTGCCACGCTACGGCGCGCGCAGGGTGGCCGGCGGCAAGCCGGCCATGAGCGAGACCCTGCCCAACTTCGGCGCGGTCTGGTATGTCACCGATCGCCTCAACGCCTATGCCTCCTACTCGGAGGGATACACCGTAGCCGACGTCGGCCGCGTGCTGCGCGCAATCAACCGCGACGGCCAGCGCGTGGACAGCCTGGTCGACCTGTCGCCGGTGGTGTCGGACAACCGCGAGATCGGCCTGGAGTACGACGATGGCCGGCTCAGCGGTGACATTGCCTACTACACCTCTGAATCGAAGCTCGGTTCGGTGCTGGTCTACGATGCGGGCATCGACGCCTACAACGTGCAGCGCCAGGCCACCCGCGTGGAAGGCTTCGAAAGCAACCTGCGCATGAGGCTGGGTGACGCCCGCCTGGGCCTGGGCTATGCGCGCGCCAACGGACGCTACGACGCCAACGTCGATGGCCGCCTGGACAGCGACCTGGCCGGCGTCAACATCGCGCCGAACCGGCTGACCGCGTTCTGGGAACAGAACTGGACACCGCAGCTGAGCACGCGCCTGCAGGCCAGCCATGCCTTCGACCGCGACTTCGACCAGCTCGGCAACCGCGTGGCGACGTTCAACGGTTACACGACGATGGACCTGGTGGCGCGCTACGTGCTGGACAAGCACAGCTTCACCCTGGGCCTGCAGAACCTGGCCGACAGGCAGTACATCAGCTATTACTCGCAGACCACGCCGTCGAACCCGAGCTACTTCGCCGGCCGTGGGCGGGTGCTGAGCCTGGGCTGGCAGTACCGGTACTGAGCCATGGCGCCCTTATGGGAGCCATGAAATCTATGCGCGACGTGACGAAGGAGGCCCATGCTAGTTTCTGGGCCTCCTTCAAATGGACATGCACCATGCGCAGTTCCCTGCTTGCTTTCGCCCTGGCCGCCACACTGCCTGCCCACCAGGTGCATGCCGGACAAGCGCCGTTGCCACAGCTGCGGGCCTATAGCGTGGATGCGTCCTGGCTGCAGCCGATGGCGCCGCTGCAGATTGCCGACCACACCTGGCAGATCGGCACCGAGGACCTGACCGCGCTGCTGGTGCAGACCACCGAGGGCGCCGTACTGCTGGATGGCGGCATGCCACAGATGGCCGGTCACCTGCTGGACAACATGAAGCTGCGCGGCGTGGCCCCGCAGGACCTGCGATGGATCCTGCTCAGCCATGCGCACGCCGACCACGCCGGGCCAGTGGCGGAACTGAAACGGCGTACCGCTGCGCATCTGGTCGCCAATGCCGAAACGGCCGTGCTGCTGGCACGTGGCGGCAGCAACGACCTGCACTTCGGCGATGGCATCACCTACCCGCCGGCCAGTGCCGACCGCATCATCATGGATGGCGAAGTGGTCACGGTGGGCGGCATCGCATTCACCGCGCACTTCATGCCAGGGCACACCCCGGGGAGCACCGCCTGGACCTGGACCGACACCCGCGATGGCAAGCCCGTGCGCATCGCCTACGCTGACAGCCTGAGTGCACCGGGTTACCAGCTGAAGGGCAACCCCCGTTATCCGCGCCTGATCGAGGACTACCGGCGCAGCTTCTCCACGGTGCGCGGCCTGCCCTGCGACCTGCTGCTGACCCCACATCCAGGCGCCAGCCACTGGAACTATGCCGCCGGCAGCAAGGCCAGCGCCAACGCCCTGACCTGCAAGGCCTACGCGGATGCGGCCGAGAAAAAGTTCGACGCGCAGCTGGCCAAGGAAGCAGCCACGACCCGCTGAATCTGTAGAGTCGAGCCATGCTCGACTGAAACAGAGCAGTCGAGCATGGCTCGACTCTACAAGGGGCAAGCCGAGCATAGGCTCGGCTCTACACAGGACGCGCCGAAGAGTGCCGGTCAGGACGACCGGCACCCGCGGTCTATCAGCCACCCTGCCCGTGCTGGGCGAACGGTTCGGTGCTGCCATCGGTGCGCACCAGCTCGACGGTGTACGGCTGCACGTAGCCATCGGGCATTTCCATGCCCGGCGAACCTGCCGGCATGCCGGGCAGGACCAGGCCGTGCGCCGCCGGGCGCTCGGCCAGCAGGCGCTTGATGTCCCCGGCCGGAATGTGGCCTTCCACAACGTAGCCGCCGATCTCGGCGGTGTGGCAGGACGCCTTGCCGACCGGCACGCCAAGGCGGACCTTGATCGGATTCATGTCATCGGTGTCGCGCACGTCCACCTGGAAGCCCGCAGCCTTCAGATGGTCGACCCAGATGCCGCAGCAGCCACAGCTGGCGGTCTTGTGCACGATGGCCACCGGCAAGGCCGGATCGACCTTGGCCGGGCTGGCCTGGGGCGCTGCGGCCGGTGCCTCGCTGGCGACCGTTGCCGCGGAGGATTCTTCGGCGGCGCGCGCGCAGGCGGTCGTGGCCAACACAGTGCCCAGCAGCAGGCTGAGGGAGAGCGTACGGTTCATTGAGTGATTCCTTTGCAAAGACGGGCAACGTGGCCCGCCGCCCGCGCATCGAAGGCGCGGGCAGAGTCGAGAGAAAGTCGAGCAGTCATGGCAGGCGCTTGAGGCCTGCGGGGAGTCACGCGATGGGGGGACGCAACGGATCCAGCATCGGAGGCGATGCGCGTTGCTGGGTGTTGGCCGGAACAGGCGCTTCGCGCCAGGGCGAAGCCGGTGTTCCGTTCAACGTCGCCAGCATGCCGAGACAGGCGGGCGGGCATTCGCACTCACCGCTCTGGCAGGCAGCCGGGGCCGCATCATCGCAGCAGCCCGCCGCCGCCATCGCGGCCGAATGCGGTACAGCGCAATGCTCCTGGCTGGCCGGACCGCTGTACGAAGACGCAGCGAGCGCCAATGCCGGTGCATTCAGCACCAGGGCGACAAGCAACATCCAACGCAGCAGCAGATCAGTCAGGTTCACACGACGATGATAGCCGATGCACGCACTACGCAATCGCCGCCGCCATCGCCTGCACCCGCACCGGAATCGACTTCGCTGCAGGCGTGCCGCTGATGCGGTCGTAGTAGTCCAGCGGCAGCAAGGGGTTCAGTTCCGGGTAGTAGCCGGCCAGCGCACCGCGCGGCATCGGGTAGTCCAGCACGGTCAGGCCCTCGATGCGCCGCTGCACGCCATCGCCGCTGATCGTCTCCAGGCTGACCCGCGCTTCCTTGTCCAGCCCGCGCGCCAGCCGGTCCTCGATGTTCATGAACAGCACCATGCGGTCGTTGTACACGCCGCGATAGCGGTCGTTGTAGCTGTAAATGGTGGTGTTGTACTGGTCATGCGAGCGCACGGTGGCCAGCCGCAGCATGTCCGGATCGTGCACGGGATCGTCCACGTCCAGGCCAGGCATCACCAGAATGTTGGCCTTGCCATTGGGCGTGGGCCAGACGCGGCGGCGCGGCGGGATGTCCAGATGGAAGCCCTGCGGCTGCCGGATGCGCTCGTTGAAGCCGGTGTAGATCTCCGGGTACACCGCAGCAATCAGCTCGCGGATGGGGGCGTAGTCGTGCATGCAGCCGGCCCAGTCAACCCGGCTGTGCGGCAGCGTAGCCATCGCCATGCGGCAGACGATCTCGACCTCGGGCAACACATCGGCACTGACCGGCTCCAGTACCCCGCGCGACGCGGTGACATTCGACATCGCGTCCTCGATGGTGACGAACTGCTCGCCGGCCGGCGTCACGATACGTTCCGAGCGCGCCACCACTGGCAGGATCAGGGCATCACGTCCATGCACCAGATGCCCGCGGTTGAGCTTGGTGGCGATGCCCACGGTCAGCTCCAGGCCGCGCATTGCCTCGTACGCTCGCGGCGTATCGGGTACCGCATGGATGAAGTTGCCACCCAGGCCGATGAACACCTTGGCACTGCCATCCAGCATCGCCTCGATGGATTCGACCACATGGTGGCCGTGCTCGCGTGGCGGGTCGAAGCCGAACACCTGCTGCACGCGGTCCAGATAGGCCTGCTTGGGCTTTTCGTCGATGCCGACGGTGCGGTCGCCCTGCACATTGGAATGGCCCCGGATCGGCCCGATGCCAGCACCGGGCTTGCCGAAATTGCCACGCAGCAACAGCAGGTTGGCGACCTGCTGCAGCAGGCGCGAGCCGTACTGGTGCTGGGTCAGCCCCATGCCGTAGCAGATCACGGTGGCATTGGAACGGATGTAGATCTCCGCGCAGCGACGGATCTGCGCCTGCGAAATGCCGGACACCTGCACGATCTGGTCCCAGTCCTGCGCCATTACGTCTTCGCGCAGTGCCTCCAGGCCCAGCGTGTGTTCGGCCAGGAAGTCGTGATCCAGGACACGCTCGCCCTGTGCTTCGCGCTCGAACATCACCTTCATCATGCCCTTGATCAGCGCCAGGTCGCCGCCGATGCGGATGTGCACGAATTCGCTGGTGATCTCGGTCGAGCCGAACGTGGCCATCTGCACCACGTCCTGTGGTTCTGCGAAGCGGATCAGCGCGCGCTCGGGCATCGGATTGACCGCCACGATCGGGATGCCGCGCTTGCGTGCCTCGACCAGGTTGCTCATCATCCGCGGCGAATTGGTTCCAGTGTTCTGGCCGATCACGAAGATCGCCTCGGCGTGCTCGAAGTCCTGCAGCACGATGGTGCCCTTGCCCACCCCGATGGCCGGCGGCAGACCCCGGCTGGTCGGCTCGTGGCACATGTTCGAGCAATCCGGGAAGTTGTTGGTACCGAACTCGCGCACGAAGATCGAATACAGGAACGCCGCTTCATTGGGCGTGCGCCCGGAGGTGTAGAACTCGGCCTGATGGGGGCTTTCCAGCGCCTGCAGGTGGCGGCCGATCAGCGCGAACGCCTCGTCCCAGCTGCACGGCACGTAGTGGTCGGTGGCTGCGTCGTAGCGCATCGGCTCGGTCAGCCGGCCCTGCATCTCCAGCCAGTAGTCGGTCTGTGCCATCAGCTCGGTGACGGTGTACCGGGCGAACAGTTCGCGGCTGGCGCGGAACTGGGTGGCCTCCCAGGCCAGCGCCTTGGCGCCGTTCTCGCAGAACTCCAGCTTCCTGCGTTCGTCGGCATCGGGGAACGCGCAGCTCGGGCACTTGAAGCCGCCCGGCTGGTTCATCGCCAGCAGCGCCTTCGAGCCCTTGCCGATCACGCTCTGCTGCAGCAGCACCTTGGCTGTGGCACCGGCGGCACCCCAGCCTCCGGCCGGCTGGTCGTAGGGCTTGTAACGTGGCGGCTTCTGCTCGGACATGTCCGGTTACCTGGTCTGAGGAACGCGACAGCGAACGACCCACCCGGGAACGTCCGCCTGCGGGCACCCTGCCCGGCGCTTCAGTCAATCACGGCCCTTGCCGGCGCGCCAGAGGTCCGTGCTGCTTTCCAGCCAACCTGGCATGGCAATGGTTGCACCTGCGTCAGCGCCCGGGCTCTGCGCTATCCTCGATTGCGCAGGTACTCCGCTGCCTGCGCACCTTCCCTGCCCCGGATGCGCTGCATGCCCGACCCGACCCCGCCACCTGCCCCGCCTGCCGGCACGGCCCACCGCGCGCTGCACCGCTGGCGTGGCGGACGCCCGCAGCAGCAGCTCGACGTGGTGGCCGAGGAGGTACCGGTGGCGATGCGCTACAACGGCGCTGCGTTCTCGGTGATGATGGCCACGCCGTGTGACCTGGAGGACTTCGCGCTGGGCTTCTCGCTCAGCGAGGGCCTGATCACGGCGCCCGCGCAACTGCTGGCAGTCGAGGTGAGGCCGCAGCTGGAAGGCATCGAACTGCAGATGACCGTGGCCGGGGATGCGCCCGGCGCCGCGCTGGATCCGGCGGGAGAACGCCTGCTGCCCGGCCGTGGCGGCTGCGGCCTGTGCGGCACGCGCCAGCTTGAGGATGTGCTGCGGCCCCTGCCGTCGATCCACGAACGCCGCACGTACGCTCCGGCCGCGTTGCAGCGTGCGTTGGCCGCACTGGCACAGCACCAGCCGATGAATGCTGCCAGCGGCGCCATTCATGCCGCAGCCTGGGCCGACGCCAGTGGGCGGATCGGTTGGGTACGCGAAGACGTGGGCCGCCACAACGCGCTGGACAAGCTGATCGGCGCTTTGCACCACAACGAGCACGCCATCGACGGCGGCCTGCTGGTGATTTCCAGCCGCGCCAGCTACGAAATGGTCAGCAAGGCGGTGCGCGCCGGTGCCAGCGTGCTGGCGGCGGTGTCGGCACCGACCGCGCTGGCGATCGACCTGGCCCGCAGCGCCGGCCTGTGCCTGGTCGGGTTCGCGCGGGAAAGCGGGTTCAATGTGTATACGCATCCGGAACGGCTGCAGGCGGACGACGGCCACGCCCGCTGAGGATGGCCGGGAGCACAGCGTGCCCCGGCCCGGTACACCTCAGCGCAGCGCGACCTTCGGGAAGTCCACCGGTACGTCGAACGCTACGTTGACGTAGTTGGTGAACAGGTTGAGCGCCACATGCGCGAGCATCTCGACGATCTGCTCGTCGTCGAAGCCGGCCGCACGCAGCGCCTGAACATCGCCGTCGGCAATCTGCGCACGCTGCTCGACCACCTTCAACGCGAAGTCGAGCGCCGCCGCAGTGGCCGGGTCGCTGGACTGGCCGATCTGCGCGGCGGCCATCTGCTCGCTGCTGGCACCGGCCTTGCGGCCCAGCGCGGTGTGGGCGGCCAGGCAGTATTCGCAGGCGTTGCGGTTGGCGATGGCCACGGCGATCTGCTCGCCCAGCAGCGGCGACAGGCGACCGCCGCCCAGCGCGCCGAACGAACCCCACATGCTCTGCAGGGCAGCCGGCGAGTTGGCCACGGCGCGGAACATGGCCGGGGTGGCGCCGAAGGCGGCGTGGACCTGGCCCAGCAGGGCCTGGCGGTCGGCGGTGGTGTTGGCGGCATCGATCAGGGGGACACGGGACATGGTGGATCTCCTTGGGAAAGCGCCCGGGATTGGACGACCCGCTCATCGTAGGTAGACTCCGTGGACGCATCAGGCGTAATTCGCCACACATGTTGTCCATTCATCCATGAGCCTACCCTCCGACACTTCCGCACCCGACCGTCTCTCCTCCCTGTTGGAACGCTTCCGGGTGCAGGCCGCGCTGTTTCACAGCGGTCCGCTGTGCGGCCACCATGTCTTCGAGCCGCAGCCCGGTCGTGCCTTCCTGCACATCCTGCGCCAGGGTGAAATGGAGGTCCGTCATCCCGACGGCGATATCGCGCTGCCCCGGTTGAAGATCGACACACCCAGCCTGCTGCTGTATCCGCAGCCGGTGCACCATGTGTTCTTCAATGCACCGCTGGATGGGCCGGATTTCACCTGCGCCACGCTGGACTTCGACGGCGGAGCGCGCAATCCGATCGTGCAGTCGCTGCCACCGGTGATGGTGGTGCCACTGGCGGCGATCGGCGAATTGGATGACACCCTGCACCTGCTGTTCGCCGAGGCCGATCGCCAGCGCTGCGGGTCACGGCTGCTGACCAACCGCCTGTTCGAGGTGGCGCTGATCCAGATCCTGCGCTGGGTGGTGGACCACCCGGATGCGGCGGGCGTCAGTCATGGGCTCATGCGAGGCCTGTCCGATGCACGGCTGGCACGCACACTGGTGGCGATGCACCAGGCGCCGCAGGAGGAGTGGACGCTGCCGCGCATGGCCGCGACTGCCGGCATGTCGCGGAGCGCGTTCGCGGCCGTGTTCAAGGACGTGATGCAGGCAACGCCAGCCGCTTATCTGCTGGACTGGCGGCTGAGCCTGGCCTGCGCGCAGCTGCGGGCCGGCGTGGCGGCCAAGCAGGTAGCCATCGAGGTGGGGTTTGCCGATACCGCGTCGTTGTCGAAGGCGTTCCGCAAGCGGCTGGGGGCTTCGCCGAGGGCGTGGTTGGCCGCGGGCGCAGCGCAGGCTGGGTAAAGGGTGAGGGGTAGAGTCGACTGTCAGTCGACTATCGCGCGAAGCGCGGGGTTTCGTTGTCTGAGCGACGAGCAGTCGACTAACAGTCGACTCTACGAGTGCGGCGATCCATCAGACTTCGCCAGCAGCCCGGCGATCCGTTCGGCCACCTGGGCGCGCACGCTTTCATCCAGCTGGCCTTCGTACATTGCCTCGTAGATCCATAGGCCATCGGCGGCCAGCCGCGCCACGAAATTGTCGAGCGCGGCGCTATCTTCCGTTGCACCTGCCTCCGGCGGCAGCGGTGCCCAGCGACGTACCGCCGGCCCCCAGGGACGCTCGGCATCCGGGTCGGCCGATTCGAGCATGAACATCAGTTCGGCACGGGTGGCACTCTGTGCCGATACGCGCACGAAGGTCTGGTAGCGCTCCAATGCCGTCGCTTCATCCGCGCGCTTGCCGAGCAGCGTTTCCATCGACGTTTCCCAGGCCTGCACCAGGTGCTCGTCGATGCCGCGCAGCAGCGCCTCGCGCGACGGGAAGTGGTACAGCAGGCCGCCGCGGGTCAGCTGGGCCTCGGCCGCCACCGACTCGAAGGTCACCGCACGCACGCCATCACGATTGATCACGTTGACGGCGGCGTCGAGGATGCGGTCGCGCTTGCTGGTTCTCATTGCCTCATTTTACGCGATCGGCCGCGCCCTCGCGGCTGCCAACGCGGCCCCGCAGCAGGCGCGCCAGGATCGTCGCGCCCATCGCCAGCACCGCCGTGATCACCAGCAGCACGATCTGGTAGCCACGGTCATACGCGGCCGCAGCCAGCGCGAACCACTCGCCCTGCCCGCTCTCGCGCGCGGCATGCAGTGCCTGGGTGAAACCCTCGCGGGCAAGCGCGGGCATATCGGCCGAGACCGGCAGGAACGCGCTGTACATCGCGGCGCTCAGGCTGCCCAGCATCGCCACCGCCAGCAGGCCGCCGAACTCGTAGGACACTTCTTCCACCGAAGACGCCATGCCCGCACGGTGCGCCGGCACGTTATTGAGGATGGCAGTGGACGCCACCGAGATGGCCGAACCCATGCCGAAGCCGGTGATGGCCATGCCAGCCACCACCCAACCGAGGCCATGCGGAAAACCGAACGCCACCACGCCGACGCCCAGCGCACCTGCCGCCAGGCCGCCGCAGATCAGCGGGCGCAGGCCCACCCGGTGCAGGATGCTGCCACCCAGCAGCGCACTGGGCAGGCTGCCTAGCGCCGCCACCGATACCAGCAGGCCCGCCTGCAGCGGCGAAAAGCCTGCCACCAGCTGGAAGCGCTGGGTGGTGACCAGTTGCAGGCCGGCCATCGCGAACAGGGTGAACACCGCCGACAGCGTGCCGGCCAGGAACGCCGGATTGCGGAAGATCGCAAAATCCAGCAGCGGGTACGGCAGCTGCTGCTGGCGGCGTGCGAACGCCGCACCGCTGATGACGGCCAACAGCAGCGCGCCTGCGCCCAGCGCATACGACGGCGGCGTTGCGATCAGCGACTTGATCGCCAGCACCAGGCCGGACAGTGCAGCCAATGCCAGAACTGAGGACACCAGGTCCCATGGCCGCGAGGTGTCGCGCTGGCCTTCCGGTGCCAGCAGCAGCGTGGCCACGAACGCGACCACCACCACCGGCACGTTGATCAGGAACACCGAGCCCCACCAGAAGTGCTGCAGCAGCCAGCCGCCAATGATCGGGCCGAGCGCCGCACCGACGATGGCCACCGAACCCCAGATCGCGATGGCGATATTGCGTTCGCGCGCTTCGTGGAAGCTCAGACCGATCAGCGCCAACGTGGCCGGCATCATCGCTGCGGCACCGACCGCCAGGAAGGCTCGTGCGGCAATCAGCTGCGCTGCGGTGTCGGCGAACGCCGCTGCCAGCGAGGCGACGCCGAACACCACCTGGCCGATCAGGAACATGCGGCGGTGGCCGATGCGGTCGCCCAGCGTGCCCGCACCCAGCAGCAGGCCGGCCATCACCAGCGGATAGGCGTTGATGATCCACAGCGCCTGGCCAGCACTGGCCGAGAGTTCCCCGGTCAGGGTGGGCAGCGCGGTGTAGAGCACGGAGTTGTCGAGCGTGACCAGCAGCAGGCCGGCGGCGACGGTGAACAACAGTGCCCAGCGACGGGCACGCGACAGGGCCGGAGCACCGGCCAAGGGCTGGGACAAAGCCATGGGAGAACCTGATGGGGCTGGAATACGGCCATAACTATACAGGACGTCCTGTACAGTTATGATCTTCAAAGCCCACCGATTCAGCTTTTGTAGAGGCGAGCCTGCTCGACGGAACCGCCAGCCAGGCATGGCCTGGCTCCACTGAAACGGGCCTGCGGTGGCCGGGCTCCACTGGCGGACGTCTACCGGCAGTCTTCCGGCAGCGCAGCAATCGCCGATACCACCGCCGCCTGCATGCCCTGCCCGACGGCCGTGTCCAGCTCCCCACCTGTACTCCCATGCTGGCGCCGCAATTCGTCCTCGCACAGCCCGCGTACGCGCGCCCGCGCATTCGCGCGCAGGCTGCTGCACCGCCAGTCGGTGCCACCCAGCGGCAGCACCGAATACACCACGCTGTTGCAGGCGTTGCCGGCGCGCTGCTGCAGCGACAGCCCACCGAAATCCCGCGGTTCACTGCTGCGTTGCGGGTCGAAGTAGCTGTCCGGGAACGTGCGCGCATACTGTTCGATGTCCACGGCCATGCTGCGCCCACCGGCCAGCGGCATCTTCAGTGGCTGCCCGCACTGCGTCGCATCGGCGCGGTGCTGGATGTACTGGTAGATCGGCCGGTCCAGCGATGGGTCCTGCTGGGTCACCGCGCTGACTGCGGCCAGCACCGGCAGCGATGCACGATTGGCCATGCGCGCCAGCAGCCCCGCCTGCGCCGGCTGGCAGCGGTCGCGCAATGTCGCCGCGAGCAGGAACAGCACGTCGTTGCGAAACGCGTGGTCGTCACCCAGGCGCTGTTCGATGCGCTGCCTGGCGTCGGGCGCCGGTGCCGGAAACGCGACCGCCGGCGGCGCGGTGGGTGCGCGCTGCCGCTGCCACCACACCAGCAGCACCAACGCGCCCAGCAGTACCCCGGCAGCCATGATCCATCGCCTGCGCATCAGTTGCGGATCGCCGTCAGCGTCGCCGCCGCGGCATCGTAGGACGCGCTGGCGATGTCCGCGTCAAAACGCTTCACCTGCAGGCGGCCGGCAAGCCGGTACGGATCCCACAGATCGCCCAGCGCGATCGGTGTCGCCAGGGTCACGTGGATGATCTGATTGGGTGGCGGCGGCGGCACGTGGATGCAGGCACCGTAGAACGGCACAAACAGCAGTTCATCCACCAATCCTGCGTCGTTGGTGCCGAGCGGCACCACGTAGCCATCCAGATCCACCGCGCGACCATCGACAGCATCGACCACGCGCGAAGAGCCGAACTGCTTGGCGCGGTCCGGGCTGGAATGGTCGATCTCCAGCCCCGGTGGCGTGCCCGAGCCAGTGTCGTCGATCAGGCCACCCACGCCGTCCATGCCATTGCGTGACAGGCCGATCTGCGGGGGTGGGCGCTGGTAGGACACTTCGTCGGGCCGCAACGCATCCCAACGGTCGATGGAGGCTTCGGCAGTGGCGGAGGGCGCCGGTTTGCCCTCCAGCGTGACCACCACGGCATCGCCGCCTGACCCCGTGCAACCCGCCAACCACAGGCATCCCAACGCCAGCAACAGGGGACTACGGTTCATAGGGCCTCAGCTGTGCGTTACGCATGGTGTAGGCCGAACCGGCCAGATCGTCATCCAACCGTTCGGCGCGCAGGGTGCCCGCCAGGAAGAACGGCGAGTACATGTCCGGCATCTCGATCGGGCGCGGCAGCACCACGTGCACGATCTGGTTCGGTGGTGGTGGTGGCACGTGGATGCAGGCGCCGTAGTACGGCACGAACAGGAATTCGGTCAGCCGCCCGTCCTGCGCGTTGGCCAGCGGCACCACGTAGCCCGGCAGGCGCACCGGCCGCTGCAGTACCGTGTCCACCGTGCGGAAGGTGCCGAACTGCGGCATGCGCCGGTTGCCGTTGTGCTCGACCTCCGGGCCCTCGCCCCGCTCCAGTGCCGCCAGCTCGTCCTTGGGCATCATCTGCAGCCAGTCCAGTTCCTGCTCCGCAGCGTCTGCAGGGTCATCGCGGTCAACAACCGGCGAGGGCGGCAGGGCCTGTACGCCGGTATCCACCGGACGCTCACAGGCGGCCAGTGACAGCACCATCAGCAGTGGCAGCATCCAGCGCATGCTCAGCCTCCCGCTGAAAGGCCATCGGCCAAGGTGCGCCGGTAAGCGAGCAACGCCGGCACCAGCCCGGCCACCGCGCTGACCGCCAACACGCCCGCAACCCATGCCAGTTCACGACCATCCGGCCAGACATGGGTGATCGACAGACCGAAGGTGGCCAGCACCCAGCCACGCCCGGCAATGCTGGCGGCCACCAGCAGCGACAGGGCCAGTACGCAGGCCACCACACTTGTCGCCACCGCTTCCACCACGAGCAGGCCGGCGATGTAACCCGGTCGCGCGCCGGTGGCACGCAGGATGGCCATCTCACGCCGCCGCTCCTGCAGGGTCGAGACCAGCAGCGCCACCATCGAGACCATGCCCAGCAGCACCACCATTGCACTGATCAGCTGCAGGGCGCGCTCGGCGGTGCCCAGCGACTGCCACAGCTGCTGCAGGGTCACGCCGGGCAGGATCGCCAGCATCGCCTCGTCCGGATATTCGTTGATTCTGCGCTGCACCGAAAACGTGGCAATGCGCGAGTTCAGGCCGAGCATGAAGGCAGTGATGCTGGCCGGGGTCAGGTCCAGGTGGCGCGCCTGCTCGGCGCTGACGCGCTGGCTGCGTAGCTGAACGCCGGAACGCCAGTCCACATGGATCGCCTCGATGGCCGGCAGCGAGACCAGCAGCGACGAGTCCACCGGCGTGCCGGTGCGCTGCAGGATGCCGGCAACACGGAACGGCTTGTCGGCATGCGTGGCCAGGGTGACCGCGCCGGTGCCGTGCGCCAGCACGATCTCATCGCCGAGACATACCCTCTGTGCCTGTGCCACCTCGGCACCGATCACCACGTCATACAGGTCATCGAACGGCCGTCCGTCCGCAAACGCAAGCGCGTGCCCGGCGCCGTAGCGGTAATGCTCGAAATAGCCACCGCTGGTGCCGACCACGCGGTAGCCGCGCCACGAATCGCCCAGCGACAGTGGCACCGACCACTTGACCTGCGGCAATGCGGAAAGCTCCTGGTAGGACTGCCAGGTCACGTTGTTGGTCGGGTCGCCGATATGGAACACCGAGTACAGCAGCAGGTTCACCGGTCCCGAACGCGCACCGACGATCAGGTCGGTGCCCGATACGGTGCTGGCGAACCCCTCGTGCGCCTGCGTGCGCACACGCTCGACGCCCAGCAGCAGCACCACGCTGAGGGTGATGACCAGCACGGTCAGGCCGACACTCAACGCGCGGCTGCGCAGGCTGGCCCAGGCTAGCTCAAGCATGGCCGGCTCCTGCCTGGTTGATCTCGGACAGTGAAATGGTGCGGTCGAACAAGGGCTGCAGGCTGTCGTCATGGCTGACCACCAGCACCGTGGTGCCGGCCGCCTGGCACTGCGCGGACATCAGCTGCAGGAAGGCGGTCGCCGCATCGCGATCCAGCGCTGAGGTGGGCTCATCGGCGAGCAGCAACGCCGGGCGACCGATCAGGGCGCGTGCCGCCGCCACGCGCTGTTGCTGGCCAACACTCAGCGTACCTGCGCGCCGCTGCATCAGCGCCGGGTCCAGCTGCAGGGCCTGCAGCAGACGGGCTATCTCGGCATCCAGTGGCCCACTGATGCGCGCACTGCGCAGGCGCGAGAAGCGCAGGCCCAGCGCGATGTTGTCGCGCACGGTGAGGAACGGCAGCAGATTGAACTGCTGGAAGATCACGCCCAGCTGATCGGCACGGAAACGATCCCGCGCCGCACCTCCCATGTCCTGCAGTGCCTGGCGGGCCACCTCGACACGGCCCTTGCCGGGCAGCAGCACACCTGCCAGCAGCCCCAGCAAGGTGCTTTTACCGCCACCGCTGATTCCGCGCAGCAGCACGCTGCTGCCCTGCTCTATCAGAAGCTGTGGGATATCCAGCACCAGGCGTGTTGCGTAACCGAACTGCACATTCTCCAGCGCGATCACCGGTGACGTGCTCACGGTACCAGCACCACGCGCAGATTATCGGGCGTCAGCACGCTGCGATCCTGGCCATTGGTGGTTGCGCTGTTGACGATGACTTCGTGCAGACCCGGGAACAGCACGGGCAGGCGAATCACCAGGGCGCGAAGCGCCGCCGTATTCGCACAGCGGTATTGCAGGTTCGCACTGAAGCCGGCATGACGATGCTGCCCGGCCATGGGTGCGGCAGCGGTCGCATCGAAGCCTTCGGCCTTGGCATCACCACTGACCAGACGACAATGGGCCACCGTGGGCAAGGTGACCCAGCTGCCGCCCTTCAGCACGGCGGTGGCACGTGCCAGCGCGGCCTGCTCGGCTGCATTGGCCGGCGGTCGTTCGTAATCGAGGATGCCTATGCCGGGCGCCTGAAGGGCGATTTCCAGGGTCTGCTGGTCAAGCGCAACATCGACGGTGGCCTGGCCGTGCACATGTGCGCCCAGCTGACGCACGTCATGGGCCTGCGCGGCACTGGCAGCCAGCAGCAGGAAAAGAGCAGCGGGAAGCTTCATGGGAAAGACTCTAATTGTTACTATGTAACATTATGGACCACATTCCCACGACCCCCGCAAGGGCCCTGGCCCAGCCGCCAACTTCGGCACGCTGGCACCCCCGCTTCGATCTTGCCGGTGCCTGGCTGTCCCTGGCCTGCGCCGCCCACTGCATCGCCCTGCCCCTGCTGCTGGCCTTCGTGCCGGCAGCGATGATGGCGCTGCGCTCGTTCCAGCATCCCGGCCATGGCGCGATGACATTGCTGCTGATGATGTCGCGCTGGGAATGGCTGTTCGCGCTGCTGGCCTCCTCGTTGGCCTTGGCGAGTACCTCGGCCGGCGTGCACCGGCATGGGCGCTGGCGGCCTGCAGGATTGGCCTGCGTTGGCGCCATCCTGCTGCTGTCAGCCTCTCTGTATCTGCCGCTAAAGGAATCGCTGCTCTGGCATGGTGTGGCCACCGCGTGCGGCGGCGTGTTGCTGGCGGCGGCGCACATCGGCAATCGGCGGGCGTTGCGCACCCGGTAGCGCCGGGCGCTGGCCGGCAACCGCGAGGATCAGGCAGCCGGCCAGCGGCCGGCTCTACCCCTCCCTATTCGTCGAACGGACGCTGCCCCAGCGTCTGCGTCACATGGTCGACGAAACAGGTGATGCGCGCGGCCAGCGCGGTGTTGCGGTAGTAGACCGCGTTGATCGGCTGCCGCACCTCCTGCGTCTGCTTGGCGAACAGCTGTACCAGGCGGCCATCACGCCGGTCCTGGCGGGTCAGGAAGTCGGACAGGCAGGCGATGCCCAGCCCGGCCACCGCCATCTGCCGCAGTGTCTCGCCGCTGGATGAAGCAATCGCCGGCTCGATCACGAAAGGGCCGCCATCGGCATCCTGCAGCGGCCATTCGTTCAACGAACTGGGCTGGGTGAAGCCCAGCAGGTCGTGCTCCCGCAGCTGCTCCACCCGCGTGGGCATGCCATGCCGGCGCAGGTACTCGGGGCTGGCCACCACGCGGATACGGCTGTAGCCGATCGGCCGCGCATGCAGGGTCGAATCGCGCAGCACGCCGATGCGGAACGCTACGTCGGTGCGCTTCTCGATCAGGTCGGTGATGCCTTCATTGGAATTCAGCTCCAGCTCCACCTGCGGGTAGCGCTCACGGAACCCTTCAAGCAGCGGCACGATCACGTGCAGCATGAAGGGTGTGGCCGCATCCACGCGCAGGCGCCCGACCGGCTGCAGCCGCCGCGCGGCCATCTGTTCCTCGGCCTCGTCCACCGTGGCCAGGATCGTGCGCGCGTACTCCAGGAACGCCGCGCCTTCCTCGGTCAGCTCCAGCCGCCGCGTGGTCCGCCGCAGCAGCGTGGTCTGCAGCTTGTCCTCCAGCCGCGCCAGGGTGCGACTGGTAGCCGAGATGGTCAGTTCCAGCGCCTCGGCCGCCGCCGTGATGGAACCACTGTCGACCACGGCCACGAAGGCCTTCAGCTCATCCAGGGTGGTTTTCATTTTTTACCTCACCGCAAAAGCGTTTCCCGTATACACAGCTTAATCAACAAATGTAAAGCGCCCACACTTCGCCCTGTCCCGAGCCCACCGGCTCTCAACGAAGTCCCTGGAGTCCATCATGAGCGTTCCTTCCTTTGGCGTCGGCACCTTCCGCCTGACCGGCCAGACCGTCATCGACTCGGTGCGCAATGCCCTCGACGTCGGCTACCGTGCGGTCGATACCGCGCAGATCTACGGCAACGAAGCCGAGGTCGGCCAGGCCATCGCCGAATCCGGCGTCCCGCGCGACGAGCTGTTCCTGACCACCAAGATCTGGGTGGACAACTACGCCGCCGACACGCTGATCCCGAGCCTGCGCGACAGCCTGGCCAAGCTGCGCACCGACTACGTCGACCTGCTGCTGATCCACTGGCCGGCGCCGGGCAATGGCGTTGAACTGCGCGAGTACATGACCGCGCTGGCCGACGCCAAGGCGCAGGGCCTGACCCGCCAGATCGGTGTGTCCAACTTCAACATCGAGCTGACCCGGCAGGCCATCGAGGTGGTCGGTGCCGGCGAGATCGCCACCAACCAGATCGAACTGAGCCCCTACCTGCAGAACCCGGCACTGACCGCCTTCCTGCAGGACCAGGACATCACTGTCACCTCCTACATGACCCTGGCCTACGGCAAGGTGCTGAAGGACCCGGTGCTGGCCGCCATCGCCGGCAAGCACCAGGCCACTGTTGCCCAGGTCGCGCTGGCATGGGCGCTGCAGCGGGGTTACTCGGTCATCCCGTCCTCGACCAAGCGCGAGAACCTGGCCAGCAACCTGCTCGCCCAGGACCTGCACCTGGATGCCGATGACATGGCCGCGATCGCCGCGCTTGACCGCAACGGCCGCGAAGTCGATCCGCCGGGCCTGGCCCCGGCCTGGGACTGAGGAGCCTGGCCATGGGCAGTGCGTTGACGCGGCTGCAGGCCGGTGGTTTCAGCATCGGCATCGAAGCACCGCTGGACAATGACTGGACGCCACTGGGCGAACAGGCACGACGCGCCGGGCGACGCCGGCCCGGCGAACCGGACCTGCAGCGCCATGCGGAGCTGGCACGGTTGGCCGACCGCCTCGGCTTCCGTGCGCTGTGGGTACGCGACGTGCCGGTGTACGATCCGGCCTTCGGCGATGCGGCGCAGGTGTTCGAGGTATTCAGTTACCTCGGCTACCTGGCCGGCATCACCAATGACCTCCTGCTGGGCACCGGTGCGGTGGTGCTGCCGATCCGCGAGCCGTTGCTGACCCTGAAATCGGCGCGCAGCGTGCAGCGGCTGAGCGGTGACCGCCTGCTGCTGGGCGTGGCCAGTGGCGACCGCCCGGTGGAGTACCCGCTGTTCGGCCGCGACTTCGACAGCCGTGGCAGCCGCTTCCGCGAGCAGATCGCATTGCTGCGCGAAGGCGCCGCCGCGCACCTGCCGCAGGGCCTGGACGTGCTGCCCGCCGATGGCCCGGCCCTGCCGTTGTTCGTGGCCGGCCTGGCCCAGCAGCAACCGGCATGGATCGGCCAGCACATGGACGGTTGCCTGGCCTACCCGGGCACGTCGCAGGACCATGCGCAACGCGTGGCGTCGTGGCGCGCCGTGGCCGGCAACAAGCCGTATGCCAGCTTCATTCACCTGGACCTGGTCGCCGATGCCGATGCCCCCCTGCAGCGCTGGCGCTTCGGCCTGCGCGGCGGCCGCAACGCCCTGCTGGCCGAGCTGCACGCCATGCAGGCGGCCGGTGTCGACCACATCGGCCTGCAGTTCCGCCGCAACGAACGGCCCTTGGCCGAAACCTTCCACGAAATCGCCGAGTACGTGCTGCCGCACTTCCCGGCCCATGCCGGCGCCACCGCGACGGCCTGAACGTTACCGGAGCTTTGCCATGAAGATGAAGACCCTGGCCGCGCTTGCGCTGGCCACCCTGCCGCTGTCCTTCCAGGCCACCGCCGAGGAGTGGTATCCCTCCGCCTACGGCGCCAACGACGAGATCGGCGCGGCCAACCTGCTCACCGCTGACGTGGTCAAGCACGCGGTATCGCTGGTCAGGACCGGCAAGACCTATCCGCTGGCGGTGCCGGTGGACAAGAACCTGCCCGCGTTCCGTCACCGCAGCTTCCGCCTGTACAACGTGCAGGTCGGCCAGCAGGCCGGCACGTCGCTGGGCCCCAACAAGTTCACCTTCAACGATGAACTGGTGAACGCCTGGACCGGCGTTGGCACCCAGCTCAACGGCATCGGCCATATCGGCATCGACAACGTCTACTACAACGGCAACAAGGCCGCCGACTTCGTCACCGTGGACGGCGTGCGCAAGCTCGGCGTCGAGAAGGTGCCGCCGATGGTCACCCGCGGCGTCGTGCTGGACATGACCGCGTACTACGGCAAGGCGATCGTGCCCGGCGGCACCGAGTTCACCGTGGCCGATATCCAGGCCGTGCTGAAGAAGCAGGGGCTGAGCCTGCGCAAGGGCGACGTGGTGCTGTTCAACACCGGCTGGCTGGAACTGATCGGCAAGGACAACACGCAGTTCCTGGAAGTGGAGCCGGGTATCGGCATGGAGGCCGCGAAGTGGCTGGCCGACCAGGGCATCGTCGCCTTCGGTGGCGACACCTGGGCCTCGGAGGTCTACCCGAACCCGAACGGTGCCGAGGAGTTCCCGATCAACCAGTACATGCTGGCCAAGCGCGGCATCTACAACCTGGAGCTGATCGACAGCCGCGCGCTGGTGCGCGACAAGGCCTGGGAATTCCTGTTCGTGCTCGGCCAGCCCCTGTACGTCGGTTCGACCCAGGTCAACATCAACCCGGTGGCGATCCGATGAACACCGCCGCTGACCTTCCCGTGTTCGCCGGCCGCCGCTTCCGCGTCAGCTATGACGGCCTGGCCGCCGACAATGTCTACAGCGCCGATGGCCGCCACGTGCAGTACGCCATCGTCTCCGGCGCCTATGCCGGTGCGCAGGGCGAAGCCGCCTGCGAGTGGCAGCGGATCAGCGAAGGGGTCCATGCCATTTCATGGCAGGAAGCCGATGGCGCAACGGTCGTGCATGTCGATGACTTCGTCGGCGGGCGTTCGCTGGCCTGGTTCACCGCCACCGATGGCAGTTTCCATCGCATGCAGGGATCGCTGGAAGCGCTCTGATCCCGGCCAGCGGCCGGCACCACCGGTGAGTGGACGGAACATTACAGATCGGTAATGTTCGGGTCAGGGCAGCGAAAGGCGCTGCCCTCCACCCTGTGGGCCACGTCTTCCACAGGTGTCCCGCGCATGGCCCGTTCCCTGCTCCGCTCCGCTTCCCTTGCTCTTCTCCTGTCCGGCCTCGCGGTTGCGCCGCTGGCGCTGGCCCATCCCAGTCTGGTGCGTTCGACGCCGGCCGCCGACGCCACCACAGCCCCGGCGACCGAGATCACGCTGCAGTTCAGCGAGAAGGTGATGCCGCGTGCCACCCGCATCGAACTGAGCATGGACCATGGCCGCATGAAGATGGCCATGCCCACCGCCGCTCAGGACATTTCCGAAGATGGCCACACGCTGCGCGCGCGTTTCGCCAAGCCGCTGCCCGCAGGCAGCTACGCACTGCAGTGGCGCGCGGTCGGCCAGGACAGCCACCCGATCACTGGTACGTACCGTTTCACGGTGAAGTAAGGCTGCCGTCGTGGCCGAGCTCTCGCCGTATGCGCTGCGGCTGGCGCTGTACCTGGTGCTGATGCTGCTGTTCGGGCGGATGCTGTTCGTCCGTCCGCAGCTGCCGCGCGGCGTCTCGCTGGCGCTCGCCCTGATCGCGTTGGCCGTGGTGGTCATCGATGCCATCACCCGGTTGTGCGGTGTGCTCGGCATCGCGCCGGTCGACATCGACCCTGCAACGGCCCACTGGTTCCTCACCGGCACGCCGGTGGGTGAAGCCGGCCTGCTGCGCACCGTGGCGGTGCTGGCGATGCTGCCCTTGCTGGCATTCGCCACGCCGCTACGGGGCCTTCGCCGCCTGGCGCTGCTCGCGCTGTCCGCCACCGCCCTGGCCAGCCTGTCCTGGAACGGCCATGCCGCCGCCGGGGATGGCTTCGGTGGCGCGTTGCGGCTGGTGGCCGGCATCGTGCACCTGCTGGCCGCTGGCGCCTGGGTCGGCGCGATCGCCGCCATCCTGCAGCTGGCGCTGCGTCCGCAGGGCCTGCGCCTGCGCGAACGCACCCGCGAGCTGTGGCAGGCCGCCCACAGCTTCGCCCTGCCCGGCACGATCATCGTCGCCCTGCTGGCGATGACCGGCACCTATACCTATGTCGATCTCGGCGGTTCCATACAGACCCTGACCGGCACCGCACATGGGCGCTGGCTGCTGCTCAAACTCGCCCTGGTCGTTGGCATGCTGGGCCTGGCCGCCCTGCATCGCTGGCGGTTGGTGCCGGCGCTGGCCGTCTCCATCCGTGGCGGCTGGCAACCCAGGCCGCTGCGCTCGCTCCGCCACAGCCTGGCCTGCGAATCGGTGCTGGCGCTGCTGGTGCTGGCCTGCGTCGCGGTGCTTGGCACGCTGGACCCGCTGGCATGACCGATCCGTTCCGGTACGGGCCCAAGCTGCGATGATGGGCGCATCATGAAACTGCTGATCGTCGAAGACGAACCCAAGACCGGCAACTACCTGCGCCAGGGCCTGATCGAGGCCGGCTACGTGGTCGATCTCGCCTGCAACGGCGTCGACGGGCTGCACCTGGCCGGCAGCGGCGAGTACCAGCTGCTCATCCTGGACGTGATGCTGCCCGGCCTGGATGGCTGGAACGTGCTGTCGCGGCTGCGCGAGGCCGGCTGGCAGGTGCCGGTGCTGTTCCTGACCGCGCGCAGCAGCATCGCCGACCGCGTGCAGGGCCTGGAACTGGGCGCCGACGACTACCTGGCCAAGCCATTCGCCTTCGCCGAGCTGCTGGCGCGCGTGCGCACCCTGCTGCGTCGCGGCCAGGCCGTGCCGCAGGCCGAACGCATCGTCATTGCCGACCTGGTGGTGGATACCCTGCGCCGCCGGGTCGAACGCGGCGGCCAGCGCATCTCCCTCAGCCAGAAGGAGTACACCCTGCTGGAGCTGCTGGCGCGCCGCCGTGGCGAAGTGTTGCCGCGGTCGCTGATCGCTTCGCAGGTGTGGGACATGAACTTCGACAGCGACACCAACGTGATCGACGTGGCGATCCGCCGCCTGCGCGCGAAGATCGATGATGGCTTCGATACCAAGCTTATCGTCACCGTGCGCGGCATGGGCTATGTGCTGGAGGCGCCGGACGACGGTGCAGTGCACAGCGAATGAGCCTGCGCCGCTCCATCGCGGTACGGTTGACGCTGCTGTTCGCCATCGTGGCCACGCTGGTGCTGGCCGCGTTGGGCGTGGCGATCTATGTCAGTGCCCGCCACGACCTGGTCGCCCAGGATTTCGTCGAACTGGAGAACAAGGTCGCGTTGATCCGTGACCTCGCCGATAACGGGCCTGCGTCCGCGCGCGGGCCGCGGTTGGCAGAGGCGCTCGGCCATCATCCGGATATCGCCTTCCACATCGTCGATGGCCCCGGCACCGTGCTGTTCTCAACAGCACCGGCACTGCTGCGCGAGCATGCACGCGGCCAGCCGATCGACGCCGCGCCACGGCGGCACGACTGGATCCTCGCCGATGGCCGCTGCATGCATGCCCTGCACCTGCGCCAGACCCTGGCCGACGGCAGCCAGCTGGTCACCCTGCTGGCCATCGATGACGACCGCCATGCCGATTTCCTGCAGCGCTTCCGCCATCTGCTGGCGATCGCGATCATCGGTGCCGCCCTGGCCAGCAGCCTGCTCGGCGGCTATGTGGTGCGGCGTACGCTGCGACCGCTGCGCACGCTGGCCGATGAAGCCCGGCAGATCACCGCCGGCCGCCTGCAGCGGCGCTTGAGCGCACGCAGCGCCCCGGCCGAGCTGGAACAGCTGGCGCAGACCCTCAACGGCATGCTGGCACGTCTGCAGCAGGACTTCGCGCGGCTGACCGGGTTCTCCGGTGACCTCGCCCACGAGCTGCGCACGCCCATCACCAACATGCTGACCCAGGTGCAGGTGGTGCTGGCGCACCCGCGCAGCAACGAGGCCTATCGCGAGACGCTGGCGTCCTGCGCCGAGGAACTGCAGCAGCTGGCGCAGACCGTGGGCGACCTGCTGTACCTGGCGCAGGCCGAGGCGCCGGGTGCGCTGCCTTCGCGCGAGCCGGTGGCGCTGGATGGGGTGGTGGATTCACTGCTGGAGTTCTATGAGTTGCTGGCCGAGGACCGGCGGCTGACCCTGCGCCGCGAAGGTGTGGCGAGCGTGGAAGGCAACCGCTTGATGCTGCACCGGGCGATCGCCAACCTGCTGTCCAACGCGTTGAAGCACGCCACTGCCGGCAGCGAGGTGCGGGTGCGGCTGGCCGACACCGATGGCATGTGCAGCGTCAGCGTGCACAACGTCGGAACCGTGATTGCTGAAGAAGCGCTGCCGCGCCTGTTCGATCGTTTCTACCGCGGCGAGCGCGGCCGCCACGAAGGTGCAGGGCTGGGCCTGGCGATCACCCGCGCGATTGCACAGGCGCACGGCGGCAGCGTGAGTGTTGCCTCGGATGACACCGGCACCGTGTTCGAGCTGGTGCTGCCGGGCGCGCCACGTCGGTAGTGCAGGCCGCTGGCCGGCACCCCGGGAGCATCAAGCGCACTGCAGTTGCGGGCCAGCGGCCGGCACTACCGCGCGCGGTCGGACAGCTTCGCGTGCTGCTTCGGTCGTGCCGGCCGCTGGCCGGCAACCGCGGCCTGCTCGAACACCCCGGCCACCCAGTCGATGAACACCCGCAAGCGGGGCGACGGCGTGCGGTTGCGCGGGTAGACCAAGCTCAACGGGCTCGGCGTCGGCGGCGCCTCCGGCAACAGCTCCACCAACTGCCCGCGCGCGATATACGGGTCCATCCGGTAACGCGGTGCCTGGATGATGCCCAGGCCCGCCAGCGCGGCACCGAGGAATGCATCCGCACCGGAGACACGCACCCGTGCCGGCAGCGGCACGTAGTGCACCTGCCCGGCCTGCTGGAACTCCAGGGGAATCAGCTGGCCGGTGGCGCTGGAGCGATAGCCGACCATTTCATGGCCGTCCCGCAGGGACGCGATGCTGCCTGGCACACCCTTGTCCTGCAGGTAACCTGGCGCGGCCACCGTGACCTCGCGCAGCATCGTCAACCGGCGCGCCGCCAGATCGCTGTCGGCCAGCGTCCCCACCCGCAACGCCGCATCCACCCCTTCGCGCAGCAGGTCGACATAGCGGTCGCCTTCGCTGACGTCCAGTTCGATCTCCGGGTAGCGCTGCAGGAATTCCGGCAGGTGCGGGAACAGCAGGTGCCGGCCCAGCGTGCCATGCACTTCGATACGTAGTGGGCCGCGCGGCGGCGCATCACGGAACGCGGCCTCGGCATCGTCCATGTCGGCGATCAGGCGCAGGCATCGCCCGTAGAAGGCCTCGCCTTCCAGCGTCGGCACCACCAGCCGCGTGGTCCGGTGCAGCAGGCGCACGCCCA
>NZ_LLXV01000013.1 GCF_001431665.1 Stenotrophomonas beteli | reverse complement strand
ATCCCCTCCGTCCCCTTTTCTGGCTACCGCCAGTCGGTGATGCCTTCGCGGCGATAGACCTCGGCGAACGCCGGGCGCGCCTTCATCGCGGTGGCGTGTGCCTTCAGCGCCTGCCAGGTGTCGCTGGGCCGGGGCATGTTGCGCGACCAGCGCATCAGCATCACCAGCATGTAGTCAGCCACGCAGGGCGCGGCGCCCAGCAGATACGGACCGTGCCGCTGCAGGTGCGTGGCGACGTGCTGCCAGGCCGCCTCAAGGCGCTGCCGTGCCATCTCGCGGCTGGCGTCGATGTTCGCTTCGCCGGCCACTTCGTGCGGATAGAACCAGGCCCGATACGCAGGTTGCAGCGTATTGGCACACCAGAACATCCAGCGGTAGGCATCACCGCGCTGCGGCGTGCCCAGCGCCGGCAACAGGTTGGCCTCCGGGTGCCGGTCGGCCAGATACAGCGCGATGGCCGCCGCTTCGGTCAGTACCAGGCCATCGATCAGCAGCGTCGGCACCACGCCGGCGGGATTCAGTGCCAGGTACTCCGCCGACTTGTGCTCGCGCGCGTCGAAATCCAGCAGCACCAACCCATGCTCGATGCCGAGCTCGATCAGCAGCCAGTGCACCACCAGGGCGGCGGTGCTTGTCGAACCATACAGCGTGGTGCTCATGCAGCGGATCCTGTGCAGGTGGAGCGGCCGATTATGCGCGCACGCGGGTGTTCGTTGCTCAGCCGCAACTGCTCATGCAGGAATCCCGGCGTTCACCACACGACATCATCGGCGCGCGCAGCGTGCAGTCATGCGCCTTCAGTTCGCAGGAACGGCGCAGCTCGGGGTTGGCAACGTCCTTGCAGCGCTCGTCCGGTGCTGGCACCACCTGCTGTTCGCAGCTGTTCTGGCGGCTGCCGATGGAATCATTCTGCGCCATGCAGCTGCGATAGCTGGCCTGGCACTGCATGCGGCATTGCGCCGATGCGGAGAAGTCGGCGCCTTCATAGGATGACGTTGTGCTGCAGCCGGCCAGGATCAGCAGGAACGCGAGCGCAAAGGTTCGATGCAGGGTCATGGACACATCCTGTGCGAGGTCGTGCCAAGCCTAGCAGAGCGATGCCGCGCGATCGTCAACCCCATTGCCTTGCGACAACGGCGCCACACCGGCGCCGTTGTCTGGATCGAAGCGGGCGGAATTACTCCACCACCACCGGAATCTTGCCGATGCGGGCCTGCCATTCGCGCGGACCGGTCTTGTGCACCGATTCACCGGTGGAGTCGACCGCCACGGTCACCGGCATGTCCTGCACGGTGAACTCGTAGATTGCTTCCATGCCCAGGTCGGCGAAGCCAACCACCTTGGCCGCCTTGATCGCCTTGGACACCAGGTAGGCCGAGCCACCGACGGCCATCAGGTAGGCCGACTTGTGCTTCCTGATCGCTTCAATGGCAGCCGGACCGCGCTCGGCCTTGCCGACCATGCCCAGCAGGCCGGTCTGTGCCAGCACCTGCTCGGTGAACTTGTCCATGCGGGTGGCGGTGGTCGGGCCGGCCGGGCCCACCACTTCGTCGCGCACCGGATCGACCGGGCCGACGTAGTAGATGAAGCGGCCCTTCAGGTCGACCGGCAGCTGCTCGCCCTTGTTGAGCATGTCGACCATGCGCTTGTGCGCAGCATCGCGGCCGGTCAGCAGCTTGCCGTTGAGCAGCAGGGTCTGGCCCGGCTTCCAGCTGGCCACGTCTTCCGGCGTGATCGTGTCCAGGTCCACGCGGGTCCCCTTGGACGCGTCGTAGGTCAGCTTCGGCCAGTCTTCCAGCGACGGCGGGTCCAGCATCACCGGGCCGCTGCCATCGAGGGTGAAGTGCGCATGGCGGGTGGCCGCGCAGTTGGGGATCATCGCCACCGGCAGGTTGGCCGCATGGGTCGGATAATCATTGATCTTGATGTCCAGAACGGTGGTCAGGCCGCCCAGGCCCTGTGCACCGATGCCCAGCGCGTTGACCTTCTCGTACAGCTCCAGGCGCAGCTCTTCGATGCGGTTGGACGCACCCCGGGCCTGCAGCTCGGTGATGTCGATCGGCTCCATCAGCGCCTCCTTGGCCAGCAGCATCGCCTTCTCGGCGGTGCCACCGATGCCGATGCCGAGCATGCCCGGCGGGCACCAGCCAGCGCCCATGGTCGGCACGGTCTTCAGCACCCAGTCGACGATCGAGTCGGACGGGTTGAGCATGGCGAACTTGGTCTTCGCTTCCGAACCACCGCCCTTGGCGGCGACGATCACGTCGACCTTGTTACCCGGCACCACCTTGACGTTGACCACGCCCGGGGTATTGTCCCTGGTGTTGATGCGCTTGCCGGCCGGATCGGCCAGCACCGAGGCGCGCAGCTTGTTGTCCGGGTGCATGTAGGCGCGGCGCACGCCTTCATTGGCCATCTCTTCCACGCCCATGGTGGCGTCATCCCAGCGCACGTCCATGCCGATTTCCAGGAACACGGTGACGATGCCGGTGTCCTGGCAGATCGGACGGTGGCCTTCGGCGCACATCCGCGAATTGATCAGGATCTGCGCCATCGCTTCCTTCGCGGCCGGCGACTGCTCGCGCTCGTAGGCGGCGGCAAGGTTCTTGATGTAGTCGACCGGGTGGTAGTACGAGATGTACTGCAGCGCGTCGGCGATGGACTGGATGAGGTCTTCCTGCTTGATCGATGTCACGGCTTGCTCGCTTGCTCGAGGCTGGCGGGGGGTAATCCGCCCATTTTACCCCCTCCCCCGGCCCCGGGGTGGTAGGGTCGGCCGCCGGCCGGCAAGATTCCCCGGACGCTCTGTCACGCCACGCGCCGCTGCGGCGTCCTTGCCCCCATGAACGCCGAAACCGCCTTCCAGACCCACCGCCCGCGCCTGATGGCCCTGGCCTACCGCCTGCTCGGCAGCCGCGCCGACGCCGAAGACGTGGTCCAGGATGCCTGGCTGCGCTGGTCCGGCGCCGATCCTGCGGCCGTCCGCGATGCCGAGGCCTGGCTGGTCACAACCACCACCCGGCTCGGCCTGGACCGGCTGCGTGCGGCCAAGCGCGAGCGCGTCCACTACGTCGGCCCATGGCTGGCCGGACCGCTGGCGGTCACCCTGGAGCCGGACCCGGCGCCCGGTCCGGCCCAGCTGCATGCGCTGGCCGACGACGTCTCGGTCGCCTTCCTGACCCTGCTCGAACAGCTCGGCCCAGAGGAACGCGCCGCCTTCCTGCTGAAGGAGGCCTTCGACCACGACTACCGCGAGATCGCCGAGCTGATCGGCCACAGCGAGGCCAACTGCCGGCAGCTGGTGCACCGTGCCCGGCAGCGCCTGCAGGCCGGGCGACCGCGCTTCAACGCCGACGCCAGCCAGCACCGGCAGCTGCTGGCGCGCTTCATGGACGCCTCACAGCGCGGCGACAGCGAGGCGATCCAGGCGCTGCTGCACGCCAACGCGCTGCTGGTCTCCGACGGTGGCGGCGTGGTTACCGCAGCGGTCCGACCGCTGCGGGGCGCCGAGCGCATCGGCCGCCTGTTCTGGGCCATCGCCCGCCGCGGTGCAGCGCATCCGGCGCAGCTGGGCTATGTCAACGGCGAACCGGCGATCCTGCGTTTCCAGGGCGACCGCCTGCACTCGATCACCACCATCGAAGTGGTCGATGGCCGCATCGCCAACGTCTACAGCGTGCTGAATCCGGAAAAGCTGCCGACAGTTGTCACGCGCGATGATGCTGCGGCGTCCTGGTAGTGAAAGGCGGCCACCGTGGCCGCCGTGGAGCCGAAAATGTCCGACCACGCCTCTCCCCGCGTCCCCTACACCCGCCTGGCCGCCGATGCCTTCAAGGGCCTGCTGGCCACCAGCAAGGCGGTGCACGACAGCTCGATCGATCCGACCCTGATGGAACTGGTGTTCCTGCGGGTGTCGCAGCTCAACGGCTGCGGCTACTGCATGGACATGCACGGCACCGCGCTGCGCAAGGGCGGCATCGAGCCGCGCAAGCTGGACACCCTGCCGGCGTGGCACGAAAGCCGCTTCTTCGATGCGCGCGAACGCGCGGCACTGGGCTGGGCCGAGGCGCTGACCCGGCTGACCGACGGTGCGCCGTCGCAGGCGGCGTTCGACGCCCTGGCACCGCACTTCGATGAGAAGGGCATCAGTGACCTGAGCATGGGCATTGCGGTGATCAATGCGTGGAACCGGCTGGGTGCGGGGTTGCTGCCGCCGCTGCCGTAAAAGGTCCTGTTGGCTGGGCTGCCGCCCGGCACCCGCAGAGGCAACAACCAGAGCAACATCAAAAGCCAGCGCTACTGTGGGTTGGCGGAGAGGGTCGGATCCCTTCGCTTCGCGAAGGACTCTGACCCGATCCGGGCTGATGGGGTCAGAGCCCTTTGCGTGGCAGAGGGATCTGACCCCGGTGCTGCCACACGGCTGCACTGACCCCCTCTGCACGTATCAGGCGCGCACAATATGCGCATGCCTGCTACCCCCACCGCTGGCGCTGCCGCCGCGAAGAAACCCAGCCTGCGCCAGCGCTTCAGGGCGATGCGCAACCTGCCGCCGTTCCTGCGCATGGTCTGGCAGACCAGTCCGGCGCTCACCCTGGCCAGCCTGGGGTTGCGCCTGATCCGCGCCCTGCTGCCGGTGGCGATGCTCTATGTCGGCAAGCTGATCATCGACAGCGCCCTGCACCTGAGCCAGCACGATGCCGGCTTCCCGCCACTGGGCGAAGCGCTGTCCAGTGGCCTGCTCAATCCGCTGCTGGGCCTGCTGGCGCTGGAATTCGGCCTGGCCATCGCCTCGGACCTGCTTGGCCGGCTGGTCAGCTATGCCGATGCCCTGCTTTCGGAACTGTTCGCCAACGTCACCAGCATCCGGCTGATGGAACACGCGGCAACGCTGGACCTGGAGGACTTTGAGGACCCGGACCTGCAGGACAAGCTGGACCGCGCGCGGCGCCAGACCATGGGCCGGATGAACCTGATGAGCCAGCTGTTCGGCCAGGTCCAGGACGCGATCACCGTGGCCAGCCTCGCCATTGGCCTGCTGGTCTACGCACCGTGGCTGATCCTGCTGCTGGCGCTGGCACTGGTGCCGGCCTTCATCGGTGAATCGCACTTCAATGCGGCCGGTTACAGCCTCAACTTCCAGTGGACGCCCGAGCGCCGCCAGCTCGACTACCTGCGCCAGCTCGGTGCCAGCGTGGAAACGGCCAAGGAAGTGAAGATCTACAACCTGCACCGCTTCCTGGTCGAGCGCTATCGGCGCCTGTCGGTGGCGCTGTTCCAGGCCAACCGTGCCCTGGCACGGCGCCGCGCGTTCTGGGGCACGCTACTGGCTGCACTGGGCACGCTGGGCTATTACACCGCCTACGCCTACATTGCCTGGCGCACGGTGCGCGGCGACTTCTCGATCGGCGACCTGACCTTCCTCGCCGGCAGCTTCCTGCGCCTGCGCCAATTGCTGGAAGGCCTGCTGATCGGCTTCTCGCAGGTGGCCAGCCAGGCGCTGTACCTGGATGACCTGTTCTCGTTCTTCCAGATCGAGCCGGAGATCCACTCGCGCGAAGGTGCGGTGCGCGTGCCGCAGCCGATCCAGCAGGGCTTCGTGTTCGACAACGTCGGCTTCCGCTATCCCGACGCCGAGCAGTGGGCGGTGCGCCATCTGGATTTCCGGCTGCACGCCGGTGAAGTGCTGGCCCTGGTCGGCGAGAACGGCGCCGGCAAGACCACCCTGGTCAAGCTGCTGGCACGGCTCTACGAACCGGATGAGGGCCGCATCCTGCTCGATGGCCGCGACCTGCGCGACTACGACCTGGACGACCTGCGCGCCAACCTCGGGGTGATCTTCCAGGACTTCGTGCGCTACAACCTCAGCGCCGGCGAGAACATCGGCGTCGGCCAGGTCGAGGCGATGGACGACCAGGCGCGCATCGCCGACGCGGCACGGCGTGGCATGGCCGAGGACGTGATCGAGGCGCTGCCCGGCGGCTACGACCAGCTGATCGGGCGCCGCTTCAAGCAGGGCGTGGACCTGTCCGGTGGGCAGTGGCAGAAGATCGCCATTGCCCGCGCGTGGATGCGCAATGCGCAGGTGATGATCCTGGATGAGCCAACGGCAGCGCTGGATGCGCGCAGTGAGTTCGAAGTGTTCCAGCGGTTCAGGGAGCTGGCGGATAATCGTACGGCAGTGCTGATTTCCCACCGTTTCTCTTCGGTACGCATGGCCGATCGCATCCTGGTGCTGGCCGATGGCCGCATCGAGGCCAGCGGTACCCATGAGCAGCTGATGGCCCAGGGAGGACGGTACGCCGAGCTGTTCGAGCTGCAGGCGGCGGGTTACCGCTGAGAACGCCTCTCGTTTCGCCTAATGAGAACCTGTCTCATTTGAGATAGAATTACCCCGACGACTTTCCGATAGATACGCCCATGTCCTCCGCTTTCGGCGCCGAAACGGTGCTTGAGGTCCGTCACTGGACCGACGCCTACTTCAGTTTCACCACCACTCGCGACAGCGGCTTCCGCTTCGAGAACGGCCAGTTCGTGATGATCGGCCTGGAAACCGAGGCGCGCCCGCTGCTGCGCGCCTATTCCATCGCCAGCGCCAACTGGGAAGAGCACCTGGAGTTCTTCAGCATCAAGGTGCAGGACGGCCCGCTGACCTCGCGCCTGCAGCACATCAAGCCGGGCGACAAGGTGCTGGTCGGCAAGAAGCCCACCGGCACCCTGCTGATCAGCGACCTGCACCCCGGCAGGAACCTGTACCTGCTGGGCACCGGCACCGGCATGGCACCGTGGCTGTCGGTCATCAAGGATCCGGAGACCTACGAGCGCTTCGAGAAGGTGATCCTCTGCCACGGCGTGCGCTATGAAAAGGACCTGGCCTACCGCGACTACTTCGAGAAGGAACTGCGTGAGCACGAGTTCCTCGGCGAGATGATCGGCGACAAGCTGCTGTACTACCCGGCCGTCACCCGCGAACCGTTTGCCAACCAGGGCCGCCTGACCTCGCTGATGGAAAGCGGCGAGATGCAGCGCACGCTCGGCCTGCCGGAGCTGAGCCCGGAAAACGACCGCGCGATGATCTGCGGCAGCCCGCAGATGCTGGCCGACCTGCGCTCGGTGCTCGACGCTCGTGGCTTCCAGGTGTCGCCGCGCATCGGCCAGCCGGGCCACTACGTGTTCGAACGCGCCTTCGTCGAGAAGTAAGGCGTTGCAGCGGTAGAGCCGAGCCCACGCTCGGCTCTCGCACACCGCGCGCCCTCAATGCCGGCCGGACAAGCAGCCGAGCATCGGCTCGGCGCTACAACACCGCTTCGATCGCGCTGCGCAGCTGTTCCGGCCTGGTGGTGGGCGCAAAGCGCGCCGCTACCTGCCCCTGGCGGTCGACCAGGAACTTGCTGAAATTCCATTTGATGCGGGTACTGCCCAGCAGGCCGCGCTTCTGGCGTGACAGCCAGCCCCACAAGGGATCAGCGCCCTTGCCGTTGACTTGGATCTTCTCCGACAGCGGGAAGCTGACCGGATAGTCCAGCGAACAGAACTGGCGGATCTGCGCGGCATCGCCGGGCTCCTGCGCGCCGAACTGGTTGCAGGGAAAGCCGATCACCACCAGGCCGCGCTCGCGATAGTCCTGCCACAGCTGTTCCAGCCCGGTGTACTGCGGGGTGAAGCCACAGCGACTGGCGACGTTGACCAGCAGCAGCGGCTGGCCCTGGTACCGGGCCAGCGCCTGCGGCTGGCCCTCCAGGTCGCGGAAGCTGAAATCGTAGGCGGTGGTCATGACGGAGAGCCCGGGGGGAGAGGACACCCGCATGGTACCGGGGGAGCCACGCATCCGGCAGCCAGCCATCGGGAGGGCGCTGCCAACATGCCTTTTGACACAAGTGGGCGCGCAACCGGCCGGGTTACCCTCGGAACCTTGTTTGCCTTACCGGAGTTCCTACCTTGACCACTCGCCTTGCCCTTGCCGTGGCCATGTCCCTCGGCCTTGCCCTGCCCGCCTTCTCGGCCGGCGCCGCCACCCCGGCCGCCAGCACCGCCGCCCAGCAGGCCAATCCGTTCTTCGCCGAAAGCCCACTGCCCCTGCACTTCCCGCAGTTCGACAAGATCAAGGACAGCGATTTCGCCCCGGCCTTCGACGCCGGCATGGCGCAGCAGCTGAAGGAAGTGGAAGCGATCGCCAACAACAAGGCCAAGCCGACCTTCGACAACACCATCATCGCCCTGGAAAAGAGCGGTGACGTCCTTGACCGCGCCACCACCGTGTTCTTCAGCCTGGTGGGCGCCGACACCAACGACACCCGCAAGAAGCTGCAGGCCGACTACTCGGCCAGGTTCGCCGCGCACAGCGATGCGATCGCGCTGAACGGCAAGCTGTTCGCGCGCATCCAGGCGCTGTACGACACCCGCAGCCAGCTGGGCCTGGACGCCGAAGGCGTGCGCCTGGTCGAGAAGTACTACGACAACTACGTGCGCGCCGGCGCCAAGCTGTCCGACGCCGACAAGGCCAAGCTGAAGGAAATGAACGCCGAGCTGGCCAACCTGGGCACCAAGTTCAGCCAGAACGTGCAGTCGGAAGTGAACGCCTCGGCGATTACCGTCGATGACGTCAAGGAACTGGCCGGCCTGTCCAAGGAGCAGATCGCGGCCGCCGCCGAAGCCGCCAAGGCCCGTGGCCTGGAAGGCAAGTACGTGATCACCCTGCTCAACACCACCGGCCAGCCGCCGCTGACCAACCTGGCCAACCGCGCCCTGCGCCAGAAGATCTACGAAGCCTCGGTCAGCCGTGGCAGCCGCGGTGGCGAGTTCGACAACACCGCACTGGTCTCGCGCATCATGCAGCTGCGCGCCGACAAGGCCAAGCTGATGGGCTTCCCGAACTTCGCCGCCTACAACCTGACCAACCAGACCGCCAAGACCCCCGAAGCGGTCAACGCGATGCTGGGCAAGCTGGCCCCGGCCGCAGTGGCCAATGCCAAGCGTGAAGCCGCCGACCTGCAGGCGATGATCGACCAGGAACAGAAGGCGGCCGGCAAGCCGACGTTCAAGCTGGAACCGTGGGACTGGGCCTTCTACAGCGAGAAGGTGCGCCAGGCCAAGTACAACTTCGACGAATCGCAGCTCAAGCCGTACTTCGAACTGAAGAACGTGCTGGAGAACGGCGTGTTCCATGCCGCCAACCTGGAATTCGGCCTGACCTTCAAGCAGCGCACCGACCTGCCGGTCTACCACGACGACGTGACCGTCTACGATGTGTTCGACGCCGATGGCAGCCAGCTGGCGATCTTCATCTTCGATCCGTATGCACGCGCCTCCAAGCGTGGCGGTGCGTGGATGAACTCGTACGTGTCGCAGTCGAAGCTGACCGGCTTCAAGCCGGTGGTGGCCAACCACCTGAACATCCCGAAGCCGCCGGCCGGCCAGCCGACCCTGCTGACCTGGGACGAAGTGAGCACCACGTTCCATGAGTTCGGCCACGCGCTGCACGGCATGTTCTCCAACGTGAAGTACCCCTACTTCTCCGGCACCTCGGTGCCGCGTGACTTCGTCGAGTTTCCCTCGCAGGTCAACGAAATGTGGGCGGACAACCCGGTCATCCTGAAGAACTATGCCAAGCACTACCAGAATGGCAGCGCGATGCCGCAGGCCCTGCTGGACAAGGTGATCGCCGCCTCGAAGTTCAACCAGGGCTTCGCCACCACCGAGTACCTGGGCGCGGCGATGCTGGACCAGAACTGGCACCAGATCGGCCCGGACCAGGTGCCGGCGGCCAAGGACGTGATGGCCTTCGAGCGCGCCGCGCTGGAGAAGGACGGCATCTACTACGCGCCGGTTCCGCCGCGCTACAAGACCCCGTACTTCAGCCACATCATGGGCGGCTACTCGGCCGGCTACTACGCCTACATCTGGTCGGAAGTGCTCGACGCCAATACCCAGAAGTGGTTCAAGGACAACGGCGGCCTGAGCCGCAAGAACGGCGACCACTTCCGCGCCACCCTGCTGTCCAAGGGCGGAAGCGTGGATGCGATGCAGCTGTTCCGCGATTTCGCCGGCCACGAGCCGCAGATCGAACCGCTGCTGGAAAAGCGTGGCCTGACCGGCGCCGGCAACTGATCGCCGGTGCGGTAGCGTGAAACGAAAACCGCCCGGGAGACCGGGCGGTTTTTTGTTGGGTCATCCACGCATGGCGTGGATCTACTGCAGTCCCGGTAGATCCCACCCCATCCGTGGATGATCTCCGGTCACCGCCTGAACAGCCGCTCCCACCATCGTCTTTTTGGAGCACCTGCAGGAGAGGTATCGGCGCCCAGGAACTCCTGCAGTTGGGCCGCGGCGGCCTCCGCGTACAGCAACGCGCCATCGGGGGCGCAGTTGAGCAGATTGCTCATGCTGGTCGATGCATTGAGGTCCATTGGGTTCGGCTCAACCACCTCGCTTGCTTCCAGCAATCCGCATCCCCTGGCGATGGCGTCGTCGACCACCGCCCAGAACACCACCAGTCGACCATCGGAGAACAGCTCGTCCAGACGCGCACGCAGTGCATTGTCCCCGGCGTAGTCCGCGCGCATCTGCCTCAGCCGGCCATGCGTGATGAACACACCACCACCATAGTTCTCGTGCAGGTGGTTGCCGGCAGCGGCGTCCGCCCACTGCGGCGGTACCAGTTGCCGCCAGTCCGCGAAATAACGGGCAACCACGGGGTCGTCGATGAAGAGCGAAAGGGCGCTCCCGCGAAGGTAATGATACCGGCGCAGGTGACCGGCCACGATCGCCAGGTACAACGCGTGTCCTTTCTCGAAAGGCACTTCCGCGTTGATCGAGCGAGCCTCGTCGATGCGATCCTGCAACTGCTCCATGTAGAACGGCTCGATCTGGAACTGCTGCTGCAGCGCCTCGACCACCGTCACGTCCTCCAGCGCACGGAAATAGAGATCACGGATCTCCGAATCCGCGACTGGATGGTAGGTGATGTCCCAACCCATGCTGCAACGCCTTCAGGAATGCGGTAGTGCCGCCGACCCAGCAGCTTAGCGTCGACGACGCTCTTGCGCAGAGCAGACCGTGCAACACCCGGATCTGGCGTCAGTGAATGTCGCATCCAGCCTGATCTACCCCGAAGCGCACCCTTAGCGCGGCGCCACGTACCCACCCGGCACGCCTTCCGGCGACAGCACCAGCTGCCACAGCTGCGCATGCCGGCAACGGAAGGTGGCCATCGACCCGGCCAGGTAGAACCGCCACATGCGCCGGAAATGCTCGTCGTAACGCGCGTCCAGTCGTGGCCACGCCGCCTCTACGTTGCGCCGCCAGGCCTGCAGGGTCAGGTCGTAATCGGTGCCGAAGTTGTGCCAGTCCTCCAGCACGAAACGCCCTTCGAACGCCCGGGTGATCTGCACCGCCGACGGCAGCATCGAGTTGGGGAAGATGTAGCGCGCGATCCACGGATCGGTACGGTGCCGCGAGATGTTGGTGCCGATGGTGTGCAACAGCAGCAGGCCACGCGGCGACAGGCAGCGCCTGGCCACCTCGAAGAAGCTGGCGTAGTTCTTGTCGCCAACATGCTCGAACATGCCGATCGAGAAGATCGCATCGAACGGCTCATCCAGTTCGCGATAGTCCTGCAGTCGGATCTCGATCGGCAGGCCGGCACACAGCTCGCGGGCGAAGTCGGCCTGCTCCTGCGAGATGGTCACGCCGACACCGCTGACGCCATAGCGCTCGGCAGCGAACTTCAGCGCTTCGCCCCAGCCACAGCCGATGTCCAGCACGCGCTGGCCCGGGCGCAGGCCCAGCTTGCGGCAGACCAGGTCGAGCTTGGCTTCCTGCGCGGCGTCGAGATCGTCGGCATTGCGCCAGTAGCCACAGCTGTAGACCAGGCGCTGGCCGAGCATGGCCTGGTAGAGATCGTTGCCGAGGTCGTAGTGGCGGCGGCCCACTTCGTAGCTGCCCTGCCCGGCCTGCAGGTTGAACAGCCGCGCCTTCAGTGCATCGGCCACTTCGCGCCAACCGTGTACCCGTTCGTCCAGGTGCGCCTGCATCAGGTGGACAAGGAATTCATCCAGGACGGTGGCATCCCACCAGCCATCCATGTAGCTCTCGCCGAGGCCAAGCGAGCCGTGCGCCATGACCCGCGCGAAGAAGCGCGGGTCATGCACCTGGATGTCCTGTGGCTGGGTACCGCCGATGCGGACCCCGGCTTCGCGCAGCAGGCCGGCGACCCGCTCCTGCAACCCTGTATCCACGCCACCTCCTCGACTGCGGTCAACCGCGTGCGAACAGCTCCACGTAGTCCTTGGCCACGTGCGGCAACAACACCGCCGCCGGCACGTCGGCGGTCTGGGTGCCGTCCGAGTATGGACCCACCTGGTACGGCGGGAACACAAAGCGCAGCGCGGTGATCTGCCCCTTGTCGTCGGTCAGCGGCTGGAACTGGCTGAAATTGTCGGCCTGGGGGCCGGTCCCGTCGGCGATCATGCGCGATGCGTTACGTAGCGATTCCTGGAGCTGGGCCGGGTCCATGTCCTCGCCGCTGAGGCGGGTGGCCACGCGCTCACGCAGCTGGTCGGCGACGAAATCACTGATCGCCTTCCAGCCCTTGGCATCGGCCACCAGCTTGTCGGCACTGAGCATCTGCTGCTGCTGCGGCAGCCACACGAAGCGCGCCACCAGCGGTTCGCCGTGGGCGCCACCGGTGTAGCGGCTGCCATCGGCGCTGACCACCACCAGCTGCGGCGTTTCCAGCAGCTTCTCGAAGCTCAGCGACAGCTCGTAGGGCATGGTCGGCTTGTCGTTGCCCAGGCCGTCCAGCGCCTGCTGCAGGTCACTGCGTGCACTCGTCGCATAGCTCTGCAGCGCGCGGGCCAGGCCCGGATAGCGGTCGATGCCGGCCGGGTAGCTGATGCCCACAACCTCACGTTCGTTGTTCTCGATCACGTCGCGCAGGTCCAGCGGCGCTTCCGTGGCCGGCGCCTCGCCGGCGGCGGTGGCTTCGGCGGCGGGCGCCGCGTCGGTCACCGGCGCCGGCTCGCTTTCACGCTGGCAACCGGCCAGCAACAGCACGCCCACCACGCCGGCCAGCACGCTGCCGTGCAGTGGCCGGTTGTTTCCAATCTTCATCGGGATCCCCTGTTCATGTTTGTTCATCATCGCCTGCCCTGGCTGAAGCGTGGCCCGCTGGCGCTCAGCCCACCAGCAGGTCGTGATACTCCTCGTGCCGCTGCAGGAAGGCTTCGGCATACGAACATGCCGGCACCACCTTGTACTTCTGTTCGCGGGCAAAGCGCAGCGCGACGCGGGTCAGCTCACCGGCAATGCCACGGCCAGCGATCGGCTCGGGCACTTCGGTGTGGGTGATGACCATGCGCCTGCGCTTGATCTGGTAGTCCAGTACCGCCAGCTGTCCTCGCACACGAGCGGTGAAGCGGTGGTTGGCCAGGTCGTGCTCGACCTCGTAGGCCAGACCGGGGGGCGTGACCGAAGCCATGGAACTGTCTCCTGCGGCGACTGCGTGGATGGTGCGCAGCCGGGCGCCATGATCGCGTGAAGCCTGAACAGGGGCAAGTCCGGTCCGTTCACGTCACTTTTCGACCCTCAAGCTCGAGCCGGGGCGGCCGCTATCGCCTGTGGAGGGGTCTGGCCTGGCTGGCACGACCCTTGCGAACGTTGATCATGCGCACCCCCGCGGAGGCTTCCATGCACCCCAGCGACACCCATTCGGACACCGACCACGCCCTGCTTGAGGGGCTGCTGCAACTGGCGGTGGAAGGGCAGACCGAAGACCAGGATTTCCAGCGCATCGGCGAGGAAGTGTTCGCCCGCCTGCTCGATACCTACGGCCAGCAGACCCGGGCCTGAGCAGGCGCGGACGCCCTGCCCCGGGGTCGGACCCAGCGGATCCGACCCCGGCCCCTCAACCGCCGCCGAGGCGGAAGGTCGGGTTGGACAGTTCGCGCAGGAAGTGGCTGAAGATGCTCGGCTGCATGGCCAGCATGAAGATCACGCCGAACGCGGCGCCTGCCAGGTGCGCACTGTGGTTGATGCGGTCGCCACCACGCTTGTCCATCCAGATGCTGTAGCCGACATAGAACGCGGCGTAGATGATCGCCGGTGCCGGGATGAAGAACACCAGGATGATCGACCACGGCTTGATCAGGATGAAGGCGAACAGCACCGCCGACACCGCACCGGACGCCCCCAGGCTGAGGTAGTTCGGGTTCTTCTGGTTCTTCAGGTAGCTGGGCAGGATCGAGACCAGCAGCGCGCCGATATAGAACGCCGGGTAGGTCAGGTAGCTGCCGGTCAGCTGCACCATCACCCCTTCGATGAATCCACCGAAGAAGAACAGGGTGATCATGTTGAAGATCAGGTGCGACCAGTCGGCGTGGATGAAGCCATAGGTCACCAGCCGGTCGTACTGGCGGTGACGGTCGATGGCCGGCGGCCACAGGATCAGCCGGTCGGCCAGCTTGCGGTTGTTGAACGCCATCCAGGACAGGATGGCGGTGATGGCGATCAACAGTAGATTGACAGGGGTCATCTCAGGCTCAGGCGCTGCGGTAGTTGTCGACCATACGATAGCGTTTCGCATACCAACCGAATGCCAACGCCGCGATGAAGGCAAAGCCGGCGAAGAAGAACATCAGGAAGGCGGCCTCGCTCAGCCCGGTACCGGCAATCTGGTGGGTCACCGCATCGTTGCGCACCGCCGCGTTGGACAGCAGCACCCACAGGTTGCCGATGGTGGTGGTCAGGTTCCAGAAGCTCATCACCACGCCCTTCATCGCCTGCGGCGCCTGGCTGTAGGCGAACTCCAGGCCGGTGGCCGAGACCAGCACCTCACCGAAGGTCAGCAGCGCATACGGCAGGATCTGCCAGAAGATCGACATGGCATTGCCACCGTCCATCACCACCTGGATGCCACCGATGACGATCCAGGCCAGGCCGCTGAAGGCGATGCCGGCGGTCATGCGGCGCAGCGCGGTCGGCTCGAAGCCGAAGCGGCGCAGCGCCGGGTACAGCACCAGGTTGTTGAACGGGATCAGGATCATCACCAGCAGCGGGTTCAGCGCCTGCATCTGCGAGGCGGTGAACCAGCTCGGCATCTGCATCTGCTGGCCCTGCAGGACCCAGGTCGAGGCCTTCTGGTCGAACAGCGAGAAGAACGGCGTGGTCAGCGCGAAGATCACCAGCACGCGCAGCACCGAGCGCACGCCTTCGACCGCTTCGGCCGGATGCTGGCCACGGGCGCGGTCCAGCTGCAGCCAGGTGCCGCCACCGATGCCCGCCAGGATCGCCACCAGCGCCAGGCACAGGCAGATCACGATGCCCAGCGAGCCCACCAGGCCGAACGACGCCACCGCCAGCACCAGGCCGAGCGTAGCGATCACCAGGCCTGGACGGCCCTGGCCGGCCACGCGTGCGGTCAGCGCGGTGCGCACCACGTTGGCGAACGAATGCGGATCCTTCGGCGGCAGCGGCACCAGCACGTAGCGCTTGCGGCCCAGCCAGAACACGAAGGTGGCCACGAACATCAGGATGCCCGGGATGCCGAACGCCCACTGCGGGCCCCAGTTCTTCAGCACCAGCGGGATCAGCAGCGAGGCGAACAGCGAGCCGAAGTTGATGATCCAGTAGAAGGCGTCGAAGACGATCTTGGCCAGGTGCTTGTTGCTCTGGTCGAACTGGTCACCCATGAACGAGGCCACCAGCGGCTTGATGCCACCGGCACCCAGGGCGATCAGGCCCAGGCCGAGGAAGAAGCCCTCGCGGCTGTTCTCGAACAGCGCCAGGCACAGATGGCCGGCGCAGTAGACCAGGCTGAACCAGAGGATGGTGTGGTATTTGCCGAAGAACCTGTCGGCCAGCCAGCCACCGAGCAGCGGGAAGAAATACACGCCGATCATGAAGCTGTGCATGATGTCCTTGGCTTCACCGGCACGGCCTTCCGCAGTGATTTCCTGCAGCAGCAGCGAGGTGATCAGGAACTGCACCAGGATGTTGCGCATCCCGTAGAAGCTGAACCGTTCGCAGGCCTCATTGCCGATGATGTACGGGATCTGGCGCGGCATCTTTCCTTGGCCGGCGATGGGGGCGACTGCGTCGTGGCTCATCCTGTAGGGCATTCCTGCAAAGCGAAAGGCGCAAGGTTACCGGAACCGGGGCTTGCGAAGCACGCTGCAGGGCTGCATGACAACGGTGGCAAACCATGGCAGGCAACACCGGCCCTGCCGGAAGTCACGGCACCTGCACGATGAAAGCGTAAACTTATCGTTATGCGCTCCCTCACCCACGCCCGCCGCCTGCTCAGCTGCCTTGCGCTGGTGCTGGCGTTGCAGGCGCAGGCTCAGGCGCGGCCACAGGCGCCGGCCGCTGCCGCCCCGGACGCCGAGCCACGCCAGCTGACGGTGGCGGCGCTGGAACTGCCCAGCCGCGACGACGCGCAATGGAAGCTGCGCCGCGAGCAGGTCGCGCAGCTGCTCACCGAACTGCAGCCGGACGTGATCTCGGTGCAGCAGGTGCTGCAGCAGCAGGGCCGCAACCCGGCCTGCTGGCTGGCCAGCCGGCTGCGCTACAGCTGCGACTTCGTCACCGCCGACCCGCCCAGCCAGTCGCTGCGGCATGGCAACGCGATGCTGACCCGGTTGCCGGTCAGCGAAGACGGGGTCACCCTGCTGCATCCCCCGGGCACGTTCAGCGCGGCCGGCATGATGCGCCTGAAGCTGGGCCAGGCGCTGGTGAACATCTACGTGGCGCGGTTGCGCCCGGACCCGGACGAGACGGCCGCCCGCCAGCATCAGACCAGCGACCTGATGACCTGGATCGGCGCCACCGCCGAAGGCATGCCCAGCCTGATCGCCGGTGATTTCTCGGCAACCACGGTGGAACTGGTGCGCAGCACGCCCGGCTTCCAGCCGGCCCGGCGCAATCCCGGCGGCCGCCCCGAACCACCTGCGGCCAGTGGGGGCGGCGCCAGTGGCCACGGCCTGGACGTGCTGTTCCAGGTCAAGCACTTTGGTGGCATCCGCCAGCAGCCGATCCTGCTGCCGGCCGACGGTGACCTGCCCGGCCTGCGCCTGGGCGTGATGGCGACCCTGCGCCTGCAGGGTGATACGGCGTCTGCCGACTAGGTAGTGCGGGCCGCTGGCCGGCTCCTCCGGCACCACACGGTTGCCGGCCAGCGGCCGGCACCAGCGGATGACCGCTGCAACAGAAAAGGCCGGAGTCTCCCCCGGCCTTTTCATTTCATCCAGTCATCCAGTGACGCAGATCAGGCAATCGCATCCTGGTAACGGCGCTCGACTTCGTTCCAGTCGATGACGTTGAAGAACGCGCCGATGTATTCCGGGCGGCGGTTCTGGTACTTCAGGTAGTACGCGTGTTCCCACACGTCCAGGCCGAGGATGGGGGTGTTGCCTTCCATCAGCGGGCTGTCCTGGTTGCCGGTGCTCTCGACCACGACCTTCTTGTCCGGGGTCACGCTCAGCCACGCCCAGCCGCTGCCGAAACGGGTCAGCGCCGCCTTGGTGAAGGCATCCTTGAACTTGTCGAAGCCGCCCAGGTCCTTGTCGATGGCCTTGGCCACGTCACCCACCGGGTTGCCGCCGGCATTGGGCGCCATCACCGTCCAGAACAGCGAGTGGTTGGCATGGCCACCACCGTTGTTGCGCACCGGGCCCTGCAGGTTCTCCGGCAGCGACTTGAGCTTCTTCACCAGCTCTTCGACCGGCAGGTCAGCGTACTCGGTGCCTTCCAGCGCCGCGTTGACGTTGTTGATGTAGGTCTGGTGATGCTTGGTGTGATGGATTTCCATCGTCGCCGCATCGATATGCGGTTCCAGCGCGTCGTAGGCGTAGGACAGCTTGGGCAGGGTGTAGGCCATGATGCATCTCCTGATTGCGAGGGCACCCGACGGCGTCGGGCGGTGCGCGGTGAATGATGGGGACAGACCATCAGATTACCAAGGGGGATGTAAAGGAAATTGCGTCCTGCCGGTGAGCATCAGGGCAATTGTTACGCGGCAGTGACGTGTCGCGCTCCTCATGCACCGTGCAGCGCGCAGGCGCTACAGTGCGTGCATCACCCTCGCCCGCCCCTGCCCATGCGCAACCCCCGGCTGCTGATCACCGCCATCGCCCTGCTCCTGCTCGGCCTGGTCGCCAACCATTTCCTGCAGCGGCCACCGGCGCCGCAGTTCGCGCCCGACCTGCAGGGCACGCCCGCCGCTCGCACAGTGGCGGCGCGAAGTGCCGGCGATGCCAGCGGGCTCCCGTCGTTCCTGCCCGCCGAGGCGCGGCAGACCATCGCCCTGATCCAGCGCGGCGGCCCGTTCCCGCACCGCCAGGACGGCAGCACCTTCGGTAACCGCGAGCAGCAGTTGCCGCAGCGTCCGCGCGGCTACTACCGCGAGTACACCGTCGATACCCCGGGCGCGCGGACCCGCGGCACGCGCCGCATCGTCACCGGCGGCGATCCGCCGGAGGCGTGGTACTACACCGATGACCACTACGCGTCATTCCGCAGCTTCACCGTACCGGCCCAGGGAGCGCAGTGATGAGCCACGATGATTTCGGCCTCGGCCTGCATGACATCAACAATGCCGGCGTTTACGCCATCGACAGCGAGGACATCGGCGCGCTTTCCGCGGCGATGCGCGATGCCGGCCTGAAAGTGATCCGCATCGATCTGGAAGGCGTGGCGGACAAGCGCACATTGCTGGCCCGGCTGGCCGCGCAGCTGGATTTCCCGGCCGGCTTCGGCGGCAACTGGGATGCCCTGTCAGACAACCTGCGCGACCTGCAGTGGCTGCCGGCCAACGGCTATGCACTGTTCCTGGCCGACGTGGACGCACTGCGGGCCGCCACGCAGAAGGACTTCGGCACCCTGCTGGACGTGATGGACGAGACCAGCCGCGACTGGGTCGGCCGCGACGTACCGTTCTGGGTGTTCCTGTCGCAGAGCGCGTAAGGTCACTGCCTTGGCGGATGCCGACCTTGGTCGGCATTTCTGTGCCAACCAGGGTTGGCACCCACCAAAGCGCGAGCCGGCCAGCGTGTGGGGCGTGGCCCCTTGCCTACCGGCTGCCGTTGTTTTCCTGCAGGTCCTTCTTGAACGGGATGTCCGGCGGCGGGCGCGCCACGGCCGGCTGGTCCTGCATGTTCGGATCACTCAGGCCGCAACCGCCACCGGCCTGCAGGATCGAGATCACGCAGGAAATCCGCGTGCTGGTTCCCGGCAGGGGAATCTCCATCGTCTGGATGCCCTTGCGCACCCACTCGGCCAGCAGCGATTCCTGCGGTACCCAGTATTTGTCGAACGAGGTGGGCGTGTAGTCATAAGGCGGCCGCTTCAACCACGTGCCCGACTGGGCAATGCGCTCCCTGCTCCAACCATCATTGGCGCCACCAGGCGCACCGCGCTCGGCATGCCCCTCACCGTCCTGCCCCGGCACGCGCACACTGCCATCGGCATTGAACAGGCCACTGCCCTTGCCGGCAGTACTGGCCTGGCGGGCACCGTTGCTGCTGCCGTCGCGGTTGCGGCTGGAAGCCCCCCAGTCATCGCCCTTGGCAGGTGTCGCCCAGTTGCCTGGATCAGGCGCCGGGCGCGCTCCCGCGTTTGCCGGTGTGCTGCTGGATGCTGACGGGCGCGCGCTGCTGCTCGCCTGCGTCGCGCCGCCATGGGCCGCAGTCGCAGGCGTCGCCGTGGCACTGCCACTGGAGGATGCCGGCGCTGCCACCGGTGCCGAGGCCACTTCACGTTCCCGCACCTGCACGTCGCGGCCAGTGGTCGCGCGTACGGCGGGCTCACGCCCGGCCACCGCCGCCATCCGTACCTGCGGATCGGCCACGGCCTGCACTTCACGTTCGCGCACCTGCACGTCGCGCTGCGGCACGCGCACCTGCACATCGGCCGTGCGCAGCGGCTGCGGTGCAACCGGCGCATCGACCGTACTGACTTCGCGTTCGCGCACCTGGATGTCACGCACCTGCGGCGTGCGCACGGCCAGCTCCGGGGTACGCACCTGGCTTGGTGTCGGCGGCGCCTGCACCGGCCGCACGCTGCGCTCGCGCACAGCGGGTGTGCTGTCACGCGGTACGACGCTGACTTCGGTGCGCGGCACACTGACCGGCGGCACCACGAAATCCGTGCTGGCCTGCGCCACGTCGGTGGCCTGGACGGGCGAAGGCGGCGGCGCGGCCACCGGCGTCGGCTCGGCTTCGGCCGGCGGTGGTGGAACGCTGGCGGTCGGCGTGGATGCCGGGGATGAGGCGGTGGCTTCGGCAGCGACCGGACGCGGCGCAGGGGCCGTGGCAGCGCCCGCCTCCTGGCCCGTCGCAACCCGACCGGCCGGCGCGGCCGCAGCCGCTTCAGCGCCTGGCTGATCGCCGCCGCCCTCCTGGCTGGCGCGGCCGACGAATTCCACCTGAACGCGCTCGCCCTCGGCGCCCTCTTCGTCCGGCGCCGTGGTGCGGATCACCGCCACCCACAGCAGCAGAACAAAGAACAGTAGATGCAGCAGCGCACTGGCCAGCGCGGAAGTCCAGCGCATCCAGCGCTGGTCCCGCGGCGCGGCATCCCAGTCCTGCCAGAACAGGCGGCGCACGGCCTGCCAGGGTGACAAGCCCGGCAGCCGGCCCGGCGGGCCCGGCAGCGGGCGCGGCAGCAGCACCGCAATCACCTCACGGGCGTGCAGTGGCCTGGGCAGCGGACCCAGTGAGCGCAACCACAGCGCCCAGCCATACGGCAGGCGCGTGGTCTTTTCGAGGATAGTGCCTGGCTGCTGGCGCGCCAGCAGCAGGTCGATGAGTTGCTCGGCCCGGGTCAGAGGCACGCGTCGGCGATCAGGCGGCGTTGCCGCGCGGAATGTACGGCGCGTGGCCGCTGTCGTGGTCGGTCGCGTCACGCACAGCGGTCACGCCCGGCACGCGTCCCATCAGGGTCTTTTCGATACCCTGCTTGAGGGTCACGTCGGCCATGCCGCAGCCCTGGCAACCGCCACCGAAGCGCAGCAGCACCACGCCTTCGGCCGAGACTTCCTGCACGGCCACCTTGCCACCATGCGAAGCCAGCTGCGGATTGATCTCGTTTTCCACCACCCAGTGCACACGCTCGACCAGCGAGGCCGCATCGCCGGGCGCTTCGCCCTTGATGCGCGGCGCCTTGATGGTCAGCTGCTGGGTGCCGGCGCTGCCGGCGACGATATCGATCTCGGCGCCGTCGAGCCAACCGACGCTGCCGGCATCGACGTAGAGGGTGAACCCGTCGCAGTCCACCGCCCACTCGTCACCCAGCAGGTCGGTCGGCTCGGCGAATTCCAGCCGGGCGTCGGCACGCGGGGTTCCGGGATCGACGGCGCTCAGGCGCACGCCCATGCCGGGCACGCCCTCGCGTTCGATCAGCTTGCGGAAATGGGTCTGGGCAGTGTCGGAGATCTGGATCATCAGGCTATTCTAGCCAAGTAAGCGTCGGCCGCTCATTCGGTTTATACACCGTCCGGCGCATTGTTCAGTCAATACGAGGTGGAGGAACCCATGTCCGACCTGATTCCGCTGGCACAGGCGCACTGCGTGCCGCGAAAGGGCAGCGACCACAAGCTGGGCGAGGCCCGCCTGGCCGAGCTGCTGCCGCAGGTGCCGGGCTGGGAGCTGGCCGAGGCCGGCCAGGCGCTGGTGCGCACCTTCCGCTTCAGGAACTACTACGAAACGATGGCCTTCGTGAACGCGCTGGCCTGGATCGCCCACCACGAGGACCACCACCCGGACCTGGGCGTGCACTACGACCGCGCCGTCGTGCGCTATTCCACCCACGACGTGGGCGGCCTGAGCGAGAACGACTTCATCTGCGCGGCAAAGACTTCGGCCCTGACGGAGCAACTGCCATGAACGTACGCCTGCTGAGCCTGTCCCTGATTGCTGCGACCGGCCTGTCCGGCTGTGGCCCGTCCGAGCCGCCGGCACCGCCGCCGCCGCCGCCGACCGAAGTGGCCGCGGTGAAGACCCCGCCGCCACAGTACCCGCTTGAACTGGCGTGCATGGGCGTGGGTGGCACCAGCACCTTCAAGGTGACAATCGGAACCGACGGCAAGCCCAGCGAGGTGGCCCTGCTGACCGGCGCCGGCAATCCGCAGCTGGACGAACTGGCCAGGACCGCCGTGCAGGGCTGGCAGTTCAAGGCCGCGACCCGCAACGGCCAGGCGGTGCCGGCCACCATCCAGGTGCCGGTCAGCTTCAACCCGCCGCAGCCGAAACCGGACCAGTGCTTCGCGATCGAAGAACGCCTGCGCCGCGGCGGCTGATCGCGCGCACCCCGACGAGGCCCGCCGACGCCCGCCTCGCTCTCGCCGCCCCGGCCTTGCCCGGGGCGGTTGTCTGTTGACCAGGACCGCGTCGGTACATGCTGCAGATTCCCCCCGAAAACATCTGGATCGCGCTCGCTGTCACCCTTGCGGCCGGCCTGGCAACGGCCATCGGCAGCCTGCTGGTGTTGTTCTCGCGCCGCCCCAATCCGCGCCTGCTGGCGTTCGGCCTGGCCTTCGCCGGCGGCGCGATGGTCTATGTGTCGCTGTCGGAGATCCTCAACAAGTCCATCGCATCGTTCGCTCTGGCCTATGGCGAGCGCACCGGCTTCACCTACGGCACGCTGGCGTTCCTGGCCGGGGTGATCGTGATCGTGCTGATCGATCACTTCATTCCCAATCCGCATGACAGCCTCGACAAGCAGGACCCTGCGTTCCGCGAAAACAGCCGCGAGTACCTGAAACGGGTCGCGCTGCTGACCTCGGTGGCGATCACCGCGCACAATTTCCCGGAAGGGCTGGCGACCTTCTTCGCGACCCTGGAAAGCCCGTCGGTGGGCATGCCGCTGGCCTTCGCCATCGCCATCCACAACATTCCCGAGGGCATCGCGATTGCGGTGCCGGTGTACTTCGCCACCCAGAACAAGTTCTATGCGTTCAGCGCCAGCCTGCTGTCCGGCCTGGCCGAGCCGGTGGGCGCAGCGCTGGGCTACTGGCTGCTGTCCGGATCGCTGTCGCACGCCACCTTCGGCTGGGTGTTCGGGCTGATTGCCGGCGTGATGGTGTTCCTGGCACTGGATGAGCTGCTGCCAGCGGCCAAGCGCTACGCCAAGGGCCACGAAACCGTTTATGGCCTGGTGGCGGGCATGGGCACGCTGGCGATCAGCCTGGTGCTGTTCAAGTGGTGAGGGACTCCCGGCTCGCCCTGTAGAGTCGAGCCATGCTCGACTACTCTCCGGTCGGCTCGCGCGGAACGCCAGTCGAGCATGGCTCGACTCTACAAGGGTTCCTTACTTCAGGCGGTCCAGCGCCTCGGCCAGCTCATCGGCCAACGGCGCATTGAGCACATACGGGGTCTTGCCGTCGTCCAGCGCGAACTCCAGCGAGGCCGCATGCAGGAACAACCGCTTCAGCCCGATCTGCTCACGAAGCCGCTTGTTGACTGCCGGATCGCCGTACTTGTCGTCACCGGCCACCGGATGCCCCAGATGCTGGGCATGCACGCGGATCTGGTGCGTGCGGCCGGTCTCGATGCGCACCTCGCAATAGGAATGGCCACCGCGGCGCTCCAGCACCCGGAAGTGGCTGATCGATTCCTTGCCGATCGCGTTGACCTGCACATGGCGCTCGCCGCCCTGGCGCAGGCCCACGTGCAGCGGCGCGTCCACCGTCATCACACCGTCCGGCATGCGCCCGGCCAGCAGGGTCAGGTAGCGCTTGCGGATGCCGGCGCCGTGGTCCTCGCGCAACAGCGCCTGCAGCTCGCTCAGCGCCGAGCGCTTCTTGGCCACGATCAACAGGCCTGAGGTGTCGCGATCCAGCCGGTGGACCAGCTCCAGGGTCTGCCCCGGGCGCAGCGCACGCAGCGTCTCGATCGCGCCGAAACTGATGCCGCTGCCGCCGTGGCTGGCCACGCCGGTGGGCTTGTTCAGGGCCAGCAGGCGCGCGTCCTCGAAGACGATGGCCCGCTCCAGCCGGCGCATGAACGCTTCGGGTGGGCCCGCCTTGTCTCCTTCTTCCGTGAGACGGACTGGCGGAACACGCACCTCATCGCCCGCCTCCAGCTTGCGTTCGGCCTTGGCGCGGCCGCCATTCACGCGGACCTGGCCGCTGCGCACCAGCTTGTAGACCAGGCTGCGCGGGGCGCCCTTGAGCTGGCCCAGCAGGAAATTGTCCAGGCGCTGGCCGGCACGGTCGTCGGGAACGGTGATCATGCGCACGGACGGCTTGTCGCCGGCTGGCTGGGTGGGGTCTGAGGCAGTCATCTGGCTGTTTATTCTGTTACACTCGGGGGGCGAGATAAGGGATTGATTTCGTTGGAAGTTACTCAGGGCCAGAAGCCCAGCTTCCGACGAATCCGGCACAGTGCGCGACCACCGCCCGCGGGGCGGCCATGTTAGCGGCTCACCGGCCTTCCCGGCCATCGCCGGATGCCTGACACGCAACCGTGCTGAACATGTCCCGCGTGGCGCTCCAGCCTGGCTGACAGCTGCCTGCGGCCCTGCAACACCCAAAACCCATAAGAGTGAAGCGCTCCCGCGGCCTGCCGTGGTGTCGTAGCGCTGGAAACCCAAGCCGCCCTCCCCGCGCTTGCGCGAATGGGCGGCGAGCCGTGTCCAGAGGCGAAACCCCATGGCGTTCCGCGCGGTAGCCGCTTGCGAGGAACGCAACAATGAAGCGAATGCTGATCAACGCCACGCAGGCTGAAGAGCTGCGTGTTGCCATCGTGGATGGCCAGTCGTTGTATGACATCGACATCGAACAGCCGTCGAAGGAACAGAAGAAGTCCAACATCTACAAGGGCCGGATCTTCCGCATCGAGCCCTCGCTGGAAGCGGCCTTCGTCGAATACGGCGGTGGCCGTCATGGCTTCCTGCCGCTGAAGGAAATCTCCCGCGACTACTTCCAGGCCGGCGTCGACCACAACAAGGCCGGCATCCGCGAGCTGCTCAAGGAAGGCCAGGAAATCGTCGTCCAGGTCGACAAGGAAGAGCGTGGCAACAAGGGCGCGGCCCTGACCACGTTCATCTCGCTGGCCGGCCGCTACATGGTGCTGATGCCGAACTCGCCCAGCGCCGGCGGTGTTTCCCGTCGGATCGAGGGCGAAGACCGTGCCGCCCTGAAGGACGCGCTGGACAAACTGAACATCCCCGACGACATGGGCGTGATCATCCGCACCGCCGGCGTCGGCCGCGATGCCGAAGAGCTGCAGTGGGACCTGGACTATCTGCTCAATGTCTGGCGCGCCATCGCCGACGCCGCGCTGAGCAAGCCGGCCCCGTTCCTGATCTACCAGGAATCGCGCCTGATCGTGCGCGCCCTGCGTGACTACCTGCGCGCCGACATCGGCGAGATCCTGGTGGACACCGAGGAAATGTACGAGCACGCCCGCGAGTTCATGCAGCAGGTGATGCCGCAGACCCTGCGCAAGCTCAAGCATTACAAGGACGACATCCCGCTGTTCAACCGCTTCCAGATCGAATCGCAGATCGAGGGCGCCTACGAGCGCAACGTGCGCCTGCCGTCGGGCGGCTCGATCGTGGTCGACCAGACCGAAGCGCTGACCGCGGTCGACGTGAACTCCTCGCGCGCCACCAAGGGCAGCGACATCGAGGACACCGCGTTCCAGACCAACCTGGAAGCGGCCGAAGAAGTGGCCCGCCAGCTGCGCCTGCGCGACCTCGGTGGCCTGGTGGTGATCGACTTCATCGACATGGCCTCCAACAAGCATCAGCGCGAAGTCGAGAACCGCCTTGCCAATGCGCTGAAGTACGACCGCGCACGCGTGCAGGTCGGCCGCATCTCGCGCTTCGGCCTGCTGGAAATGAGCCGCCAGCGCCTGCGCCCGAGCCTGGGCGAATCCAGCCAGATCGTCTGCCCGCGCTGCGACGGCCACGGCCGCATGCGCAGCGTCGAGTCGCTGTCGCTGTCGATCATCCGCGTTGCCGAAGAGCACGCGATGAAGGAAAACACCGGGCAGGTGCTGGTGCAGGCCCCGGTGGAGATCGCCAACTACCTGCTGAACGAGAAGCGCAGCGCGCTGCGCGAGATCGAGCGCCGTCACGAAGCGCCGATCGTGATCGTTGCCGACGAGCAGCTGCACACCCCGCACTACACCGTGACCCGCCTGCGCGAGAACGAGCTGGGTGAAGAGAGCAACAAGCCCAGCTACCAGCGTGGCACCCCGCGCAAGCTGCCGGTGCATGCGCTCACCAAGGGCCAGCTGAACATCCCGCCGCCGGCGGTGACCCAGGTCAAGCACACCTCCCCCGCCCCGGTGCGCGAGGACGTGGAGCCGGCCAAGGCCGCGCCGGCTCCGGTTGCCGCAGCGCCGGTGGCACCGGCCCCGAGCGGTGGCGTGATCGGCTGGCTCAAGCGCGTGTTCGGTGGCGAACCGGCGCCGGCCCCGGCGGCAGCGCCGGCGGCACGCCAGCAACAGGATGGCGGCCGCAAGGACCGCAACAAGGATCGCAACAAGGACCGCAAGGACCGCCGCGACGACAACCGTGGCAATGGTGGCAACGGCAACGCGCAGCAGCAGAAGGACGGCGGCAACCGCAAGGACCGCGGCGAGCAGCGCAAGGACGGCCGCAACGGCAACAACGGCAATGCCCAGCAGCAGCCGCAGCAGGGCAAGCAGAAGGAGCCGCAGCAGAAGGATGGCCAGCCGCAGCAGAACAAGCCGCGCAACGAGCAGCAGGGCCAGAACCAGGGCCAGCAGCAGCCGAAGCTGAAGCAGCCCAAGCAGCCGCGTCCGCAGCAGCAGGACGGCGACAAGCCGGCCGACAAGCCGCAGCGCAGCGCCGCCGAGGCACCGGTCGACGCAGTGACCGCAGCTGCCGCTGTGGCCGCCAACGCCGTCGCCGCCAACGTGGTGACCGCGCAGGAAGCCACTGCACCGGTCGCCCCGGTTGCCCCGGTGGCCGCCGCTCCGGTGGACGCAGTACCGGTCGAGACCGCTGCCGGCGAGGCCGAGGTGGTTGCGGTTGCCGGTGAAGAGGCTGCAACCGACGCCCATGGCGAGCAGGCAGGCGAAGGTGCGACCCGCCGTCGTCGTGGCCGTCGTGGTGGCCGCCGTCGTCGTCGCGGTGGCGCCGAGAACGCCGCCGGCAGCGATGCCCTGGGCGATGACCAGGATGACGCTGACGAAGGTGATGACAGCGACAGCACCGACCAGGTTGCCGACAGCAACGCCGGGGCTGCGCCGGTTGCCGTGGTGCAGCCGACGCGCTCGCAGCCGGAGTTTGATTTCGATGATGAAGCCGAGCCGGCGACCGTTGAAGCCGACAAGCCGGCCCGCGCTGCCGCTGCCGTGGCTGCCGCACCGGTTGCGGTGGTGAGCAGCGCCGTCGTCGCCCCCGCAGCGCCGGTCGTGGCCGAAGCTCCCGCCCCGGTCGAAACCGCAACCCAGGCCGGACCTGTGTCCTCGCCGGTGCAGACCAGCATGCTCGACGCCATCGACGCAGCGACCCCGGTCCAGCCGGTCGCCGCTGCCGCGCCGGTGATCGAAGCGATTGCGCCGGTGGCTGAAGCCAAACCGGTGGCGGTCGAGCCTGCGCAGGTGGTTGAAGCGAAGCCGGAGATGGTCGAAGCCGCTCCGGTGGTCGAAGCCAAGCCGGTGGCCGTTGAGGCTGCTCCGGTGGTCGAAGCCAAGCCGGTGGCCGTTGAGGCTGCACCGGTGGTCGAAGCAAAGCCGGTCGTCGAGCCCGTCGTGGCCGCCGAACAGCCGGTCGCTCCAGTGGCGGTGGAAGCCGCGCCGATCGAAGCCGCTGCACCGGTCGCCGAAGCGGTGCTGGCGCCGTCGATCGACCCGGTCGCCGATGGCCACGCCGACGCTGCAGCCCAGGCTGCAGAAGCCAAGGCCGACGAAGAAGACGAAGAGGCCGCCAAGCGCGCGCCGCCGGCGAACTGATCGCTCCTTGATCGCGTGAAAACGAAACGGCGGGGATCAATGATCCCCGCCGTTTCCATTTGTGCGTCGGGCGCGTGCAGCGCTCTGGTAGAGGCCAACCCTGGTTGGCGCCGTTGTTCGAGCGAACGCGGACACATCCGTGCCAACCAAGGTTGGCACCGACCGAAGCGTGCCGTCAGGGGTTCGGCGCGAACTGCAGGCGGGACCACACGCCGTAGTGATCGGAAGCCCAGCGACCGCTGTCATCGGGCTGGTCGAACAGGATCTCCGCTTCGCGCGCGACCATCGCGTCCTGCTGGAAGAAGATGTGGTCGATCCGCGACGGTGCCTGGTAGTAGTGCCGATTCAACGTGCTGACCCCGGCCAGGTCGGTGTTGACATGCACGCTGCCGTAGCTGTCACCGTAATGGCTGCGCAGCTCACTCAGGTCTCCGGCATCGACCAGCGCGTTGAAATCGCCGGCGATGACCACCGGTGCGCCTGCCGAGGTGGTGCTGATGAAGCGCAGCAGGTCCTCCACCTGGGTGCGCCGGATGCGCTGGCCACGCTCGTCGCTGCGCTCGTTCAGATGCGTCGCGTACACGTTCACCGGGCGGCCGTCGACATCAATACGCAGATGAGCCACCGTGCGGTAGTCATCCAGCGGTTGCAGCAGATGATCGCCGCGCGCCAGGATCGGGCGCCGGGTCAGCAACGCATTGCCATAGCGCTTGGGCGCGCCCACCGGATCGGTCGACACGAACACGTACTGGTAGCCCAGCTGGCTGGCCAGCCATTGGGCCTGGTTGCGCACGTTGCGGCGCTGGATCACCTCCTGCAGGGCCACTGCATCGGGTTGCAGGCGCTTGAGCTCGGCCAGAATGGTGCGGCGGCGGCTCGGCCAGTCCTCGCGGTCATGGTGCAGGTTGAACGTGACCATGCCCATGCCCGCTGCCCTGGCAACGTCGGTCGCCGCAGTCGTGGTGGCTGGCTCGGCCGCCATCACAACGCCCGGCAATGCCAACGCAATCGCCAGCCCCAGGGCGCGCACCGATGCGCGCGCCCTCGCTCCCAACTCCCTCATGGTTACTGCCCCTTGCGTTCGGCGCGGCGCACCGCGCTCGGTACATCGATCTCGACCCGCGCCGGCAGCTGGTGCACGTGCAGCTCCTTGTTGATCCACTCGGCCGCTTCGCCGTTGATGGTCGCCTCGCCCGGCTCACCGGTATACGGCCATGGCAGCACCACGCCGCCAACCGGTGGCAGCAGGCCCGGCTGCATCTCCAGCACCAGCTGCTTGTCGCTGCGTTGCAGGCGGTAGTTGAGCTGGCCCTGCGGCGTGCGCAGGCCCTGCACGGCGATGCCCTCACCCTGCAGCCACGACGTCGGCACGCCGGCAGCCAGCACCAGCGCGTCATCCATGTCGCGGCTGTAGGCGAACATGTCCAGCGCCGAACGCACGAAGTCCGACGCCACCCACGCATGCGGCAGGTCACCGACGAAGAACGGCTTGCGCGGCGTGCGCGAGACCACTTCGGCCCACTGGTTCCAGGCCTGCGGCGCACGGTCCTTGAAGAAGAACTCGGTCGCCTGCCAGGCACGATCGCGCCAGCCCAGGCGCACGAACGCCGCCACATTGCGCCACTCGTACGGGGTGTAGTCCTTCCACTCACGCGTGCCGTCGCGGCGGGCCACGAACTCCTTCCAGTAGCGCTCGAAGGTCGCCTCCAGGGCCTGCTGTGGCAGGCGGCCCTGCTCGCCGCCCGGGGCCAGCGCGATGGTGGTGGAGGTGGCATCGAAATCGCCCAGCTCGGCCGAACCCGGCAGGTAATCGATGTGATGCTGCTGCATCGCCGACAGCAGCGACGCCTGCAGGTCATCCCGGAACTGGTCGCGCGATTCGGCCATCTGCATCGCCTCGACCTTGCCGAGCTGGGCCGCCAGCAGCGCCGCGTCCTTGTAGCCGCGCAACGCCCAGAAGTTGTCCCAGTACGAATGCATCGGCTTGGCCGAATAGCCTTCGTGGCTGATCGAGGCCGGCATCATGCCGTAGAAGGCCGGATTGCGCGCACGGTTCTCTTCGGTACGCTCGCTGGCACGCAGCTGCTCCATGTAGGTGTAAGCGCCCTGCACGTGCGGCCACATCAGCTCGGCAAAGGTGCTGTCGCCGGTGTAACGCCCGTACTCGGCGATGCTGTAGATCAGTTCGCCGTGGCTGTCGTTCTCCGGCACCGGGTCGCTGCCGCGCGCATCGACACAGCACGGCACCTTGCCGTTCTCGAACTGGAACGGCGCATACCAGTTGATGTAGTCACGTACCGCGTCGCTGCGGCCCATGCGCAGCAGGCCTTCGGAAATCATCGCGCCATCGCGGATCCAGCTGCGCGCGTACGAACGCGTGCCCGGCTGCAGGCGCGGCCCCACGCGCGAAATCAGCATGTGCGCAACTGCCGTACGCAGGGTGTCGACCAGCGCCTGGCCGGCGGCGGGCACCTGCAGCGAGACCACGCCCAGCTTCTGCCGCCACTGATCGGCCACCTGCGCCTGCGCCTTGGCCACGTCCAGCGCCTTCGGCGCCCAGCCACCGGTCTGCGGCAGCACCACCGCCACTTCCCGGCTCTGCCCCGGCTCCAGCTTGATGGTGTACAGCAGCGCGCCGGAGGCCATGCCGGTGCTGTCCTTCACCGCGGTGGTGGACGGGTACCTGCCGTCCGCCAGATGCATCGCATCAAGCTTGCCATCGAAGGTACTGGCAAAGCGCGCGTCCGGCACCTGCAAAGGATAGAGGCGAGGCTCGCCATTGACCCGCACCAGCTGCTCGCCGACATCCAGCGCATCAATCCGGCTGAAACCGCCGACCGTGTTGAGGAACTGGGTGGGCGGATTGACCTGCCACGGGCGGATCGCCAGTGCCAGGGTGTACTCGTGCGCGACCTTGTCCGGATTGCTCAACCGGTAGCGGCCGATCAGCTGCGCACGCTCCGGGGTGCCCTGCACGAAGCTGGTCACCGCCAGCCCGACCTTCTCGTGCACCCAGTCAACATTGGCGATCGGCAGGTAATGGTCCTGCAGCGACTGGGTGATGGCGACCTTGGACCAGTCCAGCAGCTTGCCATCGAGGCGGATGAACGGCTCAATGCTGAAGCTGCCCTTGGCCGGCTCCAGCGCGCCGTCCTCGCTGATCAGCGCCTGTTCCTGGCCGCCATCGAGGCCGAGCAGGGTCCAGTAGGGCTGCTCGCCCACATACGCACGCGGCAGTGAACCGCGCGGCAGGTCGGCCGCCACCGAGGACAGGAACGCGTTCGGCGTCGCGGCGAAGGCCAGCGGCTTGAGCGTGATGTCACGTATGCCATAGCGCCAGTTCGGGCCATCGAGCAGATCGAAGCGCACGTAGCGTGCGTCGGTATCCGGCAGGGCCAGCCAGTCGCGGCCTCCCGCGCCCCCGGTCACCTCGCGCACCGTGCGCCAGTCGCGGCCATCCTCGGATGTCCGCACGGTGTAGCGATTGGCCTCCAGGTTCGGCAGCCAGTCGATCACCGCACCGCCGATTTCACGGCTCTTGTGCAGGTCCAGGCTGATGGTCTGCTGCTTGACCCCGCCGCTGATCCAGAACGTATCGCTCTTGCCGTCGATCATGCGGTCCTGCAGCGCGGTGGCGGTATCGGCGATCACCGACGGCACCAGCGCCGAATCATCCTGCGGTGGCAGGCCCTGCAGGGTCAGCTTGTCGAAGCACACCGTGCCACGCCCGCCGACCTTGCTGTAGATCGTGAACTCGACTGCGGCACTGCGCGCCATCTCCTTCTCGGGCGAGGGACCCCACGCCTTGTCGATCTGGCGACGACGGTATTCGACCAGCGTCCACGCCTTGGCGAAGCTGTAGCCCGGACGGTTGACCCACCAGACGTTGTCGCCGCTGGCGTCGATCAGCTTGAACTGCAGGTCGTTGGCCGGCGAATCGCCGCGCAGCTGGAAGCCGAAACGGTAATTGGCCGGGTATTGGATGTTCAGTGCGCGGCGGATGCCGACGTAGCCGGACACCTCGTGGAAGTCGTAGTCCAGGCACAGCGCGCGGCCACCGCCGGCGCCACTGACCGGGCGCAGCGAACCGCTGACCTGGTCGGACAGCACCAGCTTCCAGGCACCGATATCGTCGAAGTCGTCCAGCACTTTTGGTGCCGGCAGTGCCGGTGGTGCGGCGATCGCCAGGGAGGTCCACAACAGTCCCAGTCCAACGGCGATCGCTCGCTTCATCCCTTGACGCTCCCCAGCAACAGACCTTGGATGTAGTACCGCTGCAGCACCAGGAACAGCGCCAGCACCGGAACCACGGTGACCACCGCGCCGGCCATCATCATTTCCACATCCATGATGTGCTCGCGCGAGAGGGTGGCCAGCGCCACCGGCAAAGTGTAGTGCTCCTGGTCGGTCAACACGATCAGCGGCCACATGAAATCGTTCCATGCGCCCATGAAGGTGAAGATGGCCAGCGTCACCAGCACCGGCTTGAGCATCGGCAGCACGATCTGGAAGAAGATACGCAGCTCCCCTGCACCGTCGATGCGCGCCGCTTCCAGCAGTTCGTCCGGGATCGAGCGCGCGTACTGGCGCACCAGGAAGATGCCGAACACGCTGGCCAGCGCCGGCACGATCACGCCGCCGAAGCTGTTGACCAGGCCCAGCTGCTTCATCAGCAGGAACAACGGCAGCATCGCCACCTGCGCCGGAATCACCAGCGCCGCCATCAACACCTGGAACAGGCGTTCGCGGCCGACGAAGTTCAGCTTGGCGAAGGCATAGCCGGCCATGGTGTTGAGCAGCAGCGAGCCAAAGGTGATCGCCAGCGAGACCAGCAGGCTGTTGGCAAAGTTGCCGCCCATGCCGGTACGCGCGAACAACTCATGGTAGTTGTGCGTGGTGATGCTCGAAGGCAGCAGCGGCGGCGGGAAATGACTGGCCTCGCCCTGCGGCATGAACGAGACCGACACCATCCACAACAGCGGCGCCAGGCTGACCAGGGCCAGCACCAGCAACGCGCCATTGATCATCCACGGGTACCAGCGCGACTGGCCGATTTCACGACTCATACCAACTGCCTCCTGCGGCCAAAGCGGAGCATCACGGTGGTCACCGCCAGGATGATCAGGAACAGCAGGAACGCCACAGCCGATGCGCGTCCCAGGTTCCACCACTTGAAGCCTTCCTCGAACATGAAATACAGCACGCTGACGGTGCTCTGCAGTGGGTCGCCGCGGGTCATCACGTAGGGCTCGGCGAACAGCTGGAAGTAGCCGGACACGGTAATGACACCGACCACCAGCAGCACCGGGCCAAGCATCGGCAGGGTGATGTGCAGGAACTGCTTCCAGCGCGAGGCGCCGTCGATGCGCGCCGCCTCGTACAGGTCATGCGGGATCGCCTGCAGGCCGGCCAGGAAGATCACCATGTTGTAGCCGAAGTTCTTCCACACCGCGAACAGCATGATGGTCGGCATGGCCCAGTTGGGATCTCCCAGCCAGTCGATCGGACTGATGCCCAGGTGGCCCAGCCCGTAGTTCACCAGGCCGTAGCTGGTATGGAACAGGTAGCGCCAGATCACCGCCACCGCCACCAGCGTGGTCACCACCGGGGCGAACAGTGCGGTGCGGAACAGGGCCTTGAAGCGTGCGGCCGGTGCGTTGAGCAGCATCGCCGCGCCCAGCGACACCCCGATCGACAACGGCACGCCGATCAGCACGAAGTAGGTGGTGTTCCACAGCGACTTCCAGAACATCGGCGTCTGCAGCAGGTCGATGTAGTTGCCCAGGCCGACAAAGCGCAGGTTGCTGCTGTCGGCCAGCGCATACAGGTCGAAGTCGGTCACGCTCAGCGCCAGCGCCGAGGCCACCGGCAGGCCGAAGAACACGCCCAGCACGATCAACGAGGGGCCGGCAAAGATCCAGCCGGCAAGCGAAGTACGTTTCATTGCGCGCTCCCGGCGGCCACGGCACTGCTGGACTGCGACGACGGTGCGCGCTGCTGCAGGCGTTGTTGTTCATGCATCCAGCGGCGCTTGGCCAGCACCTTGTCCACGCGCTGGTCCAGCTCTTCCACCGCCTTGTCCTGCGCCAGGCCACCGCGCACCACCTTTTCGGTGACGATGCGCATTTCCTGCACGATGCGCTCCCATTCGAGCACCTTCGGCGTCGGCTTGACCCGCTCCAGCTGGTCGCGGAACGCCGCTGCCAGCGGATCATTGGCCAGCGACGGCGCGCTCCAGGTGCTGCGGCGCGGCGGCAGGTCGCCGATGATCGAATGGAATTGCGCCTGGATCCGCGGCCGCGATAGGAACTCGATCAGCTTCCACGACGCTTCCTTCTGCTGCGACTTGCGGAAGATCACCAGGCTGGTGCCACCGGCGATGCCGGCACCGGGGCCATCCGGGCCGGGAAGTGCCGCAGTACCCCACTGCCCTTCCAGTTCCTTCGGCTGCAGCTTCTTGAACTCACGGATGTTCCAGGGCCCGGAGATGTAGAACACGTTGAAGCCGCGGAAGAACTCGTCCCAGACGTTGGAGATCTGCGTCTCGGACATCTTCGGCGCCCAGCCCTGCTCGAACATGTTGGCGTAGAAGGCCAGCGTGCGGCGGAAACCCGGGCTGGCGAAGTTGCCCCGGGTGTCGTCGTCGCGCAGCAACGGATCGGGCTGCTGCAGGGCCAGCGACAGCTGCTGCTCGAACTCGTTGATCGGCATCAGCACCGCATAGCGGTTCGGGCCCTGCATGCGCTTGATCGCCGCCATCTGCTCGTCCCACTCGGCCCAGGTACGCGGCGGGTGGTCGTAGCCGGCCTTGGCCAGCAGGTCCTTGCGGTAGTAGATCAGGCGCGTATCGACGTACCACGGCACGCCTACCAGCTCCCCGTGGATCACGTTGGTATCCCAGATGCCCTGGAAGTAGTCCTTCTCATCAACCACCGCCGAGTGATCGACAAACGGCTGCAGCGGCGTCAGCGCATCGAGCTCGGCGAACTCGGGCACCCAGGTGTTGCCGAGCTGGCACACGTCCGGCAGGCCGTCGGCGGCAAACGCGGTCAGCAGCTTTTCGTGCGCGGCCGTCCAGGGAATGTTCTGCACATCCACCTTGATGCCGGGGTTCTCGGCCTCGAACTCGTGGATCAGTTCGCTGACCACCTCCGCTTCGCGACCCATTGCCCAGAAGCGCACGGTGGTGGTGCCCGGCTCGGTGCGTGCGCAGCCGGCCACGGCCAAAGCGGCCAGGGCGGGCAGCGCCCAGCGGCGCAGGCGGTCGGTCCAGTTCGGCATCAGGTTACTTGCCCTGGCCTGTGGTGCGGTTGGCATTGTTCTTCTGTTCCTGCGCGGCAGCCGCGCGTGATTCGGCGATACCCACCGCGCGTGCCGCCGCGGCCTTCTCATCCTTCTGCAGTTCAAGCGGCTGGAACGAGCCTTCCGGCGCCAGCCAGCCACCACTGAACCCGGCCCGCTCCAGTCCCTTGCGGATGTACGGGTTCTTCTTCATCACTTCCCACACGAAATCATCGCGGTAATTGGCGATCATGGTCAGGATCGGGCCCTGGTCGATGGCGATGTAGTCGCTGGCGACCCAGCCACGATCGGGGATGACGCGGCCGGTCTTGATCGGGATGTCGTAGTTGAAACTGGGGTTGAACGAATCCAGGAAGCCGTAGCTGGAATAGATGTAGTCGCCGTAGCGCTTGTGCATCTCCAGCGTGGCCGGGATCACCTGCTCGGGCGCGAACACCACCGAGGCGATCGCGGCGGTCGGGGCGATGGTGCCGTCATCGAAGTTCTCGCGCAGGCCGGCGCCGCGCGAGGAGTAATGGCGGAACTGGCGCTGCTCGCCGCGGTACTCCTGCGTGGTGTTCTGCGGGCCATCGCTGGCGGTCAGGCCCCACACGTTCTCGCCGTAGTCTTTCCATTGCATCGGATTGGCGATGGCGTATTCGCGCTGGGCCAGCGCAGCCGAACGGCTGTTGAGGAAATAGGTGCTGCCACGCTCGCGCATGTACGCGTCCTGGATATCGCGGAAGTCGATCCAGACGTGGCTGTACTGGTGGCCGAACAGCGGGCCGAAGGACAGGTATTCCTGGCCCTGGTAGACGCCCCAGTCGTTGTCGTAGGTGCGCGTCCACACCGTCCACGCATCCGGGCTGACCGGGTGCGTGGGCGAACCCAGGGCGAGGATGTAGACCATCATCGCCTCGTTGTAGCCCATCCAGTCATGGTCGATGAAGCCGCTCTCCGGGAACCAGCCCATCGAGATCAGCGGTGCACGCTGCTGCAGCCACGGCCAGTCGACCTTCTTGTACAAGGTATCGGCGATCTGGCGGATTTCCTTCTCGCGCGGATCGTCGCCGTCGTAGTACGACTGCGCGAACAGCACACCCATCATCAGCAGTGCGGTATCCACCGAGGACAGTTCGACCCAGCTGTCGTAGCGACGGCCTTCCTGCATGTCCAGGAAGTGGTAGTAGAAGCCCTTGTAGCCGGCCTTGCCGGTTCGCTGCGGGCCCATCGGCACGTCGCGGAAGAACTTCAGCGTGGTCAGCGTCCGATCGATCGCCTGGTTGCGGCTGACCCAGCCGTTCTCGATACCGATCGGATAGGCGGTCAGCGCGAAGCCGACCGAAGCGATGCTGGCGAACGGCCGCGACGGATAGCGGTCCGGGGTCAGGCCGTTCACTTCGTTGGTGGTGTCCCAGAAGAACTGGAAAGTGCGGCGCTCGATGTCGTCGAACAGCGGCGGCAGCTCCGGTTTCATCGGCCGCGGCGGTGCGTCGGCCTCGATCAGGATCACCGGCGGCCGCGGCTTGGCAGGCTCCTGCTGGGCCGGCTGGCAGGCGGCCACGCCCAGGCTCAGCGCGGCGGCGGACAACAGATGGCGTGCCTGCATGGCGCGGTTCCTCCGGTAGTCTGATCGATGGGAAAGCATAACGTCCAATGATCTGAAATCGTTTACAAGGCGCGCGCTTAAAAAACCACGATAGACGTGGCCTGACACCGCGATCATTGCCCACGCCGCTGCCCCCTGGCCGGCAGCGGCGTGGGCAATGGACCGGCACAAGGCCGGCCATTGCCGTTTTAACCGATGCCGCCAGCGAGCCGGCGGCATCGGGTCCTGCATCACCGCCCGGGCTTAGAAGCGGAAGCCCACTTCGGCCTTGACCTGGCGCGGCGTACCGACGATGTCGCCGGTCTCGTTGTAGCTGGCCTGCAGCTTGCCGTTGGTCTTGACGTAGTTGTAGGTGGAGAAGTTGTCGAAGTTGAACACGTTGATGATGTCGATACGTGCGTACAGCTCGGTATCGCCCGCCAGCTTGAACGTCTTCGTCGCCTGCAGGTCGACCGAACGGTAGCCGAAGATCTTGCCACCCACCAGGAACTTGCCGGTAGCGTTGGGCACGGCCGCCTGCGGGGTCGGCAGGGTGTAGCCGCTGGCCTGCATCACCGGGTACCAGTCGTTGACGGCGGTAGGGGTGGCCAGGGTGATCTTGCCGCCGAAGGTGATGCCCCAGAAGCCCGCATACGAGCCGGTCACCACCAGGCGGTGGCGCGGTGCGCCGTTGGAGCGGATGGTCGGGTAGTCACCGATCAGGCCGCGGTCAAAGGCGTACTTCTCGTTGATGTCGCGGTTATGGCGCGCGGTGGTCCAGGTGTAGGCGATCGAGGTGCCCCAGCCGCTTTCCTTGGTGAACGGCTTCTGCGCCGACAGCAGGACCTGGGTGGCACGGGTCTTGATGCCCTGCTGGCCGATGATCAGGCTGCCGAAGCCCGGCACGTTGCAGCTCCAGGCCTGGCTCAGGCCCGCGGAGGTGCCACCGCACAGGCGCGGATCATCGAAGAACTGGCCGGTCGGATAGCGGTTGCCCAGGGTGAAGGCGAAGCCGTCGTAGCTCAGGGTACGAGCAATGGTGGCGTCGGTCAGCCAGTCGCCGATCTGGTTGCTCATGCCCAGGCTGAACTGGTCCGAGTACGGCGCCTTCAGCTTGTTGTTCAGCAGGTCCACTTCCAGGCCGGCATTGCTGGTCGCGCCGACCAGTGCCTGCAGGTTGCCGATGCCGTTGAGCAGGTTCGGGTTCCAGTCATAGCAGGCAGCCTGGCCGTTGATGCAGGCGCCGGTGGCCGGGTTGCGGAAGTAGATGGTCGGCTGCGGCAGGGCCAGCTTGGTGGTTTCCAGCTGCAGGTTGTCGAACAGGTCACGGTCGTAGGAACGGCCGGCACCACCGTGGATCACGTGCTGCTCGTCGGCATTGATGTCATACGAGAAGCCCAGGCGCGGCTGCCAGGCGTCCTTGAATGCCTTGCGGTTGTGACCGTTGCTGATGTAGTCGCTGATGTCCAGGCCACCCAGTGCCAGCGAATCGGCGTAGGTCTGGCCGGCGGGGGCGCGCGGATCCTGCGAATAGATGGCGTCGACCACCTGCTGCGGGGTCACGAAGTCCAGGTAGGACGGGGTCTTTTCGTAGTCCCAGCGCAGGCCGATGTTCAGCTGCAGGTGGTCGTTGACCTGCCAGTCGTCCTGGATGAACACGCCGTACTGCTTGGACTTCGAACGCACTTCGCCGGACACGCCGGTCACGCCGGTCACCGGCTTGACGAACTGCGCCTTGTACGGAATGGAATCGGGGAAGTCCGGATCGCCCAGCGAGTAGGTGAAGGTCGGGTTGATCTGCGCCGCATCGGAAGCGTACAGGTCGATCTGCTTGTACTTCACGCCCATCTTGATGGTGTGGTCGCCCGCCCACTGGATGCCATCCAGGGTCAGGTTGTCTTCGATCGACCAGCCCTTCTGGCCCTTCACCTGCGAATCCAGCGCTGAGGCGCCACCGATCTTCACGATGGTGCGGTCCTCGGGGCCGTCCGGTGCGGTGTAGGTGATGCCGTTGGCCAGCGTCAGCGGAGTCGGGTTGTTGAACGAGTCTTCGTGGGTGACCATCAACTCGTTGTAGTAGCGCTCACCGCTGTGGTTCCAGCGCAGGGCGTAACGACGGTCGGTGTTGACCACTTCACGGCCGGCTTCCGGCGAGGTCTGGCCACTGAACTGCGACTGGGTTTCGTCGCGGTCCTGGAAGGTCAGTTCAATGCGATCGTTGTCGGTCGGCTCGAAGTCGATCTTGCCGAAGATCAGGTCCTGCTGGAACGGCTGGCTGGCCGGGCCGAGGCCGGCGGCGCCGGCCGGCGGCAGCAGGCCGGCAGCGCCGGTGACCGCGCCGTCCGGCGCGATGGTGACCGGCAGATCGAAGCGCTTGGCTTCGTAGGTCACGAAGAAGTGCGCCTTGTCCTGGATGATCGGACCGCCCAGGGCGAAGCCGTATTCCTTCTCGGCCGAGACCATCTTCTCCTTGCCACCCTGGCGCTCGGCCGGGGTCTTGGCACGCATGTCTTCATCGGTGTAGCGGTAGAACGCCTCACCCTTGAACTCGTTGGTACCGGACTTGGTCGCAGCCGTCACTGCGGCGCTCGACACCTGGCCGTACTCGGCCTTGTAGTTGCCGCTGATGACCTTGTATTCACCGATGGCCAGCTGCGGGAACGGGTTGCCGGCGCTGCCGGACTGGCCGGCCACGCCGCCGCCCTTGACGTAGCTCTTCTGGCCCACGCCGTCGATGTACACGTTGGTGCCATCGGCATTGGTGGCGCCGCCGCGCAGCGAGGTGTTGCCCTTGGCGTCGCGGGTGAAGATCAGGCCCGGCACCGCGTCGGCAAACTCCAGGAAGTTGCGCGACACCTGCGGGGTGGTCTGGATCTGCTGCAGGCTGACGGTCTTGCCGACTTCGGAGGTGCGCACTTCCTGCAGCAGGGTCGGTGCGACGACGTTGACGGTGTCCAGGTTGGTGGCAGCGGTCGAGCCCGGCGTGCTGCTGGCAGCACCGGCGAAGTTCAACGTGGCGGTCGAGGCCACGGTGACGGTGACCTTCTGGGTCTGGCCGTTGGCGACCACGTTGTAGGTGCCCGGATCCAGGCCCATCAGCGAGTAGCTGCCATCGGCACGCACGGTGCCGCGACGGACGGTACCGGTGGCCACGTTGGTGGCGGTGACTTCAGAACCGGCCTGGGCGCCGGCAACCTGGCCGCGCAGGCTGGCGTTGGCCGACTGCGCCATGGCGTTGGGGGCGGCGGCCAGCATCAGGCAGCTGACCAGTGCGGTGCTCAGCAGCCGGCGCGCCGGCGTGCGGAAGGTGGTATGCATCATCAACTCAATCTCCGGGTGGCGGTGACCGCTCGCGCGGTCCCTGCGATCAATCAAAAAAGAAGGAACGCCTCTGGCTTCAACGGCCGGATGGCGGAGTGGTGGAATCGCGAACTATCAAGCGGGGAACCAGGGTCTGCTTGTCCCCTGTCCCATCCGTGGAGGTGCCGTCCATCAACTGCATCAGGCGCGTCATGGCCCGATCGCCGAGCTCGGCGATGCTGACCTGCATGGTGGTCAGCGACGGGTGGACGAAACGCGCCAGTGGAATGTCATCGAAACCGGCCAGGGCGACATCCGACGGCACATGGACACCTGCCTGCGTGAACGCATACAGGCAACCCAGGGCCATCATGTCGTTGGCGGCGAACACGGCATCGGGCAGCGCTCCGGCTGCCAGCAACTCCTGACCGGCGCGGTGGCCGGAAGCTTCGTCGAAATCACCGGGCAGCTCGATGCCTTCGGCGCCACTGCCGAAGGCCGCCAGCGCGTCACGGAAGCCGCGCAGGCGCTCGCGCGCGTCGAAGTTGAGGTCCGGGCCAGAAATGAAAGCGATGCGGCGGTGACCGGCCTCCAGCAGGTGGCCGGTCATGGCCATCGCACCGGCGTGGTCGTCGATGCTCAGCACCGGGTGGTCCTGCCCGGGCAGATAGGTGTTGATCAGCACCGTTGGCAGCGACTGCGGCAGGTTGTCGGTCAGGAAGCCCGGGCTCTCGGCGTAGGGCGAGAGCACCAGCAACCCGTCGACCCGGCCACGCATGGCACGCAGGGCCGCGCCCTGCTGCTCCTGGTCGCCGTGGTAGCTGGACACCAGCAGGTGCTGGCGGCGGTTGCGGGCGACATTGTCGATGCCGCGCATCAGCTCGGAGAAGAATTCGCCGTACAGGTCGGGCAGCACCACGCCGACCGTGTTGGTACGGCGGCTGCTCAGGCTGCGGGCGGCGGCGTGCGGGGTGTAACGCAGCCGGGCGGCCACCTCCAGCACAAGCTGGCGGACCGGTTCGGCGACATTTTCATGCCCGTTGAGCGCGCGCGACACCGTGGCCACGGAGACCCGGGCTTCGCGAGCGACGTCTTTGATTGTGATAGCTGCCTTGTTCACGAAGCCGCCCTCCACGGCTTGGACCTACCAGCATTGGCGCGGAATGTAAGCGTTTCCATCTGGGCTTGTAAACAGTCCGTTAGGCGAATGTCCTGAAATGGACATGGAAACCTGTCCATCACCGGCCTTGGCGAAGACCTGCGATGACAGCGCGGGACAAGGGCTCAGCCCTGTTCTGACGGGGTGAATGCGCGGATGGACAACGCATGGATGTCGGTGTCCATCATCGTCCCCAGCGCGGCATAGATCGCCCGGTGGCGCGCCAGCGGGCCCAATCCGGCGAAGCGCTCGCTGACCACCAGCACGTTGAAATGGCCGCGACCATCGCGGGCTCCGGCATGGCCGGCATGGCGATGACTGTCGTCCTCGATTTCCAGCCGGGTCGGGGCCAATGCCTGCTGCAGCGCATCACGGATCCGTTCGATCCGTCCGGCGTTCACGGCAGGACCTTGCGGAATGGCCGCACCTGCACGTGCGTGTAGACCCCCGCGGCGACGTAGGGGTCGGCGTCGGCCCAGGCCTGTGCCTGCGCAAGCGACTCGAACAGGGCGATCACCACCGACCCGCTGAAGCCGGCCGGACCGGGGTCTTCGCTATCCACCGCCGGACAGGGGCCGGCCAGCAGCAGGCGGCCTTCGTCGCGCAGCGCGTGCAGCCGCGCCAGGTGTTCCGGCCGGGCCTGCAGCCGCTGTGCCAGCACATCCTGGCCGTCATACCCCTCGATCACATACCACACCGGCGTTACCTCGCTTGCGTTTTCGGGTCCGCAGATTCTAGCCAATGGCCCCTGCCGCCGCCCTCGGCTGGACACCCGCGCCACAAAGGCTTACCCTAGCGTCCATTGCACGTGGCTGGATGCAGCAGCTCGTCGGTGCCTGCGGCCAATGCGGCCCCCGACGACCGACCTGCCGCTTCAAAACCGGATCGCCTGACCGGGCCACGTAGACGACCTCCCCGTAGTTTCGTCGCTGCCGCTCGCTGCGGCGCGTCCTGCTGTTTGATATGTGTGGAATCGCGCCGATCCCGGCGTGTCTGGTGCCCTGGGGCTCCGCGGCGTTGGCCCGGCGAACCCGGTGCCGCGACTGGTCCGTTGCAATCCTGATGTCCATTAGATGACTTCCGAACTCGCGCTCGACGCGAACCCGCCAACCCGGCCGCCCGCCCCCCAGCAGCAGGAAATGCCGCTGGCCGTGGTGCATGGGCAACCGGTCCTGCAGATCCCGCAGGACCTGTACATCCCGCCGGACGCGCTGGAAGTCATCCTGGACGCCTTCGAAGGCCCGCTGGACCTGCTGCTGTACCTGATCCGCCGGCAGAACCTGGACGTGCTGGACATTCCCGTGGCCGAGATCACCCGGCAGTACGTGGAATACATCACGGTGATGCGCGAGCTGCGCTTCGAGCTGGCCGCCGAGTACCTGGTGATGGCCGCGATCCTGGCCGAGGTGAAGTCGCGCATGCTGCTGCCGCGGCCGGTCAGCGAGGAAGGCGATGAAGCCGACCCGCGCGCCGAGCTGGTGCGCCGGCTGCAGGAGTACGAACGCTTCAAGCAGGCCGCCGAGGACATCGACGCCCTGCCCCGGCAGGACCGCGACACCACGGTGGCGCATGCCTTCATGCCCGAGCGCGCCACGGTGAAGCTGCCGCCGCCGGTGGACCTGAAGGAAATGCTGCTGGCCCTGCACGACGTGCTCAAGCGCGCCGAGCTGTTCAGCGGCCACGCCATCAAGCGCGAGGCACTGAGCGTGCGGCAACGCATGGGCGAGGTACTCGGCCGCCTGGAAGACGGCAGGTTCTATCGCTTTGAAGGACTGTTCACGGCCGAAGAAGGCAAGCTGGGCGTGCTGGTCACGTTCCTGGCGGTGCTGGAGCTGGCCAAGGAACAGCTGCTGGACATCGTCCAGGAAGAACCGCTGGCGCCGATCTACGTGAAGTCGCTGGCGGCCGGCAATACCAACGCCCCGCTGCAGTTCAGCAGCGAGTTCGACGACAACGACGACGCCGCCAATGCCAATGAGTGAGCGCTGACTGCCGATGGATCAATCGCTGATCGACCGCATTGTCGAGGGTGCCCTGCTGGCTTCCAGCCAGCCGCTCACCCTGGCCCAGCTGAAGGACCTGTTCCCGGAAGAGGAACCGGCACCGCCGGGCAGCATCGAACGTGCGCTGGAACGCCTGCGCGAGGCCTGCGAAGGCCGCGGCGTGGAACTGGTCGAGGTCGCCTCCGGCTTCCGCTACCAGGTGACCGGCGAAGTGCACAGCTGGATCAGCCGGTTGTGGACTGAACGCAAGACCCGCTACACCCGTGCCACGCTGGAAACCCTGGCACTGATTGCCTACCGGCAACCGATCACCCGCGGCGAGATCGAACAGGTGCGCGGCGTGGCGGTCAGCAGCAACATCATCCAGGCCCTGGAAGAACGCGAATGGATCCGCGTGGTCGGCCACCGTGACGTGCCCGGCAAGCCGGCGCTGTTCGGCACCACCAAGGGGTTCCTGGACTATTTCGGCCTCAAGCGCCTGGACGAACTGCCGCCCCTGTCCGAACTGAAGGACCTGGGCGAGCTGGAACCGCAGCTGGCCCTGGACCGCGATGGCCCGGCCGCTGCCGGTGCGGACGGCCCGGATGTTTCGGCCGGCGCTGACGGCGCCGCCGCCAACGATGACGCCGGCCTGGCCGGCGGTGATACCCCAGATTCCGCCGATGCAGACGCTGCATCGGCTTCCGATGAGCAAGCACCTTCGCCCTTCGATGATGGGCACCCCGATTCCGCGCCGGGCGAGCGCGCGGTGCCCCTGAACGAACGCGAAGACAACGCCGTCGCGATGACGACCGTGGCTGTTGACCAAGCCGATTCCGAACCAGAGGCCGACCTCGAAACCGTCGGCCGGAGCAAAACTGATGAGTGACACCCCTCGCAAGCTGTCGTTGAACAAGCTCTCGCTGAAGCGCGAAGCCACCTCCGAACAGTTCAAGTTGGAAGAACGCCTGCACAAGGTGCTGGCCCAGGCCGGCCTCGGCTCGCGCCGCGCGCTGGAACAGCGCATCGCCGAAGGCCTGGTCAAGGTCAACGGCGAAGTCGCGCAGACCGGCATGTCGGTCAAGAGCGGCGACAGGATCGAACTGGACGGCCGCGGCTTCGTCGCCACCGCCCTGGCCGAGCCGTCGCGCGTACTGGTCTACAACAAGCCGGAAGGCGAAGTGACCACCCGCGAAGATCCCGAAGGCCGCCCGACCGTGTTCGAATCGCTGCCGCCGCTGAAGGGCGCGCGCTGGATCGCGATCGGCCGCCTGGACATCAACACCACCGGCCTGCTGCTGGCCACCACCGACGGTGAGCTGGCCAACGCCATGATGCACCCGTCGTTCGAGGTCGAACGCGAGTACGTGGTCCGCGTGCGCGCCCCGGAAGGCGAGGAAAAGGTCTCCGACGCCATCGTCGACCGCCTCGCCCGTGGCGTCGCACTGGAAGACGGCCCTGCCAAGTTCGACGAGATCGAACGTATCGGCGGCACCGATTCGCACGACTGGTTCCGCGTCGTGGTGAAGGAAGGCCGCAACCGCGAAGTGCGCCGCCTGTGGGAATCGCAGGGCTGCCAGGTCAGCCGCCTCAAGCGCACCCGCTACGGCAAGGTGAGCCTGCCGCGCGAACTGGCCCGTGGCCATTCGGTGGAACTGGGCACCGCCCAGGTCGAAGCCCTGCGCGCACAGCTGAAGCTGGAAGAGGGTGCGCCGTCGGCGCTGACCCTGCAGCCGGTGATCGGCCAGCGCCGCGCTGCCAAGACCACCGTGCGCGTGCGCGAAGGTGGACGTGGCAATGCCTACGTCAACGGCCACAACACGGCCGACGAAGGCCGCGAACTGCGCCGCTTCGACAACGTGCGCGAAGATCGCGGCCGTGGCCGCGGTGGCAAGGGTGGCGGCTTCAAGGGCGGCCTGACGGTCAGCGGTGAAGCGGCGGCCAAGCAGTCGCAGAAGCCGTTCAAGCAGCGCGCGCCGAAGAATGATCGCTCGCTGCCGGAAGGCAACCCGGCCGCGTTCCGTACCTGGTACGTGCCGGACGGTGTCAGCACCGGCCCGAGCGGCCATCGCAATGCCGGTCCGGGCGCACGTGGCCCGGGTGCCCGTGGTCCGGGTGCAGGCGGCCAGGGCCGTCCGTACGGCAAGCCGAAGGGCCCGGGCGCAGGTGCCGGTGGCGGCCAGGGCCGTGGCGGCTTTGGTGGTGAAGGCCGTGGCGGCGCAGGCGGCCAGGGTCGTCCGGCCGGTGGCGGCAACCGCTCGCAGGGCCAGGGCAACAAGCACCCGTACGGCCATCCGGGCAACGCCCCGAGCTTCCCGTCCGACCACGCGACCCCGGGCTTCAACCCGTATGGCAGCCCGAAGCCGGCACACGGCGCCCGTCCGGGCGGTCGCGGTCCGGGCGGCGGTAACAACCGCGGCCCCGGCGGTAATCGCGGCCCCGGCGGTCCGGGTGGCAACCGTGGCCCGGGGGGCCCCGGCGGCAACCGCGGTCCGGGCGGCCCGCGCCGCAGCGGCCCGCGCGGCGGCTGATCACTACTGCGACTGAAATGCGAAACCCCGGCTCCGGCCGGGGTTTTTCTTTGTCTGGCAGGTCGACCCGCGGGTGCATCCACGCCACGCGTGGATGAAAAGCGTGCGTTAGGAATTCTTTGAAAACGTGCAATTAGTGCCACAGGTCGACGCGAGCAACGCGATGAACGCCTATCGTCAAGCCTCTCACCGCATAAGGAAACGACGATGGCATGGCATACCAGCGGCTCTGTGCTGACATTGGTAAATCCCACCAATACCTGGTGGAACACAGTCTACGGCCCGGGCCACACTGTTCCCGTTTCAGGTATCTACGCCTGCCTTGGCTGCGGGCGTGAGATCACGAGCAATCAGAACGACCCCTTCCCGCCGCAGTCGCACCATCAGCACTCGACCCAGCAGGGCAGCATCCGCTGGAAACTCAATGTACGCACGAACACCGACGGCGCCTGATGTAAAACAGGGACGGAGGGGATTAAGTCGTTTCTGCCTCGCCAATTCACAATGTGGCAAAAACGACTTAATCCCCTCCGTCCCCTTTTTTGTTGTCAGCGACGGCTGATGGTGAAGGCGGCGCCGTCCACGCCCAGGTCCCAGCCCTTGCCGGTGCCGGACAGGGCCAGCGAGATGTCGCCCTTGGTCATCACCTGCGCGTTGCTGGACTTCACGGCACCCGCATGCGCGCCAACCGAGGCGTAGGTGCCCAGCAGCTCGTTGACGCTCACGGCACCGGTGAAGCTGCCACGGCCATTGGTGATCTTCGACTTGCCCACGGTCAGGCCGCCGCCCTTCACTTCGATGCGCACCGGCAGGCTGGTGCCGTTGCTGCAGCTCACCGTGCCATTGCCGGAGGCGGTCTTGTAGATCAGTGACCAGCCGGACAGGTTGTAGCGCAGCTGGCAATCAAGGTTGCCGGCAGCGTGCGCGGCCGGGGCCAGCGTTGCAGCGGACAGGGCCAGCAGCAGGGCGAAGGGCTTGTTCATGGCAGGACTTCCAGTTCGGTCGGACTGCCGGCGAATCTAGCAGCGCGCGCGTGCACGTTGGATGCAGGCGCGCGCTGCTGCGTGGCAGGCATTCAGCCGCCGTCGTGCTGTTTCAGGCCTGCTCGTCCAGATGGAAGGCATCGGCATCGAGCATCGCCGGGAAACGCGCGCGATGTGCAGCCAGTGCTTCGGCCGAAATGGTGGTGGTCACCACCTGTTCGCGTTCGCGGATCTCGACCTGCGGCTGGCCGAGGAAATCCAGCACTGCGCTGTCGCCGGCGTAGTGCAGCTGGTTGCCATCGACGCCGATGCGGTTCACCGCCGCCACGAAGCACAGGTTCTCGATTGCCCGCGCACGCAGCAGTGTCTTCCACGCATAGGCGCGCGCCGACGGCCAGTTGGCGACGAAGATCTGCAGGTCGAAGTCCAGCTGCCCGCTCCGCTCCACGTTGTAGCGGTTGCGGCAGAACACCGGGAAGCGCAGGTCGTAGCAGACCTGCGGATTGATCCGCCAGCCCTTCCATTCCACGCTCAGGCGCTCGCGACCGGCGGCATAGCGCTCGTGCTCGCCGCCGTAGCGGAACAGGTGGCGCTTGTCGTAGTACTGCAGTTCGCCGTCCGGCGTGGCAAACAACAGCCGGTTGTAGACGCCGTCACCCTCGCGCAACTGCACGCTGCCGATCACCGCAGCGTTCAACGCCCTGGCCTGCTCGCGCACCCAGGCCACGGTCGGCCCATCCATGCCTTCGGCCTGGGCGATGGCGTCGTTGGAGAAGCCGCTGGTGAAGGTCTCCGGCAGGATCACCAGGTCGGTGGTGCCGGCCAGCGGTGCCAGCAGCGCGCCGTAGTAGGCGCGGTTGCCGGCCGGGTCATGCCAGCGGGTGTCGCCCTGGACGAGGGAAATGCGCAGGTCCTGCATGTCCGTGCCTCCGCTCACAGCAGGCGCAGGCGTTCGATCGCCGCGTCCATCGTTGCTTCATTCTTGGCAAAGCACAGGCGCACCAGGCGCTGGCCGGCCGGCGGGCTCTCGTAGAACGGCGACAGCGGAATGGCGGTGACGCCCTTCTCGATGGTCAGCCACTTCACGAATTCGTGGTCCGGCAGGTCGCTGATCGCCGAATAGTCGACCAGCTGGAAGTAGCCGCCCGGCACCGGCAGCGCCTTCAGGCGGGTGCTGGCCAGCTGCTCACGGAAGCGATCGCGCTTGGCCTGGTAGAACGCGCCCAGCTCCAGGTGGTGTTCGGGTTCGTCGCGGATCATCGCGGCGAAACCGTACTGTGCCGGGCCGAAGCTGGTGAAGGTGTTGTACTGGTGCACCTTGCGGAACTCGGCGGTCAGCGCCGGCGGGGCGATCGCATAACCGATCTTCCAGCCGGTGCAGTGGTAGGTCTTGCCGAAACTGGAGATGACGAACGCGCGCTCGCGCAGTTCCGGGTAGCGCAGCGCCGATTCATGGCGGCGACCGTCGTAGATGATGTGCTCGTACACCTCATCGGAAATCAGGTAGATCTGCGTGCCGCGCAGCAGCGCGGCCAGCGCCTGCATGTCAGCCTCGTCCAGCATCGCACCGGACGGGTTGTGCGGGGTATTGACCATCAGCATGCGGGTGCGCGGGGTGATCGCCGCGCGCACGCGGTCCCAGTCCACGGCGAAGGTCTGCGGGTCCAGCGGCACGTGCACGGCGGTGGCCCCGGCCAGCTCGATCGCCGGCTCGTAGCAGTCATAGGCCGGGTCGAGCACGATCACTTCCTCGCCGGCACGCACCACGGCGTGGATGGCATTGAAGATGGCCTCGGTGGCGCCGCTGGTGACGGTGATTTCGGTGTCCGGGTCGATGGTGGCGCCGTACAGGTCCAGCGACTTCTGCGCGATGGCCTGGCGCAGCGGCGCGACGCCGGTCATCGGCGGGTACTGGTTGAGCCCGGCGGCCATCGCCTTGGCCGTCTCGTCGATCAGGCGCTGCGGCGCGGAAAAGTCCGGGAACCCCTGGCCCAGGTTGACCGCGCCGTGTTCGGCGGCGAGCTGGGACATCACGGTGAAGATCGTGGTACCGACCTTGGGCAGCTTGGTGGTGGGTTGCATCGGCCTGGGGATATGGGGAGACAGCCCCTGAGTTTACGCAATCCCTGCTTCGGTAGTGCCGGCCGCCGGCCGGCAACCTCGGCCACTCTGCGACGCTTGGCCGCATCTGCCGGCCAGCGGCCGGCACTACCCTGTGAATTCACGGCTACAATTGCCACCGCACTCCGGCATGAAGACCCCTGCCCCTTGAACACCCCTGCATTGCTGGCTGCCAGCGGCCTGAGCTTCTCCCGCAATGACGAGCCGGTGTTCGGCCCGCTGGACTTCCATGTGGACGCCGGCGAAGCCCTGCTGGTGCAGGGCGGCAATGGCGCCGGCAAGACCACCCTGCTGCGCGTGCTGGCCGGCCTGGCCCGGCCCGGCGCCGGCCAGGTGCGGATCGACGGCAGGCCCGCCAGCAATGCCGAGCGTGCGCGCTATGTCGCCTACCTCAGCCATCTGCCTGCCCTGAAGCCGGACCTCGGTACACTGGAGAACCTGCACTTTCTGTGTGGCCTGCATGGGCGCCGCGCGCGGCAGATGCCCGGCAACGCACTGGCCATCGTCGGCCTGGCCGGTTATGAGGACACCCTGGTGCGGCACCTGTCGGCCGGACAGAAGCGGCGGCTGGCACTGGCGCGTATCTGGCTGTCGCCGGCGCCGCTGTGGCTGCTCGACGAACCCTACGCCAACCTCGACCTGGAGGGCATCACCCTGGTCAACCGGATGATCTCGGCGCACCTGCGCGCCGGTGGCGCTGCGCTGGTCACCACCCATGGCGCCTATGCCGCACCGCCGGTGCGTACCCGCCAGCTCGACCTCGGCGGTGCCGCATGATCGCGCCGGGCACAGAACCGGGCCTGTGGCAGACCGCAGGCGCCCTGCTCAAGCGCGACCTGCGCCTGCTCTGGCGCCGCCGCGGGGATGCGCTGCAGCCGCTGCTGTTTGCAGTACTGGTGGTGGTGCTGTTCGCGCTGGCCCAGGGCCGCGAACCGAAACTGCTGAGCGCCACCGCCGGTGCGGTGCTGTGGCTGGCGGTGCTGCTGGCGGGACAGCTGGCGCTGGATTCGCTGTTCCGCTCCGACGCCGAGGATGGCTCGCTGGAACAATGGCTGCTGGCGCCGGTGCCGCTGGCCTGGCTGGTGCTGGTGCGCGTGCTGCTGCATTGGGCCACCACTGCGCTGCCGCTGATCGTGGTCAGCCCGCTGCTGGCCGAAATGCTGCATCTGCCGCATGACCAACTGCCGATGTTGCTGGCATCGTTGCTGCTGGGCACGCCGTTGCTGAGCCTGATCGGTGGCGTGGTCGCCGCGCTGACCGTCGGCATCCGGCGCTCTGGTATTCTCGTGGCGCTGCTGTCGTTGCCGCTGTACGTGCCGGTGCTGGTGTTCGGCGCCGGCAGCCTGGCGGCCGCCGGACGCGGGCAGGATCCGGTCGGTGCGCTGCTGCTGCTGGGCGCCGGACTGCTGGTCGCGCTGGTGCTGGCGCCGCTGGCCACTGCCGCTGCAATACGCATTTCTCTGAGTTGACCGAGCTGAGAGCCAATCCACCCCTGCTGGATAGCCGCCACGCATGAATCCGTTTGTCCGCTGGTTCCACCAACTCGGTTCGCCTCCCACGTTCGACCGTTTCGCTGCCCGCTGGTCGCGGGTGTTCTACCTCGCGGCGGTGCCGGTACTGCTGGTCGGCATGTGGCAGGCGCTGCTGGTGGTGCCGCCGGAAGCCAAGCAACTGGACAGCTTCCGCATCCTCTACATCCACGTGCCCAGCGCCTGGATGAGCCTGTTCGTGTTCGCGCTGATGGCGCTGTATGCGGCCATCGCGCTGATCTGGCGGATCAAGGTCTGCGAGATCCTTGCCATGGCCTGCGCGCCGATGGGCGCCGGTTTCACCCTGATCACCCTGCTGACCGGCAGCATCTGGGGCAAGGGCACCTGGGGTACCTGGTGGGACTGGGACCCGCGCATGACCAGCGAGCTGGTGCTGCTGTTCCTGTATCTGGGCGTGATCGGCCTGTACCACGCCATCGAGGACCGCCGCAGCGCAGCGCGCGCGGCCGGCCTGCTGGCCATCGTCGGTGTCAGCCTGCTGCCGGTGATCCGCTATTCGGTGGACTGGTGGGGCGGCCTGCACCAGCGCCAGTCGATCAGCGTATTCGGTGAATCGGCGATCAGCAGCGCAATGATCGCGCCGCTGTGGTGGATGGTGATCGGCACCAAGTTCTGGTTCGCCGGTTCGGTGCTGGCCAAGGCGCGCGCCGACAATCTCGACCGCGAGGCCGGCAAGGCCTGGATCGGTGGCCGCGTCGAACCGCAACGCCCGGCCCGGGAGGCCCAGCCATGACCCACCTGCCCTATGTGATCGGCGCCTACGCGGTGTTCGTGCTGGTGCTCAGCGCCGATGCCCTCGGTTCGTGGCTGCGCCTGCGCGTGGCACGCCGGCTGGCGCTGGCCCGCCAGCAGCGCCAGCAGACCCGTGCCGGCAAGCAGGAGACGGCCGCGTCACTGTCGACGGAGCTGGAACGATGACCCCGGTCCAGCGCCGCCGCCTGGCATGGGTGCTGCTGGCCCTGCTTGCCTCCGGCCTGGCCACCGCACTGGTGGCGATGGCACTGGAGCGCAACATCGCCTACCTGTACACCCCCTCGGAAGTCCTGCGCGGCGATGTCGATGCGCAGTCGCGCTTCCGCCTCGGCGGCATGGTGGTGAAAGGCTCCTTCAACCGTCCGCCCGGCTCGCTGGAGGCACGCTTCGAGGTGACCGACGGCGACGCGCAGCTGGCGGTGACCACCTCGCGGATCCTGCCGGACATGTTTGCCGAAGGCACCGCGGTGGTCGCCAGCGGCCGCCTGCAGGACGGCACCTTCGTCGCTGACGAAGTGCTGGCCAAGCACGATGAGAAGTACGTGCCGAAGGAAGTGGCCGACAAGATGGGCGACGCCCACCGCAAGCACGACGTGCCGGTACCGGCACCCGAGGTGCGCTGAGTGCTGCCCGAACTGGGTCAGATCCTGCTGTTGTGCGCGCTGCTGGCCTCGCTGCTGCAGACCGGCCTGCCGCTGGTCGGCGCACATCGCAACAACACGGCATGGATGGCAGTGGCACGACCGGCCGCCTTCGCGCAGCTGCTGCTGCTCGCCGGCGCGTTCGCGGTGCTGACCGCCGCGTTCGTGCAGCAGGATTTTTCGGTGCGCTACGTGGCCGAAAACTCCAACTCGCTGCTGCCGATGATCTACCGCTACTCGGCGGTGTGGGGCGCGCACGAAGGCTCGCTGCTGATGTGGGCGCTGGTGCTGGCACTGTGGACCGGCGCGGTCGCGCTGTTCTCGCGGCACCTGCCGGCACCGGTGCAGGCCCGCGTACTGGCGGTGATGGGCATCGTCAGCGTCGGCTTCCTCGCGTTCCTCATCTTCACCTCCAATCCGTTCCTGCGCCTGAACCCGGCGCCGCTGGAAGGCCGCGACCTCAACCCGCTGCTGCAGGACCCAGGCCTGATCATCCACCCGCCGATGCTGTACCTGGGCTACGTCGGCTTCGCGGTGCCGTTCGCCTTCGCCGTGGCTGCACTGCTGGAAGGCCGCATCGATGCGCGCTGGCTGCGCTGGACGCGGCCGTGGACCAACGTGGCCTGGGGCTTTTTGACCCTCGGCATCGCACTGGGCAGCTGGTGGGCCTACTACGAGCTGGGCTGGGGCGGCTGGTGGTTCTGGGATCCGGTGGAGAACGCCAGCTTCATGCCATGGCTGGTGGGCGCGGCGCTGATCCACTCGCAGGCCGTCACTGAAAAGCGTGGCACCTTCGGCAGCTGGACCCTGCTGCTGGCGATCGCCGCCTTCGCGCTGTCGCTGCTGGGCACGTTCCTGGTGCGCTCCGGCGTGCTGACCAGCGTGCATTCGTTCGCCGCCGATCCCTCACGCGGACTGTTCATCCTGGTGTTCCTGTCGGTGCTGGTGGGCGGCAGCCTGCTGCTGTATGCGCTGCGTGCCAGCCAGCTGGGCGTGGACGCCGACGATCCACGCCGCGGCTTCACCGCCACCTCGCGCGAGACCCTGCTGCTGGCCAACAACCTGCTGCTGGCCACCGCCTGCGCGATGGTGCTGCTCGGCACGCTGTATCCGCTGCTGGCCGATGCGCTGTCGCTGGGCAAGATCTCGGTCGGCCCGCCCTACTTCGGCAGCCTGTTCCTGCTGCTGATGGCGCCGATGATCCTGTTGCTGCCGTTCGGCCCGCTGGTGAAATGGCAGCGTGACCAGCCCTCGCGCGCCTTCGCGCTGCTGGCACCGTGGCTGGGCCTGGCGGTGGTGCTGGGTGCGTTGGCCTGGTGGCAGGCGCCGCAGAACGGCTGGAAGGCCGGCATCGGTGTGGCCGCCGCCGCCTGGGTCGGGCTCGGCACCGCGCGCTTCGTCTGGCAGCGCCTGCGCGGCAATGGCCGCTTCACCGCCGAGATGCTCGGCATGATTGTTGCCCACACCGGCATCGCGGTGTTCCTGGCGGGTGCACTGCTGGTCGAAGCCCTGAATGTGCAGCGCGAGGTGGCGCTGGCGCCGGGCCAGCAGCTGATGGTCGGCCGCTACGAAGTGCGCTTCGAGGGCGTGGACCATCGCGAAGGGCCGAATTTCATCGCCGACCGCGGTCATCTGCGGGTGTTCCGCAACGGCCGTGAGCAGGCCCTGCTGCACCCGGAGAAGCGCCAGTACGCCAGCGGCGGCCAGGTGATGACCGAGGCCGGCATCGATGCACGCTTCGACGGCGATGTCTACGTGGCATTGGGCGAGCCGCTGGGCAACAATGCATGGGCGGTACGGGTGCATATCAAGCCGTTCGTGCGCTGGATCTGGCTGGGCGCGCTGCTGATGGCCCTGGGCGGATTCATCACCGCCGCCGACCGCCGTTTCCGTCGTCCGTAGGAGTTTCCATGTCCGAGTCCCCCGCCCCGCGCCCCTCCCGCCCGCTGCCGCCGGTAGCCATCGTGATCGGCGTGCTGTTCTTCTTCGGCCTGCTCGGGCTGATGATCTATGGGGTGATGAAATCGGGCGACCCGCAGCGGGACGTGCTGCCTTCGGCTTTGATCGACAAGCCGGCGCCGGCGTTCGCGCTGCCGGTGCTGCACGACCCGGCGATGATCGTGCGCAGCGATGAGCTGCGCGGTGCGCCCTACCTGCTGAACGTATGGGGCAGCTGGTGCGCGGCCTGCCGCGAGGAGCACCCGGTGCTGACCCGTTTCGCCGAGAGCAAGCGCGTGCGCGTGATCGGCTACAACTGGAAGGATGACCCGACTGACGCGCTGCACTGGCTGGAACAGCTGGGCAATCCGTTCATGGTGGTGCTCAGCGATGTCGAGGGGCGTACCGCGATCGACTGGGGCGTGACCGCTGCGCCGGAGACCTTCCTGGTCGATGGCAGTGGCGTGGTGCGCTGGAAGTACAGCGGTGCGATGACCCAGGGTGTGATCGACGAGAAGCTGATTCCGGCGCTGGAAAAGATCGAAAAGGCGCAGGGCAATGCCGGCACCACCCTGCATACGGCACCGTAATCCGATGCGCTGGCTGCTGGTGCTGCTGCTGATGCTGCCACTGGCCACGCTGGCCCAGCAGCCGCTGCACGATCCGCGGCCGCTGCAGTTCCAGGATGACGCCGAAGAACGCCGCTTCCACGCGCTGGCCGCGCAGCTTCGCTGCGTGCAGTGCCAGAACCAGTCGCTGGCCGACTCCAATGCCCAGATTGCCCAGGACCTGCGCCGTGAGGTGCTGCAGCTGATGCAGCAGGGCCACGACGATGCGCAGATCAAGCAGTTCCTGGTGGTGCGCTATGGCGAGTTCGTGCTGTACCAACCGCCGCTGCAGCCGGGTACCTGGCTGCTGTGGGGCGGCCCGTTGCTGGTACTGGGCGCCGGTGCGCTGGTGGTGCTGGGCATCGTCCGCCGCCGCGGGCGCACGATGGTTGCCGCGCCAGCCAGCAAGGGCGATGAAGGAGATGGCTGGTGAACCTGTGGCTGCCGACAGTGGCCGGAACCGTGGCGGCACTGATGGCAGTGCTGGTGCTGTGGCCACTGCGCCACCACGGCCGCAAAGGGTTCGTCGTGGCTGTGCTCGCGCTCGCCGTTGCCGGTGCCTGCCTGTATGTGCTGGTGGGCGATCCGCGCGCTGCGCAGCTGAAACCAGCGGCCACGGTGGCGACCTTGCAGGACGGGGTGCAGGCCCTGCAGGACGCGCTGAAGCGCGATCCGCAGCGTGCCGATGGCTGGGTCCTGCTGGGCCGTTCGCAGGCCGAACTGGGTGACGCTCCCGCAGCGGCGGCGGCGTTTGCGCGCGCCGCAGCGCTCGCTCCCGATGATCCGGGCGTGCTGGTGGAAGCGGCGCAGGCGCGCGCCCAGGCCGAGCCGGCCAAGCAGTTCGATGACACCGCGGTGGCCTGGTTGCAGCAGGCTCGGGTATTGGCCCCCGACGCGGAGCGGGCCAGTTGGTTGCTGGGCATCGCCCTGCGCCAGCGTGGCCGCGATGCCGAGGCCGCTGATGTCTGGAGCAGCCTGCTGCCACGGCTGGAGCCCGGCGCCGCGCAGGCGTTGCAGGCGCAGATCGCCATCGCGCGCGAGGCCGCCGGCCAGGCGCCCGATGCTGCGCCTGCGTCGCCATCGGCGCTGCTGCAGGTGCGTGTGCAACTGCCTGCGTTGAAGGGCACCGAGTGGCCGGCCAGCACCCAGGTCTTCGTGCTGGCCCGTGCCGTCGGCGGGCCGCCAATGCCGGTGGCCGCACGCAAGCTGCCACTGGCCGGCTTCCCGGCCACGGTCGGGCTGGGCGACGGTGACAGCCCGATGCCGACCGCACCGCTGTCCGCCCATCGCGAAGTGGAAGTGGTCGCGCGCATCTCGCGCAGCGGCAGCGCCAATCGCAGCGACGACGACCTGCAGAGCGTACCGGTGAAGGTGAGCCTGCCCCACGACGGTGTTGTGGAGCTGCGCTTCCCGTAACGCGTCGCCCGGTAGTGCCGATGGAAACCAGCGTGTCGCCAGCTCCACATGCAGCCCCGCTAGAATGCCCGCATGACCGAATTCATCCCGCCCGGCACCCGTTTCCACGCCCTGCCCTCTCCGTTCCCGTTCAAGCGCGGCGGCGCCCTGCATGACGCACGCGTGGCCTTCGAAACCTGGGGAACGCTGGCGGCCGACGCCAGCAATGCGATCCTGATCGTGACCGGCCTGTCGCCGGACGCGCATGCCGCCGCCAATGACGCCAATCCGGCACCGGGCTGGTGGGAAGCGATGGTGGGGCCGGGCAAGCCGATCGATACCGACCGCTGGTTCGTGGTGTGCGTCAATTCGCTGGGCAGCTGCAAGGGCTCGACCGGCCCGGCCTCGCTCAACCCGGCCAGCGGTGAGCCCTACCGCCTCGATTTCCCCGAACTGTCGATCGAAGACGGTGCCCGTGCTGCGGTCGAGGTCGTGCGGGCGCTGGGCATCACCCAACTGGCCTGCGTGATTGGCAATTCGATGGGCGGCATGACCGCGCTGGCCGTACTGATGCTGCACCCGGGCATCGCACGCAGTCACATCAACATCTCCGGCAGCGCGCAGGCACTGCCGTTCTCGATTGCGATCCGCTCGCTGCAACGCGAGGCGATCCGCCTCGACCCGCGCTGGAATGGTGGCCACTACGACGACGCCGAGTACCCCGAGTGCGGCATGCGCATGGCGCGCAAGCTGGGCGTGATCACCTATCGTTCGGCACTGGAATGGGACGGTCGTTTCGGCCGCGTGCGGCTGGATTCGGACCAGGCCGACGACGACCCGTTCGGCCTCGAATTCCAGGTGGAAAGCTACCTGGAAGGACACGCGCGTCGCTTCGTGCGCTTCTTCGATCCGAACTGCTACCTGTACCTGAGCCGCTCGATGGACTGGTTCGACCTGGCCGAGTATGCCGGCGGCGACGTGCTTGCAGGGCTGGCGAAGATCCGGGTGGAGAAGGCGCTGGCGATCGGCGCCAACACCGACATCCTGTTCCCCGTGCAGCAACAGCAACAGGTCGCCGACGGCCTGCGTGCCGGCGGTGCTGAGGCGCGCTTCATCGGCCTGGAATCGCCCCAGGGCCACGATGCGTTCCTGGTCGATTTCGAGCGATTCGGCCCGGCCGTGCGCGACTTCCTCGACGCGCTGTAAGTGGCGTGGCGGCGTCACCTCGCACTGGCCGCGTTCGGTGCCTTGATCGCGCTGATGATCAGCGATGTCCTGCCGCTGTGGCTGGGCGGTTGGTGCCTGCTGGCCAGTGCGGTGTCGTTCGGGTTGTATGGCCATGACAAGCGCGCGGCGCAGCGAAAGCAGTGGCGCATTCCAGAACGAACATTGCAGCTGCTGGCCTTTGCCGGCGGCTGGCCCGGCGCGCTGCTGGGCCAGGCCGTGTTCCGCCACAAGCACCGCAAGGCGGCATTTCAATGGGCGTTCTGGTTGTGCGTACTGGCCAACGTCGCCTCGATCGCGGTGATGCTGCGCGAGTTCTCGCGGTAACCCCCGCAATCGGTTGTGCCGGCCGCTGGCCGGCAATTCCGTGTCCGTATCAAGCGCCATGAGGTTGCCGGCCAGCGGCCGGCACTACCGGTTCACGCTTCGCCGACCAGAGCCCCGTCGCGCAACCGGTACTGCGCATCGACCACGCCCTCGGGCAGTTCGTCATGGGTGATCATCACCAGGCTGCGACCGTCCAGCAACCCCGAAAGATCCTGCAACAGCGCGCGTGCGGTATCCACGTCCAGGCCTTCGGTCGGTTCGTCCAGCAGCAGGATCGGCGCATTGCGCAGCAGTGCGCGGGCCAGCGCCAGTCGCCGTGCCTGACCGGCCGACATCGTCGCGCCATTCTCGCCCACCCAGGTCTGCAGGCCACCGTTGTGCTCGGCCCATTCGCCCAGCCGCACCCGACGCAGCACCGCCCACAGCGCTGCGTCGCTGGCATCGGGATCACCCAATCGCAGGTTCTCGGCCACGCTGCCGGCAAACACCGGTGCGTTCTGCGGCAACCAGGCCAGCTGCCGATGCCACTCGGCCTGGGCGAAATCGCGCAGATCGCGGCCACCATAGGTCAGCCGTCCCTGCTGCGGATCCCACAGGCGCAGCAGCAGGCTGGACAGCGTGGTCTTGCCGCTGCCGCTGTCGCCGCGAATCGCGATGCGTTCGCCCGGCGCCAGGGTCAGCTGCACACCGGACAGCACCGGCCGCGCTGCACCCGGCCACTGGAAATGCACGTCATCCCAGTGCACGCGCGCCGCCTGCGGCACCGGCTGCGGTGCCTGCGGGTCCTCCACGGCCGGCGGCTGCTCAACAACGGCCTGCAGGCGATCGGCGGCGATGCGCCCGGACTGCAGCGACTGCCAGGCCAGCCCCATGCCGGCCCACAACTCGATCAGCGCGACGGTGAGGAACACCAGGCCCGCCGCCATTGCCGCCGCGATGCGCTGCTGTTCGGCCGCATGCAGGGCCAGTGCCAGCATCGCCACCAGCCCGAGCCCGGCGACCAGGCCGTGCAGCGTGGAGCCGGCAATCAGCCGCCAGCGCCGGCGCCGGTCGCGCGAGGCCAACTGCTTGGCGGCGACGCGCACCTTTAGCTGCCACGCTGCATCGGCATGCAGCGCGGCCAGATCAGCCGCGCCCTCCAGCCCTTCGAAGGCCGCAGTACGCAGCGCGGCGCGATGCGCGGCGCGATCGGCCTCTTCAGCATCGTGGCCACGCACGCCCAGCCACGGCACGCCAAAGGCGATCAGCAGCGCCAGCAGCGCCAGCAGCAGTGCCGCCGACGGCAGGATCATCGCCGCCGAAACGACTGCGACCAGCGACAATCCGCCCAAGGCCACCAGCGGACCGATGGCACGCACCAGCAGGCCATCGACCTCACCGATGTCACCGAGCAGGCGCGCCAGCAGTTCGCCGGTACGGGTGGCACCCAGCCGGGCCGGTGCCAGCGGCAGCGCGCGGCGGAAGAACCACACGCGCAGATCGCGGGCGATGCGCAGCGTGGCATCGTGGCCGACCAGCTTTTCAAAGTAGCGCGACACGATCCGGGCCATGGTCAGGCCACGGATGCCCGCAGACGGTGAGAAGAAGTTGAAGCCCTGGCCCAGCCCGGCCGCACCGGCCAGCGCAGCAGCGGTGAGGAAGCCACCGGACAGGCCCAGCAGTGCAGTGCCGGCCAGCATCGTGGTCCACAACAGCAGCACGGTCAGCAGCAGGCGCGGCCGATGGCGCAGGAACACCGCGCGCAGGGAATCGGGCGAACGGTTCATGCGCGCACCGCCTGCGCCGGTTCGACCAGGCGACCTTCCGGCAGCAGCAGGCAGCGGTCGGCCCAGGCGATCACGGTCGGGCTGTGGGTGGCCACCACCACGCTGCGCCCGCGCGCATACGCGGCCAGGCTGCGCAGCAGTGCCGCCTCGGTATCGGCATCGAGGAACGCGGTGGGTTCGTCCAGCAGCAGCACCTGCGGATCACGCAGCAGCAGGCGGGCCAGGCCGATGCGCCGTGCTTCGCCACCGGACAGGCCGAAGCCGCGTTCGCCGATCATCGTGTCCAGGCCCTGTGGCAGGCGCTGTGCGAACTGCAGCACCTGCGCGGCCTCGGCAACCGCACGCAGGCGCGCGTCGGTGGCCCCGGGATCGGCCAGCCGCAGGTTGTCGGCGATGCTGCCGTGGAACAGGTACGGGCGTTGGCTGGCGTAGGCCACCTGCAGCCCGGGGCGCAACTGCAGTTTACCGGCGCGCGGCGGCAGCCAACCGGCCAGCGCTTCCAGCAGCGTGCTCTTGCCACTGCCACTGGGGCCGACCAGAGCCAGCCGCTGGCCCGGCTCCAGCAGCACGTCCAGATCCTGCAGCACATCCTGAGGCGCCCCCAGCGGGCGCAGTGCCAGGCCCCACGCCTGCAATGGCGGCAACGCGGCCTCGGCCGGCTCCACCGCCAGCGGCGTGCTCTCGCTTTCGATCAGGCCCTGCTCTTCCGGCAGCGACTGCAGCAGGCGCTCCACTTCGGCGGCCGCGGCCAGTGCATTGGCGCGATCGTGGTAGTGCGCGGCCAAGCGCCGCAGCGGGGCGTAGAACTCCGGCGCCAGCAGCAGGCAGAACAAGCCGGCGCCGAGGCTCGGCACGCTCGCGTGCAGCGACATCATGCCCAGGTAGCTCAGGCCCAGGTACAAGGCCACCATCGCCACGCTCACCGAGGCGAAGAATTCCAGCACCGTGGACGACAGAAACGCGATGCGCAGTACCTTCAGGGTCCGCAGCCGCACGCCTTCGGCGGCCGCTTCCACACCCGCCAGCTCCGCCTCGCCGCGGCCGTACAGGCGCAGCAGGCCCAGTCCCTTGATGCGGTCGGCGAAATGGCCACTCATCCTCGCCAGCTCGCCCAGCTGCGCACGGCCGGCCGCCTCGGCGCCCCATCCCACCAGCATCATGAAGAACGGCACCAGCGGCGCGGTGAACAGCAGGATCAGCGCCACCACCCAGTCGACCCAGGCCACCGCGGCCAGGATCAGCAGCGGTACCACCACCACTTCGGTGCGTACCGGCAGGAAACCACTGTAGTAATTCTCAATCGCATCGCCGTGATGCAACATCAGTTCGCCCAGCTCGCCGATTCGGCGCTGGCGCAGCCACAGCGGGCCATGGCCCAGCAGGCGTGCGAACACACGCTCGCGCAGTGCCAGCCGTGCGGCATCGGCCACATCGCCGGCGGCCGCCTGCGTGGCGCTGCCCAACAGGGTGCGCAACACCAGAATCAGCGCCAGCACGCCCAGTGCCGGCAGCCCCGATGCCAGCGCGGCGCGCTCCACCAGCACCTGCTGCACCAACCAGGCGATGCTGGCGGCCTGCCCGATCAGCAACGCGCCTGACACGCTGATGCACAACGCTGCCAAGCGCTGGCGGCCGCGTGCGGCATGCGCCAGATCGGCCAGCCAGGCCGTGCGCGCGCGCCGCTGACGGGTAGTTTCAGCGTCCGGGGACAGGCTGGCGGAAGTCGTTTCGGCAGCGCTCAAGGGGTCTTCACGGTCAACGGGGGAGACAGGGCATTGTAGGCGCAGGCAACAGCCCGCCCCTGCGGCCGGCGGTCGCAGTCTTCATCAGGTTGGCATACGATCGACCGGGGCACCTGTTCATACATTGATCTGGATCAAGGCTTTCTGAAGTAGTCGGTCACATCATTCACGTCGTAGACCACCCTTCCCGCCACCTGCAACGGCACTATCCAACGAGGTAGCCAGGCCATGATTGATCAGACAGTCGTAGAACTGTCGCGGCTGCAATTCGCGCTGACCGCGATGTACCACTTCCTATTCGTACCGCTCACCCTCGGCCTGTCCTTCATGGTGGCCATCATGGAGAGCGTGTACGTGATGACCGGCAAGGAGATCTGGCGCAGGATGACCCTGTTCTGGGGCGTCCTGTTCGGCATCAACTTCGCCATGGGCGTCGCCACCGGCATCGTCATGGAATTCCAGTTCGGCATGAACTGGTCCTACTACAGCCACTACGTCGGTGACATCTTCGGTGCGCCGCTGGCCATCGAAGGCCTGATGGCGTTCTTCCTGGAAGCCACCTTCGTCGGCCTGTTCTTCTTCGGCTGGAACCGGCTGAGCAAGGTCAAGCACCTGACCGTGACCTGGCTGATGGCGCTGGGCACCAACCTGTCGGCGGTGTGGATCCTGGTGGCCAATGGCTGGATGCAGAACCCGACCGGTGCGGTATTCAACCCGGAAACCATGCGCATGGAAGTGGTCGACTTCATGGCCGTGGTGTTCAACCCGGTAGCGCAGGCCAAGTTCGTGCATACGGTCAGTGCCGGCTACGTGACCGGTGCGGTGTTCGTGATGTCCATCAGCGCCCTGTTCCTGCTGCGCAACAAGCACAAGGACCTGGCCCGCCGTTCGTTCGCCGTGGCCGCGGCGTTCGGCCTGCTGTCCTCGCTGTCGGTGGTGGTACTGGGTGACGAGAGCGGTTATGCCGCCAGCGAGCACCAGAAGATGAAGCTGGCTGCGATCGAAGCGATGTGGGAGACCGAGCGTGCGCCGGCCGACTTCACCGCCTTCGGCATCCCCAACCAGCAAACCCACCAGAACGACTACGCGGTGAAGATTCCGTACCTGATGGGCCTGATCGCCACCCGTTCGCTGGACCAGCCGATTCCGGGCATCCTGGAACTGGTGGAGCGTGCCGAGCACCGCGTGCGTGGCGGCCAGCTGGCCTACGGTGCACTGGAACGCCTGCGCGCCAACAAGAACGACGTTCAAGCACGCGAGATGTTCGACCGTCATTGGCAGGACCTCGGCCATGGCCTGCTGCTCAAGCGCTACCGCGATGACATCCTCAACGCCACCCCGCAGGAAATCTCGCAGGCGGCGATGGATACGGTGCCGCGCGTGATGCCGCTGTTCTGGACCTTCCGCGTGATGGCCGGCCTGGGCTTCTACCTGATCGCCTTCTTCGCACTGGCCTTCTACTACTCCTGCCGCAACAACTTCCAGGACAAGCCGTGGTTCCTCAAGCTGGCGCTGTGGACGCTGCCGGCACCGTGGATCGCCATCGAGTGTGGCTGGTTCGTGGCCGAGTACGGTCGCCAGCCGTGGGCGGTCGATGGCGTGCTGCCGACCTTCTATGCAGCATCGGGCCTGGCGCTGCACCAGATCGTGCTGACCCTGGCGGGCTTCACCGCGATCTACACCGCGCTGATCGTGGTCGAGATCAAGCTGATGCTCAAGGCGATCCGCAAGGGTCCGGACGAGGTGCTGCCGTCGTTGCAGTCGCCCCAGCCGCATGCTTCCCACAATGCCGCAGCGCCGGCCACCGGCCAGGCCTGAGGCAGGAGAACCAAGATGGACTTCATTCTTCTGGACTACACCACGCTGCGCGTGATCTGGTGGCTGCTGCTCGGCATCCTGCTGATCGGTTTCGCCGTGATGGATGGCTTCGACCTGGGCGTGGGCACCCTGCTGCCCTTCGTCGCCCGCAACGACGCTGAGCGCCGGCTGGTGATCAATACCATTGGTCCGGTATGGGAAGGCAACCAGGTGTGGCTGATCCTGGGTGGCGGCGCGATCTTCGCCGCGTGGCCGCCGCTGTATGCGGTCAGCTTCTCCGGGTTCTACCTGGCGATGTTCGTGATCCTGTTCGCGCTGATCCTGCGCCCGGTCGGCTTCAAGTTCCGCAGCAAGATGCCGAGCGAGCGCTGGCGCAACACCTGGGACTGGGCGCTGTTCATCGGCGGCTTCATTCCGGCGCTGATCATGGGCGTGGCAGTGGGCAACGTGGTGCTGGGCGTGCCGTTCCACTTCGATGACAGCATGCGCATCTTCTACACCGGCTCGTTCTTCGGCCTGTTGATGCCCTTCGCGCTGCTGGCCGGCCTGCTCAGCGTGTCGATGCTGGTCGCCCACGGTGCCGCCATGCTGGTGCTGAAGACCGAGGGCCCGGTGGCCGAGCGTGCGGCCCGCTTCGGCAGCATCGCGGCGTTGATCGCTTTCGTGCTGTTCGCGCTGGGCGGTGCCTGGGTGGCCTTCGGCCTGCCGGGTTACCAGATCACCTCGCAGGTGGTCACCGACGGCGCCACCAATCCGCTGCTGAAGACCGCCGAACTCGGCGCCGCCGGTGGCTGGATGCGCAACTACAGCACGATGCCGGCCACGATCCTCGCCCCGCTGGCGGGCCTGATCGGCCTGCTGGCCAGTGCGGTGCTGCTGCGGGCCCGTCGCGGCGGCCTGGCCTTCATCGCCTCCGGCGCGGCCATCGCCGGCATCATCCTGACCGTCGGCTTTGCCATCTTCCCGTTCCTGCTGCCGTCCTCGAGCCAGCCCAACTCCAGCCTGACCGTGTGGGATGCCTCGTCCAGCCACCTGACCCTGTGGATCATGCTGCTGGCCACGGCGGTGTTCCTGCCGATCATCCTCGCCTACACCACCTGGGTGTACCGCGTGCTGAAGGGCAAGACCACCAGCGAAGAGATGGGCAACAACCCGAACGCATACTGATTGACGGTGTGCCGGGCCACGCTCGGCATACCCTTTGGACAGAGGAGATTGACCATGTGGTATTTCGCCTGGATTCTCGGTGCCGGCCTCGCCTCGACGGTGGCCATCCTCAACGGCATGTGGTTCGAAGCCCGCGAGCAGAACCGCATCGAGAGGGAAAATCGTCACTGAGCCGTAAAAAAGCCTTGCCGCCTCGGCCTTCACACGGTATCTTAGGCGGCTCCTTCGGGGTGTAGCTCAGTCTGGTAGAGCGCTACGTTCGGGACGTAGAGGTCGCAGGTTCGAATCCTGTCTCCCCGACCACTCTTGTGGTCGCATTGAAGCCTGGTGAAGTCGTCCAGGCTTTTTTGTTCCCTGAAGTGGCACTGCTTCGGCAGTGTGAAGAAAACAGCATTTACCCCTTGCCGCCATCGGGGTGAATCGCTAGAATAGGCGGCTCCCTTCGGGGTGTAGCTCAGTCTGGTAGAGCGCTACGTTCGGGACGTAGAGGTCGCAGGTTCGAATCCTGTCTCCCCGACCACTTCGGTGGTCAGCAAGAAGCCTGGAAGACGACAGTCCTCCGGGTTTTTTTGTGCCTGCTGTTCAGGCGCCCCTGCCTTTGAAGCGCTGCAACGTGGCAAGGCAGCCGCCCTGCCCCGTCACACGGCCCGGCGTCAGCAGGGCCGCACGTTGAGGCCGGCGTACAGGCCCAGCGCGCGACTGGCCTGGATCAGGCCCTCGATCGCGCGACCGCCTGCGTCCTGGCCCGGCCCGCCATCCTGCTGCGCCCGCCATGGAACGCGGACGGATTGCCAGCCGGCGCCGTACGAGGCGACGCTGGCTGACAAGCGCAAACACGGCTGAGGCTCGAGTTTGCGGTGGTGGGCATTCGCGCCATTGCGGTGATTCGTGCGGTTCCCGTCATTGTTGCGCGGGGTCGGTAGTGGTGCTGCATCCTGCTGGGCAAGCGCTTGCAGGTGTCAGGTGTCACGCTGCCTGGGAAGTGACGCCCACTGGGCGCCTGCGCACAGCCCCCAGCACGACGGATCGCGCACGCGGGGAGCGTTCTGCGCGAAAACCGGAAATGGCCCTAGCCCTTGAGGCTCGGGTCGGTTACCGGCAACAGGTCATAGCTGGCCAGATCCATTTCGACGCGGTGCACCTTGTCCACCTGCGCGTCGTCGGTGGGGTCAAACACACCCGGCACCGAGACGATGACCGTGCCCAGGCCATCGACCGGGTGGACGGCATGCGCGTCGGGGATCTGCGCGTGGGTGATCTGCGCGGGGACGAAGCCCATCCAGCCAAAGTAACGACGGTGTCGATACAAGCGCCTGTCTAGCTGGTAGGTCACGAGACCCTTCTCAGGTGTTCTTGCATTGACATCCGTGCTCGCGAATGTGGGCTCTATTACCACCACCATTCTGATCAACGCATTGAGCATCAGCGAGGAAGTGGATGCTCCAAACGGCTCGACTCCCTCCAGGCTGAAGCAGTTGAAGCCTGTTGTCGGATCCAGTTCGAGCACTGCAACTCCTGGCTTACACCAGTCACGGTCGTTATCGACGTTGGCAAGCGACAAAGAAGCGCCAAGTTCGGGATAGTCACCAAATTTCCTGCGATCCTGCTCAACCTTCCCGCTGATCCGGTTAAAAAGCGCATCACTGTCTTCCAAGGGAATTGCTTTCTCGGAACGAATTGAAGGGAGCGCATACCATCGCTTCATTAGTGGATGCTGCTGTGACAAATATCGGGTCAGACTCTTCGCCAAGCTTATGACTTCCTCGGGTGATCGCGCGACAGGCGTCGTCCAAAGGTTGGCCTGGGAACTCAGAATCATCTTTCTTCTCCAAGGAAAGGCTCGTATCTGCAGAGCGAAGAATCGATTCCGCCTGTCGATACGGCCGCCGCCATCGTGCGTCGTTGCATGAAGCACCAGATAAGCCGGCCTTGCGGCTCGGCAATCGCGATAGCAGCGCGCTGCCTGAGCATCTGCTTTCGCCATGAGTTGAATATTCCAAGCCGCACAAAACTGTACTTAGCCCGACCATTTTCATCCAGAAAATGCTCATACCTCCCCTTCGCTTCCACCACCGTACAGTCCTTCAACCAGAACCCATCAAACTCGCAGGCGTTGAAATGCCACTCCTGCACGGTGCGTGAGAACCCATCGCGCTCAAGGTAGTCAAACAACGTATCCACCGAGAACAACCGCCGATCAGGATCCGCCTTGTCGGCAACCATGAAACCAAAGCGCAGCGGTGCCGAGCGCAGGTTGGCGATGTACAGCTGGTACTCGTAGTTGATCAGGTTGCTTTGGGTCACATAGCGCGGGGTGAGAGGCGGACCGACGAACCCCTCCTTCAGCAGGCACTCGTTGCACGCGGTCTCGTCGGGCATCTGCGAGCAGTCCACCTCCCGCGCCTTGGCCGTCGGCTCGGCGCGCGCATCCGGCTTGGCTTCACCACGCACCCGCTGCTGGATGCCGTACACGGCATCGCGAATGCCATCGACCACGTCGCCGGTGGTCGGCCCTCCGTAGGGCTCCACCGGATTGCCGTCTTCATCCACGCCGCCGTTGCCGCCTCCCATGCCGGGCCCAAGCCAGGGCCGCGGACCGATGATTCTGGTGCCCATCGTTGCTCCTAGTGTCCTGCCAGATTCGACGGCAGATCGGCCGCTGCCAGATTCGGATCCGTCGCGGCGCGCATCCACATGTCCGCGGCCGGGACGGCGCGCAGACCGCGCGCCCACGCCATATCCGCCTTCACCCAACGCACCAGCACCGGCAGGTGGGTGACGCGCAGCACATAGGCTGCATGGTCATGGCTTCGCACCACGTCATCCATCAACGCGCCATCGCTCAGATGACCGACGCTGCCGGGGTACTCCTCGCGGATCTCCCGGCACAACAGCGGGAAAAAGGTGGAGGGGTCAGGCAGGCGCAGCAGAGCCTCCTGCTTTTCGTTGATCTCAAACATCAACCAGTCTCCGCTGCATACAACGTGTCACGTTCCAGGGCGTAGCGCTGGCCCAGCATCTGGAAGCGCCACTGCCGCAGCGGACCCATCAGCTGCCTGCGCTGCTGCAGCGTGAAGACGCGCTGCAAGCGCACGAACACGCGACCATCCCAATAGCGCAGCAGTGCGAGTTTGCCGCTGGGGCGGCGCAGGTCCAGGCAGGCTTCCAGGTGCTGGAACACCGCTTCAAATCCGGCGTCGCTGCTGAGCCAGGCCACGACCGGCTTGTCCAGCTCCAGCGCGCGCAACCATCCCTCCACCGGGGTCTGATGCTGCGCAGGCAACTGGATCAGCCAGGGACCCAGGGAGGCGTGCGCCGCCTCGGGCTGGCGTGCCAACAGGGTCCGGTGCGGCAGGTCCTGCGCATACCAGGCCAGCGCCTTGGCCGTGTCGGCATGGGCCGCTGCATCGACAATGACGTACCGGTTCATTCAGCGCCCCAGGAAGGTCGCGCCGGAGCGCGAGGCGGCCAGCAGGCATGCTTCGCACACCGGCGGCTTGCCGGCCTGCGGCACTACGGGCAGCGCGGCCAGATCCGAGGCAGCAGCGGCGTGGCTGGCGCCGTCAGCCGCGCCGCCTCCCCCGCCCGTGTCCACATGGACACGGGACTGCTTGCCGGACATCAGCGAGCAGCCGCATGAGAGCCTGTCGCCGTGGCGAGCCACGGGCTGGCCTTCAAACGTCAGCGTGATGTCGCCGCTGACGATGGTGGCCACGCACTGGTGTTGGGGGCAGGTGGCCTTGTCGCCCACCCGCGCCACGGCCATGCCCTCGATGTCGGTAACCGGGGAGCCGGTGATGACCCTGCCACCGCCCGTGGTTGCATCACCCACCACAATCAACGTCCTTGCCACCCTGCAACCCTTCGGCCATGGATGTGGCCCGAACCTAGCAACGCCCCACACCCCCTGCACTTCGATACGGCGTCCGTCGCGGCGTGCCTGCCGCGGCCAAACGCGCGCAGGAGTCCGCAACGCAAGGGGTTGACCGGTTTCACGGTGCCTATCCAGGCCGCACCGGCCGCCCTCACCCGGCTATGCAGATCGCGACAAATCGCGCCAACAGGACCTCTCCCCGCCAGCCACGTACAATGACGCCCTCCCCCACCCACCGCGCCGGCACAGCCCTGCGTGGCACTGCACGCCAAGACGCGGCGTGCGACACCTGCAAGGACCACCGATGAGTTCCTCCCCTTCCGATTCGCCGTCGCTGCTGCACGGTCGCGTCCTCGCGTTCGCCGCAATCCTGCTGGCAGCGATCAACCTGCGCACCGCCGTCACTTCGATCACGCCCCTGCTGGACGTGCTCGGCCAGCAGTTCGGCTTCGGCACCACCATGACCGGCGTGCTCGGCATGCTGCCGACCGCCTCGTTCGCCCTGTTCGGCGTGGCCACGCCGGCACTGGCGCGCCGGCTGGGGCTGGAGCGCACCACCCTGCTGGCGATGGTGATGGCGATGACCGGCCTGCTGCTGCGCTCCAGCGCCGGCAATGTCGGCACGCTGCTGCTGGGCTCGGTGCTGGCATTGGCTGGCATGGGCATCGGCAACGTGGTGGTGCCGCCGCTGGTGAAGCGCTATTTCGCCAACAAGGTCGGCACCATGAGCACGCTCTACATCAGCGTGCTGCAGCTGGGCACGATGCTGCCGGCGCTGCTGGCAGTGCCGGTAGCCAACGCGGCAGGCTGGCGCGTATCGCTGGGCATGTGGGCACTGCTGGCGCTGGCCGCCGCGCTACCGTGGCTGATGCTGGCCCGGCGCGCGCCGAAGCCGCAGGCCGACGCCACCGATCCGACCGCACAGCCGCATGGCAAGGTCTGGCGCACTTCGCTGGGCTGGAGCATGACGCTGATGTTCGGCATGACCTCACTGATGACCTATTCGATGTTCACCTGGCTGCCGCGCATCGTGGTCGAGGCCGGTGGCACGCCGGCCTTCGGCGGGGTGATGGTGGCGGTGTTCTCGGCCCTGGGCCTGCTGCCGTCGCTGCTGATTCCGTCGATGGCGGTGCGCCTGCAGAACCCGTTCCCGCTGGTGCTGATCGGCTTCTTCTCGTTCGTGATCGCCTTCACCGGGCTGCTGCTGGCACCGATGAAAGCGCCGCTGCTGTGGGCCTGCCTGCTCGGCGTTGGCCCGTCCACGTTCCCGCTGGCACTGACCCTGATCAACCTGCGTACGCGTACCCCCACCGGCTCGGCAGCGCTGTCGGGCTTCATGCAGGGCGTGGGCTACAGCTTCAGCTGCCTGGGGCCGTTCCTGGTCGGCTGGCTGCACACCGTCAGCGACGGCTGGACGCTCCCGTTCAGCTTCCTGTTCGGCTGCGCAACGCTGATGCTGTGCGCCTCCTGGGTGGCCTGCAAGCCGCGCAAGCTGGAAGACCTCTGGTAAGCCCCGTGGGGCCCGCAACCGGCCCCACCTACCGCTCGTCAGCCCGATCGCGCATTTTGACGCCGGGCTGACAATTCCGGGCGGATAGTGCCCACGAATGCCCATCCTTGCCGCGTGCCGGCATCGGGCATGGGGGCGGCACCGCCGCCCAGGCCACCACTCGGTGTGCGGGGGACTCTCGTTTCAGACAAGACATTGCAGGTCGCTGTCCTGGTTCCGCCCATCCCTGCTGGATGGGAGTTCGCGAGGGGAGTGACGCAGGTCACGGCCATCCCAAAATCTGGCATGTGATTTGCGTCACATTTTTCAGGTTGTCTGGTTCGGAAGCCAAGGGGGTCCCCAATGGTTGTCCACCGCCGGCTGGCGCTCTGCGTCGGCCTCGCCTGCTCCGCGCTGGCCTGGGCCAGCAGTGCCGCACCGCCGGACCGCGAGGCGGCGCTGGCCGAGATTGGCCGCTACCGTGACCAGGCCCGCTGGCTGGACGCGCTGGGTGCGATCGAACGCGCGAGCCAGCAACAACCCAATGATGACCTGCTGTTCAAGTTGCGTGTCCTGACTCTGGGCGACATCGGCAATGCGTGGCGCGCCTGGGAGCTGTACCAGCAGCGGCCGCAGCTGTTCGACCAGGCCCAGAAGCAACGCCTGGAAGGCGACTATCTGGCCAAGCTGGTGGTCTGGAGCCTGGCCTACAGCCGCAGCGAAGACACCCGCCTGGAAGAGGCCGAATCCACCCTGGCGCGCATGCAGCGCTATCTTGGCAGCGAAGGCACGCCACCGGCCCAGGCCCCGCTGCGCATCCGCATGGACCGCCTGATCCTGCTCAACCGGCTGGGGCGCCACGCACAGGTGCGCGAGGAAGCACGCGTCCTGCAGGCCGAGGGTCACACGCTTCCCGACTACGTGCTGCCTGCGGTGGGCGATTCACTGATGGGAACGCTGCACCCGCAGGAAGCCATTCCGGTGCTGCAGGCGGCGGTGGCCGGCGACCCCACGCGCGATGCCTCGCACTCGCAGCTGGCCTATGCCTACCTGGAAAGCGAGCAGCAGGAAAAAGCCATCGACCTGCTGCAGGCATGGCGCGACAAGGAGCCGGCGTGGCGCTGGAGCAATGGCAAATCGCCGTATGCCAACTGGTCGCGCTACGAAGCCGACCTGAACCTGGCGATGGTGCGCGCCTACAGCGGCGATCTGTCTACCGCGCAGCACGACCTGGAATCGATGGTCGATATCGCACCGGGCAACGGCGGCCTGCAGAGCGCACTGGGCAGCGTGTACATGATGCGCGGCTGGCCACGCCGGGCGCTGCAGCGCCAGCAGATGGCACACACGCTTGACCCGCGTGACGTGGAAGCCCGGCTGGGCATGGAAGAGGCCTACCTCGCCCTGCAGCGCGATGACCTGGCGCGGCCGCTGCACGATGACCTGATCGCGCGCTACCCCACGCAACCGGCGGTCGAACGCATGGACCAGGCATGGCGCGTGCATCGCGGCTGGCAGCTGAAGGCATGGGCCGATATCGGGCGCAGCTCCGGTGGTGGTGGCACCTCGCCACTGGGCAACAACGACCGCCACTACGGCGTGGAAGTGGAGACTCCGATCCTCGATGACCGCTGGCGCCTGTTCGCCCTGGCCGACCGGCGCTCGACCGATTTCCAGGACCAGCGCATCGATCCCCTGTGGCTGGGTGCGGGCGTGCGCTACCGCTTCGGGCAGCTGGATGCGGAAGCGGCGGTCCTGCGCGCCAACGACCACATCGGCGACACCGGCCTGCGCGTCGGCGTCGGCTGGCAGTTCAACGATTACTGGCACGCTGGCCTGGTGGTCGCGCGCAATGACCCGGAGGCCTCGATGCAGGCGCGCGCGGCCGGCATCACCGCCGACAGCGTGAGCGCACAGGCGGACTACCGGCGCAGCGAGCTCACCCATTGGACGTTCGGCGCCAGCCGCTTCCGCTATGACGATGGCAACCACCGCGAGCTGTTCGGCACCCGCGTCCAACAGCGCCTGCTGACCCGCCCGCGCTGGCTGATCGATGGCCTGGCCAGTGCCTACACCAGTCGCGGCAGCCGCGACGATGCGCCCTACTTCAACCCGAGGCGCGACCGCATGGTCGAGATCGGGCTGCGCATCGACCAGCAGCTGTGGCGGCACTACGAGCGCCACTTCCGGCATCGCCTGACCGTCTCGCTGGGTGACTACTGGCAGGAGGGTTTCGGCAGTGCACTGGTGCCGTCGGTGTCCTACATGCATGAGTGGCAACTGGGCCCGGGCCGCGTGTTCGAGTACGGCGTGCGCTGGTCACGGCCGGTCTACGACGGACACCGCGAGCGCCACATCGGCTTCGAAGCCGCACTGCGCTGGGGAGACTGACATGGCCCGCATCCTGCGACTGATCGTTCTCCTGCTGCTGGCCATTGCGCCATCGGCCCCGGCGCAGCAGGCCCTGGATCTCGATGCGGTCGACAACGGCCTGTTGATCCTCAGCTACCACGACATCCGCGACCAGGTCGCCGCCAAGGGCGATGCCGACAGCTACGCGGTGAGCACGCAGAACTTCGCCGCCCACCTGGACTGGCTGGGCGCACACGGCTACCACCCCGTTTCGCTGTCGCAGCTGATCGAGGCCTCGCAGGGCCGCGCCACGCTGCCTCCAAAGCCGGTACTGCTGACCTTCGACGATGGCCTGCGCAGCGTCTACGACAAGGCCTTCCCGCTGCTGCGGGCCTACCGCTACCCGGCGCTGGTGGCGGTGATCACCGACTATGTGGACATGGCACCAGGCCGCACCATCGACTACGGCTACCGCCCGTTCGGCCACGACGACTTCGTGACCTGGGCGCAGCTGAAGCAGATGCACGACAGTGGCCTGATCGAAGTGGCCAGCCACACCGATGACCTGCACCACGGCGTGCTTGCCAACCCGCAGGGGAACTCCACGCCCGCCGTGGTCACCCGCATCTACAGCCCGGCCACGCACAGCTACGAGAGCGAGACGCAGTATGAGCAGCGCCTGCGCACTGATCTTTCGCGCAGCGTGCAGCGCATCCAGCAGCACCTGGGCGTGCGCCCGCGTGCCATCGTCTGGCCCTATGCGGCCTACAACCAGTTGAGCAACGACATCGCCGAGCAGCTGGGCATGCCGGTTTCGTTCGACCTGGAAGGCCGCAGCACGCCGGTGGCCAGCGACCTGCACGGGCTGGCGCGGTTGCTGGTGAGCAACAACCCGACCGTGGAAAGCCTGGCGTACGAACTGCGCCGTGACGTCGCGCTCGATGGCATCCGCGCCCTGCAGATCGACCTGGATGATGTGTACGACGCGGACCCGGCGCAGCAGGCACGCAACCTCGATGCGCTGATCGAGCGCGTCAAGCGCATCGCGCCTACCCACGTCTACCTACAGGCGTTCGCCGACCCGGACGGCAACAACACCGCCGACGCGCTGTACTTCCCGAACCGGCACATGCCGATGCGCGCGGACCTGTTCAGCCGCGTGGCCTGGCAGCTCAAGTCCCGCGCGGGCGTGAAGGTCTACGCATGGCTGCCGGTGCTGGGCTTCGAACTGCCCGACCCGGTGCAGCGCAAGGCGCTGGCGATCCGCAACGGCGATGCCGATGGCATGTACCGGCTGGACTTCACCAACCCGAAGGCACGCCAGATCATGCTCGACATCTACGAGGATCTGGCAGTCAATTCGTATTTCGAAGGGCTGCTGTTCCATGACGATGGCTACCTGCGCGACACCGAGCTGCCTGCCCTGGCGGCCGGCGCCGACGGCAGCGCGCGTACCCGGGCGCTGATCGACTTCACCCTGGCCCTGCGCAACAGCGCGCAGCGCTGGCGGCCGAAGCTGGCAACGGTGCGCAACCTGTATGCCGAGCCGGTACTGCGCCCGCAGAGCGAAGCCTGGTTCGCGCAGCGCCTGGACCTGTTCAACAGCGCCTACGACCAGACCGCGCTGATGGCGATGCCCTGGATGGAAGGCAGCAGGCACCCCGAACGCTGGCTCGACCACCTGCTGGCTGCGGTACGCGCGCATGACCCGCAGCTGCAGCACACCCTGTTCGAACTGCAGACCGTCGATTGGCGCAGTGGCCAGCCGATTCCCGCCGAGCGCCTGCGCGCGCAGATCCGCCAGCTGCAGGCACAGGGTGTGCACCATTTCGCCTGGTACCCGGATGACTTCATCGGCGACCAGCCCTCCACCCACGATGCCCGTGCGGCCATGTCCGCCGGCACCTTCCCGTACCCGGAGAAGTGACGTGGACATGCATCCGCTGCTGCAGGTCCTGTTCCAGTTCGCCTTCTACTACCCGATGGTGATGGCGTTCTTCTGGATGTCCGGCGGCCTGTACTACTACTACCGCCGCGAACGCCATTCGCGCCCGCGCAGCGACCCGCCCTTGATGGTCGATCCCCCGTTCGCGACCCTGCTGATTCCCTGCCACAACGAATCGGAGAATCTTGACGACACCCTCGGCGCAGCGCTCAACCAGCGCTATCCGACCGATTACGAGGTGATCGCGATCGACGACGGCAGCAGCGACGACACCAGTACGCACCTGGACGCGCTGGCGGCCCAGCACCCACGGCTGCGCGTGCTGCACCTGGACCGCAACCTGGGCAAGGCCAACGCGCTGCGCATGGGCGCACTGGCCGCCCGCTCGGAGTACCTGGTGTGCATCGACGGCGATGCCATGCTGGAGGAACACGCACTGCACTGGATGGTCTGGCACCTGGTCAGCGGCAACCGGGTCGGTGCGGTCACCGGCAACCCGCGCATCCGCAACCGCTCCACCCTGCTCGGCCGCCTGCAGGTGGCCGAGTTCTCCTCGATCATCGGCATGATCAAGCGCGCGCAGCGCGTGTACGGGCGCATCTTCACCATTTCCGGGGTGATTGCCGGCTTCCGTCGCACCGCATTGCACCAGGTGGGCTGGTGGTCGGATGACATGGTGACCGAGGACATCGACATCAGCTGGCGCCTGCAACGTGCGCACTGGGACATCCGCTACGAGCCCAACGCACTGTGCTTCATCCTGATGCCGGAAACACTCAGGGGCCTGTGGCGGCAGCGCCTGCGCTGGGCGCAGGGCGGCGTGGAGGTGATGCTGCGCCACGCCCGCTCGCTGCTGCACTGGAAAGAGCGGCGCATGTGGGGCGTGCTGCTGGAGTACGTGCTGAGCGTGGTCTGGGCCTACACCATGCTGTTCATCGTGCTGCTGTGGGCGCTGGGCAAGTTCATCGAGCTGCCACCGCAGCTGCACATCGCCAGCCTGCTGCCGCAGTGGCATGGCGTGATCCTGGCGCTGGTCTGCCTGCTTCAGTTCGCCAGCAGCCTGATCATCGACCGGCGTTACGAAACACAGATTGGACGCAACTACTTCTGGGTCATCTGGTACCCGATGGCGTACTGGCTGATCAGCCTTTCCACCACCCTGGTGGCGTTGCCGAAGACGCTGCTGCGACGCCGTCGCAAGCGCGCCACCTGGACCAGCCCTGATCGGGGTATCCGATGAACGCACAGCACCCGTCCAACCGATTCGATTCGCGGATGATCCGCAAGCCACACCGCCAGCCGCGGTTCCAGCGCACGGCCTGGGGATTTGTCACCCTGGCGTTCTGGGGCTTCTACTTCTACCTGTGGGCACCGCTGGTCACGCTGGTGTCGTGGCTGGTCGGCGGGCAGATGGCATGGCAGCAGCTGTACGAGCGGCAGAACCAGTTCGACCCCTACGTACTGGTGGCACTGCCGGTGATGCTGTTGTGCGCCAGTGTGCTGCTGATCAGCTGGGCCGAGTACAACCGTGCGCGCTTCCGCGGCCGGGAGCGACGCCTGCCGCGGCCACTGGCCAGCCTCAATGAGGTGGCAGCAGATCTGGGCGCCAGTACCGGCTTGGCCGAGCGCCTGGCCCAATGCAAGGCGGCGACGCTGCATATGGACGATCACGCACGCCCGGTCGGCATCCGCCGCGAGGTGGTGTAGCCCGGCAACCCGGCAGGTGCCGGCCTGGGTCGGCAGCTACCAGAAGCAACCGTTGATATCGGCGCAGCCAGCGCTCAGGTACGCGTCTGCCCTTCGCCACGCACAACGAAGCGTTCGACGGTGAGCGCTTCCAGCCCCATCGGCCCATACGCATGCAGGCGCGTGGTGGAAATGCCGATCTCGCTGCCCAGCCCCAGCTGCCCCCCATCGGAGAAGCGCGAAGACGCGTTGACCATCACCACCGCCGAGCGCAGCGCTTTGACGAAGCGCTCGGCATTGCCGGTGTCTTCGGTGGCGATCACTTCGGTATGGTCGGAGGTGTACGCGCGGATGTGCGCGATGGCCGCAGCCAGATCGTCAACCACGCGCACCGCCAGCACCAGATCGAGGAACTCGGCAGCGTAGTCGTCTTCGGTGGCCAGCGTGCTGCCCGGCAGCAGGGGCTGCGCATCCGCGTCGGCGCGCAGCTGCACGCCACGCTCGCCCAGCGCCTTCGCCACGCGCGGCAGGAACGAGCCGGCGATGTCACGATGCACCAGCAGCGTTTCCAGTGAATTGCAGGCCGAAGGACGGCTGCACTTTCCGTCCACCAGCAGATCGAGGGCCTTGCCGGGATCGGCACTGGCGTCCACGAACAGGTGGCAGACGCCCTTGTAGTGCTTGATCACCGGGACCCGCGCATGCTCGGCAACGAAGCGGATCAGGCCTTCGCCACCCCGCGGAATCGCCAGGTCGATCAGCTCATGCAGCTGCAGCAGTTCCAGCATCGCTTCACGGCGCAGGTCGGTCATCACGGTCACTGCCGCCGCCGGTACGCCATTGGCCTGCAGGGCACCTGCCAGCGCCTGGGCGATGGCAGTGTTGGAGTGGATCGCTTCGGAACCACCGCGCAGGATCACGCCATTGCCGGCCTTCAGGCACAGCGCGGCCGCTTCGGCGGTCACGTTCGGGCGCGCCTCGTAGATCATCGCGATCACACCCAGCGGCACGCGCACCTTCTGCACGCGGATGCCGTTTGGACGCACATCGTCGCGGGTGAGCTGGCCGACCGGATCGGGCAGCCCGGCGACCTCACGCACGGCCTCGGCCATCGCGAACAGGCGTGCCGGGTCCAGCGCCAGGCGGTCAAGCATGGCACTGCCAACGCCCTTGTCGCGGGCGGCCGCCAGATCGCGCGCGTTGCCGGCCAGGATCAGCCCGGCGTTCACTTCCAGCGCCTGCGCCATGCCCAGCAGCAGCGCGCGCCGGGCATCGCTGTCGAGGCCGGCAACGACCTGGGCCGCGTCACGGCAGGCACGCGCCTGCGCTTCGATATCGCTCATCGGGATGTCCTTCAAGCCGGTCATGGCAGCACCAGGTCGTCGCGATGGACGACGCTGCCACCGTAGTTGTAGCCGAGCACGGCCTGGATGTCGCGCGAATGGCGTCCCGCGATGCGACGCACGTCATCGGCCGCGTACTGGCTGACGCCACGGGCGATGCAGACGCGCCCCTGCGGTGCGTCCCAGCACACCTGCACCATGTCACCACGGCGGAACGTCCCTTCCGCACCGGTGATGCCGCCAGGCAGCAGCGAGGCGCCCTTCTCGCGCATCGCCTGTGCCGCACCAGCGTCGATCATGATCGCGCCTTCAGCCAGCGGTGCGTGCCGCAGCCAGTGCTTGCGGGCCGCTTCGCGGCTGCGTGCGGCGTGGATGCGGGTACCGAACAGGCGATCCTGTGCCAGCGCGCGTACCACCTCGCCACTGCGGCCGTTGAACAGGTAGGTTTCGATGCCGAGACGGCCGGCCTTCGCTGCGGCCTCCAGCTTGGTGCGCATGCCGCCGGTGCCAGCGCGGGAGCCGGCACCGCCGGCCATCGCCAGCACCTGGTCGCTCAGTTCCGGCACATCATGCAGCGGCCGCGCGTCGGGCACCGTCCGCGGATCGGCGCTGTACAGGCCGTCGATGTCGGTGGCGATGAACAGCGCATCGGCGTCGACCAGCGCCGCCACGGTGGCGGCCAGGTTGTCGTTGTCACCGAGCTTGAGTTCGTCCACCGATACGGTGTCGTTCTCGTTGACCACCGGCAGCGCACCCAGCCGCAGCAATTCGTTGAGGGTTGCCCGCGCGTTGAGGTAGCGGCGGCGGTTGCGCAGATCGTCATGGGTCAGCAGCACCTGCGCCACCGGGCGTTCGAAGAAGCGCTGCCAGAGCCCGATCAGCTGCGCCTGGCCGAGCGCGGCCAGGGCCTGGCGTGCGGCCATCGCCGCGCCGGGCTCGTCGGCGCGCGGCAGGATCGCGCGACCGGCCGCGACCGCGCCGGACGATACGATCACCACCTCGCGCCCGGCCAGTACATTGGCCGACACGAACTGTGCCAAGCCCAGCGCGTGGCGTGGCGACAGGCCGCCACCATCGGCCGCCAGCAGGCTGCTGCCAACCTTCAGCACCGCACGCCGCCATGGCGGCAGCGCCTGTTGCGGGAACGGCGAAGCGACAGTGGCGGCGTGCAGGGTCATCGGTCAGGGCCTCAGCGGGTGTTCCATTCGTGCACGGTCAGGTCGGAGGCCTGCATCGTCACCAGCGGATCGGTGGCGACGATGGCCTGCGCCTGCGCCAGGTTGTCCACGTTGCACAGCACGTAGGCGCCACCACTGCCATCGGCGAAACCGCCGGTCAGCTGCAGCTTGCCCTGCGCCTGCAACGCATCGAGGAAATCGCGGTGCGGCTGCACGGCCGCCGCGTTGAAATCGGGCCGGCGCATCGCCAGCACCAGGTAGACAGTGCCCGCCATCAGGACAGCGCCTGCCAGCGTGCCTGCAGTTGCTCCAGGCGCAGGTCGGACGCCGAGCCGGGCGACACGCGCGCCGCCAGGCTGCCTTCCGGCGTGCGTCCCTGCCCTGCACTGTCGGCGCCGGCCGCCGCGGCCTTGTAGGCCTCGCGGAACGGTACACCGGCCACGGCCGCTTCCACCGCGACATCGGTGGCATACATGCCCGAATCAATGGCTGCACGCAGCTTGTCGTCACGCCATTCCAGGTTGGCCAGCAGCGCCGGCAGCAGTTCCAGCGCGGCCAGGCCACGGCCGAAACCGTGGAAGATGGCGCCCTTGGACGACTGCAGGTCACGGTGGTAACCCGAGGGCAGCGACAGCAGCTGCTCGATCTCGGTGCGCGCGGCGGCGACGCTGGCGTGGGTGGCACGCATCAGCTCGATCACGTCCGGGTTGCGCTTGTTGGGCATGATCGAGCTGCCGGTGGTGTACTGCGCCGGCAGCGCGACGAAGCCGAATTCGGCGCTGGTGAACAGCGACAGGTCCCAGGCGATGCGGCGCAGGTCCAGCGTTGCGCCGCCGAGCGCTTCCAGCGCGGCCAGCTCGAACTTGCCGCGCGACAACTGCGCATAGATCGGCGAGATCTGCATGCGCGCGAAGCCGAGCACGGCGGTGGTGTGCTCACGGTCCAGCGGCAGGTTCACGCCGTAGCCGGCGGCGGTGCCGAGCGGATTGGCATCCACCAGCGCATGGGTGTCACGCGCGCGGGTGGCGTTGTCGATGAAGGCCTCGGCCCAACCGGCCCACCACATGCCGGCCGAGGACACCACCGCACGCTGGATGTGGGTATAGCCGGGAATCGGCAGATCCTTCTCGGCCTGCGCGCGATCCAGCGCGACCTTGGCTACGTCGGCGCTGAGCTGCGCCACCCGCTGCAGTTTCTCTTTCAGCCACAGCCGGGTGGCAACCAGGATCTGGTCATTGCGGCTGCGCCCGGTGTGGATCTTGCGGCCAGCATCGCCGAGGCGTTCGGTCAGGCGCGCTTCGATGGCCGAGTGGCCATCTTCGTACTGCGTGTCTAGCACGAAGCGGCCTTCGCGGAAGTCCTGCGCCAGCACCTCCAGTTCGCGCAGCAGACCGGCCAGCTCATCGGCGCTGAGGATGCCGATGTGCTGCAGGCCCTGCGCATGCGCGGCGCTGGCGGCGATGTCATGCAGGAAGAACTCGCGGTCGAGGATCACGTCGTCGCCGGCGAGGAAGGTCTGGATCTGGGCGTCGACAGCGACGCCGGGCTTCTGCCAAAGAAGGTCTGCCATGGGTGCTCCGGGAATGCGGGGGTCAGTGCGGGATCGACGTCAGTTCGTCGATGCCCAGCGCGAGATTGAGGTTCTGCACGGCCTGGGTGGCCGCGCCCTTGAGCAGGTTGTCCAGGGTCGCCACCACCACCACCCGCTTGCCGCCCGGGGCCAGGGTGAAGCCACCGACCTGGGCACCGTGGCGGCCGGCGATGCGGCTGACCCACGGCGCCTCGTCCACCACCTCGATCAGCGGTTCGCCGGCATAGGCCTGCTGGAAGCGTTCGACGATCTGCTCGCGGGTCTGCACGCGGTTCAGCCACAGGTTGGCGGTCAGCGTGATGCCCCGGAAATGCGGCGCGACGTGCGGCATGAACTCCACCGCTACGCCCAGCTGCACCGACACCTCGCGCTCGTGCACGTGGTTGGTCAGCGCATACGGCATCAGGTTGTCGGCCAGCAGCTCGACGTTGTTCTTGTCCGATGGCGTGGTGCCGGCACCGGAGTAGCCGGAGACACCGAAGCACTGCGGCGGGCCGGCCAGCAGGTCCAGCAGCGGATGCACCGCCAGCTGCATCGCGGTGGCATAACAGCCCGGGTTGCTGATGTGCTTCTGGCCGTTGTAGCGGCTGCGGGTCAGCTCCGGCAGGCCGTAATACCAGCTGTGGTCGAAGCGGTAGTCGGCCGACAGGTCGACGATGACGGTGTCCGGCTTGGCCGCGTCCAGCGCGGCCACGAACGGTGCGGCCAGGCCGTTGGGCAGGGCCAGGATCACTGCGTCCGCGCCCTTGGCCGCCACCGCATCAGCGTCCAGGTTCTCGTACTGCAGATCGCCCTGGAACTCGGGATGGTGGTCGGACAGGCGCTGCCCGGCGCGCTCGCGCGAGGAAACGAAGGCCAGTTTCAGGCGCGGGTGGGCGGCCACCAGCTTGATCAGCTCGGCGCCGGTATGGCCACGGGCACCGACAATGCCCAGGGTGAAAGTCGAATCGTTCATGCGTGGCTGTCCAAGCGGTATCGCAGGTGGCGCTTCACGCCCTGCCATTCCGCGTCGATGATGGAAAAGATGACGGTATCGCGCGGCGTGCCATCGGCATGCCGCTTGTGGTTGCGCAGCACGCCATCCTGCTTGGCGCCGAGGCGGGCAATGGCGGTGCGCGAAGTGGCGTTGAACCAGCTGGTTTCCAGCACCACGCTGATGCAGCCCAACGTTTCGAAGGCGTGCTGCAGCAGCAACAGCTTGGCTTCGGTGTTGGCGCCGGTGCGCTGCACGCGCGGCGTGTACCAGGTGTAGCCGAGGCTGAGTCTGGGCACGCTGGCATCCAGATCGTAGAAGCGCGTGCTGCCGATGATGCCACCGGCCGCATCACGGACCACGAACGGCAGCACCCTGCCTTCGGCCTGTGCCTGCAGCGCAGCCTGCACATAGGCTCCGGCGTGCTCCGGCGACGGCACCTGGGTGTACCAGAGCTGGTCCAGGCCACTGCCTTCAAGCGCATCGCGCAGGCCGGGCACGTGTTCCATCTGCAGCGGCTGCAGGGTTACGTGCTGGCCGCGCAGGGTGGGAACCGTGTTCCAGGCACCGGGGTTGCTCATTGCTCAGCCCTGCAGGCTCGGTGCGCGCTGGGCGCAGTGATCGACATAGGTCTTGATGCGGTCGATGCCATCGGCGCCATACCAGAACACCTTCCAGTGATCCTGCTTGTAGCAGCCGTCGGATTCGGCGTAGTAGAAATGGTTGATCGGGTTGCCGTGGCGCGAGCGCCAGAACAGCTGCGGGGTTTCCTCCAGCATCACGTTCCACACCGCACGGCCCAGGCCCTCGCCCTGCGCATCATCGAGCACGGCGAACTTGTCCAGGTACACGCCTTCGGCCTCGTCGGTGAGGATGACCGCAGTGCGGTAGTTCTCGCTGACATAGGCGCGCAGCAGCCTGGTCTTCTCGAAATAGTCCGGCACCAGGGTGCGGCCGAAACTGGATTCGATCAGGCTCTTCAAGCGCGGCAGGTCCAGTTCGTTCCAGGCGGTGGCGCGCAGCACTTTCTCGCCCTTGCGCACCAGCGTGCCCGAGCCCTTGTGGGTGAACAGTTCCTTGGCCAGGTCGGCCGGACGGGTGATCGACACCGACGATTCCAGCGGCAGGCGATCAAGCAGATCCTTGATCTGCTCGATCTTCACTTTCATGCCACCGTGGATCCACGGCTGTGCAATGAGGTGGTCGTACTCGGTGGACAGGTTGATCGAATCAATCACGGCGCCCGCCTCGTCCAGCAGGCCACCGGTGCCGGTCAGGAAGATGATCTTGTACGGCTGCAGTTCCTGCACCAGTTCATTGGCGGCGAAGTCGGCGTTGACGTTGAGGATCTGGCCACCGGCGGTTTCACCCAGGCTGGTGATGACGGGGATCGACCCGGCGCGCAGGCTGGCCTCGATCGGCGCCAGGTTGACCTTCTTCACCTCGCCGACCAGGCCATAGGTGTCCACGTCGAGGTACTCGGCCTCGAACACGCCACCGGTGATCGAGGTGGCACGTGCGCCGTTCTGCTGCAGCGCCTCGACCAGGCGCAGGTTGGACTGCTGGAACACCCGGCGCACGATCGCCAGCGCTTCCGGGGAGGTCACCCGCAGGCCGTTGACGGTCTGCTTCTCGATGCCGGCCGCCGACAGTTCGGCATCCAGCTGCGGGCCGGCGCCGTGCAGCACGATCGGGGTCAGGCCGACTTCCTGCAGGAACGACAGCGAGGAGGTCAGCGCGTCGAGGTCATCACGCAGTACCGCGCCGCCGACCTTGACCACGGCGAAGCGCTTGGCGTCCAGCTGCGAGAAGCGCTTGAGGTACTGGCTGATCTCCTTCGCGCTGGCCATGCTGGAAAGCAGGCGCACGATGGTCTGGCGGGTCTGGCGGTGGGGCTGGAGGGCAGGAGACATTTCGGTTTCGTCGGAAAGGGAAGAATCAGGCGCCGGCGGCGATGATGCGGTGCACGGCGTCGGTGTAGCGCTGCAGCTGGTCCAGCGTCACGAACTCATCGGCGGTGTGGGCCTGGGCAATATCGCCCGGGCCGAACACCAGGGTGGTGTAGCCGGCGGCGGAGAACAGCGACGCTTCGGTCCAGAAGTCCACTGCGTTGCCGATCGGAAGGTCCAGCGCATCGGTCACGTCACGCGCCAGCAGGCGGCGGTTCTCGGCCTCGGCGATGTCGCCGGCCGGCAGGCTGGGACCACGGAAGGTCTCAGTGAACACGGCCGCTTCCGGTTCGGCGAAACCGGCGAAAGTGGCCAGCAGTGCGTCGATATCCATCGACGGCAGCGGGCGGAAGCCGAAGCGCACTTCGGCGGCCGGCGCGATCATGTTGGCCTTGATGCCACCTTCCACGCGGCCGATGTTGAAGCGCAGTCCGGTCAGCCCGCCGAAGCGCGCCGAGGCCAGCGATTCCACATGATCCAGCGCGCGGTTGCCCCAGCGCATGGCCTGGTGCAGCGCGCTGGCAGCGGCATCCTGCTTGCCCGAGGCATGCCCGGCGCGGCCGGCGAACTGCATCAGCACCGAGCTGATGCCACGATGCGCCAGCACCGCTTCGCTCATGGTCGGCTCGGCCACCAGCACCGCCTCGTACGGAATGCCACGGGCGAGGAAGGCGGCGATGCAGCGCGGATCGTTGGCTTCCTCGTCGCTGGAGAACAGGAAGGCGGCATCGCCATCGCTGGCATTGGCCGCCGCCACCAGCGCAGCGGCGGCGCCCTTGATGTCACACACGCCCAGGCCGACCACGCGGTCGTCCAGGCGGCGCATCACATGCGGGTCGGCACTCCAGTGCGGCGAATCGGGCACGGTATCCAGATGCACATTGAACAGGTACTTCGGCGTCCCGCGCACGGCGTACAGGCTGACCGCACCCGCGCCATGGTCGATCACCTCGACGTTGAAGCCGGGCAGGTTGTCGCGCAGGTAATCGAAGATGCCACCGGTGGTGATCGCACGCGGCGGGTTGCGGGTGTCGAAGGACACCAGGGCCTGCAGGTGATCGAGCGTCTGTTCAAGCATGAATCAATAGTTCCTTTGATGCCGCCATCAACCCAGGCTGGAGGAGAGCCCCCTTCTTGTTGAAGGGGGCGCGCCGAAGGCGCGGGGCTAAGGTGAAATGCGTGGGCTCGTGCTCAAGTCAACCGCGGTTGACTTGAGCAAAGAGCGTCGAGCTCATGCCAAACAGCTTGATGAAGCCCTCGGCCTCTTCCACGCCCCAGTCAGCCGACTGCGCGTAGGTGGCACCCTTGGTGTTGAGCAGGTGCGGCGACTTCACCGCCACCGCATCGACGCGGCCACCACGGGTTTCCAGCACCACTTCACCATTGACCTTGGCCTGCGAGGACTTCAGGAAGGCCTCGAGATCGGTCTTCAGCGGGTCGTGGTAGAAGCCTTCGTACACCAGCTCCACCCACTTGCGCGCCACGTCCGGCTTGAAGCGGTTCTGCTGCTTGGTCAGCACCGCATCTTCCAGCGCGCGGTGCGCGGCCAGCAGCGAGACCAAGCCCGGTGCCTCGAACACGATGCGGCCCTTCAGGCCGATCACGGTGTCGCCGGTGTACACGCCGCGACCGACGCCATACGGGGCGAACAGCTTGTTGAGCTGGGCCAGGATCTGGTCACCCGGCAGCGCCTTGCCGTCCAGTTCGACGGCTTCGCCTTCGACGAACTTCAGGGTCACGGTCAGCGCCTGTTCCGGCCACTCGCTGCGCGGTGCGCACCAGCCACGCGCGCCCTCGCCCGGAGCTTCCCAACGGTCGATCTCGCCGCCGGACATGGTCAGGCCCAGCAGGTTCTCGTTGATGGTGTAGGCCTGCTGCTTGGCGCGCACGCCGAAGCCGCGCTCTTCCAGGTACTTCTGCTCGTAGGCGCGGGTCTGGGTGTGTTCCTTCTGGATCTCGCGGATCGGCGCGATGATCTGGTAGTCACCCAGGGCCTTCACGGCCAGATCGAAGCGGACCTGGTCGTTGCCCATGCCGGTGCAGCCGTGGGCGATGATGTGGGTGCCCAGTTCGGCGGCACGCTTCAGCGCGGCATCAACGATCAGGTAGCGGTCGGACACCAGCAGCGGGTACTGGCCCTGGTAGCCTTCGCCAGCCCACACGAACGGCTTGACGAAGCCTTCCCAGATGGCCGGGCCACCATTGACGGTGACGTGGCTGGTCACGCCCAGCTCGGCGGCACGCTTTTCGATGAACTCACGCTCTTCATCGTCCACGCCGCCGGTATCGGCGAACACGGTGTGCACGTTGTAGCCACGCTCCTGCAGGTAAGGCACGCAGAAGCTGGTATCCAGGCCGCCGGAGAAGGCGAGAACGACGTCTTTGTTGCTCATGGGGGGATGTCCTGTTCGTCTGTGTCGTCGAGCCATGCTCGACTTCGTCTATGTAGAGTCGAGCCATGCTCGACTGATGCTTCTTAGCGCCCGGCAACCGCGGCCATGATCGCCTTCTGCACGTGCAGTCGGTTCTCGGCTTCGTTGATGGCAATGCACTGCGGCGAATCCATCACCGCGTCGGTGGCCTTCACGTTGCGGCGCAGCGGCAGGCAATGGCTGAACACACCGTTGTTGGTCAGCGCCATCTTCCGCTCGTCCACGATGAAGTGCTTGAACTGGTCGCGGATCGGCTTTTCCGGTTCCCAGTTGCCGAAGAACGGCAGCGCGCCCCAGCTCTTGGCGTAGACCACGTCGGCGCCGGCGTAGGCGCTGTCGATGTCATGGCTGATCTTCAGCGAACCACCGCTCTCGGCCACGTTCTGCTCGGCCCAGCCCATGTAGCGCTCGTCGAGGATGTAGTCGGCGGTCGGGCACAGCAGGGTCACGTCCATGCCCATGCGGGTGGCGATGGTCAGCGCCGAGTTGGCCACGGCGGTGTTCAGCGGCTTGGGGTGGTAGGTCCAGGTCAGCACGTACTTCTTGCCGCGCAGGTCCTGGGTGCCGAAGTGCTCCTGCAGGGCCATGATGTGGGCCAGCTCCTGGCACGGATGGGTGATGGTTTCCATGTTGATGACCGGTACCGGCGAGTACCTGGCGAAGCTGTTGAGGACGATGTCCTGGCGGTCGTACGCCCAGTCCTGGAACTTCGGGAACGCACGCACCGCGATGATGTCGCAGTAACGGCCCAGCACCTTGGCCACTTCAGCGATGTGTTCTTCGGTGTCGCCGTCCATCACCGTGCCCAGATTGAACTCGATCGGCCACGCATCCTTGCCCGGCTGCAGCACCACCGCGTGGGCACCGAGCTGGAACGCACCCAGCTCGAAGCTGGTGCGGGTGCGCATGGACGGGTTGAAGAACACCAGCGCGATCGACTTGCCCTTGAGCTGGTCGCCGAGCTTGTTGCGCTTGAACAGCGCCGCCTGGGTCAGCAGCGCGTCAAGATCGCTGCGGCTCCAGTCCTGGGTGTTCAGGAAGTGCTTGGGGGACATCATTTTTCCTTGCATGGCGGCGCCGGTTTTCGACGCGGTGGACGGGAAAAGCAGGAACCAAAGGTGGATCGAAAAGGTTGCAGTTGCAGCTTTCAGAACGCAGAAACAAAAAAACCCAGCCGGCGGGCTGGGTTTTTTTCGGACGAACAGCAAAAAGCTCCGGTTACCCAGCGAGAATGTGGGGTTCCGGTCGACGCGCACGCGAGGTCATGCCCGACGCCTGTCGGGCTGCGCTGCTGTCGTGCTGGAAGTCGGTGAGCTTCATGGCCGGCAATCTTTGCACGCGGCCGGAGCCGGCGCAAGGGGCAGCGGTTCCGGAATCAGGGATTGCTGGCGGTGCCCTGCTCGGGGCCGACCCACGGGGTGATCGAAACCCGGATCTTGAGCCGGTTGCCAGGGTCTTCAGGCAGCCGCGAGCGGTACTTCGTGCCCTTGTAGACGTAGTCCACGTCATAGGCGATGGGGCGGCGGAATTCACGCCCCACCGGCACGATGCGGCAGTCGCGGGTCAGCATCGGCCCATTGTTGGCCGGCGCCGGGGCGGGGTTCTCGGCGGCGGCCTCTTCGGTCACCTCCTCGTCGCTGCGCTTGAACATCGAGCGCACCGAGTCCCAGAAACGGCCGATCCGCCCCTTGTCTTCCACCGGTTCTTCACCGGTGACGTTGACCGGGGCCAGGGTACGGGTCGATACCGGCTCGCAATGCTCCTCGGTACGGGTCGCGCGCAGGGTCTGGAACACCGGCTCCACGTTCAGCACCTGGGCATAGTCGAACTTCACGTTCTCCACGATCACCACCCGGTTGCGGGGCTCGGCCTCCTGCGCCAGGGCCACGGCGGGCAGCGCCGACAGGCAGGCCAGGGTCAGCAACGCGGTGGATTTCATTGGCGACGGGAGCAAGGACACGGCAATAGTGTAGGCAGTGACGAGCACAAGGGGCTGAACATTACCCGTCCACGCCGCTCCTGCCCACCCCACCCTGGCCGGGCGCGGCGTCCACCGGTGGCAGCGGGCGCCCCAAAGGGGGTCGACACGTTCTAAAATCGAAGGATTGTCCCCCAGCCACAGCCCCATGACCCTGCGCCTGCACAACAACCTGACTCGCCAGCTCGAACCGTTCACCCCGCTCGACCCGGCCTGTCCGACGCTGTATGTGTGCGGGCCGACGGTCTACAACTACGTGCACATCGGCAACGCCCGTGGCCCGGTGGTGTTCGGGGTGCTGGCCGATCTGCTGCGCCGCCGTTTCGGCGCGCTGCGCTATGCCCGCAACATCACCGACGTGGACGACAAGATCAACACGGCCGCGCGCGAACAGGGCGTGCCGATCAGCACCATCACCGACCGCTTCGCCGCCGCCTACCGCGAGGACATGGCCGCGCTGGGCGTGGTGCCGCCGGACATCGAGCCGGAAGTGACCGCGCACATGCCGCAGATCATCACCATGATCGAGCAGCTGATCGGCAACGGCCACGCTTACGCCGCCGAAGGCCACGTGCTGTTCGCGGTGGCCAGCTTCGAAGGCTACGGCAAGCTCTCGCGCCGCGATCCGGAAGAGATGCTGGCCGGCGCCCGCGTCGATGTCGCCCCGTACAAGCGCGACCCGGGCGACTTCGTGCTGTGGAAGCCGTCCACCGACGACCTGCCGGGCTGGGAATCGCCGTGGGGCCGTGGCCGTCCGGGCTGGCACATCGAGTGCTCGGCGATGGCCGCCGCGCACCTGGGCGAGACCATCGACATCCACGCCGGCGGCGTCGACCTGCAGTTCCCGCACCACGAGAACGAGATCGCGCAGAGCGAATGCGCCCACGGCGGCAGGATCTTCGCCCGTTTCTGGCTGCACAACGGCATGCTCAACTTCGGCGGCGCCAAGATGAGCAAGTCGCTGGGCAACATAGAGCGCGTGCACGACCTGGTGCGCCAGCATCCACCGGAAGCGCTGCGCCTGGCCCTGCTGTCGGCCCATTACCGGCAGCCGCTGGACTGGACCGACGGCCTGATCGAGCAGTCGGTGCGCACCCTGGACCGCTTGTACGGCACCCTGCGCGAACTGGCGCCGATCGAGGCCACGGCGGTCATCCCGGCCAGCGTCGAGGCGACCCTGGACGACGACCTGAACACCCCGCAGGCGCTGGCCGAAGTGGCCCGCATCGCCGCCGATGCACGCCGCGCCACCGATCCGGCCGAGCAGGCGCGCCTGAAGGGCGAGCTGCTGGGCGCGGGCCTGGCGCTGGGCCTGCTGCAGGCCGACCCGGCGCAGTGGTTCGGTACCACGGCCGGCGACGACGGCGATGATGCTCGCATCCAGGGCCTGATCGACGAACGCGGCGCGGCCAAGAAGGCGCGCGACTTCGCTCGTGCCGACGCCATCCGCGACCAGCTGGCGGCCGAAGGTATCGTGCTGGACGACACCCCGCAGGGCGTGCGCTGGTCGCGCAAGCGCGGCTGACCCGCCCTGCCCCGTGGCCGGTCCGCCGGCCACGCCCCCACTGTAGAGACTGCTGTGATCGACTCCCCGTTCCCGCTTGAACCCACCGCCGCCGAGGCCCAGGCCGCCATCGCCGAGGAATTCGGCTTCTTCGGCGACTGGTCCGAGCGCTACCAGTACCTGATCGACCTCGGCCGCAAGCTGCCCGCCTTCCCGGACGAATGGAAGACCGAAGAGCACCGCCTGCTCGGCTGCCAGTCGATGGTCTGGATCGTGCCGGAAGGCAACGCGCAGTCGCTGCGCTTCCATGCCATCAGTGATTCGGCCATCGTTTCCGGCCTGATCTTCCTGGCCCTGCGCGTGTACTCCGGGCGCTCGGCACAGGAAATCCTGGACACCGAGCCCAGCTACATCCAGGACATCGGCCTGGCCCGTCACCTCTCCCCCACCCGCAGCAACGGCGTGGCGGCGATGCTGGCCTTCATCCGCGAGACCGCGCAGGCCCAGCTGCAGCGCGACCCGTCGTGAGCGGGCCTGCCACAGCCGAAGACACCGCGCTGGGCCTGCTGTCCCGGCCCGGTTTCGCCAAGCTGCTGGCCTACCGCATCTTCGCGATGCTGTCCTACCAGGTGGTTGCGGTCACCGTCGGCTGGCACATCTACGAAGTCACCCGCAATCCGTTCTCGCTGGGCCTGGTCGGCCTGGCCGAGGTGCTGCCGTTCTTCTGCGTGGCACCGTTCGCCGGCTACCTGGTCGACCATCTGCCGCGCCGCCGGCTGGGCATGGTCGCCTGTTCCGGGCTGATCGCCACCGCCCTGGTGCTGACCGGCGTTGCGACGGGTTGGCTGCCGTTCGAGGGCGTGTGGCCCATCTATGCGGCCATCGCCCTGACCGGCATGGTCCGTGCGTTCCTCTCGCCCATCTACAACGCGCTGTTCGCCCGCGTGCTGGCCCGCGACCAGTTCGCGCGTGGCGCCGGACTGGGTGCCGTGGTGTTCCAGGCCGGCATGGTGGCCGGCCCGGCGCTGGGCGGCGTGCTGGTCGGCTTCGGCGGCAAGGGCCTGTCCTATGCCGTGGCGACCGCCTTCGCGCTGGTGGCGACGGCCTGCCTGGCCACGCTGAAAGTGGAAGAACCGGTGCACACCGGTCCGGCCGCGCCGATCTTCAAGAGCATCGCCGAAGGCGCGCGCTTCGTGGTCGGCAACCGGATCATGGTCGGCGCGATGGCGCTGGACATGTTCTCGGTGCTGCTGGGCGGCGTGGTGGCGATGCTGCCCGCATTCCTGCACGAGATCCTGCACCACGGTCCGGAGGGACTGGGCATCCTGCGCGCGATGCCAGCGCTGGGTTCGGTGTGCGTGGGCCTGTGGCTGGCCCGCCACCCACTGCACCGCAATGCCGGCCGCGTGCTGCTGTTCGCGGTGGCGGGGTTCGGCCTGTGCGTGATCGGCTTCGGGCTGTCGCAGCACTTCTGGCTGTCGGCACTGATCCTGCTGTTCTATGGGGCCTTCGATGGCGTCTCGGTGGTGATCCGCTCGACCATCCTGCAGCTGGCCACGCCGGAAGAAATGCGCGGCCGGGTATCGTCGATCAACGGCATCTTCATCAGTTCGTCCAACGAGCTGGGCGCGTTCTATGCCGGCACGATGGCGAAGCTGCTCGGCCTGGTACCCGCGGTGGTGCTGGGTGGCTTCGCGGTGCTGAGCGTGGCCGGGATCACCGCGTGGAAGAACCCGACGTTGCGGAAATTGAATCTTCGCGACCTGCAGTGACGCTGCTAGCAGCGGATTCGGCGGCGCCGGGCGTTTGGCTGGGGCCGTTGCTCTCCCTCGATGATTGGGCTTGTCACTTTCTTTTCGCGAAAAGAAAGCAACCAAAGAAACGCTCCGCCATCCGCGAGCCGGCGCTGCGCGCCGGTGCCCTGTGCGCCTCGGTGAATCAGGGGACGGCGCCGAACTCGCTGCGCTCAAACAGCGGCGCCTCTTCGCCCCTGATTCCCCTGCGGTGCTCGGCTCGCTACAAGGCGGACTCAACAGCCGCGAGCGCACGCATGACCGCTCCTGTCGGCCTGAGCCGAGCGTGGGCTCGGCTCTACATCGGCCGCGCACGCAGGAAACCGTCGAGAGCCTGCGGGTGGGTCCGGGCAGGACCGTCCGCGGCATGGATGCCGCGGCCGAGCTTACAGGGATGTACTTGCAGCGTGTCCCGCCCGGACCCACCCGCAGGCTCCATCCGATACCCGGAAGGCGCTGCTCTACACAGCCAACTCGAACCCAACAAAAAACCCGGCCGAGGCCGGGTTTTTCGCATGAGCAGACAACGAACTGGAATCAGTCGCCCTGCTGCTTCTGCAGGTGCTCCCAACGCTCCTGGGCGTCGATGGTGCGTTCAGCGGTGAGGCGCGCTTCCAGGCGCTCCAGGCCGATTTCTTCGCCGGTGTCGACGCAGTAACCGTAGTCGCCCGCTTCCAGGCGCTTCAGGGTGCTGTCGATCTTGCCGATCAGCTTGCGGTAGCGGTCGCGGGTACGCAGTTCCAGCGAGTTCTCGGTCTCGCGGGTCGCACGCTCGGCTTCGTCGCCGATGTCACGCACTTCCTCGCGCAGGTTCTCGATGGTCTGCTTGGACTCTTCCACCAGATCGGCGCGCCAGTTCTGCAGCCGCTGGCGGAAGTACTCCTGCTGCAGCGAGCTCATGTATTCCTCTTCCGAGGACGGCTTGTAGCCGGCCGGCAGGATCGGGCGGCCGGTGGCCTCGTCGGTCTTGTACTCGACCACCTTGTACTTGCTGCGCGGGGCCGGTGCCGCCGAGCGGGCGGCGACAGCGACGGCGACCTTGCCGACAGGGCGCGACACGGTCTTCGGGGCGGAATCGGATTTCACGGCGGTTTTGGCAGGCGATTTCGAAACGGGCACGGGATTCTTGGATTGCGGGGCCTTGGATGCAGCAGAAGCGGCGGCCGGGACCGGCTTGGGAGCCGGTTGGGCTGCTGCCGCTGCCACGGTCTTGGCCGGGACAGGCTTGGCCGGAGCCGGCTTGGCAGCAGGCTTCGGTGCGGACTTCACTACGGGAGCCGGGGCCGGCTTGGCAGCCGGTACGGCGACATTCTTGGCAACGTTCTTTACAGCAGCAGGCGTGGCGGCCGGTTTGGCCGCGGCGACCTTCTTCGCCGCCGGCTTGGCGACCGGCTTGGCCGCGGCTTTCTTCACCACCGCCTTCGGCGCCGGCTTGGCTGCTGCCTTCTTCGCCACCGGCTTGGCGGCGGCCTTCTTTGCCGGCGCGACCTTGCTGGCAGCCTTCTTGACCACCGGCGCCTTCTTGCTGGCGGCGGCAGGCTTGGCCTTGGCGGGCGCGGCGGCTTTCTTCGCCACCGGCTTGGTTGCCTTGACCGGCGTTTTCTTTGCGGTGGCCTTCCTGGCCGCCGGTTGCGAGGACGCTGCCTTGGTCGCCGCCTTGCTGGCCGGCTTCTTGGCAACGGGCTTTGCCGCCAACTTCTTCACAACAGGCTTGGCGGTTTTCTTGGCGGCCGTTGCGGCCTTCTTTGCAGTTTTTTTAGCAGCCACGAAACGCTCTTCCTTGGATTCCCCGGGGCCCGGGAAAGCGGGCCTTTATAGCCTACCCGACCCGCAGCAGCAACCTCGGCACCCTGCTCCATTCAGTCCTGGAGCCAAGGCACCCAAAGCGCGGTCCGACGAACACGGACCGCCTTGCGCGGTACGGAACCTGGCCGGCACCCAGCGGCGCCGACAGCGGTCGCAGGCCATCGGCGACATGCGACCAACAGCCCATCCTGCACAAATGCGGCCTTCATGCCAACTGGCATAAGATGACTGGGTGATCTCGCGCCTGCTCATTGCCCTGCTGCGCTTCTACAAGCGCTTCATCAGCCCCCTGCTGGGGCCACGCTGCCGTTTCCTGCCGAGCTGTTCTGAATACGCGATGGAAGCCATCTCGCGGCACGGCCCGCTGCGCGGCAGCTGGCTGGCTGCGCGCAGGCTGGGCCGCTGCCACCCGTTCCATCCCGGCGGCTTCGACCCCGTGCCCGAGTCCCCCAACGCCCCCTCTTGCCGTTGCACAGGAAAACACTGACATGTCCTCCACCCTCATCACCAATGCCCGCATGGTCAACGAAGGCCGCACCTTCGACGGCGACCTGCGCATCGAGAACGGCCGCATCGCGCAGATCGGCAACGGGCTGGCGCCGCGCGACGGCGAGCAGGTGGTGGACGCGGCCGGGCGCTGGCTGCTGCCCGGCATGATCGATGACCAGGTGCACTTCCGCGAACCGGGCCTGACCCACAAGGGCGACATTGCCAGCGAGTCGGCCGCCGCCGTGGCCGGGGGCCTGACCAGCTTCATGGACATGCCCAACACCAACCCGCCGACGCTGGATTCGACCATCCTGGAAGCCAAGTACGAACTGGCGCGCGGCCGCGCCTGGGCCAACTACGGCTTCTACCATGGCGCCAGCAATGACAACCTGGAGGCGATCCGCGCGCTGGACCCGAAGAAGGCGCCGGGCGTGAAGGTGTTCATGGGCGCGTCCACCGGCAACATGCTGGTGGACGACCCGGACACGCTGGACGCCATTTTCCGCGAATGCCCGACCCCGATCATCACGCACTGCGAAGACACGCCGATGATCGATGCCAACCTGAAGGCCTTCCAGGAAAAATACGGCGACGCACTGACCCCGGACATGCACCCGGACATCCGCTCACGCGAGGCCTGCATCAAGTCGACCCGCCTGGCGATGTCGCTGGCGCGCAAGCACGGCACCCGCCTGCACGTGCTGCACATCTCCACCGCCGATGAACTGGCGCTGTTCGAGAAGGGCCCGCTGATCCGCGCCGATGGCAGCCGCAAGCAGATCACCGCTGAAACCTGCGTGCACTTCCTGCACTTCGCGCGCCCGGACTATGCGACCAAGGGCAACCTGATCAAGTGCAACCCGGCCATCAAGGAAGTGTCCGACCGCGAGGCGATCACCGCTGCGCTGGCCGACGACGTGCTGGACGTGCTGGCTACCGACCACGCGCCGCACACCTGGGAGGAGAAGCAGAAGCCCTACGCGCAGGCGCCCTCCGGCCTGCCGCTGGTGCAGTACGCGCTGGTGGCCGCGCTGGAGCGCGTGCACGAAGGCAAGCTGACCCGCGAGCAGGTGGTGCAGAAGTTCGCACATGCGCCGGCGCAGCTGTTCGACGTGGAAGAACGCGGCTTCCTGCGCGAGGGCTACTTCGCCGACCTGGTGCTGGTCGAGGACGTGCCGTTCACCGTCAAGCGCGAGGACGTGCTGTCCAAGTGCGGCTGGTCGCCGTTTGAAGGCACCACCTTCCGTTCGCGCGTGGCCTCCACCTGGGTCAACGGCCAGCTGGTGTGGGACGGCAGCAAACTGGTGGGCGAGCCCGCCGGCCAGCGCATGACCTACGACCGCTGATGCGCAGGATACTTCTGTTCGGGGCGCTGCTGGCTGCGCCCCTGTTTTCCGCACCCGTGGTACAGGCGCAGGATGGCATCGGCAGCCTGATCGACAGCCGCGTCGTGTTCCCGGCCAGTGCGTCGCAGGGCGCGCTGGTGATCGGCAAGGTCCCCGCCGGCAGCCGCGTGCAGTATGCCGGCCGCCAGCTGCGCGTGAGCGGCTATGGCAGCGTGGTGTTCGGCATCGGCCGTGACGAGAAGGGCCCGCTGCGCGTGCAGGTGCAACGCCCCGATGGTGGCAGCGAGACCGCGACCATTGCGGTGACGCCGCGCGACTGGCCCACCGAGCGGGTCAACGGCGTGCCGCCGAAGACGGTCAATCCGCCACCTGCGATCGCCGAGCGGATCAAGCGCGAACAGGCACAGGTGACTGCTGCGCGTGCCCGCGACGACGACCGTACCGACTTCACCCAGACCTTCATCTGGCCGGTCCAGGGCCGCATCAGCGGCCGCTTCGGCAATGCGCGCGTCTACAACGGGCAGCCCGGCGCCGGTCATTCCGGCATGGACATCGCGGTGCCGACCGGCACGCCGGTGAAAGCACCGGCCGCCGGTATCGTCACCTTCGCCGGCCCGGACCTGTACCTGACCGGTGGCACGCTGCTGCTCGATCACGGTTTCGGAGTCAGTTCCAACTTCCTGCACCTGTCGCGCATCGACGTGAAGGTCGGCGACCGGGTGGAACAGGGCCAGGTGATCGCCGCGGTCGGCGCCACCGGCCGTGCCACCGGCCCGCACCTGCACTGGGGCATGAACTGGTTCGATACCCGCATCGACCCGCTGCTGGTGCTGGAGCGTAAATAACACCCATCGCCCGGTGCAGTGGTGAGCTGCCGTTGTAGAGCCGAGCCCACGCTCGGCTGCTGTCGCGCAAGGATGAGCCTGAGCATGGGCTCGGCTCCACCGACGGCATTCAATCAACCGCGCACGGTAGCGCCGGGCCCTCCCCGGCGGAGCGCCGGATCAACCGCGCGCAGCCCACCACACGCGCAGCAAAGTACGCACCGGAGTAGCTTCAATCGGCTTGCCTGCGGCCTGCGCCGCCACGCGCGCGCGCGCCAGGCTGGACCATACGCGACGCGGGCGCGGGCCGGGCACGCGGGTGCTCCACCCCTTCAACAGATGCTGTGCCCAGCGCTGCGCGGCGCTGCTGGAATCTTCATCCAGCACGCTGCGGGGCACGCCAGCCACGCCGGCATCCTGCAGACGCTGGGCCAGGGTCTGCAGCAGTACCGCGCGACCGGCGCCAGTGTGCTGCTTGTCGTTGAACAGCGCCGCTTCCACCGCCGCCACCGCGTCGGCATAGTTGGCCAGCGCACGCTCGGCGCCGGCCGCATCCAGTGCGACGGTGCGCGCTTCGACCAGATCCGGCAGCGTGTCGGCCAGCTGCGCCCAGGGCGCACGCACCGGCTCCAGCAGGCGCCCCAGCGGATGGCGCGAACGATGCGCGGCCCAGCTGCGCAGCTCCTCGCCCCACCATGCCAGCTTGGCATCGGCCGGCAGCGGATCGCCGCCGGTATTGAGCATGTCGTCGAATTCCTGCAGCAGCGCGAACCACGCCACTGCGAGTTCGCGGTGCGATTCGGCCACGAACGGGGCGGCCACCGACCATTCCGGCCAGCGGCTGCGCCACTTGTCGAGGAAACTGTCCAGCGCGGTGCTGCTCACTACGTCATTCCTTACGGCTGGGCCGGGGCTGCCGGCCGGGTCGGCCACAGACTGGCCAGTTGCAGAAGTCCGGCGTTCTCCACCAGCACGTCGGCCTGCCAGGCCAGCGGGTCGTCGCTGTGCAGGCGGTAGCCCCACAGCGCCGCCACCGACGGCATGGCTGCAGCCCGTGCGGCGATGATGTCGCGCTCGTCGTCGCCCACGTACACGCAGTCTTCGGCCACGATGCCGATCGCCTGCGCCGCATGCAGCAGCGGCAGCGGATGCGGTTTGCGCTCGGCCAGGGTGTCGCCGCCAACCAGCACCGCACAGCGCTGCTGCCAGCCGTATTGCGGCACGATCAGGCGCGCCAGGTACTCCGGCTTGTTGGTGACGATGCCCCACACCGTACCGGCCTCATCCAGCGCGGCAAGCATCCCGGCCACGCCGTCAAACAGCACCGCGTGCTGGCCGATCAACGCTTCATAGCGCTGCAGGAATTCCGGAATCAGCGCATCGCGCGCAGCGGCATCCAGGTCCGGGAAAGCGGCCCCGACCATCGCACGCGAGCCCTTGGAGACCACCGGCCGCAACATCGCCGGATCGATCGGCGCACGGCCACGCTCGGCCAGCATCGCATCGCAGGTGGCAACGAAGTCCGGCGCGCTGTCCAGCAACGTGCCATCCAGATCGAACAGCACCGCACGCGGGAAGCGGGCGGAGGTCATGCCGGCTTGACCGCGTAAGCCAGATAGTTGATGTCGGTGCGGCTGCTCAGGCGGGCGCGGTTGCGCCACGGCTCGTAGGCCATGCCACTGACATCCACCAGCTGGACGTCGGCCTCGCGCAGCCAGCGTGCCAGCTCGGCCGGCTTGATGAATTCCTGGTAGTGGTGCGTGCCCTTGGGCAGCAGCCGCGCCACGTACTCGGCGCCGACAATCGCCACCGCGAAGGCGGCAGCGGTGCGGTTGATGGTTGACAGGAACAGGTGGCCGCCCGGCTTCAGCAGGCGCTTGCAGGCTTCGATGATGGCGCCCGGATCGGGCACGTGCTCGAGCATTTCCATGCAGGTGACCACGTCGAAACTGCCCGGCTGCTCGGCGGCCAGGTCCTCGGCGGCCTGCACCCGGTAGTCGACCTTGGCGCCGCTTTCCAGCGCATGCAGCCGCGCGACCTTGACCAGTTCCGGCGCCAGGTCGATGGCGGTGACATCAGCGCCGGCCTGGGCCAGCGCTTCACTCAGCAGGCCACCACCGCAGCCGATGTCCAGCACGCGGGCACCGCGCAGCGGCACGCGGTCGGCCACGTACTTCAAGCGCACCGGGTTCAGCGCATGCAGCGGCTTCTGCGGGCCGTCAGCGTCCCACCAGCGGTTGGCCAGCGCGGCGAACTTGTCCAGCTCGGCCTGATCGAAATTGGAAGAAGCGTGGGGGGCGGTCATGGGAAAGTCCTTGCAGCGCCGGGGTTCAGGCGCGGATATGACGGATGCGCTCGCGCCACTGGCGCGCGTTGGCGATGATGCCGGGCAGGTCCATGCCGACCAGCTCACGCTGCACCAGCTTCGGCTTGCCGGCGATCCAGACGTCGCTGACCTGCTGGCGGCCGGTGGCGTACACCAGCTGCGACAGCACGTTGTGCAGCGGCTGGGTTTCCAGCGCCGACAGATCGACGCAGACCAGGTCGGCCTGCTTGCCGACTTCGATCGAGCCGATGCGCTCGCCGAAGCCCAGCGCGCGGGCGCCGCCCAGGGTGGAGGCGCGCAGCGTGGTGGCCGCGTCCAGCGCGGTCGCATCGTCGGCCACGGCCTTGGCCAGGATCGCCGCGGTACGGTTCTCGCTGAACATGTCCAGGTCGTTGTTGCTGGCGCAGCCATCGGTACCGATCGCCAGGTTCACGCCGGCCCGCTGCAGGGCGCAGGCCGGGCAGAAGCCGGAGGCCAGCTTCAGGTTCGATTCCGGGCAGTGCACCACGCTGACGCCACGCTCGGCGCACAGGTGGATTTCCGCATCGGTCAGCTGGGTCATGTGCACCGCGATCAGGCGGTCGTTGACCAGGCCGAGCCGATCCAGCCGCGCCAGCGGGCGCTGGCCGTGCAGCTTGATCGAATCGTTGATTTCCTGCGCGGTCTCGTGGGTGTGCAGGTGCACCTGCATGTCGAGCTGGTCGGACAGCATCCGCACCCGTTCGAAGTTGGCGTCGTTGACCGTGTACGGCGCATGCGGTGCGAACGCGGTGCCGATCAGCGGATCGGTGCGCCACTGGTCATGCAGTTCACCGGCCTTGGCGAAGTATTCGTCGTCGGTCTTGGCCCAGGCGGTGGGGAAATCGATGATGACCGCGCCGACCAGCGCGCGGAACCCGTGCTTCTTGTAGACCGCGGCCTGCACGTCACCGAAGAAGTAGTTCTCATTGGCGCAGGTAGTGCCGCCGCGCAGCATCTCGGCGATGGCCAGGGTGGTGCCGTCGGCGACGAACTCGGGGCCGATCACCGCCGCTTCCACCGGCCAGATGTGCTGCTGCAGCCAGGTCATCAGCGGCAGGTCGTCGGCGACGCCGCGCAGCAGGGTCATCGGGTTGTGCGTGTGCGCGTTGACCAGGCCCGGCATCAGCGCCGCCTCCGGGCGGCTGACCACCTGTGCGGCACGGAACCGCGCGCGCGCTTCGGCACGCGGCAGGATGGCCACAATCTCGCTGCCACGCACGGCAACGGCATGGTCTTCCAGCACCACCGCATGCGGCTCGATCGGGACGACATAACCGGCTTCGATGAGCAGGTCGCAGGCTTCGGGGAGATGCGGGCTATCGCTCATGCGGGCTCACTGGCTGGGGGGCGGCGAGATACTTGTGGGGGACACGCCCCTGAGTCAGGGGCTGCCGCGAAGCGGCGGGGTCTGGAGACCCGTGAAGCGGGACCCATGATCTGCCGAAGCAGATCATGGGAGCGCCAGCGCGAATGCGATGGCGCGTGCCCGAGCATGGCTCGGCTCTACAGCAAGGCCGGCCTACGGCCGCAACCTTACTTGACGCGCGCGGAGTATTCGCCCGAACGGGTGTCGACGCGGATCACTTCGTCCTGGTTCACGAACAGCGGCACGCGGACCACGGCGCCGGTTTCCAGGGTGGCCGGCTTGCCGCCGCCGCCCGAGGTGTCGCCACGGACGCCCGGATCGGTTTCGGTGATCTTCAGTTCGACGAAGTTCGGCGGCTGCACGAAGATCGGCTCGCCGTTCCACAGGGTGACCACGCAGGACTCTTCGCCCTTCAGCCACTTCTCGGCGCCGCCCATGCCGGCCTTGGTGGCCTGGACCTGCTCGAAGGATTCCGGGTCCATGAAGTGCCAGTACTCGCCGTCGCTGTACATGAAGTTCATGTCGGTATCGACGACGTCGGCTGCATCCAGCGAGTCGGTCGACTTCATGGTCACTTCCTGGGTGCGGCCGTCCTTGATCAGGCGGTACTTCACGCGGGTGAAGGCCTGGCCCTTGCCCGGCTTGACGTATTCGGTGTCGATGATGACGGCCGGTTGGTTGTTGACCAGGATCTTCATCCCGTTCTTGACGTCGTTCATGCCGTAGCTGGCCATGCGTAAACTCCTGAGTGGCAAAAACGCCGCGGGTGCGGCGAGCCGTTAGAATGGAAAGCCCACCGGATGCCGGTGGGCGACTGTTTTTCTGCCCCCATGATAACCGCAGGCCCCCTCTCCATGCAGCTTTCCGCCTTCCCCCGGCCCCAGTCGCCAGGCGCGCCCGCGCGCTGGCAGCAGCTCTGGCGCCAGGCGCTGCGCGACCCGCACGCCCTGCTGGCCCGGCTGCAGCTGGATCCGGCCGCGCTGGGCGTCTCGGAGGCGGCCATGGCCCAGTTCGCGCTGCGCGTACCGGAAGGCTTCGTGGCCCGCATGCGCCCCGGCGACGCGGCCGATCCGTTGCTGCGCCAGGTGCTGCCGATCGACGAGGAAATGCGTCCGGCGCCCGGATTCAGCTTCGATGCGGTGGGCGATGGTGCGGCCAGGAAGGCCACCGGCGTCATCCAGAAGTACCGCGGCCGCGCCCTGCTGGTCGCCACCGGCAGCTGCGCGATCAACTGCCGCTACTGCTTCCGCCGCCATTTCGACTATGGCGCGGAGAACGCCGCCAAGGGCGGCTGGCAGGAAGCGGTGGCCGCCATCGCGGGCGATCCGGACATCGACGAGGTGATCCTGTCTGGCGGCGACCCGCTGTCACTGGCCACGCACAAGCTGGTCGAGCTGACCGACGCCCTGCGCGCCATCCCGCATATCCGCCGCCTGCGCATCCATACCCGGCTGCCGATCGTGCTGCCCGAGCGCGTGGATGAGGAACTGCTGGCCTGGCTGAGCAGCCTGCCGTGGCCGCTGGCGATCGTGGTCCATGCCAACCACGCCAATGAATTCGATGCCAGCGTGGACACCGCGATGGCACGCCTGCGCGGCACCGGCGCACAGCTGCTGAACCAGGCAGTGCTGCTGCGCGGGGTCAATGACAGCGTGCAGGCCCTGCAGGACCTGAGCGAGCGCAGCTTCGCCGCCGGCGTGCTGCCGTACTACCTGCACCAGCTGGACCGGGTCGAAGGCGTGGCCCACTTCGAAGTGGACGATGCCCGGGCCAAGGCGTTGATTGCCGGCCTGACCGCACGCCTGTCCGGTTACCTGATTCCCAAGCTGGTGCGCGAACTGCCCGGCGACCCGAGCAAGCGCCCGGTGTAATTCCGCAGGGGGGCAGATTCCTTTTCCACGGGGAAAAGGAATCTGACCCCAGGCCGACACCTACAACCCCGATTCGACCATCCGCACCACTTCGGTGGCGGTCACCGGGTGGCTCAACCAGTAGCCCTGGCCGAGATCGCAGCCGCGCTGGACGAGAAGTTCGAACTGCGCCTGCTGCTCGATGCCTTCGGCCACGACCGTGATTCCCAGCGCATGGGCCATGGCGATGATCGCCGTGGTCAAGGCCAGATCGTCCGGATCGCGCTGCATGTCGGCCACGAAACTCTTGTCGATCTTCACCCCGTCCACGGGCACCTGGCGCAGGTGACTGAGCCCGGAGAAGCCGGTACCGAAGTCGTCCAGCCAGACCTTCACGCCGGTGCGGTGCAGCTTGTCCAGCAGCTGCGCGGCCACCATCTCGTCGCCGATCACGGCGGTTTCGGTCAGTTCCAGATGCAGGCGCGAGGCCGGCAGCCCGGACTCGTGCAGGCACTGCGCCACCAGTGCCGGCAGTTCCCCTCCACGCAGCTGGCGAGGCGAAACGTTGACCGAGACGAACAGATCATCACCACCTGCTCCACGCGGCCACTGCGAGGCTTCCATGCAGGCCGCACGCAGCACCTTCGGGCCGATGACCTCGATCAATCCGCTCTGCTCGGCCACTTCGATGAACACCGACGGCGGAATCGTTCCCAGGGTCGGATGCTGCCAGCGCAGCAGCACTTCCACGCCGACCATGCGGCGGTCGCGCATGCGGAAGATCGGCTGGTAGGCCAGCCGCAGCTCGCCGCGCTCCCACGCGCCACGCAGCTCCTGCTCCATGTGCACGCGGCGCTCGACCGCGTGGTCCATTGCGCGGCTGTAGTAGCGATAGCAGTTCTTGCCGGCCATTTTCGCCTGGTACATGGCGATATCGCCGTTCTTCAGCAGGGTGGTCGCATCGGCCGCATCATCCGGGAACAGGGTCACGCCGATCGAGGTACCCAGGAACAATTCCCTGCCCTGCACCACCAATGGCTTGCCCAGTTCGCGCACCAGCACTTCGGCCAGCAGCCGTGCGTTGGCGGCCACATCACCGTCGCCCACCAGGATCACGAACTCGTCGCCACCGAACCGCGCCAGCAGGGCCTCATCGCCGCCGGCCTCGGCGACAGCGCGGCCGATACGCTGCGCGAACTGCAGCAACGCCTCGTCGCCGGCCTCGTGGCCGAGCGTGTCATTGACCCGCTTGAAATCATCGATGTCGGCAAACAGCAGGCCCAGCCGGTGGTTGGAAGCACGCGCGGCCATCAGACGATGGTCCAGTGCCTCCCGGAACGCCAGCCGGTTGGTCAGCCCGGTCAGGGCATCGGTATAGGCCATGTGCCGCACTTCGCGGTCGTGGCGGGCGATCGCGTCGCGCATGCGGGCAAACCCGCGCACCAGCTCGCCGACTTCGTCATCGCGTGTGTTCTCGGCCAGCGGCGCCTGGTAGTCACCCGCCTCGATGCGCCGCGCGGCGGCGGCCAGGTCACGGATCGGGGCGACCAGGGTGCGCTGCACGTACAGGATCACCGCCACGCCGATCACCACCAGCAGGCCCAGCATCAGCAGCAGCCAGCCCAGGTGACGGCTGCCGACCTGCTGCAGGCGTTCGCCCAGGGTGGCATTGGCGGCCTGTTCGCGCTGCTGCACTTCATCGAGCGCCATGCCGACGCGAACCCCACCGATGCGCTGGCTGCCGACCATGATCGGCATGGTGTTGTCGAGCACCTTCGGCGATTCCTGCACCACCAGGGCCCGTGCCGCAGCAGCCTTGGGCGCCAGCGGGTCGGTCATCGGCTGGCCGAACCCGGAAACCTCCACCGAACCGTCGTGCACCAGCCGGCCGCGCTCGTCGAACACCAGCACGTAGCGCACCACCGGCTGCCGTGCGGTGCTGCGCACCAGCGCGCCGACCTGGTCCAGGTCACGGTAATACAGCGGGTTGGCCAGCGCGTCGGACAGCTCGCGCGCCACCGCTTCGCCACGGCTTCGCACGCTGTGATCGAACAGTTCATGGATGACGCCCCCACTGAGGGTACGCACCTCGCTCTGCATCGCCGCCTGCCGTCCCAGCAGCACGGCCAGAATCGCCACCACCACGACCATCGCCCCGCCCATCGCGAGCAGGAACCTGGCCTGCATTCCCGAGCCGAGCCACTTCATTCCACTTCCATCCGCACGCGTGTCAATCCTTGTTTCAATTCATCCAACCGCTGCTGCGCATGCGCATCGACGCGGTGGAACCCAGAAGTGCCGAAAAACCGATGCAACGCTCCCTGCGCCCGTGGGTCACTGGCCGCCTGCAGCAGCACCTGCTGCAGGCGGTCACGCACCTGCGGATCGAGGTCGGCGCGGACCATCTCCACCGCCCGCGGGTAGGGCTCGGTACGCTGCAGTTCGCGGAAATCGCGCCGGAACGCCGCCGGCACCCGCCGCTCGTCGTCCCAGTCGACACTGCTCACCGCCCCCCCTTCGACCAGCCCCTTGTGCACGAACGTCGCGATGTTCAATTCGCTGCGCGCAAACACATACCCCACGCTGTTGCGCCCCGGCACGTCCCATTCCCCGGCCAGGATCTGCGGCGACAGACCTGCCTGCAGCAGGGTCATCACCGGCACCAGGTAGGCACTGGTGGACGCGGTGTTCTGCAGCGCCAGACGATGGCCGCGCAGATCCTCCATCGTCTGGATCGGACTGTCGCTGCGGACGAAGAACACCGTCTGGTACTGGCGCACGCCATTGCGTTCGGTCAGCAGCAACGGCCTCGCACCGCTGCGCTGGCCCAGCGCCATCGCCGTGCCGGACGTTTCCGTGACCCAGTCCACGCGTCCCCGCCGCAGATAGCTGGCCATCTGCTGCGGATCGCGCGCCATCAGGATCCGCCCTTCCCTGATGCCGACGTCGTGCATGTGCGCCACCACATAGTCCAGCAACGGCCGCAGCTGCTCATAGTGGGCCTTGGGATCATCACTGATCCGGCCCAGCACCAGCACCGGATCCGGTGCTGCATGCAGCGACCCGGCCAGCAGGATCATGGCCAGGCCCAGCAGTCCCCTCTGCACTGCCTTTCGCAGACCCGACACAAGTTTCATCCCCCAGGGTATCCGGACAGACTACTCGAAAAGCTGAGACCGTCGTCAGTCGTCCCGGCTGCCGGCACGGGCCAGCCGCGCCATGCGCTGCGTATCGGCCAGGATGCCGCGCAGCAGGCGCACTTCCTGCTCGCTCGGCTGGTTGCGCAGGAACAAGCGGCGCAGCTTGCGCATCGCCGACTCCGGGGCACGCCCCTTGTGGAAATCGATCTCGTCCAGGGTGTCACCCAGCTGGGCAAAGAAGCTCTCCATCTGCTCGTGGCTGGCCGGCTGCTCGCGGAAGCCCGGCTCGGTCTCCGCCACCGGCTGCGCGCCGAGCAGCTGCATCCGCGTTTCGTAGGCCAGGACCTGCACCGCAGCGGCCAGGTTGAGCGAACTGAACGCCGGATCGGACGGGATGTGCACCGCGGCATGGCACAGCTGCAGCTCCTCGTTGGTCAGGCCGGTGCGTTCGCGGCCGAACACCAGCGCCACCTCGGCACCCTCGCCTGCCCGGGCCACCGCGCGGGCGGCGGCGTCGGCCGGCAGGTACTCTTCCAGCTGCACGCGACGGGCCCGGGCGGTGCAACCCAGCACCAGGGTGCAGTCGGCCACGGCTTCGGCCAGCGTGGCGACCACCGGGGCCTCCCCCAGCACGTCCTCGGCGCCGGCCGAACGCCGGAAGGCCTCCTCATCCAGCGGCTTTTCGGGGGCAACCAGCACCAGGCGGGCCAGCCCCATGGTTTTCAGGGCGCGGGCGGCGGCCCCCATGTTGCCGGGGTGCTGGGTGCCAACCAGGACGAAACGGAGGCGGGTGGCGGCAGGAAACTGGGACATGAACAGGGAAAAGGTCGAGCTGGACGATGACCAATGGTAAACTGTGCGGCCGGCCACTGCGCCGGACCCGCTCTTTTCCCCCGCCAGTCCATCTCTTCTGCCTTTCCGGGAGCCCACGCCATGCAGAAACCCGCCGTCACCGTCATGGTCAAGGCCGCCCGCCTCGCCGGCAACGTCCTGTTGCGCAACATCAACAAGCTCGAGGCACTGAACGTGGTGCAGAAGGGCCGGATGGACTACGCCAGCGAAGTGGATGCGGACGCGGAAAAGGTCATCGTCAAGGAACTCAAGCGCGCCTACCCGGACTACGGCATCTTCGGTGAAGAAGGTGGCGTGCAGGGCGAGCGTCGCCAGATGTGGGTCATCGATCCGCTGGACGGTACCAGCAATTACCTGCGCGGCGTTCCGCACTACTGCGTGTCGATCGCGCTGGTGGAGAACGGCGAGCCGACCGATGCGGTGATCTTCGACCCGCTGCGCAATGAACTGTTCACTGCCAGCCGCGGCGCCGGCGCGGTGCTCAACGACCGCCGCATCCGCGTGGCCGACCGCAAGGACCTGGACGGCACCATGATCCACACCGGCTTCGCCCCGCGCGAGCGCAGCCGTGCCAGCGCCCAGCTGAAGGCGGTCGACGCCCTGCTGGTGCACGGTGAGGACATCCGCCGCACCGGTTCGGCCGCACTGGACCTGGCCTACGTGGCCTGCGGCCGCGCCGACGCCTACTTCGAAGCCGGCGTGAAGGCGTGGGACATCGCTGCCGGCCTGCTGCTGGTCCGCGAGGCGGGCGGCAAGGTCTGTGACTTCAAGGGCGCGACCCTGGGCCGGATGGACAACCGTGGCCCGGACACCCACCAGATCGTGGCTGGCAACCTGAAGGTGGCCGAGTCGCTGCAGAAGGTGCTGGTGAACACCGGCTACGCGGCGGAGTTCGACGCGAAGTTCTGAGGTTTCGCGTAAAGTGGTTCATGGAGACGGCACCTGCGAGGGTGCCGTTTTCGTTTGTGCGCACGGAGAGTCGTTTCCGCGACCGCGGAGGGGTGTCACTTTCTTTGCGCGCAAAGAAAGTAGCCAAAGAAACGCTCCGCCAGCCGCGAGCCGTCGCTACGCGACGGTTCCCTGCGCTTCTCGGAGAATCAGGGGACGGCGCCGAACTCGCTGCGCTCAGACACCGGCGCCTCTTCGCCCCTGATTCCCCTGCGATGCTCGGCTCGCTCAAGGCGGACTGGAAGGTCAAGATCAAGAACAACAGCATCCACGCGTCGCGAAGATGTACTGGGTGCAGCTGTGGCATTTGACCTTGGGTCCGCCTTGAGCGAGCCGAGCACCGCAGGTCCGGCGAGGGCGAAGAGGTGCGGGTGTCTGAGCGCCGCGAGTTCCCGCACCGTCCCTCGACGGACCGAGGAGCACAGGGTACCGATGCGCAGCATCGGCTCGCGCCCCGGCGGCGTGTTTCTTTGGTTACTTTCTTTGCACGAGCAAAGAAAGTGACACCCCTCCGCGGTCGCGGAATCGACTCTCGCCAAGTCGTACCCGGCGCCACCAATGCTGCGCGCAAACAAAAACGCCCGGCGCGATGCCAGGCGTTCTTGTACCCACTTGGGAGCACCAAGGCTTACGCCACCGTCGACGCCCGCAGCGCGGCAATGCGCTCTTCCAGCGGCGGGTGGCTCATGAACAGCTTCTTCGCCGTCGAACCAGCAATACCGAACGCGGCGATCTGCGTCGGCAGCGTGCTCTGGCCGTGGTTGAGCTGCAGGCGCTCCAGCGCGGCAATCATCTTCTGGCGGCCGGCCAGCGAGGCACCGCCGGCATCGGCGCGGAACTCGCGGTGGCGCGAGAACCACATCGAGATCATCGTCGCGAACAGGCCGAACACCATCTCCAGCACGAACACGATGATGAAGTAGGCGAAGCCACGGCCACCGCCCTCGCGGTTGCCCGACAAGGCGCTGTCGATGATGCCGCCGACCACGCGGGCCAGCACGATGACGAAAGTGTTCAGCACGCCCTGCAGCAGGGCCATGGTGATCATGTCGCCGTTGGCGACGTGGGCGATCTCGTGGCCCAGCACCGCTTCGGCTTCGTCTTCGCTCATGTTGTGCAGCAGCCCGGTGGACACCGCCACCAGCGCGTTGTTGCGGTTGGCGCCAGTAGCGAAGGCGTTGATCTCCGGGCCTTCGTACACGGCCACTTCCGGCATGCCGATGCCGGCCGCCTTGGCCTGGCGCTCGACGGTCGCCAGCAGCCAGCGCTCGGTCTGATTGCGCGGCTCGGTGATCACCACTGCACCGGTGGAGCGCTTGGCCATCCACTTGGACAGCAGCAGCGAGATGAACGAACCACCGAAGCCAAAGATGCCGGCCATGACCAGCAGGCCGCTCATCGAACGCGAATCCACGCCGAGGATCGACATGACGATACCGGCGAGGATCAGGACCGCGAGGTTGGTCGCCAGGAACAGGGCTATACGGGTGAACATGGGAAAATCCGGCTCGGAAAGGGTCGATATCTGCCAATTTGCGGTGCGGTCAGCTTGAATTCAAGCGCCAACCTGACCGACGATTCAGCCAGCATGACCTCCCCTATTCCCTGCGGCCGCTTCGCGCCCTCACCTACCGGCCTGCTCCATCCCGGATCCCTGCTCGCCGCCTTCGGCAGCTGGCTGCTGGCCCGCCACCACGGCGGCTTGTGGCGTCTGCGCATCGAAGACGTCGACCCGCCCCGCACCGTCCCCGGCGCCGCGCAGTCACAGTTGCAGGCACTGTCTGCGTTCGGGCTGGTCCACGATGGCTCGGTCCTCTGGCAGAGCACCCGCGGCGCGGCCTACCAAGCCGCGCTGGATGTGTTGCTGGCCAGCGACCAGGCCTTCGTCTGCCACTGCAGCCGCAGCGACCTGGCCGCCAGCGGCGGTATCCACCACCGCTGCGTCGCACGGCAGCCGCGACCGGATCCTGCCGTCCGCTTCCGCGTGCTGCCCGGCAGCGTCGTGCACTTCGTCGATGGCCTGCGCGGGCCGCAACAGCAGGATGTACACGCCGAGGTCGGCGACTTCGTGCTGCGCCGCGCCGATGGCTGCTGGGCCTACCAGCTGGCGGTGGTGGTCGATGATGCCGCACAGGAGGTGACCGAGGTGGTGCGCGGCGCCGACCTGCTTGACTCCACCGCACGGCAGATCCTGCTGCAGCAGGCATTGGGCCTGGCCGTGCCACGCTACTGGCATCTGCCGCTGCTGCTGGATGCGCCGGGCCACAAACTGTCCAAGTCGCTGGCCGCGCTGCCGGTAGACACCCGGCACCCGTTGCCGGTGCTGCGCCAGCTCTGGCAGCTGCTCGGCCAGGCGCCCGCCGCGCTGGATTCGGCCCAGGCGCTGGACGCGCTGCTGGCCCGCGCGCAACAGGCCTTCGACCCGGCGCGGCTGCCACGCGCCGACATCCTGTTGCGGCCCGGCGCACTTTCCGCGCCGATGTTGCAGAATCCCCCTTCCCCCACCTGATATCCGGACAGCACTCCATGACTTCTCGCGTCGCACTGGTCACCGGCGGAACCGGCGGCATCGGCACCGCCATCTGCCAACGCCTGGCCGACCAGGGCCACCGGGTCGCCACCAACTACCGCGACGAAGCCAAGGCACGCGCCTGGCAGCAGGCCATGACCGAGCGCGGCTACAGCGTGTCGATCTTCCCCGGCGATGTCTCTGATCCGGACAGCGCCGAGGCGCTGGTGCGCGCCGTGGAAGCCGAGCTCGGCCCGGTCGAGATCCTGGTCAACAACGCCGGCATCACCCGCGATACCACCTTCCACCGCATGCGCGCCGACCAGTGGCACGATGTGATCAATACCAACCTCAACTCGGTGTTCAATGTCACCCGCCCGGTGATTGAAGGCATGCGCCGCCGTGGCTGGGGCCGGGTCATCCAGATCAGCTCCATCAACGGCCTGAAGGGCCAGTACGGCCAGGCCAACTACGCAGCGGCCAAGGCCGGCATGCATGGATTCACCATCTCGCTGGCCCGGGAGAACGCCGGTTTCGGCATCACCGTCAACACCATCTCGCCCGGTTACGTGGCGACGGACATGGTGATGGCCGTGCCCGAAGAGGTGCGCGCCAAGATCATCGCCGACATCCCGACCGGGCGCCTGGGCAAGCCGGAGGAGATCGCCTACGGGGTGTCCTTCCTGGTGGCCGACGAGGCCTCGTGGATCACCGGCAGCAACCTGGACATCAACGGCGGCCACCACATGGGCTGGTAAGCCGAGCGGGCTGCAGCCCCTGCCGTTGGTCATGCTGCGCAGCACGCAAACCCTTGTTGCGCAACATGATCGCCCCCGAAAGCCAAGCCTGGCGGGGGCTGAGGCGGTTGCAACCGCTGCTGCACTGCGCCATGCTGCGCTCCTACTGTGACGAGTGACCGCTTCAATGGCTGCGACCCGCATCATCAAGAAGTATCCGAACCGCCGTCTCTACGACACCGAGATTTCCAGCTACATCACCATCGAGGACGTGCGCCAGCTGATCCTAGACGGTGAAGACTTCGAAGTCCGCGATGCCAAGAGCGGCGACGACCTTACCCGCTCGGTCCTGCTGCAGATCATCGCCGACCAGGAACAGGACGGCGAACCGATGCTCTCCACCCAGCTGCTGAGCCAGCTGATCCGCTTCTACGGCGATTCGCTGCAGGGCTTCATGGGCAATTACCTGGAGCGCAGCATGCAGGTCTTCCTCGACCAGCAGCAGCAGTTCCGCCAGCAGATGGGCAACCTGCTGGGGCAGACCCCGTGGGCGATGATGAACCAGCTGACCGAACGCAACCTGGAACTGTGGCAGGAATTCCAGCGCAGCATGGGCGCCGGTTTCGGCGGCCCGCGCCCGGGCGGCACCGGAACGGGTGCCGGCACCGGCAGCAAGCCGAACGAACCGGGTACCGGCACCGGCGGCAAGACCCGCCGCTGAGCCGCGGGCCGGGCAGGAACGAAAACGGCGCGCCCCTGGCGCGCCGTTCTGTTTTTGCGGTCCAGTGGCGAGGCGTCAACGTTTCGCCTTGCACCCCGTGCACACGCGTTCGACCTTGTAGCCCTTCGCCTTCAGCTTCTCGACCACGCCATCACTGCCCAGCAGGTGCAGCGTGCCGACCACCACCAGCGTACCGCCCTGCCCGGCCTGCAGGTATGGCTGCAGCTTCGGCACCCAGGCATCATTGCGCCCGGTGTTGATGCGCTGGTACAGCTGCGGATACTGCTGGCGCATCTCCGCCGCCATCTTCGTCCACAGCAGGCGCTCATCGCCGCGGCGCCACGCATCGTGCAGCTGGCGTGCCTGCTCGTCGGCCTTGCCGGCCTGGTCCAGCGCCTCGGCCAGCATCTGCCGTTGCTCCTGCAACGTCATGCCATCGAGCATGCCGATCTGCGTGTCGATGTCCTCCAGCCCGGCAGTCTTGCGGCCGGTCTTCTGCGCGCGCTCCATGAAATGCCGGTCCAGCCCCAGCGCCGGGTCCAGCCCCAGCTTCTGCATCTGCCCGACCGAAATGCTCAGCCCGACGAACCACGGCTTCATGCCCTGCATCTGCGCCAGTGGCAGCTTGTTCTCGGCAGCGAACACCTGCAGCTTCTGCCAGGTCGCAGCATCGAGATCACGCTTGAGCTCGCTGCCATCGGTGCGGACCGCTGCCTGCACCATGCGGCTGGCCAGCTGTGGCGACTGCATGTCTTCCGGCGACAGTTCGAACACCACCCGCTGCGAGGCCTCGAACGCCTGCTCGACATCGGGCGACAACGGGTAGTCCTGCGGCTTCAGCAGGTGGAAGGAACCGAGCAGGTAGAGGCGGGAGTCACCCGGGCCGGTCACTTTCCACAGCAACGGTACCGGCGGCTTGGCCGCGGTTGCGGCCGCAGCAGAGGTGACCGGCGCATCACGGGCCGGGGCCAGCGGTGCGATTGCGCAGGCCGCCAGCAACAACGTGACGCGGAACAGGTGTCTGATCGGCATCTCAGCCTTCTCCTTCAGGCAGGTGGTAGGCCTTCTCGCCCGCTTCCACGCGCAGGTCGAGCCGGTTTTCCGGCGGCGCCAGCGGGCAGGTCGCGTAGGCGGTGAACGCGCAGGGAGGGTTGTAAGCATGGTTGAAATCGATGCGCACCGTGCCGTCGGCCGCCGGCGCATCGGTATCCAGGTAGCGACCGGCCGGATAACTGCCGCGGCCGCTGGTACGGTCGGCGAAGATCAGGAACAGCGGTTGGCCGGGGGCACCGATCGCCTCCAGCCGCCAGCGGCGCCCTTCCCGCTCGAACTCGACGGCGCCGGCATTGGGCATCTGCGTGGTCAAGCCGGTGATGTCGACGATGGGCAGGGTCTTGCCCGGCGGATGCGCGATGAAGCGCGCCTGCACCTGCCAGTCAGCGCCACCCGGCCAGTACTGCAGGCCGGCGAAATCGCGGCGCGCAGGTGCGTCGGCATGCTTCACCCGCAGTGCATCACGCGGACCACGGCGGATGATGCTGAGCTGGCCCTTGCCGCCATCGAAGGCGAGCAGGGTCGGCTGCGGATCCTTGTCGGTGTCGACCCGGATGCGTCCGCGCACCGGTTGCCCGTCATGGCTGACCTCGGCGCCCGCTTCCGGCGTGAACCACCACTGGCTGCCCTCGCGGCGCAACAGGCCCAGTTTGCCCGGACCGACCGCAAGGCGGATGCCATTGGTGGCCCCGCTGCCGACGAAATGCGACTTGTTCTGCAGCCAATGCAGGCCCACCAGCGCCGTCCAGCCATCGGCCCGGGTCAGATCCTGATAACGCGCCACGCGCCACTGCTGCTGCGCGGCGGCGAATGCCGGATCCTCCACTGCAGCCGGCGCCGGTGGTGTCGCCGGGCTGCAGGCGGCCAACATCCAGGCGACCAACAGGCCACTCATTCCCCAGTTGCGCATCGATCCTCCCCTCAACGTCCGCGCAGGAACCAGCGGTCGATCTCCGCCAGCGAAAAACGGGCCCAGGTCGGTCGGCCGTGGTTGCACTGGCCGGACCGTTCGGTGATTTCCATGTCGCGCAGCAGCGCGTTCATTTCCGGCACGGTCAGGCGCCGGTTGGCGCGCACCGCGCCGTGGCAGGCCATGGTCGACAGCAGTTCGTCACGCGCGCTGGCCACGCGGCGGCTCTGGCCGTGTTCGCGCAGATCGGTCAGCACATCGCGCAGCAACCCTTCCGGTTCGGCATGGGCCAGCAGTGCCGGAAGGCTGCGTACGTGCAGCGCACCCGGGCCGGCACGGGTCACTTCGAAGCCGAGCGCGGCCAGCGTTTCAGCTTCACTCTCCGCGGTGTCGGCCTCGCGCTCGCCAACCGCCAGCGTGATCGGTACCAGCAGTGGCTGCGACTGCAGGCCGATGCCATCGTGCGCATTCTTCAGGCGTTCATAGCCGATGCGTTCGTGCGCGGCATGCATGTCGACCACGATCAGGCCTTCGGCGTTCTCGGCCAGGATGTAGATGCCATGCAACTGCGCGATCGCATAGCCCAGCGGCGGCACGCCTGCATCGGCACGGGTGACCGGCAGACCGTTCTCGCTGGGCATCGGCGGCAACGGTGCTGCGCGCTCGGCACCGGCCGGCGTGGCGTACAGCGCTGCATAAGCCGCTGGCGCATCGGCCACCTGCAACCCCAACGGTTGCTGCGGGCGCCAGCCGGAGAAACCACCACCACCGCCGCCGCCCGCACCGGCACCGGGCGCAGGCCCGCGGACCAGGCCGAAGCCGGATGCGCCCACGCCCGAGGGCATGGGTGCTGCGGCGCTGTCGGCCGGGTGCGCAGCGCCGGCGCCGATCTCCTGCGCGGACACACCGGCACGGGTCTCGGCCAGCGCATCCTTCAGGGTGCGGTAGACGAAGTCGTGGACCAGCCGCGCATCACGGAAACGCACCTCATGCTTGGCCGGGTGCACATTGACGTCGACGCGGGTCGGATCCAGCTCCAGGAACAGCACGTACGCCGGCTGGCGGCCGTGGTACAGCACGTCGCCGTAGGCCATCTTCACCGCATGGGCGACGCTGCGATCACGCACCGAGCGGCCGTTGACGTACAGATACTGCTGATCAGCACTGGCCCGCGAATAGTGCGGCTGCGCGATCCAGCCGTGCAGGCGCAGGCCGGCACCGCTGTGGTCCACGCGCACGGCCTGGTTGGCGAAGTCCTCGCCCAGCGTCTCGGCCAGCCGCGCATCGGAATACAGATCGCCCGGCTTGTAGCGGCGCGAGGCCTTGCCGTTGTGCGACACGCGCAGTTCAACGTCCGGGCGCGCCAGCGCCAATGACCGCAGCCATTCTTCGATGTGGCCCAGCTCGGTGCGCTCGGCGCGCAGGAACTTGCGTCGCGCCGGCACGTTGTAGAACAGCTCGCGCACTTCCACCGTGGTACCCGGCGCGTGCGCGCGCGGGGTGACCTCACCGATCTTGCCGCCTTCGATCTGCAGCGCGGAGCCGTGCTCATCATGCGCGCGGCGCGAGGCCAGGGTGAAGCGGCTGACCGAGGCGATCGAAGGCAGCGCTTCACCGCGGAACCCCAGCGTTGCCACCGATTCCAGATCGTCCAGGTCGGCGATCTTGCTGGTGGCGTGGCGCGATACCGCCAGCGGCAGCTGCTCCGGTGCGATGCCGCTGCCATTGTCACGGATGCGGATCAGGCGCACACCGCCCTCTTCCAGATCGATGTCGACGCGGCTGGCGCCGGCATCGATCGCATTCTCGACCAGCTCCTTCACTACCGACGCGGGACGCTCAACCACTTCGCCGGCGGCGATCTGGTTGATCAGGATTTCCGGCAGGGGCCGGATCGGGCGCGGATGGCTAGCAGACGTCATGCGGGGATGATAACGGAGGCGCCGCAGGTAGAGTCGACTGTCAGTCGACTGCTCCTGGCCGGACAGCGAAAAACCCCGCGCTGCGCGCGTAGTCGACTAACAGTCGACTCTACAGAAAGCAGTAACCCGCCCTCCGGCGGGTTACTTGCTGCCGCCGGCCATGGTGCCGGCTGCGTCGATCTCGGCCTGCGCGCGCGCCGCGTACAACGTCCCCGGCGGCGGCTGCCGGCTGAAGAAGGTATGCACGCCATCGAGCACGGCACCGGCGATCTTGCGCTGGTAGGCCGGGTCGATCAGGCGGCGCTCTTCATCCGGGTTGGAAATGAACGCGGTTTCCACCAGCATCGCCGGCATGTCCGAGGTGCGCAGCACCGCGAAGTTGGCACGTTCGATGTTCGGCTTGTGGTTGTTGCCGATCCGCTTCAGGCCACCCAGCACATGGCCGGCAGCATCTTCGGAGGCCTTCATGTAGCCGCTCTGGGCCAGATCCAGCAGGACGTTGGCCAGCGTGCCTTCGGTCTGCTGCAGGCGCACGCCGCCGACCAGATCGGCCGCGTTTTCCTTGTCCGCCAGCCAGCGTGCACGCTGCGAAGACGCGCCCTTGGTCGACAGCACATACACCGACGAACCGGTCGCAGAGCGGTTTTCGGCGGCATCGGCGTGGATCGAGATGAAGATGTCGGCCTTGTTCGCACGCGCCTTCTGCGCACGCATCGGCAGCGGGATGAAAACGTCGCTGTCGCGGGTCAGGTAGGCCTTCAGGCCGGGCGTGGCGTTGACCTGGCGGGCCAGTTCGCGGGCCACCGCCAAAGTGACGTCCTTCTCGCGCTTGCCGGTCGGGCCGATCGCGCCCGGATCCTGGCCCCCGTGGCCGGGATCGATCGCCACCACCAGATGGCGCATGCCCGGCTGCATGCGGATGCGCGAGGCGTCGCTGGGCATTGCCGGGCGCGGCGCTTCAACCGGCGCCGCTGGCGCCGGCGCGGGAACGGTTGCCGGCGGCGTGCTCACCACGGCGGCGGTGCGCTGGCCGGCGAGGATTGCGGCCGGCGAAGACGGAGGCGTACTGCTGGCCGTAGTGCCTGCCGCGGCGACCTGGACCGGCGTCGTGGACGGTGCCGGCGTCGGCGCGGCGGGCGCTGCTGCGGTGGCACTGGCCTGCTGCTGCACCTGTGCGGTCAGCAGCGCAGTGGCGCGTGCGGCATCGGTACGCGACTGCGCACTTTCGGCCGGGGTCGGGGCCGGTGCGGCAGCCGGCGCCTGCGGTGTCGGTGCCGGACGCTGGGCAGCCACGGCCGGGCCATCGCCCGGCCACTCGATCACCAGCTTGGATTCATTGCCTTCGCGCTGCATCTGCGGGCGGAACGGCGCCACCGATTCAGCGAGGTCGAAAACGACACGGAAGGTGCCCGGCACCGGCTGTCCGGTGCGCACCGCCGTGACCACGCCCTGCGCGGCCGGCATCTTCAGGTTGCGGATGGCGCTGGAGTCGGGGAAATCGACCACCAGACGGTTCGGGCCTGCCAGCGACAGCGTCTTGTAGCCGCCGCTGCCGACCAGCGAGATCTCCGCGCGGGTGCCGGTGGCACCGGTGTTCAGCAGGACCTGGCGGACTTCACCCGCCCACGCACTGACGCTCGCCAGACCCAGTCCGACGGCGGCACAGATGGCAATGAGACGGTTCCCCGGGCGCATGGCTCAGGATTCAATCACCGCGCTGAACGGAATGCAACACCTTTTTCCTTAATAATCCGTAACCTGCCGGTGTTTGTTCTCGTCAACCGGCAGAAATGGCCTGCAAGTCGCCCCCTTGTGGGAGCCGCCGCAGCCATTCATGACCGATGTCGCTTGCTGCAGTGAGACGGGCACGACGGCCCTGCCCCTCGATCGCCAGCGTCACCACCAGGTCGGTCGGCGGCAGCGCGCCGGCACCGCGCTCGGGCCATTCGACCAGCCACAGCACCGCGCTGCCCTCGTCCAGGCCGAGGAAATCCAGCTCGCCGGCCTGGCCGATCCGGTACAGGTCCAGGTGCCATGCCTCGCCGCCGCTTGCCAGTGGATAGCGCTCGACCAGCGTGTAGGTGGGGCTTCGGATCGCCCCCTGCACGCCCAGCGCGCGCAACAGGGCACGGGCGGTGGTGGACTTGCCGGCACCGAGGTCGCCGCGCAGTTCGACCAGCGCCTGCGGCGGCCGGCTGGCCGCCAGCCACTGCCCCAGCCGTTCGGTGGCATCGCTGTCAGCAAGGAAGAAGTCAATCATCGAGCGTGTTCCGGGTTGGCCAGTCGCCGCAGCGGCGCCAGCAGGTCGGTAGGGAGCAGGCCGCGCGCGCCCTCGGCAGCAGCGGCATCGCCTGCCAGTGCGTGCAACAGCGCGCCGGCGGCGGCGGCATCGAACGCACACAGGCCCTGCGCACGCAGACTGGCAATGATGCCGGTGAGCAGGTCGCCCATGCCACCGACGGCCATGCCGGGGTTGCCGGCAGCGATCAGCCGCGGCAACTGCCCGGGCGCGGCCACGATGCTGCCTGCGCCCTTCAGTACCACCACGGCGTGGAAGCGTTCGGCCAGCGCCTGCGCGCTGGCATAACGGTCGGCCTGGATGTCGGCGGTGCTGCAGCCCAGCAGGCGCGCGGCTTCGCCCGGATGCGGGGTAAGGATGGCCTCGTGCAGCGCATGCGGGTCCTGCGCCAGCAGATTCAGCGCATCGGCATCAACCACCAGCGGCTTGCCACAGGCCAGCGCCCGCGCAGACAGCGCCCGCGCCCATTCGTCCTGGCCCAGCCCGGGGCCGATCGCCACCACCCTGGCCCTGTCCAGCAGCGCGGGCAGCGCGTCGCCGTCTTCCAGCGCGTGGCTCATCGCCTCGGGCAGGCGCGCCAACAACGGTGCTACATGATCGCGACGGCTGCCGACGCTGACCAGACCGGCACCTGCGCGCAGCGCGGCAGCGGCGGCCAGCATCACCGCACCGCCGCTGCCGTGGTTGCCGCCAATGCACAGCACGTGGCCGGACTCACCCTTGTGGGTATTGGCCCGGCGCGGCGGCAACAGCGCCGGCAGACGCTCAGCCGTCCAGCGCTGCGCACGGGCGGCAATGCCTTCCCAGGCGGCATCAGGCACGTCCAGCGGCGCCAACCGGCGCTGGCCCACGTGATCCAGCGCATCGCCGGTGTACAGGCCACGGTGGCAGGCAATGAACTGCAGCGTGACGTCGGCCTTCACCGCCACGCCCGGCACGCGACCGCTATCGGCGTCGACGCCACTGGGCACGTCCAGCGCCAGCACCGGTATCATTGCGTGATTGAGCGCCTCGATCAGCGCCAGCGCCTCGCCCGCCGGCGCCCGGTCCAGGCCAAGCCCGAACAACGCGTCCACATACACCTCGGCCGACGGCAGCTGGCCTTCGAAGGCGACAACGCAGCCTCCTGCCGCTGCAAAGTCCGCCGCGGCCTGCCTGGCCAGCGCTGTGGCAGGCGCCTTGCCGGGCAGCGTGACCACCTGCACCGGGCGCCCCGACCGCAGCGCATGGGTGGCCAGCACGTAGCCATCGCCGCCGTTGTTGCCGGCGCCGGCCAGCACGCACAGCGCGCGGGCCTCGGGCCACTGCTGCAGCAGGCATTGCCAGCCGGCCAGACCGGCCTGCGCCATCAGGCCCCAGCCACCGTCACCGGCCAGCGCCGAGGCGCGTGCATCGAGTGTGCGCGCGGCGGCGGTGTCCAACAGAAGAGAAAGATCGGGCATGCCGGGATTTTATACTGGTACACATGTCCCTCGTCCCCGCCCCTGTCGATCCGGCCCAGGCCGTACTGCGCATCCGCGAACTGGCCCGCGCGCATGGCTTCCAGCGCTGCGGCATTGCCGGCATCGAGCTGGGCGAGGACGAAGCGCACCTGGCCGACTGGCTGGGCCAGGGCCTGTACGGCACGATGGACTGGATGGCGCGCCACGGCACGCTGCGCGCGCGACCGGCCGAACTGCTGCCGGGCACGGTGCGGGTGATTTCGGTCGGCATGGATTACAGCCACAAGGACGATACCGAAGCCTGGGCCACCCTGGCCGACCCGGGCCGCGCCTATGTGGCGCGCTACGCGCTGGGCCGCGACTATCACAAGTTGATGCGCAACCGCCTGCAGAAGCTGGCCACGCAGATCAACGATGAAGTGGCGCCGCTGGGCTACCGCGTATTCGTCGATTCGGCACCGGTGCTGGAACGTGCGCTGGCACGCAATGCCGGGCTCGGCTGGATCGGCAAGCACACCTGCCTGATTGATCGGCACGGTGGCTCGTGGTTCTTCATCGGCGAGATCTACATCGATATCCCGCTGCCGATCGACACGCCGGCCAGCGCGCACTGCGGCACCTGCACGCGCTGCATCGATGTCTGCCCCACCCGCGCGATCACCGGCCCGCAACGACTCGACGCGCGACGCTGCATTTCCTACCTGACCATCGAGCATGACGGCGCCATTCCCGAGGACATGCGGCCGTTGATGGGCAACCGTATCTACGGTTGCGACGATTGCCAGCTGGTCTGCCCCTGGAACAAGTTCGCCAAGCGCACCGACGAGGCCGATTTCCGCGCGCGCAACAACCTCGATACCGCGCGCCTGGACCAGCTGTTCGCCTGGGACGAAGCCGAGTTCCTGCGCCGCACCGAAGGCAGCCCGATCCGCCGCAGCGGACATGAGCGCTGGCTGCGCAACATCGCGGTGGCGCTGGGCAATGCGCCGGCCTCGGCCGAGGCCCTGGCCGCGCTGCACACCCGCATCGACGACCCCTCGCCGCTGGTGCGCGAGCACGTGCAGTGGGCGCTGGCCCAGCACGCCCCGCGCTGACGTGCGATCCTGAGCGCCCGTTCCACCTGCCGCACGCCGTTCCCATGCAGCCACGCAACAACGACATCCTCACCCCCAGCCAGCTCAACACCCTGGCCCGCGACCTGCTGGAAGGCAGCTTCCCGGCGATCTGGGTCGAGGCCGAGCTCGGCAGCGTGGCGCGGCCTGCTTCCGGGCACCTGTACTTCACCCTGAAGGATGCGCGCGCCCAGCTGCGCGCGGCGATGTTCCGGATGAAGGCGCAGTACCTGAAATTCGTGCCGCGCGAAGGCATGCGCGTGCTGGTCCGTGGCAAGGTGACGCTGTACGACGCACGAGGCGAGTACCAGATGGTGCTCGACCACATGGAGGAAGCCGGCGAAGGCGCGTTGCGCCGTGCGTTCGAGGAACTGAAGGCACGGCTGGACGCCGAAGGCCTGTTCGACCCGGCACGCAAGCGCCCGCTGCCGGCCCATGTACAGCGCCTGGCGGTGATCACCTCGCCCACCGGTGCCGCCGTGCGCGACGTGCTGAGCGTGCTCGGCCGCCGCTTCCCGCTGCTGGAAGTGGACCTGCTGCCGACCCTGGTCCAGGGCAGCACGGCTGCTGCGCAGATCACCCGCCTGCTGCAGGCCGCCGATGCCAGCGGCCGCTACGACGTCATCCTGCTGACCCGCGGTGGCGGTTCGCTGGAAGACCTTTGGGCCTTCAACGATGAAGCACTGGCCCGCGCGATCGCCGCCAGCCGCACCCCGGTGGTTTCTGCGGTGGGGCACGAAACCGACTTCAGCCTCAGCGATTTCGCCGCCGACCTGCGCGCACCGACACCGTCGGTGGCTGCCGAACTGCTGGTACCGGACCAGCGCGAACTGGCCCTGCGCCTGCGCCGCACCGCCGCGCGCATGGTGCAGCTGCAACGGCATGCGATGCAGCAGGCCATGCAGCGCGCTGACCGCGCCCTGCTGCGCCTGAACGCCCAGAGCCCGCAGGCGCGGCTGGACGTGTTGCGCCGACGCCAGCTGGATCTGGGCCGGCGCCTGCATGCCGCCTTCAACCAGCAGCAGGAGCGCCGTGCCGCGCGCCTGCGTCATGCGGCGGCAGTGCTGCGCGGGCACCATCCGCAGCGCCAGCTCGATGCGATGCAGCGCCGTCTGGCTGCCCTGCGCGGGCGGCCGCAGGCCGCGATGCAGCGCCTGCTGGAGCGCGATGCACTGCGACTGCGCGGACTGGCGCGTTCACTTGAAGCAGTCAGCCCGCTGGCGACTGTGGCGCGTGGCTACAGCATCCTGACCCGCAGCGATGACGGTACGCTGGTGCGAAAGCTTGATCAGGTACAGTCCGGTGACGCCCTGCAGGCCCGCGTCGGCGACGGCGTGATCGACGTGCAGGTCAAGTAAGGGGTGTTCGGCGGGGCTGCGCCCTGCACCTGCAGAGGCTTCAAGCCAAAGCAACGCCAACGTCAAAAGCAGGCATTCCGTGGGATGGCGGGGCGGTGCCGGAGTGCGGGGACGCCGTAAACCCGTCCATGGGGGCTTGGCAGCCGCATCCATGCGGCTGACACCCCGCACTCCGGCACCGCTCCACCTCTGACAGTTTTCCGCGATCGGGTAGATCCACGCCATGCGTGGATGAATCTCTGCCAGATATCGAATCAATTCGGGGTCAGATCCGTTTTCCGTAGGAAAACGGATCTGACCCCACGCCATTCCGACAGATCGCGAGAATCTGTCGAAGGCGGGGTGGGTCCGGTTGCGGGGGCGTGAGCCGCATGGGCCCGAGGCATGCCTCGGGCGGGTTGGGCAGGACGCCCAACCCCGGTCTTGCCGTGTGCGAAGGACTGCGCACACGAGCAAGCGGCGACCGAGCTTACATGGGTGAGGGCGCTTTGCTTGCGAAGCATTGCTTCGCAAGCGCCCGAACGCACAGCCGCCAGCGGCTGGGCCGGTCCCCGGAGGGGTACTTGCAGCGGCCCCCGCAACCGGACCCACCCCGCCATCCCACGGAATGCACGCTGTTGCTGTTGCTGTTGCTGTTGCTGTTGCTTCGGCAGGTGCAGGGCGCAGCCCTGCCGAACACCACCCTACTTTGCCTGCTCGCAGAACGTCTGCCGGTACTCGAGTGCCTTCGGCATCAGCGCCTGCAGGTTCTGGATGCGGGTACCGGGATTGGGATGGGTGGAGGCGAACTCCGGCGGCGACTGCCCCCCGCTGGCCTGGCCCATGCGCTGCCACAGCGGCTCCGCCTCGCGGGGATCGAAGCACGCTGCTGCCGCCAGCATCAGCCCCACTTCGTCGGCCTGCGTCTCGTGGCTGCGCGCATAGGGCAGCAGGTAGCCGTAGCCCATCGCTGACATCATCATCTGTTGCTGCTGCGCATCCATGCCGCTGGCGGCGCCGGCCACCTGCCCGATCTGCGTCAGCTTCTGCTGCGCCATGCGCTGCGCACCGTGGCGCAGCAGCGCATGGGCGATTTCGTGGCCCATCACCACCGCCATTGCATCGCGGGTGCGCGCCACCGGCACCAGCCCGGTATAGACCGCCATCTTGCCGCCAGGCAGGCAGAACGCATTGGCCTGTTCGGACGGAATGACGTTCACTTCCCACTGGAAATCACGCGCGAAGTGCGCCGGCTGCACGCCATGCTCCTGCGCCAGCGCGGTCTCCACCACATCCACCTTGGCAATCAGTCGCTGCGCGATGTCACGCACGTCGCGCGCGATCGGCGCGTTCGGATCCATCGGCGGCTCCTGCGACAGGATCTGCTGGTAGGCCTGCAGGCCCAGCGCGGTTTCCTGGCGCGCGTCCAGGCTGCTGTCGATCATCACCTTCTCGCCGGTATAGGGATCCACCGTGCGGTTGGAAAACCAGTAGAACGCGGCATAACCGGCGGCCAGCAGCAGCACCCACCAGCGGATGTTGCCGAACAGGCCGCGCCGTTGCGGGCCTTGTGGCGAGCGGGAAAAGGGATCGTTGCGCATCGGGCGGTCTTCCGGCAGGCCCCGCCGGCCGGCGGGCACGGCGCAATCTTAGTGCGCCGGCGCCTGCAGCAGGTGAAGCCGCGCGACGATCAGATACCGCGCACCAGCCGGAAACCAATGCGCGCGTTGGTCGTATCCGAATCCTGCGACTGCCGCCAGGCGGCACGGGTCTGCTCGGGCGCGTTGGCCCAGTTACCGCCACGAATCACCCGCGAGCGGCACCCCGGGTTGAACCAGGCCACGCCATCGGACGGCGCACGCCGGTAGCTGGCATGCCAGCAGTCGGCCACCCACTCGCTCAGGTTGCCCGCCATGTCATGCAGGCCGAAGGCATTGGCCTGGAAGCTGGCCACCGGTGCCGGCCCCCACCAGCCATCACCATAGCCGATGAAGGCGTTGTGCCAATGTCGGCCCGAGGGCGATGCATCCTTGCTGCCGGTGAAGTTGCCGCTGCCGGGGGGAGGTGTGCCGGCATCTCCCCACGGGTAACGGCCACTGCTGCCGGCGCGCAGTGCATATTCGAATTCAGCTTCGCTCGGCAGCCGGTAGCTGCGCCCGGTCTGCTCGGACAGCCACGCCGCGTAGTTCTCGGCATCACGCACGCTGACGTGCATGACCGGCGAGTTGCCCAGCGCGCGGCCGCCATCGTAGTCCGAGCGCCAATCAACGCCACTACGCCGGATGAAGTTGCCGCTGCGCTCGTCGTACACCACCGAATGACCACGGCGGGTGGCCCGGGGCCGCGCGTTGGTCGCTTTTACGTACCGCTCGAAATCGCTGACGGTGACCTCGGTGATCGCCATCGCGAAGCCTCGGTCAAAGCGCACGTAATGCGAAGGCCGCTCGGAATCGGCCGAGCCCGGCTCGGCGTCGCCGGCGCCCATCTGGAATCCTCCGTGTGGCACCACCACCATCTGCGGGCCGCGTCCACCATCGCGCATCGCATCACTGAACACCTGGCCCGGGCGGAAGCTGCCGTAGTGCGTGGCCAGGTCGATGCGCTCGCGCAACTGGGCCACCACCGCATCGCCCGGCAGGCCGATGCGCAGTGCCTCGGCCAGCTTCTCCCGCGCCGGTTTCAGGCCCTGCGGCGTGGCCAGGTCGCGCAGGCCGTCGTCGCGCAGGCGCAGCAGCGTGTCCGAGCGAATCTGCTCGATACGCTCAAACGCATCGGCAATGGTCGGCGACGAATCGCGGACCTTGCTCGCCTCGGCCAGCCAGCTGCCTGCGCTGGCGAAGTCGCGGGCACGCGCGGCGTCCTCGGCGCGACGGATCAGCCCACTTTCTGCCGCCGCCAGACCCTGCCGCGCCCGGCTGTTGTGCTCGTCCAGCGCCAGCGCCTCGCGGAAGCTGCCGATCGCACCGTCCCCCTGCTCGCCGATCCGGTCCGAGCGCAGGTCCTCTTCGCCCTCGCGGTTGTAGGCGACCACGCGCTGGGCCCGTTCCACCCGTCCCTGCAGGGCGCGCACCTTGTCATCATTGGGTGCCAGGGTCAGCAGCACCAGCGCCTGGCGGCTCGCCTCGGCCAGGGCCTCGCGCTGCTTCAGCGGGCGCACCAGCAACTGGTCGGCCTGCTGCTGCAGGCGCTGGCGTGCACGCTGCAGGCCCTGCCGCGCCTGGCGGTCATCCGGGTCTTCCTCCTGCACTGCCAGCCACAGCGGAATGGCTGCGTCGGCATCCTCATAAAGCCGCCCCTGGGTGAACGCCTGCTCGGCCGCACGGCGCAACTGGGCCAGGCTGCGCCCTTCCCGGTCCACGCGCGGCGGTGTCCACTGCTGAACATTCTCTGCGGCGTCCTCGCCGGCAATGGTTACGCTGCCCAGCCCCGGTGGTGGTGCCGTGCCGGTGTTGCTGTCCTGGGCCGGGCGTGCATCGCCGCCGGCCGCCCGCTCCGCAGTCGCCGGCGGCGACGGCGTGCAGCCGGCCAAGGCCACTGCCAGGGCGGTGCACAGCACGGGCGACAACGAAAAACGCAAGCACAGTCTCCTTCGGCACGGATGCGGACCGACGTTAGGCTATTCTCCCCTGCCTGAGCAAACCCGAGTAGTAGGCCCTGACCCGTGGCAACCTGGATCACCACCCCCGCCGAGCTGGATGCGTACTTCCAGCAGCGCCCGGCCCGCATCGGCCTGGACACCGAATTCATCCGTGAACGGACCTTCTGGCCGCAGCTGGCGCTGGTGCAGATGGCGGTCGGACAGGACATTCTGCTGATCGACCCGCTGATTCCCGGCATGACCGACGCATTGGCGCCGTGGCTGGCCGACGAATCGATCACCAAGGTGATGCACAGCGCCAGCGAAGACCTGGTCGCCTTCAAGTGGGCCTGCGGCGTGCTGCCGCGCCCCCTGTTCGACACTCAGATCGGCGCTGCACTGGCCGGCATCGGCGGTGGCATGGGCTACCAGAAGCTGGTGGCGGAAATCACCGGCGTGACCCTGGCCAAGGGAGAGACCCGTTCGGACTGGATGCGCCGGCCATTGTCCGAGTCGCAGCTGCAGTATGCCGCCGACGATGTCGAGCACCTGTTCGCCCTGCATGACGCCATCGATGCCCGGCTGCAGGCGCTGGGGCGACAGCAGTGGCTGCATGACGATGGCGAGCGCCTGCTGGCCAGCGTCGCCAACGATGAGGATCGCTGGCCCCACCTGGCGATGCGCTCGGCGCAGTTCCTCGATGCCGCCGCACAGCGTCGCCTGCTTCGCCTGCTGCGCTGGCGCGACGTACAGGCGCGCAGCAGCGACCGGCCGCGCAGCTGGATCCTGGACAACGAACTGGCCGCCACCCTCGCACGCACGCCACCGGCCGATGCGGACGGGCTGGGCAAGCTGTTCGAGCAGTTCCCGAAAGCACCGCGCAAGCTCGCCGCAGCGATCTGGCAGGCGCTGGACACGCCGCTGGCTGATGAGGCCGATGCCCCGCTGGCGCTGCCGGCCAATGACAGCAACAAGCAGGCCCTGAAGAAGCTGCAGGATGCGGTGGCCGAACGCAGCCGCGAACTGGGCCTGCCGGACGGCGTGCTGGCCTCGCGCAAGCACCTGGAAAGCTATCTGGAACGCCGCCAATGGCCCGCCGCGCTGGCCGGCTGGCGCCAGCAGGAACTGGAATCGCGGCTGCAGGCACTGCTGCCCGCACGCTGATTTCGGCAGGCGCCGGGCACATCCGGCGCCAGCGCAGTGGAGCCGCCCCCGGCGCACACAGCACAGCGGCCTCACTGCGGCCTGAGGCAACAGCAAAGGGCGGCCCGGGGCGGGCCGCGCCAGCGTCAAACGTAGCCGCGCGTTTTCAGCAGCGCCCAGCGCTCGGGCGCCAGTGCCCGCCGCAGGGCCGGCAACGGATCGACACTGCCGGTGTTGTCTGCCACCGCCACCACGAAATCATCGGTGGTCCGCAGCTGCCTGCGCTGTTCCGGCTCGTCCAGCCACGCGGCCACTTTCTTCAGCACCTGCATCGCCGAGGCCGGACTCTGCCGCAGTGCCATGTACTGGTTGTGGCGGGCGCACGCCTGCACCAGCGCGGGCGCATCGAACCAGCGTTCGCAGGACCCGCCCTGCGCCTGGCGGATCTCATCCGGTGCCCACAGGTAATAGGCCACATCCTCGCCACGTGCCAGGACCTGCTCACGATGCGACTGCCGGCCCCAGACCAGGAACGGCGGCCAGGCCGCCGGCACGTCTTCCCCGGTGAAGCACAGCAGCAGGCAGTACAGCGGCTCTTCCTGAGGGATGCGTGGCAACGCATCGGCGAGTGACTCCTGCAACAGGTGCTGCACCTGCGCGCTGACCGTCGCCAGCGTTTCTCCCTTCCTGGGCCGCAGATAGAGCAGCTGCGCGTCGCCCTTGCGGCGCTTCCTGCGGTCCAGGTACTCCAGCGTCATTCGCTGCAACTGGCCGTCATCGTCATAGTCATGCAGGCGTTGGCACCACCAGGTGCGCCGGCCGTCGCCGCGGTTCTCGATCAGCACCCGCTGCAGGCGCTCGCCTTCCCACTCGTAGTGCTCGGTGAAGCCACGACCCTCGGCCGCCAGCTGCAGTTCCTGCAGGCGTCCACCGGATTCGCGGAACTGGGTGATCGAGCCGAGGCTGCCCGAGTTGTGGAACGAGAACTGCTGCCGGACGTCCGCCAGATGCAGCCAGACCGACAGGCTGCCATTGGGCTCGCACTCCAGGATGATCCGCCCTTGCGCATCAAACCCATGGTGGACATGCCTGGCGGGATCGGCCTTGGTATCGGCGATCCAGCGCGGCAGCGGCCCACCGTGCTCTTCGCGCATGAACGGCACCACGAAGGCCATCGAGTGGCTGGCCCAACGCCAGGACACCACCTGCTCGCGGCAGCGCGCCTGCAGCTCTGCGCCGGCGCTGGCATCGGAATAGGTCTGGTACAGCGCATCAAGCATGGTCGAGATCCTTTCAACACAGGGCAGGACCTTAGCACGGCCCACGAAAAACGGCGCTCCAGGAGCGCCGTTTCCGAAACACGGACGGCTGGAATTACCAGTTCATGTTCAGCGAGACACCGACGGTGCGCGGCTCGTTGTAGACCGCGGCCATGTAGTTCTCGATCACGCCCTTGAGGTTCTTCTCGTTGGTGATGTTGCGCGCGAACAGCGCCACTTCGTAGGCACCGTAGTTGCCCGAGTAGCCGATCTTCAGGCCACCCTCGAAGTCACCCTTGGAGTTGAACTCCTTGCTGTCGTACAGCACGAAGCTGGTGTAACCCTGCTTGTTCCAGTCGGTGGAGACGAACATGGTGCCGGCATCGCTGACCGGGAAGTCATAGCGGGCGGCCAGGTTGACGTTGTACTTCGGCGCGTTCGGCAGCGGGTTGCCGTCGATCTGCGCGAAAGTGTTGGCACCGACCTTGATGGTCGGGTCATTGACCGTGCACACCACCTGGCCATTGAGGCCGCAGACCTGCGCGTACACGCGCTTGTCCTTGATCTCGCTGTGCAACAGGCTCAGGCCGGCGCTCAGGGTCAGGTTCGGGATCGGGCGCAGCTCCATGTCGGCTTCGAAGCCGTAGGCCTTGGCCTTGTCGGCGTTGAACAGGACGCCGTTGCCATCCGAATCGTTGCCGTTGAGCTGGATGTCGTTGACGGTGTAGGTGAACGCGGTGGCATTCAGGCGCAGGCGGTTGTCCCACAGGCTGCTTTTCACGCCCGCTTCCCAGGACAGGATCGTCTCGGAATCGGCGGTAGTGAAATCGGCATTGAACACCGCCGAACGGCCCTGGATGGTCGGGCCACGGAAGCCACGCGCGACCTTGGCGTAGACGCTCACGTCCGGGGTGATCTGGTACATCGCGCTCAGATCCCAGCTCGGGGTGGTGTCGGACATCCTGACGTCGGTGCGGCCCTTGTAGGTCACCACGCCGGCGGCGGTATCGGCGGTCTTCAGCAGACGCGTGTGCTTCTCGTCCCTGGTCTGGCGCAGGCCGGCGGTGATGGTGAACTTGTCGGTGAAGGCGTAGCTCAGCTGGCCGAATCCGGCCCAGGAGGTGTTCTTGTTGCGCAGGCGCACCCAGTTGTTCGGGTTGCGGGCCGCGCCCTGCAGGAACCACGCGCGCTGGTAGAAGTCGGTGGTGTCGCTGCCGTTGAAGTAGAACGCACCGGCCTGCCACTGCAGGGCGCTGTCGTCATGGCTGGCCAAGCGGAATTCCTGGGTCCACTGGTCCAGGTCGCGGATGCGGCCCATCGACTGGCCGTAGCCGTTCGGCACGCCGTTGACCGGGAAGTTCACCGCAGCGCCGCCGTCGGTGTCACCACGGCTGTAGCCGGAGGTGGTCTCATAGGCGGTGATCGAGGTGAAGTCGATCGCGCCGAAGTCGTAGCGCGCTTTCACCGAGCCGCCGTAGGTCTTGTAGGCCTGCGGGTTGTTGTCGGCTTCGTCGTAGGCCACCTTGTCGCGCGCCACGTCGGTCTTGTTGGAGCCCTTGGTCAGCGCACTGCGCAGGAACAGGGTCGAGGTGCCTTCATAGTCGCGGGCATGGGCTGAGGCCAGGATCGAGAACTGGTCGCTCGGGGTCAGCAGCAGCTGCGCGCGCACGTTGCGGTCATCGAAGCCGCCCATGGCGTTCTTCTTCGGGCTGACCGTGCCGTCGGCGCTCGGGCCCTTGTAGGTGTTGTCGACGTAGTCGTCGCGGTGCTGGTACAGCGCCGACACGCGGAACGAGGCGATATCATTGATCGGACCACCAAAGCCGCCGTCGATCGACACGCTGTTGTAGGTCGCATAGCTGGCGCTGACGCGGCCGGTGTAGTCCTGGGTCGGCTTCAGGGTGTCGAACTTGACGATGCCGGCGGTGGTGTTGCGGCCGAACAGCGAGCCCTGCGGGCCGCGCAGCACTTCCACCTGGTCCACGTCGTAGACCGGGTTGGACTTCAGCACCACGTGCTCCAGCACCACATCGTCCTGGATGATCGACACCGGCTGCGAGGCACCCAGGTAGAAATCGATGTTGCCCAGGCCGCGGATGTAGAAGCGCGGGAAGATGCGGCCGGTGGTGGTTTCCGCATACAGGCTCGGTACGCGGCCAGACAGTGCCAGCAGGGTGTCATCGCCGCCGGCGGTGAAGTCGCGCATGCGCTCGCCCTGCACAACGCCCACCGAGACCGGCACTTCCTGCAGGTTCTGCTCACGGTGTTCAGCGGTCACGGTGATCGTGTCCAGGCCAGTCGGGGTCGGCGCGCTGTCCTGCGCGGCGGCACCGAAGCTGCCGACCAGGGCCAGGCCGGCACAGGCCAGGGCCAGCGGGTGGCGGCGGAAGGAAACGAAGGAAGACGACATACCCGACAGGCGGCGGGAATCGGAATGGGAGGGCATGGAATGCTCTGAGGAGGCGTCCGTGCGGCCTGCGCGAGCCGGGCGGCAAAAAAGGAGGAGAACTGCGCAAGCGGCCATTATCCCCCAATTTGTTACGATTTCGTTGCGCGGCGCCCAGGCCCGGCGAAACAAGCGGTTTCGGCACAGTCAGCCGGCAGCGCCTGGGGTCAGATCCGTTTTCCAAGGGAAAACGGTTCTGACCCTGGATCTCAGGGCAGCAGGCTCAACGCCACGTCGACCATCGCCAGCAGGCGCTCGCGGCTGATGCCGTCACGGGCCTGCACCGAAATGCCGTGCAGCACCGTGGCGAAGTAATCGCCCAGCGCCTGCACCGCCACATCGCCGGCCAGCTGCCCTTCGGCCTGGGCCTGCTGCAGCCGCGCGATGATCGCCGCCGTGCGCTGGCGTCGATGGCTGGCCAGCCAGTCCCGCACGCCCTCGCCATCGGGCGACACGCTGCTGGCCGAAGACACCACCAGGCAGCCATGCGGACGCCCGCGCCGGGTGTAGGTCAGCACCGCCTCGCGCAGCATCGAACCGATCGCCTCACGCAGCGACGCCTGCTCCAGCGCGCGCGGCGCGAAGCCGCCCTCGCCGTCCTCGTACAGCGCAACGGCTTCGCGGAACAACTGCTCCTTGCTGCCGAACGCGGCGTAGATGCGCGCAGAGGCGATGCCCAGTGCTTCGACCAGTGCCGACATCGACGTGCCTTCATAGCCGTGCTGCCAGAACAGCAGCATCGCCCTGCGCAACGCCTGGTCCCTGTCGAATTCGCGCGGTCGCCCTGCCATCTGCCTGCCTGCTCCAGTGAGGCGCGCAGTGTAACGCGGGTGTTGACCACCGCGAGAGCCGCCCCTATTCTTTGTCGACCGACAAACAATTGGAGCAACACATGCAGACCCTCAGGGGCCCCAGCCTGCACCTGGCGCAGTTCGCCGGCGACCAGGCCCCGTTCAACTCACTTGCCGGCATCGCCGCGTGGGCCGCCGGCCACGGTTTCAAGGCCCTGCAGATCCCGGCCTGGGACGCGCGCCTGTTCGACCTGGCCACTGCCGCCGGCAGCCAGGATTACTGCGACGACATCCGCGGCACCCTCGCCGCGCACGGCCTGCAGGTCAGTGAACTGACCACCCACCTTCTCGGCCAGCTGGTGGCCGTGCATCCAGCCTACGACGAGCTCTGCGATGGCTTCGCACCGGAAGCAGTGCGCGGCAATCCGAAAGCCCGCAGCGAATGGGCGCAGCAGCAGCTGCACCTTGCCGCCCGCGCCTCGCGTCGGCTGGGCCTGCAGGACATGGGCACCTTCTCCGGCTCGTTCGCCTGGCCCTACCTGTTCCCGTTCCCGCAGCGCCCGCCGGGCCTGATCGATGCGGCATTCGACGAACTGGCACGACGCTGGCGGCCGATCCTCGATACCTGCGAGGACAACGGCGTCAACCTCTGCTACGAGATCCACCCCAGCGAAGACCTGCACGACGGCACCAGCTTCGAGCGCTTCTTCGAACGCGTCGGCCAGCACGCTCGCTGCCGCATCCTGTTCGATCCCAGCCACTTCGTGCTGCAGCAGCTGGACTACCTGGAGTACCTGGACATCTACCACCCGCTGATCCGCATGTTCCACGTCAAGGATGCGGAGTTCCGCCCCAGCGGCCGCCAGGGCATCTATGGCGGGTATGCCGACTGGACCGAACGTGCGGGCCGCTTCCGCTCGCTGGGCGACGGCCAGGTCGACTTCAAGTCGATCTTCTCCAAGCTGGCCCAGTACGACTACCCGGGCTGGGCGACGCTGGAATGGGAGTGCTGCCTGAAGGACCCGGACGCCGGCGCGCGCGAAGGTGCCGCGTTCATCCGCGACCACATCATTCCGGTCACCGACAAGATTTTCGACGACTTCGCCGGTGCTCCCATCAGCACCGCACAGATGCAGCAGATGCTCGGCATCGCCTGAGCACCAACGGAGCACTCCCCCATGACCACATCCCTTTCCGCTGGCGCTGCCGGCGACGACGCCCTGCGCCACCACTACCTGCGCATCGAGGGCCAGCGCGTGCATTGCGTATCCGCCGGCCACGGCGAGCCGGTGCTGCTGATTCCCGGCTGGCCACAGACCTGGTACGCCTGGCGCCACGTGCTGCACGCCCTGGCCGAGGCCGGCTTCGAAGCGATTGCCGTGGATCCGCCGGGCATCGGCGAATCCGATCGCCCAAGCCACGGTTACGACACCGGCAGCGCCGCCGCCATCCTGCACCAGACCATGCTGGCGCTCGGCCACGCACGCTATCAGCTGGTCGGCCACGACATCGGCATGTGGATCGCCTATGCGCTGGCCAGCGACCAGCCGCAGGCGGTGCGACAGCTGGCGGTCACCGAAGCGGTGATTCCCGGCCTCGCGCCGGAACCCGGCATTTTCGCCGCACCGGCCGACAACATCTTCCTCTGGCACTTCATGTTCAACCAGGTGACCGACCTGCCCGAGGCGCTCATCAGCGGACGCGAACGCGCCTACCTGGAATTCATGTTCGACCGCTGGTCGTACCGGCGCGATGCGGTGGCCGCCGATACCTACATCGCCGCCTACAGCCGCCCCGGCGCACTGCGGGCCGGCTTCGCCTGGTACCGCGCGATTCCGGAGACCATCCGCCAGAACAAGCTGCGCGCGCAGCGCCGGCTGGCGATGCCGGTGCTCGCGATCGGCGCCGAACACGCCACCGCCGATGCGCCGATGCTGACCCTGCAACCGCACGCCGACAACGTGCGCGGCAGCATCTTGCCGGGCTGCGGCCACTTCATCATGGAAGAAGCGCCGCAGGCGTTCCTGGCCCAGCTGCTGCCGTTCCTGCGGGAGGCGCGCCATGCAGCTTGAACCGGCGCTGCAGCAGTTCGTCGATGCCATCGCGGTCCATCCGCTGCCGGAGGACCTGCGCGAGCTGCGTGCGATCAGCGAGAGCGCGCTGCCACCGTTGCAGGGTGCGCCGCAGCCGGTTGCGCATGTGATCGAACATGCGGTGATCGCACGCGACGGCCACGCGTTGGAAGTCCGCCTTTACACACCGGAAGGGCTGCCCGATGGACCGGCGCCGGCCTTGTTGTTCGCCCATGGCGGGGGCTGGTTCCAGTGTTCGCTGGCGGTCTACGACGGTCCCTGCCGCGCCCTGGCCAATGCCAGCGGCTGCGTGGTCGCGGCAGTCGGCTACCGGCTTGCGCCGGAACATCCGTTCCCGGTACCGCTGCACGACGTTGCTGACGCCTGGTCGTGGCTGCAGGCCAACGCCGAACTGCTCGGACTGGACCGGCAGCGGCTGGCCATCGGCGGTGACAGCGCCGGTGGCAATCTGGCGGCCGCCTGCTGCCTGCTGCTGCGCGATCTCGGGCTGCCGCAGCCTCGCCATCAGGTGCTGCTGTACCCGGCGCTGGACGCCGGCATGGACAGCGATTCCTACCGCGACTACGCCACTGGCTACTACCTCAGTGCCGAACTGATGCAGCGCTGCTGGCAGGCCTATCTGGGTGATCTGGATCAGCCGCCGGTTCTCGCCTCGCCCGCCCATGCAACGGAACTGCATGGATTGGCGTCGGCCTCGGTCCTCAGCTGCGAGCATGATCCGTTGCGGGACGAGGCCGAGCAGTACGCGTACCGCCTGCAGGCTGCGGGGGTCGACTGCACGCTGGAGCGGCTGCCGGGGATGATTCACGCCTGCATCCACCTGCAGGCCGTGGCCGCGTCCACCGGCATCGCGGTTCAGCGCGCAGGCGCCCTGCTGCGCCAGGCCCTGGCCTGAATCAGTATGGGAAGACGGTGGATCCTCGCCTGTCGCCGTCCCGGCCCGGTGCTTGGCAAGCCCGGCAGGCAGCGCTACACTGAAGCCCTGCCGTGGGGCCATAGCTCAGCTGGGAGAGCGCGTCGTTCGCAATGACGAGGTCAGGAGTTCGATCCTCCTTGGCTCCACCACTATTCAGAAGAACCCGTAGATCTCCGTGATCTACGGGTTTTTTCTTTTCAGCGCCGGCGGCTCAGGCCGGCTCCTGGTCGCCGTCCCTGCGGCGCGGGCTGCGCGAATGCGCATCACGCACCTGTTGATCGCGCTGGCCCGGCCGCTGCTTGGCCACATCGTCCTGCTTCCTGTCCTGGCGGCTTTCCTGCACGCCCTGCTTCGGGTCCTGATCCTTGCTTCGCTCGTTCATCGAAATCTCCACGCCGGGCGGCGGGCCTACGTTGCCCACCACGCTAGAGGTTGCCGGGTAAGCCGCAGGTCAGTCCCGTGCCAATGTCATGTGCAGGCGCTGACTTGTCGCCGCGGGCCTCGCGCAGCCAGAATCCGAGCCACCACGCCCACCGGTATGCCATGCCCTCTCCTGCCCAGCACGCAGCGCGCGCGTTGCCGATGCTCCTCGATGCAACCGACGGCAGCATCCAGCTCGGCAACCTACCGACGCTGATTGGCCCCACCCTGTCCCGGAATGAGGCGCGTGTCGCCTTCGCCACGCTGATGCATGGCGAGCGCGATGTCGGCACCGGCTATCACTGGCTCAGCCTGCACCGGCTCAGCCTGGGTGGCGCGCCCGCCGGCATCAGCCTGTGCTTCCACGGGCAACAGCTCGACATGGTGACGATCGGCGTCGATCTGCCTGGTGCGACACTGGAAGACGGCTGGCCGACCCAGGCCGCGATCGATGCCGAAGTCGCTTTCATGCGTCGCACCTTGGCCACGGCACTGGGGCGCAAACTGGCAGGTGGCCGCGCCCGGTTCGACTGGGGCGAGGCATGGGCCCGGTTCGACCCGAAAGGCTTCATGGCCAGCAGCGGAATCCGCTACACGCCGCGCTCATGACGCCGCTCAGGTTCGGGTGATCGACACCCCACCTTCAACACGCATCGCGGTACCGGTGACGAAGCTGCTTTCATCGCTGGCCAGGAACAACGCGGCATTGGCGATCTCCTCCGGCTCGGCCATCCGCTTCAGTGCGTGCAGCGAGCGTACGAAATCACGCGCGTCGCCGGTCGGTGCCGCCTGCCGGCCCATCTCGGTATCGGTGCCTCCCGGCAGCAGCACGTTGCTGCGCACGCCGCGCGCGCCGTATTCGGCGGCGATCACCTGGCTCAGGCCGATCAGCCCGGCCTTGCTCGACGCATAGGCGGCCATGCCCGGGAAGCCCACGGTGTGGCCGACGAAGGTGCCGACGAACACCAGCGAGCCGCCGCCGCGTGCCAGCAATGCCGGCAACTGCGCGCGTGCGGCATGGAAGGCGGCATCGAGATTGGTGGCCATCACCTCGCGCCACGCATCGGCCGGGAACTCCGCTGCTGGCACTCCCGGGCCAAGCATGCCGGCATTGTTGAGCGCGATGTCCAGGCCACCGAAGGACTGCTGGGCCAGATCGACCAGTGCCTGCGCCGTGCCTGCTTCGGCCACGTCGGCGGCATGCACCACCACCTCGCCACCGGCGGCACGGATCTGCTCGGCCAGTGCCTGCAGCGGCTGTGGGCGTCGTGCATTGAGTACCAGCTTTGCCCCTTCGGCAGCAAAGCGCAGCGCGCTGGCGCGGCCAATGCCAGCGCTGGCACCGGTGATGAGGGCGATCTTGTTGTTCAGGCGCATGAGGGCGGTACCGGTTGTGGAGTGGCCCCCACGATGCCGCGCCTTTGGCCCGCCAACACTCCGTTTCCGGGCCTCGCGGCCAGGTGCAGGAAACGGAGTTTCCGCAGAACCGGCACGTGCCAGAATCCGCCCATGGACAGCACCGCCACCACCGCCCTCGATGCCCGCGTCGAACGGGTCTGCCGCCATCTGCAGGCCAGCCTCGACGAACCCTCGCTGCAGGAACTGGCTGACATCGCCGGCTGCAGCCCGACGCGCCTGCATCGCCTGTTCAAGCAGGCCACCGGGCTGACCCCCAAGCAGTACGCCATCGCGCTGCGCGCCGACCGCCTGCGTACCGGGCTGCAACAGCAGGAACGCATCACCGACGCCTTCCACGATGCCGGCTTCGGTTCCAGCGGGCGCTTCTACGAGAATGCACCGAAGTTGCTGGGCATGACTCCCAAGCAATGGCGCGCAGGTGGTCGCGGCGAAGTCATCCACTTTGCGCTTGCCGAAAGTTCGTTGGGCAGCGTGCTGGTGGCCAGCAGCACCACCGGCGTGGTCGCGATCCTGCTCGGCGACGATCCGGAGACGCTGCTGCAGTCGCTGCAGCAACGTTTCCGCCAGGCCGAACTGGTCGGCGCCGACCAGGGCTACGAGCAACTGGTGGCACAGGTGGTAGGCCTGGTCGAGGATCCCTCGCGAGGTGCCACGCTGCCGCTGGATATCCGCGGCACCGCCTTCCAGCAACGGGTCTGGCAGGCGCTGCAGCAGATTCCGCGCGGCCAGACGGCCTCGTATGCCGATATCGCCGCGCGCATCGGCGCGCCGCGATCGAGCCGCGCGGTGGCACGCGCCTGCGCAAGCAACCCGCTGGCGGTGGCGGTGCCCTGCCACCGTGTGGTGCGCCGTGACGGCGACCTGTCCGGCTATGCGTGGGGCGTAGCGCGCAAGCGCGAACTGCTGCGCCGGGAAAAGGCCTCGACTGCCTGACCTGGGTGCCGGCCTTGGTCGGCACACCCAGCGTCCCGTAGGTGCCGACCTTGGTCGGCACACCGCCAGGCCCTCAATCCAGCTTCACCACCAGCTTGCCGAAGTTGCGCCCCTGCAGCAGCCCGAAGAACGCCTCCGGCGCCTTCTCCAGCCCTTCCACCACATCCTCGCGGTACTGGATGCGGCCCTCACGCAGCCACTGCGCCATCTCGCGCTCGAAGTCCGGCCAGAGGTGCTTGAAGTCGTGCACGATGAAACCACGCACGGTCAGGCGCTGGCGCAGGATCTGGCTGAACAGTGACGGCAGCCGGTCCGGGCCAGGCTGCTCTACACCACGATCGTTGTAGGTGGCGATGGTGCCGCACACCGGAATGCGGGCGAAGTCGTTGAGCAACGGCAGCACCGCATCCAGTACATGGCCGCCCACATTCTCGAAGTAGACATCGATGCCGTTGGGCACGGCGGCGCGCAACCGTTCGGCGAAATCGTCCGCGCGATGATCCAGCGCCACGTCCACGCCCAGCGTCTGCAGATAGGCTCGCTTGGCCTCGCCACCGGCGATGGCGACCACGCGCGCCCCCTGCAGCTTGGCCAGCTGGGCCACGGTCGCGCCGACCGGCCCCGTCGCGGCGGCCACCACCAGCGTCTCTCCCGGCTGCAGACGGGCGATTTCATGCAGGCTGGAATAGGCGGTGAATCCCGGCATGCCATACACGCCCAGCGCCGTACTCAACGGCAGTCCGGCCGGATCCAGACGACGCCCCAGCGCCTTGGCCGGCAGCACCGCGTGGGTCTGCCACCCGCCCGGGGCCAGCACCAGCTCGCCCACTGCGACGCCCTCGGCGTTGGACTGCAGCACCTCGGCCACGGTCTGGCCTTCCATCACCGCCCCCACCGCCACCGGCGCGGCGTACGACGGTCCTTCGTCCATGCGTCCACGCATGTACGGGTCCAGCGACAGGTAACGGTTGTGCAGCAGCACCTCACCGGAGGCCAGCGGCGGCAACGGCGCCTGCTCCAGGCGGAAATTGGCGGCCGTCGGCGCGCCCCGCGGACGCGAGGCGAGCACGATGCGGGAGGCGGTCGGGGAATCGGACATGGCGATCGGCTCGGCTGTTGCCAGCATCAGGAAAGGAACGCCGACACTACGCTGCGGCCCGCCCCGCCGGGGGCCGCGAAAACAGCGTTCCATGCCCTGCCCCGGTGCTGTCGGCGCGTATCCCTCGCCACTGCCGCTTTGCCCATCACGGTGGGTCGCTGATTTCCGCCGCCGGCGACGATGCGCGAATCGATGTCCAGCCGTTCCTGCCGTGCCGCGCGGCGGCGGATCAAGCACTTGCGTGTGCGCAGACGGCAATGTGAAGAATTCTTGGCAAAACCCTTGCCGAACACCATCGACCTCCGTAATATACGCCTCCTCGGCAGCGACCTCGCTGCAACGAAACATGTGGCCGAGTAGCTCAGTTGGTAGAGCAGGGGATTGAAAATCCCCGTGTCGGCGGTTCGATTCCGTCTTCGGCCACCACTTTCGAAGGCCTGCAGAAATGCGGGTCTTTTTTTTCCGGAAACCGCATTCACCGCGGTCGCCACACAATCTGGCCGAGTAGCTCAGTTGGTAGAGCAGGGGATTGAAAATCCCCGTGTCGGCGGTTCGATTCCGTCTTCGGCCACCATCTTCAGAGACCTGCAGAAATGCAGGTCTTTTTTTTGCCTGCGCTTCGCCGTCCGCGCATGGCACGGGGCACGGCCCCGCTTGACGAAACATTTACACCGGCAGCCGCTGCGGCACCTACGCTCCAGACTCCTGCCCGGAGTCCGCCGATGCCCCTGCGTCCCACCCTGCTCGCCTGCCTGCTGCTGGCCACCCCGCCGGCGATCGCTACCGAACCGGTGCGCGCGGTCGAGTCCCTGGACATTGATCGCTACGCCGGCCAGTGGCATGAGATCGCGCACCTGCCGGTGTCGTTCCAGAAACGCTGCACGGGTGAGATCACCGCCAATTATGGATTGCGCCGCGATGGCCGCATCACCGTCACCAATGCCTGCCGCGCCGACGATGGCCAGCGCCTGGTGGCCGAGGGTGTGGCTCGCCCGGTCCCCGGGCACGCCGGCCAGCTGCAGGTGCGCTTCGTCCCGGACTGGCTGAGCTGGGTGCCACTGGTCTGGGCCGACTACTGGGTGCTGGCGCTGGACCCGGACTACCAGTGGGCCCTGGTGGGCGAACCCGGCCGCCGTTACCTGTGGGTCCTCTCGCGCCTGCCCGAGATGGATCGGGCCCTGTTCGAGCAGTTGAAGGCCAAGGCCGAGGCAATGGGATACGACCTTGGCCCGCTGCGGGTCATGGCCCCGCTGCGTGACGCCCCGGCCGATTGAACCGCGCCACAACCCGCGCACCCGGCGTGCCAGATCCGGCGCCGCGCACGCCCGGGCGCGGTCTTCACACGCTACCCTCTGCGACGGGTCGCCAGCGGCGATCCACAGAACCATACGCCGTAGTATGCTTACCTCAACGCACCCCCTCCAAAGGACTTGCGCCCATGCTCCACCGTGCCCGTACCGCCTTGATCATCCTGTGCACCCTCGCCCTTGTTGCCTGCAACGACGGCATCGTCAAGCGCGTGTCGGAACCGGCGGCCAGCCTGCAGCAGCTCACCGTACGCGCCGACGGCAACTGGACGGTGGCGCTGCGCCTGCAGAACTACAGTTCCATGCCGATGACCTTCGATGACGTAGCGCTGGCGCTGACTGTCGGCGACAGCGAGGCCGGCACCCTGCAGGCCAAGCCGGGTATCTCCATCGGCGGCACTTCCGCCGACGTCATCAATGTCGACCTCGTGCCCAGCTCGGCCGCACGCCTGGTGGTGGCCGACGCGCTGGCCGGCAACCGCACCCTGGCCTATGGCCTGAAGGGAACGGTGGCCGCCACCCCGCAGGAAAAGAAGCAGCGCAGCTTCGACATCAGCAGCCGCAGCACCCTCAACCAGGCCCCGGGCCTGCCCGGCGTGCTGCGCTGATTCCGCTTTCCGCTGCGGCGCCGCGCGCCGCTCCCCCTGTCCCTGATCAATTCGAGACGTACCGATGAGCAGCTACACCGCCCCGCTTTCCGATCTCCGTTTCGCCCTGCACGACGTGCTCAAGGTCGAACCCCTGTTCGCCCGCCTGGGCTTCACCGACGCCACCGCCGACGTGGTCGATGCCGTGCTGGAAGAAGCCGGCCGTTTCAGCGCCACCGTGCTGGCCCCGCTCAACAGCGTCGGCGACGAGATCGGCTGCGTGCTCGACCAGGCCAGCGGTGAAGTGACCACCCCGCCCGGCTTCAAGCAGGCCTACGACCAGTTCGTCGAGGGCGGCTGGACCGGCCTGACCGCCTCGCCGGAGCTGGGCGGCCAGGGCCTGCCGCATACCCTGGGCGTGCCGCTCAACGAAATGATCAACGCCGCCAACCTGGCCTGGGGCAACTTCCCGCTGCTCTCGCACGGCGCCATCGAAGCGCTGAAGCAGCATGGCGAAGCCTGGCAGCACGAGGCCTTCCTGAAGCCACTGATCGAGGGCCGCTGGACCGGCACCATGTGCCTGACCGAGCCGCACTGCGGTACCGACCTGGGCCTGCTCAAGACCAAGGCCGAGCCGAACGCCGATGGCAGCTATTCGATCACGGGCACCAAGATCTTCATCACCGCCGGCGAGCACGACCTGACCGGCAACATCGTGCACCTGGTGCTGGCCAAGCTGCCCGACGCTCCTCCCGGCGCCAAGGGCATCTCGCTGTTCGTCACTCCCAAGTTCAAGGTCGACCGCGACGGCAACGTCGGCGAGCGCAACGCACTGCGCTGCGGCTCGATCGAACACAAGATGGGCATCAAGGGGTCGGTCACCTGCGTGATGAACTTCGACGGCGCACAGGGCTACCTGGTCGGCCAGCCGCACAAGGGCCTGCAGGCGATGTTCACCATGATGAACACCGCACGCCTGGGCGTCGGCCTGCAGGGCATCGGCCTGTCCGAGCGCGCCTACCAGAACGCGCTGAAGTACAGCCGTGAGCGCCTGCAGTCGCGCGCCCTGAGCGGGGCGAAGTTCCCGGACAAGGCAGCCGACCCGATCCTGGTGCATCCGGACGTGCGCCGCATGCTGCTGACCGTGAAGTCACTGGTCGAAGGCAGCCGCCTGCTGGCCCTGCACGCAGCCACCCTGATCGACGTCGCCCACCACGCCGAGGATGCCGCCGAGCGCGAGCGCGCCGACACTCTGGTGAGCTTCCTGACCCCGATCTCCAAGGCCTGCCAGACCGAATGGGGCATCGAGAACACCTACAACGCCCTGCAGTGCTTCGGCGGCCACGGCTACATCCGCGAGCACGGCATGGAACAGCTGGCGCGCGACGCCCGCATCACCACCCTGTATGAAGGCACCACCGGCATCCAGGCGCTGGACCTGATTGGCCGCAAGACCGCCTCCAGCCAGGGCGCCGGCCTGAAGCTGATGCTGGCCGAGATCGAAGCCTTCGCCAAGGAACACGAGGGCAACGAAGCGCTGGCCGAGTTCATCGGCCCGCTGCGCGCCAAGGCCGCCGAATGGGGCACGCTGACCCGCGACGTGCTGCAGCGCGCGGCCGCCAACCCGGACGAACTGGGCGCGGCCAGCTACGACTACCTGTTCTATTCGGGCTACGTGGTGCTGGCCTACTGGTGGGCCCGCAGCGTGGCAGCCGCCGATGCCAGCGCGCACGGCGCCGCCTTCGCCCAGGGCAAGCGCGAGACCGCGCGCTTCTACTTCGCCCGCGTGCTGCCGCGCACGCTCAGCCACGCCGCCGCGATCCAGGCCGGCGCCGCCCCGCTGATGGCGATGGACGACGAACGCTTCGGCGCCTGAGCCGGGCTGCGCCCGGCACCTGCGGTAGTGCCGGCCGCTGGCCGGCAACCTCAATAGCGACAGCTGGATCCCGGTGGATGGCGGGGCGGTGTGGGCTGGCAGGACACGCCGTAAACCCATCCCTGGGGGCTCGATGGCGCCATCCATGGCGCCAACGGTCCTGCCAACCCACACCTCCCCGCCTCTGACAGTTCCCCGCGATCTGCGTAGATCCACATCATGCGTGGATGAAAACCACCGAAATCCATCTGGAGAAAAGCCCCCCTTTGTTAAGGGGGGCGCGCCGACGGCGCAGGGGATAGGAGGAATGCGTGGGCATCCCAACCCGCCATCGGCGGGCTGGGATGCGGAATGCGCCGACCTGAATGTTGACGATTTGTGCATCGCCGACAGGCGATACACAAATCGTCAACATTCAGGTATAAGCTGTTCTCCCGATGGAGACAGACACTACACGCTTGGGTCTGATCGAAGCCGGAGCTCCGTTTTCTGCTCCGGGCGCCGAAGCATCGCCCAACGCCACGACGCTGCATCGCCCCGGTTCGGTCCGGCTACTCTCGCTTGACGCCCACGGACGCGTACTGGACTGGATCACCTGGCAGGACGCAGCCTGCCTCTACGCCCGCGAGGCTGTGGCCTGGACGCTCGGCGATCCCTGCCTGCACATCCACGGCGGCACCAACCGCTTCAGCGGCCTGCAGAGCGGGCTGGACCTGCACCCGATCATCGCCGCGCGCGGCCACGCCCGCTCCCGTGCCATCGACCCGACACCGAACCTGACCAATCCGGCCCTGTTCGCCCGCGACGCCCATCTGTGCATGTACTGCGGACAGCAGTTCAGCCGCCCCACCCTCACCCGCGACCACGTGATGCCGCTGTCCAAGGGCGGCCTGGATTGCTGGGAGAACGTGGTCACCGCCTGCTTCCACTGCAACTCGCGCAAGAGCGACCGCACCCCGCAGCAGGCCGGCATGCCGTTGCTGGCGGTGCCTTACCGGCCCAGCTGGATCGAGCACCTGATCCTGTCCAACCGCAACATCCTGGCCGACCAGATGGCCTTCCTGAAGGCGCAATTGCCGAAGCGCTCGAAACTGAGCACCTGAATCGCCGGAAATGCAACCCTCACCGTCCTGTCACGGGCGGCGGCGTTTGCTTGCCCCACCCCCGTTTGAGGGCGAAAATGGGCGTTCAGAACAAGTGCGAACATGATGATCGACTCTGCCCGCTATCCCCGCCTCGCGCGCATCCAGACACCGGATGACCTTCGCACATTCGACGAATCCGAACTGAGGGCGGTCGCCGACGAACTGCGCGCCTACCTCATCGAATCGGTGGGCAAGAGCGGTGGCCACTTCGCCGCCGGCCTGGGCGTGATCGAACTGACCGTGGCCCTGCACTACCTGTACCAGACCCCGCACGACCAGCTTGTCTGGGACGTCGGTCACCAGACCTACCCGCACAAGATCCTGACCGGTCGCCGCGACGAAATCCACACCGTCAAGCAGAAGGACGGCGTCGCGCCGTTCCCGAAGCGCGAGGAAAGCGAGTACGACACCTTCGGCGTCGGCCACTCCTCGACCTCGATCTCGGCCGCGCTCGGCATGGCCATCGCCCGCCAGTCCGAAGGCGACGACCGCAAGGTGGTGGCGGTGATCGGAGACGGCGCGATGACCGCCGGCATGGCCTTTGAAGCGCTGATGCATGCCGGTGGCATGGATCCGGAGCCGAACCTGCTGGTGATCCTCAACGACAACAACATGTCGATTTCCGAGGCGGTCGGCGGGCTGACCAAGATGCTCGGCCGCGCCACCGGCAGCCGCACGCTCAATGCGCTGCGCGAAGGCGGCAAGAAGATCCTTGGCGACAAGAAGAACAACCCCGCGCGCTTCGTCAAGCGCTGGGAAGAACACTGGAAGGGCATGTTCGTGCCGTCCACGATGTTCGAGGAAATGGGCTTCCACTACACCGGTCCGATCGACGGCCACGACATGCCGGCCCTGCTGTCCACGCTGAAGACGCTGCGTGCCTCCAAGGGCCCGAAGCTGCTGCATGTGATGACCACCAAGGGCAAGGGCTACGAGCCGGCCGAAGGCGATCAGATCGGCTACCACGCCGTCGGCCCGTTCGATCCGGACAAGGGCCTGGTAGCCAAGGCCGGCGCCAAGAAGCCGACCTACACCGATGTATTCAGCGACTGGCTGTGCGATGCCGCGGCGGCCGAGCCGCGCCTGTACGGCATCACCCCTGCGATGCGCGAAGGCTCCGGCCTGGTGCGTTTCAGCAAGGAATACCCGCAGCGCTATTTCGACGTGGCGATCGCCGAACAGCATGCGGTCACCCTCGCCGCCGGCATGGCGACCCAGGGTGGCAAGCCGGTGGTGGCGATCTACTCCACCTTCCTGCAACGCGCGTACGACCAGTTGGTGCACGACGTGGCCATCCAGGACCTGGACGTGCTGTTCGCCATCGACCGCGCCGGTGTGGTCGGCCCGGACGGTGCGACCCACGCCGGCAACCTCGACCTGAGTTTCCTGCGCTGCGTGCCGAACATGGTGGTGATGGCGCCATCCAATGAAGCCGAGTGCCGGCAGATGCTCAGCACCGGCCTGCAGCACCCGGGCCCGGCCGCCGTGCGCTATCCGCGCGGCACCGGCACCGGCGTGGCTGCCGGCACCGATCTGTCCACCCTGCCGATCGGCAAGGGCGAACTTCGCCTTCAGGGCAGCCGCATCGCCCTGCTCGCCTTCGGCAGCACCGTGGCCGCCGCCGAACAGGTCGGCCGCGAACTGGGCCTGAGCGTGGTCAACATGCGTTTCATCAAGCCGCTGGACCGCGAGCTGGTGCTGGCTGTCGCCGCCCAGCACGAGGGGTTGGTGACGATCGAAGACAACGTGGTGGCCGGTGGCGCCGGCTCCGGCGTCGGTGAGCTGCTCAACGCCGAAGGCGTGCTCCGCCCGATCCTGCACCTGGGCCTGCCCGACAGCTACCAGCACCATGCCAGCCGCGAAGACCTGCTGGCCGAAGCCGGCATCGACGCGGCCGGCATCCGCGCAGCGGTGCTCAAGCGCTGGCCGCAGCTGGGCGCAGGAACCCCACCGCTCAGCGCGGCAGGCTGAGGCCGATCACTACCCAGTGGATCCACGCACGGCTTGGATCCACTGCGGAACAGGGGTCGATCCACGCCATGCGCGGATAACGAGCTCCGGAAGCCCCAGCCCTCAGCCGTAGCTGACCGCTTCCACGTACGCGCCGCTGGCCTCCACCCGCACCGCAGCGCGCTGCCCGGTGTCGACAAAGTGGAGGCGTGCAAGGGCTTCAGCGAAATCGTACGCCCGGGCACCATCGCGGAACTCGATCGGTTCCGGCCGGTCCGGGTGCAGCACGCGCCATTGGCGCTGTTCGCATTGCAGGCGGATCAACATGCGGCTCACTCCTTGAGGCAGCGTATCGACGGCGACGGGATGCCCGGGCCGGCTGCGTGCGCGGCACCGTAAGCAGTCAGGGCGCACACCGGCACCCTGGCTGCAGACGATACGGCCTTCAAAATGAGAGCTGTATCAGATTTCTCTGATTTTGCCGGGGCAATCCCGAAAGACTCAGTTCACCTGGAACTGGGCCCGGCAGCCATCGCTGACCCAGATGCCGCGGCGGTCCCAACCCCAGGTCTGGCCTTCGATGCAGGCACTGCGCGAATCCTGGCGAACCAGGCGAACACCACGGCGGATGCGCGCATCGCAGTACTCCTGGCGATGGCCATTGGAATGGCAGGCGATCACCTCCCCGCCTCCACCCCAACCATTGCCGTTTCCGTTGCCCCAGCCACCGCCACGACGATACTCGCCAACGAACTCGGCGCGACAGCCCTGCGTCACCCAGACGCCGTAGCGCGACTGGCCCCACGTCTCACCTTCCACGCAGGGTGAACCGGACAACTGGCGGATCATCCGCGCCCGGCCTTCAAGACGGCACTCGTTGCTGCGGTTCTTGATCGATTCGCAGCGCACGATGCCGCTGCCTTCGCGGCCGCCGTAGCGGTCGTCGTCATAGCCGTAGCCATAGCTCTGCGCCTGGGCGCCACCCGCCGCCGCCAGCATCGGCAGCAGGGTGCAGGCCAGGGTGCGCCAGGTGAGTGCCTTGCCCATCGAGATCTCCAGATGAATACGATGGCGCAAGCATCCGGGATTCGCGGCACGGCGCACAGGGGGGCGCGTGACGGCGGTTTTTCCCCATTCAAACACCACAACCGTGGCTGACTGCACCACGGCGGTCGGCGTCAATCTCCGACGTGAAGGGCATCCACCGTGCTGCCGAGCGCCTCCACCCGCACCGTGCTGGGCTGGCCGGTGCGCCGGTGATGTTCCAGGGCCAGCGCTGCAGCGGCATCGAACGCGTCGGCGCCGTGCGCATAGCCAATGGCGTCGTGCGCCTGCGGATGCAGCACGGACCAGTGCCGTGCCTTGCATTGAACCGTAATCACCATGTCATGGCTCCTTCGCAACAGGGATGCAGTGGCAGGTCGAGAGGCGCCCCCGCCGGTACAACGTCAGGCTAGCGAGCACGTCGGGAAGGGCCTATAGGATTTGTACGAAAACGCCTCCGCTACGGGTCGGTGCTTTCAACCCTCACATCCCTGAGTCCGTTTAGCCCATTCATTTCGTGATCCTTGTCACGGAGTCAGCGTGGCTTCACACTACCGTCATCAACAGGGGCCCCTTCCACATGCGCACCTTCTTCTCACAGCAGCGTTCGACGTTGTTGAAGTTCTATTTCGTGGCCAGCTACGTGGTGCTGATCGAAGAGCTGATCCGCGCTACGGTGTTCTAAGCGCTTGCCGCGTCCCGGGCAGCAGCGCAGACTGCTGCTTTGAACGAGGATGACGGCCATGAAACCGCTACTTCTGATGCCCGCGGTGCTGCTGCTGGTCGCCTGCGCCAGCGCGGACAGGCCGGCGGCCGCCACCGATACCGGGCCCACCCGCCCGGCGCCCGGCAGCGACCGCGATGCGCATGGCTGCATCGGCTCGGCGGGATACCAGTGGTGCGAGCACAGCCAGCGCTGCGAGCGTCCCTGGGAACTGGCGCAGGCGCAGGGGCTGGCCAATACCGCCGAGGCCATCGATGCCTATTGCGCCAAGCCGGCCAGCCCGGCGCAGACCTGAGCCCGACCCCGCATGGCTGAACTGAGTCCACTGCCCGCGCTTGCGCGCGGCCGCTACCGCCACTTCAAGGGCGGCGAATACGAAGTGATCGATCTCGTGCGCAGCAGCGAGACGCTGCAGCCGATGGTGCTCTATCGCGCCCTGTACGGCGAACGCGGCCTGTGGGTGCGTCCCTACTCGATGTTTGTCGAGCAGGTACCCGGCGAGCACGGCCCGCAACCCCGCTTCGCCCGCATCGACGATTGAGCCCGGCCCGGGGCGGGGACGGCAACGGGACCGTGGCGCTGCTGCGCTACAATCGTACCGTCCAGTCGGTTTCTTCCCGCATGTCCCAACCCCCTCCCCGTTCCCGGCGCAAGGCGCCCGACAGCGTGCGCCAGTCGCTGTTGCAGGCCACCGTTGCGATGATCGGCCAGCATGGCCTGGCCGCCCTGACCGTACAGGACGTCGCGCGCGCGGCCGGGGTCAGCAAGGGGGCGCTGTTCCACCACTTCAGCAGCAAGCAGGCCTTGGTCGATGCGGCTGTTGACGGTCTCATCGGCGAATTCGAGGTGCGCGTGCGGGCACTGCTGCCGGCGGGACCGCCTGGCTACGGCCGCTTCAGCCGCGCCTATGTCCAGGCCAACTTCGAGCACCTGCTGCAGCAGGAACAGGACAACGATATTGGCCTCACCCTGGGCAACCTGCTGGAACCGGCCCTGTTGGCGCGGTGGCGCGACTGGAAGCGCGCCATGCTGGTTGAATTCCCCGACGAAGCCAATGACCCCCGGTTGTACACGGCGCGCTGCGTCGCCGATGGCTATTGGGCCACCGCCTATGGACGCCCGCTGGACGCGCAGGAGCACGCCAATGCGCTGGCGATGGCCGAGCAGGCCCTGAAGCTGTGTGATCCGCCGTAGCCCGGAGCCCGTGATGAATCCCTACCTGTACCTCGCCGCCGCCATCGTCCTGGAAGTGATCGCCACATCGCTGCTGAAGGCCTCCGAAGGCATGAGCCGGCTGTGGCCGACGCTGGGCGCACTGGTCGGCTACGGCCTGTGCTTCTACCTGTTGTCGGTGACCATGAAATCCATCCCGACCGGCATCGCCTACGCGATCTGGTCCGGCGTGGGCATCGTATTGATCTCGGTGATCGGGCTGCTGGTGTTCAAGCAGCGCCTGGATGCGCCGGCCCTGATCGGCATCGGCCTGATCTGCGCCGGGGTGCTGGTGATCAACCTGTTCTCACGCAGCAGCGCACACTGAGCGCGCCGCTGCGTGAACGACGCTAGCTGACCTTCTTCGCCACGGTCATGCCCAGCAGGAACAGCACCACCGCGATGATGATGCCGGCCCAGAACAGGAACTTGGCAATACCAACCGCCGCGCCGGCAATGCCGCCGAAGCCGAGCACGCCGGCGATGACGCCGATGATGGCGAAGATGATGGCCCACTTGATCATGTCAAACCTTTCCCCGCGGGGGACTGCGTACTGGATGATCAGGCTAGGCCGTGGCCGATGCGGCACTCGTGAACAGGCCGCGTGCGCGGCGTGAATCAGCGCGGGCGGAAACGCAGCAGGGCCACCGCAAACGCCAGGAACACGCTGCCTACCAGCCGCTCGAACCAGCGCCGCGCGAACGGCCGGGCCAGCCAGCGACGCAGGCCATGCCCACCGGCTGCGTACATGACGTACCAGAACAATTCGCAGGCCGCGAAGGTTGCCACCAGCACGCTGTACTGCACGGCCTGGCTGCGCGAAGGGTCGACGAACTGCGGCAGGAACGCGGTGGCAAACAACAACAGCTTGGGATTGCTCAGGCCGACCCACAGGCCGCCACGCAGGACGGTCCACGCACCATGTACCGGCGCCATCGCCAGCGCCTCGTCACTGGCCACCGGCGGCGCCGGCCGGAGACTGTCGTGCCAGGCCTTGATACCCAGCCAGGCCAGGTAGGCCACGCCCAGATAGCGCAGCACCTCGAACAGCATCGGCGAGGAGTGCAGCAACGCGCTCAGCCCCGCCGCCGAGGCCGCCAGCACCAGCAGCATCGCCAACAGGCAGCCTGCCATGGCCGGAACGCTGCCGCGGAAACCCAGCCCGACACTGCGTCCGAGGATATGCAGCATGTTCGGCCCGGGCGTGCCGCACAGGACGAAAACCGTGGCCAGGAACCACCACCAGGTATGCAGCGCCATGTCCGGCATCCATCTCGGAAGAGCGCACCAGCATAGTGCCCGCTGCCGCATTGCGGCACACACAGCGGCGCACCGATGCGATGGTTACAGGCTGGCGGTGACCGCATGGGCAGCGCCATCTGTGCTGCAATGGCCTGCCCTGGCATGGAGCAGTGCATGAAGACCCTGGGCCTGATCGGCGGTATGAGCTGGGAGAGTTCGGCGCAGTACTACCGGCTCATCAACGAGGCGGTGCGCGATCGCCTCGGCGGTGCGCATTCGGCGCAGCTGCTGCTGTGGTCGGTGGATTTCGCCGGCATCAAGCAGCTGCAGCACGAGGGCGACTGGGACGCCCTGGGCAACCACATGGTGGACGCCGCGCAGCGGCTGCAGGCCGGCGGCGCCGAGCTGCTGCTGATCTGCACCAACACCATGCACGCACTCGCCGGTCGCATCGAGTCCGCGTGCCCGTTGCCGCTGCTGCATATCGCCGACCCGACCGCAACGGCGGTCGTCAAGGCGGGCGCGCGCAGGGTCGGACTGCTCGGCACCGCCTTCACCATGGAACAGGAGTTCTACCGCGGCAGGCTGGAACAACGCTTCGGGCTGGAGGTGCTGGTCCCGGACGCGGCCGACAGGCGCTGCGTCCACGACATCATCTACCAGGAGCTGATTCTCGGCGTGGTCAGCGAGGCCTCGCGGCGACGCTACACCGAGGTGATCGCACGGCTGACCGCCCGCGGCGCCGAAGCGATCATCCTCGGTTGCACCGAGATCATGCTGCTGGTGCGCCCCGAAGACAGCGCGGTGCCACTGTTCGACACCACCACCCTGCACGCGATCGCAGCGGTGGACGCGGCCCTGGGTTGATCCGGGGCGGCATCAGCCCTCGCCCTGCACTTCCAGCGCGGTGATCAGCCAATCGACCACCGCCTGGGAATCACACAGGAAGAAGATGGCGTCGCCCGAACGCGCCTCGGTCAGCATTCGATAGATGGTGATCGCCACCGCCGACTGGTTGGCGATGAACACCTCCGGGCTGCGCGGTCCTTCGCTGTGCCCTGCCACCGCCTGCAGCGCCTTGCGCGCGGCCACGGTGCCGGGCGGATCCGCGCTGCGGGTCAGCTCCGGCCCACGCAGGCCCCAGGCAACGAACACATGCTTGCCCTTGAACGTGGTGTCCAGGACCTGCACCCGCCCAGCATCGGTGCTCGCCGAACGATGAATGACGGTACTGCTGATCAACGCAACCCCCTGTGGTCGTCGTGGTCCGCGCATCGTCTTCCGCAGGCCGCGCACGCCGGCGAAGACAGCCACAGGCTGCGCCGCCAGGCGTGGCAGACATGTAAGAAGGTGTAAGCCGATGCGATCGGATGTGCGGCGATGATACGGGATGTAAGCCTCTGCATGGGCCGGTGCACACTACTAAATCCCTACTGAGCCGCTTCAGGAACGATGCGTTCCGAGGGGCCCGTGCTGGGTCATCCTTGCCGCCCGAATCCCCGCCCGAGGCCCCCCATGACTCTTCGCCCGCTGCTGCCGATCACCGGCGCCGCCCTTGCCCTGCTGCTGGCCGCCACCGCCGTGGCCGCCCAGGACTACGACACTGATCACATTCCAGCGCTGCGCTGCGAATCCCAGTTCAACAAGACCGAGCAATGCCCCATCGAGGGCCCGATGCGCCTGGCCAGGCAGCTGTCGGTGACCCGTTGCGTGGAAGACCAGAACTGGGGCCAGAGCCGGCGCATGCTGTGGGTGACCGACGGCTGCCGCGCTGAGTTCGTCGCCGACGAACGTGGCCGCTGGCCGGGACGTGGCCGCGGCCGTGATCGCGACAACGAGGGCGAACGCCTGGTCTGCGAGTCCTACGAGAACAAGGACAAGGAGTGCCGGATTCGCGTGCGCCACGAGGTGCGGCTGGTCAGGCAGAAATCGGTGACAGCCTGCATCGAGGATCGCAACTGGGGCTGGGACCGCCGCGGCGTGTGGGTCAGCGATGGCTGCCGTGCCGAGTTCCGTGTGTATTGACTGCCGACCACACGCTGGCTGTGGCGGATGCGCAGATACGGCCGAGGTGATCGATAGACTGGGCGCCCCCAGCCCAGGAGTCTTCGATGGTCCCGCCCGCCCCCTCCTCGACCCTGCTGCATATCCGCGAGGCGATGCCCACCGACGTTCCCGCGCTGATCGCGCTCGACAGCGTTGCGGCCCACGATCCGCGACGCGCACGGCAGATCACCGACTGGCAGGCCGGCGGTGGCGTGCATGTGGCCGAACGGGCCGGCCAGCTGGCCGGTTACCTGGTCATCCACCATCACTTCTTCGGCGAAGCCTTCATCGAGATGCTGATGGTGGCGCGCGAACAACGCAACCAGGGCGTGGGTGCCGCCCTGCTGCGCCATGCCACCGCGCTGCAGGGCCAAGGCAGGCTGTTCACTTCGACCAATGCCTCCAACACCGGCATGCAGCGCCTGCTCGCCGCCTCGGGTTTCATCGACAGCGGCATCGTGCATGGACTGGAGGAAGGAGATCCGGAGCTGATCTACCGCTTTGCCGGCAGCTGACCGAGATATGCGGCCACCTTGGCGTCCAGCAGGTCCATCAACAGCGGATCCATGCAGCGATAGTCGTCGGGGATGTCCAGGCAATGCAGGCGCTTGTGTTCGAGCAGGCGTGCGTATGCGGCCTGCAGGCGATGCTGGTGCTTGGCTTCCATCACGAAGATGACATCGGCCCAGCGGATGTCCGCCGGACCGATGGGGCGTCGTGCATGCGGGCTGGTGCCGGCCGACAGCACGGCGAAGCCGGGCCGCCGTCGCCACATGGCTTCGGCGGTCGGGCTGCGCAGCTGGTTGCGGCTGCAGACGAACAGCAGGTTGATCATTCCTGTTCCTGCAGTTGGCGGGCGCTGAGGACCGGATAGGTGAAGCCCAGCTGGCGTGCGCGCGCGAGCTTGGCGTCACGCGTATACAGCAGCTTCCAGTTCTTCTCGGGCTTGTAGCTGTACGCGGTCGTGGCGCGGTCGCCACCGCGATTGCGGGCCTGGCTGCGACGCCAGGCGCGGTTTCTTGCAGATTCCATGATGTGTTCTCGTGAGTACCGGGTTCAGCAGCCGCGGTAGTACGAGTGGCGCGCAGCATACACCGCACGCACAAAAAAGCCCACGCATCACTGCGCGGGCTTCTTGATTCATCACAGTGGTCGGGACGGCCGGATTCGAACCGACGACCCTCTGCCCCCCAGGCATCGTTACAGATAGGCATATCCTGTTGATCTGCAAGGATTTCAGGACCGCGCAGCCCCTCCCAAAAGTGCAGATTGCGGCCCAATCCGATCAATCACTTACGCCCGCATAGGGTGCATCCGATCCCTACCCCATTCCCCTGAATGGCGGCTTCAGGCTGTCCTTCAGCAGGCGGTTCCCCGCGACTGCCTCCCGGTACTCCCGGATCTTGGCCAAGTCCTCGCGTAGCCGGGCCTCGTGCCTGGCCACCCACAGCTCGGCCCCTGCCCGACCCTGCTCGTAGCTGCTGCACCAGCGGAATGGACCGCCGGGGCCATGCCGGTGCCGGTCCAGCGAGGCAATCCAGATCCCGTCGTTCACCCGCTGGATCATAGCCACCACCCACACCCCTTCACAGGCAATCACGGTTGGGAGGTCATCCGGGTTGCTGGAGGACCTGGTAGTCCAGTGGAAGTCGGAGGGGAGCGGCATGGCCGGGAGGATACGGCCTTCCGTCGCAGATCCTGCGAACGAGCCAGCCACCTCGCTGAATCGTTCGGGCAGGGCCGAGCCAGGCTCGACCCTCCCTGCCTTTATTTGAACAGCCCTGTGCGGCTGAAGTAGATGATCGGGTTGCTGTCGATATCGGAACCGATGAAGCAGCCCGCCGATGGGGACCACACGATGCCCTCCGGGATAGCCATGATCGTGCCCGCCAGCGGCGCTGGAATGTCCGTGGCTTGGAACGTGGCGCCGTTGTCGCGGCTGATGAACTGTCGGGAGCTGCCCACGCCGGGACCTGACATGTAGGGCTGGATCACCAGCAGGCGCAGCGTCTCGTCGTACGCGACGAACCCGGCAACGTTGTACCCAGCGGGGACGCCCGGGAGATCGGACGGAACAACAGGCCGTCCGAACGTCAGGCCGCCATCGTGCGACACCATGTAGCCGTTGATGCTGGTCGTTGAGTCCACCCCGGAAACCCAAACGTCGCCATTGGGCAGGCTGGCCAAGCCATATCGGCCGTTGATGCTCGTCCCGGCTGGGCTGGTGGGATAGGTCCAGGCCGTAGCGGTAGGGTCAGCCGTGCACACCGCGTAGCTGCCACTGCCATGAGGCAGGCAAATCGCGCGATCGTGCACCGCGTTGTAGCCAACGTGATAGTAATTCCCGGTATTGCTCTTATTGACCGGAGCGGCGCCGCCAGCATTGAGCGTGAGGATCCGTCGGGTATAGGCGCCAGCGCCCACCGCGATGAAGATGTTCCACTCGGGGATCCATTTAACGAACTGCCAAGCCGAGTCGTAGGGCGTGTAGCTGCGCGCCCAGGTGAGGCCGCCATCCAGGCTGCGCGACACATAGTGACCACAGGCCACCAGCACCTGGTCGCGGTCGTTGTAGGAAAAGGACCTTGTGTAGTACGGCGTCCCCGGGTCAGGCGGCTGGATGATCCGCGTCCAGGTCACGCCCTTATCGTCCGACCACCAAATGTTCCCATCGTGGCCGCCCATCAGCAGCCGCCCTGCCCCGTTGTACTTGATGGCATAGGGCACGCCGCGCCATTCCATGCTGCCGCGCGTGCGGGCCTGCCACGCGCCATCCCACAGGACGACGCTCACCGTGCCCTTCCACAGGTAGCTGCGGCCGCGCGAGTCGCTGACCAGCAGGGACAGGCTCAGCAGCTTCTCGTAATTGATGCCAGCCGACGGGACCGTGTGGTCCCACTCGAAGGTATCCACGAAGAGAATCTTGTTCTCGCGGTAGCGGATGCCGTTACCGGCCACGTTGATCGTCGCCGCGCCCGCCGGTGCCACCCCGGTCACGTTGGAGTCGTAGACCCGGTTCTTGCTGGCCGACATGACCCGGTTGCCCTCGGCCGAGTCGATCACCTCGCCGGCGAGGTTCCGGTATTCCAGCATCACCGAGGCGCCCGCATTGCCTTCCGACGATGCACCCTGGCGCACCTGGCACTTTGCGTGGGTCACCTGCCCGGGAAACACCGAGTAGCGCGAGGTGCTGGAAATGCGGGACTCGCCCTGCGCGTTGAGGTAGCCGGCCGCCCACAGGCCGGTGGGCGGGTTCTCGGTGGCGATCTTCCATCCCGGCCCACCGATCCAGCCAGAGTCGCCGGCTTCGAACCCAGGATTGACGATCGGCGCGAGGCCGGAAACGTAGGCCGGCCAGGCCAACACCACTTCCTGGGTGACCTGGTCTACGTACAGTCGGTGCCCCTCGGGCAGGCGGTCGCCGTCGACCTGCCGCACCTGACAGGCACCGATCCCGTTCTTGATCTGCAGGCGCCCCTCGTAGGCGGCCGAAGGCTCGGCGCCAGGGAACAGGCCGGCAACGTACAGCGCCTTCTGCCCCAGCTGCTGGTCCAGGTCCGGGCGGTCAAAGATGCGCGCGGTCATGTCAGCCTGCCCTCTGGCCGACCAGGTACACCCGCAGCCCCTTGGCGTTGGCGGTACCGATCTGGTCGACGTCGATCGTGATTTCGTCGCCCTTGGCCAGGATGTTGCCGCCGGCCTCGTACACGGCGGGGATCGCCGCGGTCTGCGTGCTGCGCTCGTTGTTGTCGAAGGTCAGCCTCGTGGACAGGATGCTGGTCCCGTTCCGGTTGACGTCCACGGTGAGCACCACGCCAGTGGCCTGCGCGGTGGACAGGGTGGCGTAGATCCCACCGTTAGCGATGGTGTCCAGCATCAGCCCGTAGGGCAGGATAAGGCTGTCTTTGCTCACACCGGTGGTGATATTGGAGCCGATCAGCACCGAGCGGTCGATCAGGTCGAAGCACTGCAGGTCGACTGCCGCAGCCACCCGCAGCAGATCACCGGCGGCCACCCATGCGTCGGCGTCAGGCGCAAGGCAGGTGCCACTGATGATGCAGCCCTGTGCGCGGGTCTTCGCCTGGAAGCTCGGCGGCACGGTGAGTGGCCCACCGCCCTCGACGGCGAGCGTTACCTGGCCGGCGCCTACCTGTAGCACCGAGAAGAACTGTCCTTCCTTCCAGTCGGCGCTGCCGCCGGTGTTCGCCCGCATGGTGAGGGTGATCGGCGTGGCCGAGTTGGCCAGGATCAGGGTGTTGTGCATGTCCCCGGCCAGCGTGGTGTTGCCGGTGACGCTGACGATCCGCGGCGCAACCGTGTAGACCGGCGGTTCACCGATCCACGGCCTGGCGTAGCCGCGCAACGTGGTGAAGCCCTGAACGCCGTCAGCCAGCGGAACCTTGAACCGAATCGCCGGCGGCGCACCATCGACACCCGGCACGATCAGGAATTCCCCTACCCCAGCCGCATCAACCGGCCGGGACACCTTGTAGTTTCCAGCACCGGCAGTGATCTCGACTGCGGTGTCGTAGAACAGCGGGCTCAGCACGTCGGCGCCGGCCAGAGGGAAGTCGGTCACCTCCCCGTCGCCCTCGAACGTCCACAGCCGCGGCGTGATTCCGATCGTGCCGCCTCCGCCTTGGATCTGCTCGATCAGCACCAGCGCACTGCGAAGGTTCAAGGCGTCCGCCAAGGCCGTGGCGTCGCCCACGTTGGTGATGCGGCTGCCCTTGGCGTCCCAGACGAACTCGCCCGTAACCGGGTCCTGGACCAACTGCATGCCGTTGTCCAGCAGCTGCTGCAGCTGCATCACCCGGTAGTCGAAAGCGTCTTCGTGGATCTCCGGCAGGAATGCGCCCTGGTTGGTGATGTCCGTCGGCTGGTCCATGGGGACCGTGCGCAGGATCAGGATGTCGGCATTCAGCGCAGGCGGGACGTTGAAGGTCACCACGCTGGCCGGCTGCCGCAGCCCGGCCACCGTGTACTGCGCCGGCGGCACCAGGTGATAGACCGGGTGCGTGCCGGTGAACACCTGAATGTGGCTGGACAGGAACGCCCTCGGCCCGTTGAACGCGGTGGCGACGCCGTTCCCCACGTAGGTTTTGCGGCGGTCATTGGCGGAGATAGTCATCTGATTCTTGACTCCAAAATGAAAAGCCCCGCAATGCGGGGCTGGGGGATCAAACCATTACCGCCGGTGGCGGCTCGGGCAAACCAAACCATTGCGCTACGAAACATCCAAACCCGTGTGAGTAGCGCGCTGCATGCCGCGCCATCGCACGCATGTAGGCCTTCTCCCGCTGCTCCTTGCGCTTGCTGGCAATCGATCCTTCGCACGTCCGGCAGAAGTCGAACCTGAACGTCCCAGCCGCCGTTTCCCGGCTCCTACGAACATAGCCATGCTCGTAGGAAAGCCCGTGTCCGCAGTGATCGCAGTAGCCGTGGCAACGTGGAAAGTTGACAGCCAGCGCGCTGCGTGTAGTCTTCGCCATGATTTCCTCTCCGGAAGTCGATTTCTGAAACGCCTCGGTTGCCGCCGGGGCGTTTCTCTTTTTCTGGGGCCTGCGGCTGCTCATGCCGCTTCACTCGCAATCAGCGGGAGCTTTATCTGCGGGTCCAATTGCTCCAGTCGGGCAAGGTGAACCAGCCTCCGCCCGCGCCAGTTGGATAGATCCTTCCCGCACCGAGAGGCATGCTCCAGGTCTGCGCGGTACTCCACGTACGCGACCTCCCAGCGCTGCAGCGCACCGTCAACCTGTGCCCGAACAAACTCCGCCATCTCGTTGAATGCGGCGATGAACTCGAGCTTCACCTTCAGCGCTTCGTCACCCGTGAAGCCCATTACCAAAAGCATGAACCCATCTTTGTTCATCTGATAGAGGTCATAGGTCTCACCGTTGTGGCTATCGATGTAGGGGGTGTGCCCAAAAATGGGCGCCCCCCCTTCCGGCAGCTTCTTCATGAGGCCTCGGATCTTTCGAGTCACGTGCGCGTGCCGCTTCCCGAACGCTTCCGCTACCTTCCGGCTGTCCGTCATCACGTGCTTGCCCGAGAGCATGACCACCTCGGAGGCGTGGTCGAGGCCGTTCATGCGACTTCCCCCACCTTGGCGGCCTTGGCCTGCATCAGCAGCGCTGTGGCGATGAAGTTGACCGACCTCGACTCGGCCTGTGCCTGCTGCTTCAACCAGGCTTTCAGCTCCGCCGGGACAACCAGAACCACTTGCTCTTTGCTCACCTTCACTACTCCTGTTGAGTTTCGTTGAGGTTGAGTATTGTTGAGTTACATCCCATCGTCAACTACTTTTTTTGAGTTTCGTTGAGCGGCGGCTATTCTTTACGGCATGGCTTCTCCCCCCTCCATAGATGAACGCAACTTCCCGATCACTCTCCGCAATGCCAGAGAGCGCGCAGGGCTGACTCAGCGGGAGCTAGGAGAACGAGCCGGGGTCAACTTCAGCCAGATCTCGCGATACGAGCAGGGCATCGCTCTACCCAGGCCCGGCATGCTGCTGAAGCTTGCCGACGCTCTAGGGGTTACCCCGGAATTCCTCCGAAAGGGCGAAGACTTGGTGCATGTCGACATGGTTGACCCGGATGGTGGCCGTATACCGATCGCATTCCCAGCGTCGGAGATGGACCGCATCCGCCATGCCGCCAAGGCGAGCGGTCGAACGGTCGAAGAAGAAATCCTCAGCATGGTGCTGAACGGAATTCGAGCGCTTGAAGGCGAGCTCGAGTTAGCCCCAGGGCAACTACCTCCTACAAAACCAAAATCAAAGCGCAACGCCAAGGACTGAAGCCATGACCCTCGCGTTCCTCTGTGTCGCCATCGCCTTTGCCGCAGGAATGATCGGAGCCACGCCTAAGCGAGCCGCGCTCTTGGGGGCCGTGGCCGGCATCCTTGCCGGCACGATCTACTTCCTTGTGGAAGAGAACTACGTCCACTACAGCCCCGAATGGGAGTACCTGCCGGCAACTGCTCTGCTACCTTGCGCCGCCTCCGCGGTGTTGGCCTTCGCCGTCGCCAAGCTGAAGCGGTAGGCCCTACTTCTTCTTGTCGGGCAGCACCTCCCCGTCGGCGTAGAACGGGGTCTCCCCGTAGACCGCCATCTGGGTGAGTTCGAGCGCTCCAGTGTCCGGATCGTCCCAGATTTCCTTGTACGCCTTGTCCCACTTCCTGGCCTGGGTGGACGGCGCACCGACGAGCGGGCCGGCCAACTGCAGCAAGTCCACGGTGTACTCGTCCCAGCTGTCGCCGAAGGACTTACCACTGTCCCAGCGTTTGGCGATGCGCTTCGTTGCCTTGCCCATGTTGTTGATCGCAGTCGCCAGCGGTGCGCTACGAGCGTTCGGTGGCCGATTCGCCAGCAGAGACTCGGCGATCGATGCAACATCGCGCACCAGCGGCAGGGTCTGCAAGGGGAACAATCCTACTTCCGTAACCATCCAGGTGACCCAGTCCTTTTCGCCGTCCTTGTCATCGTCGTCAGCCAAGCGGCCGGCCAGCAATGCGAACACCGTCGGTGCCAGTACCCACTGCAGGAACAACGAGGCGATTCGTGCCGATCCTTCGCGCGATGCACCGCTGCCTTCAGTCGCAGCGCGGAGCCTGCCGAAGATGACGAACATCGGGCCCATGTACTGGCGGGTCTGCCGCAACGCCGGATCACGCTCGAAGGTTGAGAGATCCTTCTTCCCAGTGGCCGTCTGTGTCATGCGGATGGCCTTGTCGGCCAGCTTCACCGCGTCGACATCAGGCGTCCCCTTGCGACGCTCGGTCTCGTAGCGAGCCAGCCAGACGACGCGCGACACGTCAGCATCCGCCAAGCGATGCAGCGTCATCATCAAGCGGGTGTAGCCCGCATGCGCTCCCTTCCATCGATCACCGCGGATCTTGCCGATGGTGGTGGCGTACATGTGATCGACCTCCTGCAGCTTTGCCGCCATGAAAGGCGATTTTTCGACGATCTCCCGGGTCAGCTCGTTCCGATGGGTCTGGAACTTCGCGAACGATCGCAGCACCGAAGACGTGCTTGACCTGTCGATGCCCTGGACCAATGCCGAACCATAGTTTCCGAGTGCGATGTCCGGCCGCAGCGCCAGTGCAGCAACCGTGATGTTGGCCAGCAGCCCATCACCCAACGCGCGCCATTTGGCCACGTTGCCAGCGGCCTCGGTACTGCCGACCACGGAATAGGCCAGGCCACCGGTGAGCGAGCGCAGCGCTGCAGGGCTCAAGCGGGAGCTCACGTAGTTCTTGATGCGCGGATCGTTCAGCAGCATGTGCACATCGCGGACCGCCTCGCGATAGGCGAGGTCAGTCATCACCTGATCAAGGTGTCGATTCACGACCAGGCCATAGTCCAGATTCAGCGCTGCCTTGACGGTCTCGGCACGGCCCTTCACGTAACCCTTGCTGGTGGCCGCCCGGCCTGCACCGGTAGCCATCAGCACCTTCATGGCGTCCTCGCTCGCTTGAACGTCGCCGACCACAGAGCGGGTTGAGTCATAGGCGAGCGGGAAATAGCCGCCGGCCATGTGAACGACTTCCCCGCCAGGCATTTGCACGTCGAACGGCACCGCCTCCACGAACTGGACCGGCACACCGCCCATCCGTGCGTTCAGGGCTTCAATGTCGGGACGCATCGAACCGATGGCATCCCACATGCCCTGGACATAGCGCAACTCGGTAGGGCTTAGCATTGCTGCCAGGGAGTTGAGGTCGCCTTCGGTCAGCAGGATCGTCCTGGTACTGGTGGTGAAGCCCCCTTCCATCAAGCGCTGCCGATTTCCGGCGTTGCCCAGGTTCAGGGCCATGCCGATCAGCCGCCGACGGGTCATCGCAACACCCTTGAAGGTCACGACCTGCCGCAGGTTGTCCTCCCAACTCTTCGGCAGGCCAACGTGCAGCTGCTTCAGCTGGGTACCAACACGCTGCATCAGCTCGCTCTTCTTGGACTCAGCCTGTTCCTGCGCGTGCCAGATGAAGTCGTGCCACGGCCCAGTTTCTCCGCCGTCGAGCTTCTCCAGGATGGACTCAGGACGATCGATGTCATCAAGCAAGCCACTTGCAGTCCTTGCTGCCCGGGCACCTGCCGGAAGGTCATCGGCAGCAACGAACTCTCTGGCTTCGCCCAGCACCGATGTTGAACGGTTGAGCATCTCCGCGATGGCGCTGGCCTTGTCCGCCTTCCGTGCGCCGGCCAGCAGCTGGTTCTGCCGGCTGGCCAAATGGGACAGGTTTTTGATCGCCTCGGCGAACTCCCGAGCCTCTGCGAACGGCACGTCGCGAAACTCAGTGGGGTTGTCCAGCCGTGCAATGACCGCATCGCCTACCGCCGTGACCTCACCACTGTCCTGCAGCCCTTCGACCCAGTCCGCCAGGGCCCGGGAATCGCCGGGCGCTTCCTTGCCGAAACCATACGCCGCCAGCAGACCGTTGACCTGGGGGAGGAAGCCACTTCCTGCCTTGGCGAGACGTTCCTGTCCAGGCGTGCGGGTCAGTTGCGTCGCTGCGCGTTCGATGCGACTTAGGCGCTTCTGTGCTTCGATCGCGCTCCGATACAGTGCTGCATTCAGGGCTTGCTGACGCTTGGCCAGCAGTGCCTCGCCGAATCGTCCTTTGGTCGCTGCTGCGGTTGCAGCCCGGGCCGCATTACGCTCCGCTGCCAGATAGGCGTTCGGGCGCAGTTGTCGCGAGGATTTCCGATCGATCACCGCCTCGGCCACAGCCTTCAGCTCGCGGCGATTCGGACGTGGCTGCTCCGCCAGATTGGCAAGAATCGCAAGTTCCCGCTCCAACAGCCGAATCCGCCGACTGTTGTGGACCGCTTCCATTGCCTTCTCCGGCAGCGAACCATCGATCATGGGATCGCCGTATCGTTCCCGCATCCTGGTGTCAGCTTCCTCCCGCACTCTCTGGCTCAACTGCGTTCTGGTGGCTAGGGCGTCCACCAGCGCATTGGCCGAGTCGAAGCCATGCAGCGGGGCCAGCATCTCAGGCGACACGCCACCTTCGTCGCGGTACAGCCCCTTCAACGGCTGCAAAATCGACTCTCCCCAACCTTCGACCAGCGATTCGCGGTCCAGCTGGACGCGCTGGGACTCTGGTATCGGAGTTCCATCTGGGAAGGTTTCAGCGCCAGACAGTGCAAGCGCCAGGCGCTCGGTCTGATCGACGTTCAGATCCGAAGCAACCTCCCGTCGCACTGCGGCCAGCTCTTCCTTCCACCACTGCTTTCGGGCCTTGGCATCGGCCTTTTGCAGCTGCGCCATCAGGTCGGCCTCGGCCTGCTCCCGCGCCGCAGCGACCTGCGCCTGGTAATCGGCGAACTGGCGCTCGGTCATGCCCAGCGCCTGCGCTTCGGCCAGGTCCCGCGCGATCGGCTCGAACCCCACCCGGGCCTGTGCCGCTTCGATCTCTTCCTGGCTGGCCAGCATGCGGTCGAACACGCCGCGCACGTCGTCGGTCAGCTCCACGTCCAGATTCCGCAGGCTGCGGTAGACGCCGAGAATCCACTGCTTGAACTGGCTGAACACCGACTGCAGCTCCGGCGTGGGCGCCTTGCCTTCGCCCAGGTAGGCCTCGAAGCCACGGGCGAACTGTTCGTGCTGGTCGACACCGATCTGTTCCGCCGACTCAACGCCGAACCACTTCAGCATGGCATCCAGATCGGAGCGGATCTGCGGCGATGCGTCCTCTGCTGCGGCCAGGTCGCGGTAGACCTCCAGGAAGAAGTGCCCGGATTCATGCAGGAAGGTGGACAGGTCGGCGCCCTTGAACAGGCTGATCTGCATCGCTCGGTCGGTTCCGATCTGGATCTGGCCGCGCGGCGCGGCACCGCCTTGGAACAGGATGTCCCCGGCCAGCACCTCGCGCGCAGCGGTGTCCGGCAGCGCCACGCTCCAGGTCTGCCGCTGACCGTCGATCGGGTCGTCCTGCACAATCTCGCCGCCGGTGCGCTCAGCTTCCGTGCGCGCCTGATCCAGCGTCAGGAAGTCTCGGGCTTGGCCCTGATCGTCGGCCAGCAACCACTGCCCGGCGCGCTGCACGTAGGCGTTGCCATCACGCTCGATGGTCTGCTGGCCGCGGCCGTCGGTGGCCACCTGTGGCCGGCCGAATAGGCTGCGCAGCGCATCCATGCTCCGCTGCATCAGCGTGCGCGGTGCGCCTGCCTCTGCTGGAGCATCAGCGATCTGGATGCCCGCGGAGTACCGCTCGTACAAGGCCATAGGGTCCTGTCCGGTCACCTCCCCCAACCTACCGAACACCGCTTGCCAGAGCCGCGCCTGGCTGTCCGCCTGCGCCGGCGTGTATCGCTCAGTGGCAGAGAGCTGCGCCAAGACGGCCTGCCGGACCCCGTCGGCATCGACCTGCGCGGAATCTGCGGCCCCCTGCCCTTCGTCCTGCACGCCCAGTTCCCGGGCGATCGCTTCGACATCCAGTCCTTCCACTTCGATCGGCGACAGACCTTCCGGCGTGGTTCGCGTGTGTTGAAGGATCTCGCTCCAGTTCGGTAGCTGCGGAACAGCGGCCATCCAGTCCGCCTTGGAGATCGTGATCTGGCCGGTCGCCATCTGCTCGGCCAGGGCCTCCTGCCCGCCCACAAGATCCTGAAGCACCTGCGGGGCGGACTGGAACAGCGTCTGGGCCTGCTCGGCGTCCAGGTACAGGTTCGAGTCTTCGCCCACCAGCTGCCGAACAATCGCCCGCATGTCATCCGGCGAACGGGCGCCGAGCTTCAACTCTGCTGCCGCCTGGGTTGCTGCTGCCAGTTCGGCGTTGGCATCCTGAGACCCGATGATGCTCTGCACCTGCTCAGCGGCGGCGCGCGTGCGCGACCGCGGCACGCCGGGGATTCCCAGCAGCGCTCGAACGATCGCGCCCACAGCGCCGCCCTGTGCCGCGTTGTCGGCGACTCCCTCAGTCAGGGCCTGCTTCGGGTCCACGAACGCCTGCAGCGCCGCATTCTGGGCCACCTGCTGCCCCGCCTCGGTCGCTCCCTCGGTCGCCGCCGCGATGCTGATGTCGGCGATGTAGCGCATCGTGCTGCTACGAATGTTCGGCGGCAGGCGCTCCACCAGCCGCTCGATGCCGAGACGCTCCAGGGCACCCTGCGCCAGACCACCGGTGGCGATGGCCAAATCACCCCTTCCGGTGCCGTAGGCGCCCTTCTCGCGAACTGCGTCCGCCATCTGGTCCACGCCCATGCCGTAGGTGCTGGCCGGCAGGGTCTGCGGGGCGTAGATGCTCTGGATGACCATCGGACCGACTTGGCCTACGCCTTCGGCTACCTGTGTTCCGAACGTCTGCCGTTGCTTCGGTGGGGCGATCCAGTCGGCCAGTTGCTTCAGATACTGACCGGTACCGACGAACGAGTCGCCTGGCCGCAGCCAGATCGGCACGTCGCTACGGGCAGGGCCGCCGCCGCTGGGCACGCCGACACCCGATAGGCCGCGATCCAAGGTGCGCTCGCCCAGGTTGTAGGTCTCACCCACACCGCCCACTGCCATACCGATACCACGCACGGCGCCGGCCGGCAGGGACCGCAGGACGTCAGTGGACGACTCAACGTCCTCGGGCGTGGACTTGCCGGTGCGTGCCCGGTTGGCATGGCCGTACACGCCGATGCCGGTGGAGACCATGTTGGCCAGCAGCTCCTGCGCCCAGTCCTGCTGCTTTGGCTTGGACAGCGTACCGGCGAACTTCTCGACGCCGTCCACCTCATCCTTCACCAAGCCCAGTCGGCGAGGATCTTCCAGCCAGTCGGCCAAGGCAGGGTTGCGCTCGCGAACGCCCTCGATCTTGCGCTGCAACTCCATGCGCGCCGCCTGTTCCGGGTTGCGCGCCAGAACGTCGGCCGGTACGCCCAGGCTGGTGGACTGTCGCTGTGCAATGGCGATGGCGTCAGGCGAGAACTGGCCGGCGCCAACCACTGCCCTACCAGTATCGGTAGGGAGACCGCGAGCCGCCTCTGCATAGGGATTGGAAGTTGACGCAGTCTTGGTGGCCGCGTCGTCGGGGAGCGCAGCAGCTGCCGCAGAGTACGGATTGTTCATTTCTTCCCCAGCCAGAGCTTGTTGATGTTGTCGGCGGTGACAGGTTTGCCAGCAGCGCGGAGCGCTTCCTCGATCTGGATGCGATCAGGTGCCGGGATGTTGAGGTCCTGTACCCGATAGGTCTCGGTGTTGGTCCCCCACAGCCGTCCAGGCCTCTCGACAGTGCCCTGCAGGGTCAGGAAGTCAGCCTGCTTGGTTACTTCGTCAAATCCTGGTTTGCGCTTCTTCTCATTCTCGAACTGTTCGGCCCAGCGGCGCATGTCCACGGTGAACTGCCAAGCTTTCATTCCATCAGGTGTTTTTCCGCCGATCTTGCTCGCATCGATCCCCATCGTCGTGGTTATGTACTGCTTCACGACCGAATTGAACTCGGCCTCGCTGGCAACGCTGGCCGTCTGTTCGGGTTTGCCCGAGAGCAGCTTCAGCTGGGCGTCGGCATACCGCTTCCGGTCGGACGCGGACAGCTGCAGGTTCGGGTCGTAGGGGTTGAAGTGGGTCAGGGCGACGCGGGCCGGCTCGCCGCCGAGGGACGCGCGGTACACCGCTTCATCCATAGCCAGAACGGTGGTGGGACTGCTGGTTTCGGCCTGGCCGGTCTGACGCTGCTTCCAGCGGGCTTCGAGCGACGGGATCCAACCGCGCTCTGCTGCACGCGTGTAGTTCCGGCCCAGCAGTTGCCGCAGGCTTGCCCCGCTGTTCGGGTCGGCGTTCTCCACGGCCAAATTGATGGACTCGGAGACGTCCCGATCCTGCTCTGCACGGCGGGCCTCGGCGACAGCCAATCGATCTCCATAGCGCTGCCGTGCCGCACGGCGCCGGCGAGGGTCGGCGAGACCATCGATATAGGCAAGAACATCGCCCTTCGACCGTGGCCCGCCCAGGTACATATCTGCCTGATCGTTGTGCAGGGACTCGGCGTAGGCCGTAGCCTGCTCGGGGGTCTTGAAAACCCCCAGATGCTTGCCGGTCTTCTCATACAACGCGATGGCGTCATCGTCAGAGAGCACGCGCCCGTCATCGCTGACCGTCGGGATCAACACCTCACCCTTGTCGGTGCCGAACGAGATGGATCGCACCGTGCTGATGCTTCCATCGGCATTGCGCACCACCGGTCGCTTGGCAAGATCGATGTTTCCTGGCTCGACAAGGCCCGCTGTCGGATTCTCCCTGGTCGATCGCGTCGATGGCAGTTCCGCATGAATATGCGGGCCGGTTCCATGCGGCTCGGTGATTACTTGAAACCCAGCTGCTCGTAGGTCTGCCACGAACGCATCGATCTGCTCTTGGCTCTTCCCCTTAACCGACCAGTCTCGGGCTGTGCCGCGGCTTTCCAAGTGCTGACTGTTAGCCACGCCACCTACGCGACGGTTCTCTTCCTCCGATCGCGTGACACTGGTGGTCCTGAATCCGTGCTGCGCTCCCAGCGATGCAAACTGTGTCTGCACTCCGGCGGCATCTGCTCGCTCGGCAATCGCACGATTACCCGTCTCGGCCGCGTCCACATCGGCATCGGCCTGGCGATCCTCCACGTACGGCCTTAGCTCCCTTTCTACCATCGCGCGATCTGTCGGGGTCAACTGATCCGCGTATCGGTCGTAGAGATCTTCGGCAGCGAACGGGTCCTGCAGGGCCATGCCGATGATTGTTTGCTTGCGGACGCTGGAGACGATCCCGCGCTCGCCGGCCTTCAGCGCCTCAGGGCCGTACCCCTGCTTCTGGTAAGAGGCCATCGCGATGCCGATGACTTCTTGCAGCCTGGTCTCGGCCAGGTTGAAGTCCCCGGCGAGGCCTGCGCGAACAGCGTCCTGCCCAACCGTATCGATGGCGGCCTTGTTCTCAGCCTCCTCGAACATCGAATACTGACGCTCTGCGTATCCGTTGAGGCGGGTCTGCACGGTGTCACGGAAGGAGAACGCGACCTGATCGAAGCGGGCCTGCTGGTCGGCAGTGAGTCGTGATCTAATCTCCCCTGACCTTTTGTCAAGATCCCCCAGCAACGCGTCTGGAGCGAGCAGCGAGTCCTTTCCACGGTACTTCGCCACACCATCGGGATTGGCGGGATTGAATGCACTTCCTTCCCACTCGGATAGCTCCCGGCGAGCCTGCATGACAGCAGTCAGATCCGATCGATCCTTCTGCTGCTGGAAGATCTGCGCCGCGGCCTGCCCGACCTGGCCTGCTGCATGAATGGCTGGCGACAGGTCGACCTGGGCGGTGTTGCGGACCTGGGGGCCAAGCTCGGCCTGCACCTGCGGCCCGCTGGTGCGTGGGATCAGGGTTGCCATGTCACAGCCCCCAGCCGCGCGAAATGCGCGCGTTGTTGCGCATGGTGATGCTGTTGGCTTGGGATGACAGGTTCCCACCGCCGCCAGCACCGCCCGCCCGGCTCATGCCTCCAATGCCCATGCTCGCGGCGCTGGCGAGCGAGCCCAGGATCGTGCCGGTCGCCTGCGCATTGCCGCTCCAGCGCGCCAGCTCGCCCTGCGTGCGCTGGTTCTGGGCCTGTGCGCTGAAGCCCCAGGCCTGCCGTGCGGCGTTCATGCGGATCGTCTGCTGATCGACTTCGCCGAACATGGCCGTCTCGCCCAGGATCTCTGCGGGGGTTCCGAGCGTGGGATCGAGGTTGTTCGCGGCAATGGCAGCGCGCTGCTGGCCGAGCGCTATGCGCGTGCGCCAGGACTGCTGCTCCATCTCGCGGGTGGCCAGGGCGTTGCTGGCGTCGGCGTCCTGCTGCGCCAGCACCGCGTTGTTCTCGGCGATCTGCGCGTTGGCCTTGCCCTGCTTCTGCTGCTGGTCGGCCTGGTATGCACCGGTTACAACGGTGGCCGCCAGAAGGGCGATTGCGGGATTGCACACGTTATGCGCTCCAGTAGAACGGAAGGAAAGGGGCGCTGTCCGGTCCGACCGGCACCGGCGCGAGGAAGTGGAAGCCCAGCCAATGCAGCCAGCGCTGCGCGGCCTCGTTGCGCTGGTCGACAACGTTGAACAGCATCGAAGGGAATGCCTGCTGCATTCGGGCCAGCGCCGGGCGGGACAGGCGCAGCAGTTCCTTCTGGACCGACAGCGGGTTGAGCCCCGTCGAGCCGACCATCCAGGGCGTACCGATGCCGCCGAGGATCGAGTAAGGGGTCGCCCCGAACATGCACACCGGCACGCCGCGCACCGTCGCCGTCCACGCCTCAGCGCTCCCGGCCAAGCCACGCTGCAGGGCCTCCGCCGGCGTGGTGCGGGCGCATGCCCACAGCTCGACCACGTCTGCGGGCCGTGCTGCGGCCGCGATCACTTCGATGTGTCCAGCCTCAGCCGGTACCAGTTCTGCGGTGATCTTCATTCGGACGCCACCACCTGGGGCATCAGAGACAGGATCTCCATCGGCAGCGGGTCGTCGCTGATGATGTGGAAATGGCCGCTGTCCACGCCCCACCGGCAGGACATGTTCTTGCGCAGGACGCCCGTGTACGGGGCCGTGGGCTCGTCGTAGTCCTCAAAATCGCGCTGTGCAATGGGGTCCAGCGTGTCCAGCGTGGTCCCGACGTAGACGCCGCGGGTGTTGCGCACCAGCAGCGCGACCTCGAAGGCGAGCTTCTTCATCGGGCGCAGCGGGTCGCCGCCGTTGGCATTGACCTCCAGCGTCTCGATGTGGGCGGTGTAAGGCAGGCCGATGTGCACAACGCCGCCCGGGCGCTGCAGCTGCACCTTGCCGTCGATCACCTGCAGGTCCTTCTGCACGTTGCCGTCGACCAGGGCCACCACGGTCTTGCCCTCCAAGTGGCCCATACCGGCGATCGTCGAGCGCTGGTAGGTCCAGTCCTGCACAGCGACGCCGCGCAGCGCCAGCGGCACCGCGCCAATCGATTCCACCGTCGCGACCGTGGGCGACACATAGGCCATGACCCGCACGCGGACGTGTTCGTCGCCAATGGCCAGCCGCAGGATGTTGCCCACGTCGCCTGCCCCGCTGAAGATCGCGGCGCCGGTGGTTGCGGTGATCACGGCGCCCTCGTTCCACCCATCGGTGCTGGTCAGCGTCATGGGCGAGCCGTTCGGGCGCCGGCCGTCGTAGGTCAGCAGGCTGTCGGCGTACTTCCAGTCGAGCGGATCGTCGTACCGGGTCGGGGCCATCTGCTCCACGTACTGGACCCATTCGCCGTTGATGAAGCGGCGCACCAGCAGGTAGACCTCGGTCTCGATCTCGCCGGGCAAGCAGCAGACGTCCAACACCTCGCCGTCGGTTTCATGCGGGTGCCAGCCGGTGACCTCCTGCTCGGGCATGTATGTGCAGCCGATCAGCACACCGTCCGTGCGCGGCATCCACAGGATTGGCCAGGGCGCCGTGCTGTATTCGATGCCGCGGAACGTGTAGCCCTGCACCAGGTGGTCGGCCCAGATGCTGATCTCGTTACCGCGGAAGCCGTCCTTTTCGAATTGATAGGCCAGATCGCGCACGCGCTGGCCCTGTGCCTGCAGGAACACCGCCGACTCGCCCAGCACGCGGGCCTGCAGGTCGCCGGTGCCGTAGGCGGACTGCGGCTTGATCCCGATCGTGCTGGGCGTCACCACAGCGTCCTGCCCTCCGGTGACCTTCCACTCGCCGCCGGTCGTCAGCACCAGCAGGCTGTCCAGCGGCACCAGGTCGCGGATCGCATTCACCTGGCGCGCGTTGATCGTGAACGACACCGCGTCGCTGTCGACGATCGGCGAGCTGCGCCCGAAGTTGGGGTAATCGCCGATGTTCGACGCCCACACTGTCTGCGGATCGCCAGGGCTGCCAGCGAACCACAGGCGGTCGCCGAAGAACTCGACCTCCCCGGGGTAGCCATAGCGATAGGACCAGGCGCCGACGGCCCAGACGTCGGTGCCGCCGACAGCGCCGGCCGCGTACTGGGTCACCACGATGTTGTTGGTGCCGGTCGGCGGCGCCTCGTAGAAATTGATCAGGTCCGCGCCGGGATCGATCGTCCAGCCCTGTGCCATCACTGCACCTCCTGCGCGACGCTGCCGCCGCGGCCGATGCCACCACCGCTGGTGCCGCCGGTGCCACTGCCGCCCGGGTAGTACGGATTGGACTGCACCGGCACGCCATCGATCTTGACCTGGTAGTCCAGGTAGCTGCTGCTGGTCGCGCCAGGGATGGGGAACTGTTTCGTGGTGCCGTCGCCGCTGAAGGTCCACGGACCTGCCACCGGCGGCGGTACGTTGCCCACGATGCTGTCGGGGATCCGCTCGATCACCGTGGCGGTGACCTCGAACGGGCTGGTAAAGGCAGTGATTTTCATGATGCCGAACCCGCCGTGCACGTATTCCCATTCGACCCCGACGGCGTAGTCGTTGACGTTGTCGAACTTCACGTCCTGCGGGCCGTCGAACGCTCGGCCGCTGTCGTGCACGGGGCGCACGCTGCCGCAGACGTAGTACGGCGTCCCGGCCAGGCCGGTCACCACAGGGACGCTCACGCAGCGGTAGACCTTCTGGTCGCTTCGGCGAAGTGCACCCAGCGGCACCTTCTTCTCCGCCGCCACCCAGGGCTTCACCGAGCGCAGTTCTTTTTCCTCGGCGTACAGCAGCGAGCCGACCATCTCCGCGGTAAAGGTCGGAACGTTGGTCGTCACCGTCACCACGCCCTGGGTGCCGGACACGGCCAGCAGCGCGGCCTCGTCGTTGTTGAACGGGCGGAATGGGCCACGCCGGTATTCGAAGTCGCGCAGCTCGAACTGATCCACGGCCAGGCGGCGCAGCTCCTTCTGCGGGATCCACGGGTGCACCAGGAAAAGCACATCCGCCGACTGCGTGTGCCGCACCTTATAGATGTCCTCGCCGGTGTATGGCGTGGCCACCTCGACGATGTCCCCTGCCCAATTGCGCAGCAGCGCTCCGCCCACCCAGAAACGCATGTAACCGTCGCCCAGCTCGATCGCGTACTTGACCGTTGTCGAGTAGATGAACGGGATGAAGCGGGTGGCGCGGTCGTTGTGCTTGGCACCGCCGCGGAACAGGTAGCCTGGCCGCTTCTCTCCGCCGCCGGTGGGCTTGGTGATGACGTTCAGACACCGCTTCAGGCTGATGGCGTACCGCACCATATCGACGCGCCCCTGGAGCCCGGGCGACAACTCACCGCCGGACATGCTCGGTTGCAGCAGACGTGCCATGGTCAGGCCCTCGCCATCTGGGCCATGGACGGCTGGCGCTCGTCCTCGTCGGCCTCGTTGAAGTCATGCGCCGCGGCCTGGCTGAGCGCGAGCTGGTACAGCTGCTTCAAGCCAGATTTGTTGGAGAACCCGTTGGCACCAATGATCGTCGGCGCGCCTTCCTCGGCCAGCTTGCAGGCCAGGGCATCGACGAAGTGCGCCGGGTAGCGCTCCGGGTCTTCCACGCGCGCGACGTAGATCAGATAGGCCTCGGCCTGATCGCACAGCAGCGACGTGCCGTCAGTGCCCATCGCCTGCTCGAACTGGATGCCGTGGCACTGGCGGAACTGCGGCTCACACCAGCGCGACAGGCGGCGGCCAGCGCGCATGCCATGGTCGTCGGTGATGGTCAGCACGGTGATGCAATCCGCCGGACGAGCGTAGCGGATCTCCCAACCCGGCATCGGTGCCTCAGCGGCGACGGCCAGGCGCTGGGCCTTCATCGCCCACGGCCACAGCCGGTCGGCCAGCACCAAGTCGCGCATCGGCTCCCACAGGCGCGAGAACACGCGCGCTTCCTTCGAGCGCTCGGTCAGCGAGGTAATCGTGATGTCCTGGGCCAGCTTGCCCAGGGCCAGGTTGCAGATTTGGACCTGGGACGTCATGGGTCAGCCCTCACCGTTCGGGTACAGCACTTCGCTGGGATTCGGGCCCTTCGCGGCTGCCAGCCCCATGTCGGTGATCTGCAGCTCCAAACGGCGATGCACCTTGCCATCGCGCGTTTCCTCTCCGAGCGAAACCACGGTCGCGATCGCCTCAATGGCGACCTGTGCACCAGACGCCGGCAGCTGCTTGATGCCCTGTGCTGCGATCTGGTCTTCGTCCAAGTTGATGCGCAGCCCCCATGGGTAGTCAGGCTCGCTGCAACCTGACGGCGCCGTTGCGCAGCAGTCACAGCCGTGGTCGTGGCTGCCATCTTTCTTCATGGATACGAGCTTCATGTGCCGCTCCGGTAGTGGGGGCGCCCGAAGGCGCCCCCGGTGGTTGCCGTCAGGCGTTCGCCGACTTCTCGGCCACGGCCGCGTCAATCGCCTCGATCACGCCCTTGCGGGGCTTCTCGGCGGCAGCTTCCTGCTCGCGGTAGGAGACCAACTGCTCGACCTCCAGACCGGCCAGGTCCGCCTTGATCAGGTCAGCGTTGCGGGCCAGGAACGGGGCCGCCGGCGGCGCTGACTTCTCGGCCACGGCCTCGCCGCCGATCTGCTCCATCCAGGAGCCCAGCTGTTCCTTGCTGGCGATCTCGAACTCGTCGCCCGCCTCGCGGGTCTGCCCGAAGAAGCCGCGCCGGGTCGCGCGCACGCGCAGGCCGGTCACAGGTTGTTCTCCTGGTGGCCGGCGACGATGCCCGCAGTGACCTTGCCCGTGGTCGGCGCGGTGCCCACCAGGGTGTAGTTCAGGCGGACATAGCGCAGGTTGGTACCGCGCGGCACGTAGTACAGGCCGCCGAACACCGAACCGGCAGCCAGATCGGCCAGCAGCTTGGTCTGCGAGCCGACGACAACCGGTGCGGCGAAGTTCTCGGTGGCCGAGACCTGCAGCTCAACCTGCAGGCTGGTGGCGTTGTTGAATGCCTCGACGACCTGGACGCGCAGCGGGATCGGGATACCCGGACCGATGTCGCGCTTGATGGGGGCGCCCTCGCCCTGCACGGTGCCGGTGGCGCCCAGGTCGATGACGTTGGTGGACACTGCGCTCGCCAGCACCGACTGTGCGTTCGAGAACAGGTTCTGCTGATCGAAGATCATGGTGGTTTGCTCCTTGGGTTGCGGTAGGGAGCGGGGCCGGAGCCCGCGCGCCCGATTCAGTGGCGGCGGATCAGACGACCCGGGCTTCGGTGTTCAGCAGCGCATCCGACTCGCGCAGCGGGATGCCGCGATAGGTCAGCACTTCCTCGCCCTCGATCTCCTTGCGGGTGAGGCGCACGAAGTTGTCGGTGGTGCCGCCATTGGTGGCCAGCGCGTCCAGCGCTTCCAGCATGTCGGTGTTGAGGTAGATGGCCGCACGGCCACCCATCACGCGGCGCTGCTTCAGCTTGTAATAGGCCTTGCGCATGAAGTCGTACAGCTTCACGTTTCCGGCCTTCACGTCGGACACATCGATGTTGGCGATGCGGGAAACGTAGCGGTAGTCGCGAACCGACAGGCCAATGTCCCACTGGAACTTTTCGCGGACCACGTCGAGGATCGACCCATCCGCGTTGGTCTTGGTCTGCTTGCCCTTGTCTTCACGATCGATGCCGGCCTTGCTGCCCTTCGGGTACAGGCCATGGACGGTGTTCTCACCCCAGACGATGAACCAGATCGAGGTGTTGTCGGAGCCGGTACCGCCTGCATCGACGATCTGGGCGCCCGAACCGCTGGTGGCGATCTTGTTGAAGCGGGGAGCAAAGCCAGTGAACTTCGCCGGCGAGGTAGCCTGGTCACCGTAGAACATCGAGGTGGCCACGCCCTGGTTCAGGCCTTCGAGGAATGCCTGGGCTTCGGACAGGCGCAGGCCGGCCGAGTCGCCGGTCATGCGCACCAGCTTCTCGTCGATCTCGCTCCAGGCTTCGATCATGCCGGTGGCATCGCGCACCTGGGCGGTGGTCGACTTGGTGGGCTGAACGCCCTGGTACAGCATGCGCCAGGTGGCTTCGGGGATGCCGGTGCGCACGGTCGTCAGGTGGGTGGTGCCGTCATTGCACTCCTTGACGATCATGTCCTGCAGGATCGGGTTGTCCTGCGCCAGCAGCTCGATCACCGCAGCGATCTGCTTGTCGGCGTCGGTGCGCTTGAACACGTCCGCCAGGGTCAGGTAGGTGTTGCCGATGGTCGACATTGTTGGTCTCTCCAGATACGAAAAAACCGCCTTGCGGCGGCTGGTTGATGGGGTATTGCGTGGCGGCTATCAGCCGCCGTAGAGGATCGACTTCGGGTCGCTGGAAGCGCTCGGACCAGACGCGGTGGTGCCGCCCAGGCCGTCGATCTTGCTGTCACGGAGGAATCGGCCCATGAAGGCGAACGCGTTGACCATGGCCGGGTGGTTGCCCCAGCCCTGCTCGTTGAACGCTTTGGTCAGCTCGGGGTCGTTGATGGCCTTCACCGCAGTGGTGGCCAGGCCGACGGTTTCGTCGTACTTTGCGCCCAGCTGCTGCTTGGTTTCCGTCCCCCACTGCTCGATCTGCTGCAGGCGCTGCGCTTCCACTGCCTGCTGCATCGCCGCCGCATCCTGTCCGGCCATCTGGGTATACAGGTCGACGGCCTCCTGCGCCTGCTCCTGCGTCCAGCCCTTGGCCTTGAAGAACTGCGTAGCCGCGCCCAGTCGATCGCCTTCCAGGGTGAACCCTTCCGGCAGGTTGAACTGTCCGTACTGCTCCGGTGCCGCGCTGGTCTTACCGTCCCCGGGCTTGCCGGCTTCACCGCCGCCTTCACCCTCGTTCGGCTTTCCATCGTTGCCCGCAGCGTTGCCACCGCTGCCGCCACCATCGGTCCCCGCCGGCGCACTGCTGCCGGGAACCTGCGGAGTTTCGGTCGTGGTGGTGGTATCGCCGGCGCCAGGATTGGGGTTGCTGGCAGTGTTGGCGTTGTCAGTCGACATCGTTGATTTCCTCGGGTTGCTGCAGCTGCGATTGCAGCCGCTTCATTGCACTGTTGGCCTCGGCGCGCATCTGTGCCTCGCGCTCCGGGCAGCTGTCACGGACGAGGCGCAGCCACCACTGGCCGGCCTCCTGCCGTCCGATTTTTCGGGACTGCGCCATCGCGTTGGTGTTGAACGCGCTGTCATCCACATCCATGGCCTGAATGAACAGCCACACCAGCCGGCGCCCGGCTGGATCGGCCAGCACTGCACGCGCGTCCTCGCGGAGCTGGCTGTCCTGCAGGTCCGCGATGTGCTCGGCCACGCGGCGCTGCTCTTCCTCCCGTGGGTCCATACCGGGGCGCTTCATGCCGCACCCTGCATGGCATCGATCAGGGCCTGCGCCGCGGATCCTTCCTCTGGCACGGTGTCGCTGGCCGTCTTCAGCGCCTGCGCGGCGTCCTTCATGGGCTGGGCAGACGCTGCCAGCTGCTGCTGGCGCTGCTGCTGCGCGCGGTCTGCGCGGATCCTGGCCACTGCGTCGTCGCTACGGATGATCGAAGCAGGACCGCCAACAGCTGCGGTGTACTCGTCGACCACCTGGTCGCTGTCCAGCTTGTCCATCACGGACGGGTCACCGGTGGCCTGCGCGACGTTGGCCACGAAGGTCATGGTGCGCTCAATCGACCCGACCGCTGCTGCCTTGGCAGCCTGCGCCAGGATGCTGGTGTATTCGATCTTCAGAGGCACATTGGCCAGCACCTGCGGCGGATCGGGGATGCGGCCTGCACGCTCCAGCAGACGGAACACCCGAACGACCACCGGGTCCAGCACCTCGTCGGTGATGGATTCCAGCGTCGGCGCCAGCACTGCCGCCTTCTCTTCCTTGCGGGTGACGATCTCGGTGGCGGTGCGGTCCGTCTTGTCGCCGAGCGCCTCCAGCATCAGGAACAGCTGGTAGAAGAACGCTCGCTGGATCCGCTGCTCGACGACCGAGATTTCCTCGCGGATCTGCGCCAGGCCGCGCGAGTCGGGCATGTAGACCGGCGCTACCGTGGCGTTCGCTGCGTCCTGCGGCAGGTACACCTGGCCACCTTTACGCAACCGCGCACCGCCAGTACGGCGCAGGCTCTCCGGCATAGCGAGCGTCGGATCGGACATCTGCTCCATAAGGCGGAGCTTCTCGCCTTCCAGATACTGCAGCTGCTTGATGTCGCCCAGGCAGTTGATCGCCGGGCAGGACGAGTAGATGTCCTCCGCGACGGGGTTCCAGCGGGCCACGACGAACGGGGCCTCGTAGTGGCCGCCGATGTCGATCACGCCGTTTTGGCCGTTAGCGACTCCGTCGATCCAAACCACCTCACGGTACGGCCGGAAGCGCGGCGCCTGCAGCCCCAGCGGGCCGATGCCAGGCCGCTGGTCCGGGTTCGGCTCGATCAGCGACTCCACCCAGAATTTCTGGTCGCCGCTCTTGGGCAGGGCATCGCGCACGACTGACGGCAGTGCATCTGCGCCGTAGCGTTCCTCCAGCTGCCGCGCCGTCTTCGGGTAGCGGCGCCACAGCGAGTCGACCCGCCCCTGGTCGTCCAGCCCCACGGCGTAGTTGCCGGCGGTCAGCGCGTAGAAGCGGACCACCTCGCGCGAGTCTTCCAGCACCAGCAGCGGGGCAACGCCGAAGATGCCGTCCTCGGCGTAGACCACCGGCATGGCCTTGTAGAAGTTGCTGCTGGCCAAGGTGTCGCGGATTCGCTGGGCGACATCGTCCAGCCACACGCGCACGCCGAACAGCTCGGCAATGGCCGGGTCAGGCGTGGTCACCTTGAACCACGGCTGCGCCTTGGGCGTCATGTGCGACATCATGCCGGCGGCCATCACGCCCAGCGCATCGGTGGCCGTGCTGTTGATCACCTTGGCCCAGTTGCGCTTACGCGGCTTGTCGTCCTGGTCACCGTAGAAGCGGCCGCGGGTCGGGTCGATGTACTCCGACGTTTGGCGCCACAGCGGCGTCCAGTCGTTCTGCGCCTCCTTCAAGGCGGTCTTGCGGCGCCGGCAATGCGCCTGCAGCTTCGCGATGTCCATCAGCCTCCCCCCAGAACGGTGTTGCGCGGAGCCGTTCCACCCAGCGCGGTTGTGGTCGGCGCCAGCGATCGATACGCCACAGAGGACGCGCCGCTGCTGGCGTAGGTGCGGCGCTCGTCCTCCGCTTCCTTGCGAGCGCGGCGCACGCGGCCAGTGGGATCACCCACGGCGGTCTTGGTGATGCCGAGCGGGTCGGCGTACTTGCCGGTCTTGTCGCCGAACAGGAGGCCACCCGGATCGATGATCTGGCGCGAGGTGCACATGGCGTCAGGCACCCAGAGCCGTCTTGACCGACGCGGTGGGCATCGCCGAGCTGGTGTCACCGGCCAGGATGGTCGACCTGGCGCCGAAGCGCAGGCGCTGCCGCTGGCGTTCGCGGTCACGCTCGTTCACGGCGGCATCGTCGATGGACTCGGGCGCCACTTCGGGCGCTGCGGCCACCGGCTTCACCTTCGGGGCGGAGTTGCACATGGGGATTCCTTCAGGACAACGGGTTGTAGGGCTCGCCGGCCTGCTGGTCGGCGTGGTCGCGATGCTCCATCGGCGACCCATCGGGGAAGCGCGGCCGGGGCATCACGGGGTATGCGAACGACAGCACCAGGGCGTCTGCCCGGTTGGGGCTCGGCAGGCCGCGGCGCTTCATGTCCTTCTTCGATTCCATCTGCAGCTTGCCGTCGAGGCGCGGCACGGTTTCCGGTGCCTGCAGCTCGTCGCGCAGCTGCGGGTCTTCAGGGATGGCACCGCCTTCCTTAAGCCAGTCGCGGCAGGCTTTCCACATCTCGGCGCGCTTGTTGAGGCAGCCTTGGTCGCCCGACTCGCCGGAGAACCACACCAGGCGCCAGTCGCGGCCCATGGTTCGGCCTGCGGACACAATGCCGGTGCCGAATCCGCCGTCGACGAACACAGCGTCGGCCTGATGCTCGTCCTCCAACTGGGCGAGGATCGCCGCCACCGCCATGTCGTTGTCGTTCTTGGCCAGCGTGCGCAGCTGCCGATAGGCCAGGCCCTGACGCATGCCGATCACCAGCTCGTCGTCGCCTTCCCACGCCGGGTCCAGCGTGAGGATCTTCGGCGCCCAGCTGTACTGCTCGGGCCGCAGGTGTCGCCCGTAGGCTGCAGCCACGTCCGCCTCTGCGATGAACTGGCGGGCTGACATCGACGGGAACAGGCCTCGGATACGGACCTTCACCACGTCGCTGTCCTCGCCGTAGTCGCGCACCATGCGCTCGGCCTCGACCAGGTTCACACCCTCAACGGTGCGGCTGTCGATCTGCTCGGTGTCCCAGCTGGCCTTGAACCGGCGGAAGCACTCGCGGAAGCGGCCGGTGTTGCGGGTGGTGTTGCCGAACGCGGTCCAGATGATCTCGGTGCCCTGGTCGGTCAGCGCGCCCTCGGCCACTTCCCACACCTTGTCGGCGATGGCCGAAGCCTCGTCGAACACCAGCAGGATGCGCCGGCCCTCGTTGTGCAGGCCCGCGAAGGCCTCGGTGTTGTTCTGCGACCACGGCACCGCGTCGATGCGCCAGGTCTTGTCGTGGCCCGGGGCGTTGCTGATCAGCGCGGTGGCGGTCAGCGTTGCCCAGTCCTTGGTGAGGCTGATCCCGTGCCACTTCGACAGCTCGGCCCAGGTCTTGGTGCGCAGCTGGTTGTCGGTATTGGCCGTGACCACGCCGCGGGTGTCTTCGAACGTGTCGAAGGCCCACTTGATCAGCATCGCCACCAGTGCGGACTTACCGATGCCGTGGCCTGAGCCGACCGCTTGGCGGATCACCTCGCCAGCATCAGCAGCCCCGGCCTGCAGCTTCCTGCCAACCTTCTCCAGCTGCCGGCGCTGCCAGGCGCGCAGCTTCTTGCCATCCAGCGGGCCGCCCTTGACGCCCCACGGGAAGTTGAACAGCACGTAGCCCAGCGGGTCGTGCTGGAACGAGCCGATCGCCTCGACCAGCTGCTGCTCAGGACTCGCGGCCAGCTGCGCGCTCACGGGCGGCCCTCAGTTGGTCGGCCAGGTTGTCCTGCACGCCGTGGTCCAGAGCAACGCGCTCGCCGTACTTCTTGGGCTGCAGCTTGCCGGCGTACCACTTCCGGGCATCGATCATCAGCTTGGAGCGCTCGACCATGTCGCCTGTCTGTCGCTCCAGCACCTTGCCCTTGCCGTCCTTCTTCAGCCGCTCGCCCAGCACCGCTTTGTCGGCGATGTCGAGGATCTCTTCGGCCAGCGTGTCCGCCTGCAGCTCGCGTGCACGCGCGTACTGGTTGCGAAATGCCTCGTCCTCAGCCAACCAACGAATGACCGTGGAACGGCTCGGCATCTTCGCCGTGGAACAGATCGTGCGCAGGCTCTTGCCATCCACCAGCAGGTCGCAGATCGCGTCGGCCAGCTGCTGGCTGTACTTGCTGGGGCGTGCCATCAGTAGTCGCCCCTGATGATCCGGGCCTTGGACCACTCCAGCAGCCCGACCAGCTCTGCGGCACTGCACTGCCGCCCATAGACGCGGTGATCTACGCCGCCTGCGCAATCCACCACCAGGGCCACCTTCTCCACGTCCCCGAACTGCCCGGCCTCGATGCGGTCAGCGAACTCCCGGATGCGCGCGGCAAGCTGGTGCTGGTCCACGGCCAGCGCGTTGTTCGGGATGAGCTGCAGGACGTTGCTCACGGTTGGCCCCTGTCCGCCCGGATCACGGCTTGGCCGGCGCGGACGTGGTCGTCGGCGTCGCGGCCGATTTGAACAGCAGCTCCCGCAACCTCTGCTCGTAGTTCGGCGTGCGCATCACGTTCGACGGCGCCGGCGACGGCTTGGGACAGGAGGCTGGTGCTGCAGGTGGCGAGGTCGTCGCGCAGCTGGAGACGCCCAGCGCGCAGGTCAGCCACAACAGCAGCAGGGACGGTCGCGGCCGCAGTGCGGTCTTCTTCATGCTTCGCTCCAATGGCGGCCAGTGTCTCGGCCTGGGCATGCTCGATGGCACGGGTCTGGTTCACCTGGGCGGCGACTGCCTCGGCGCCGGCGGCGCGCTGGGTGGCCTCCCTGCCCTCTGCACGGTCACTGCGCCAGGCCCAACCAACGCCGACCATGGCGACGGACCAAAGAACGAAGGCTGCTACCGCGATGGCGATGCGGTTCACGATCGGCCCTCGCACATCGCCCGTTCCGCCGCCCGGCGGTTCACCAGGCCCTGCACGCGCTTCCCGCCGGCATACACCCAGCGGTCCAGCTCCGGGCACCAGGCCGCGGCGGGTTGGCCGGCGTTGATCCTGCCCACCAGCGTCGAGCGGCAGGCGGCGCCGACGCCTACGTTGTAGGTCCAGCTCAGTACCGCGGCCCACTCGCGCTCGCGCAGCGGCACCTTGATGCACTGGCTGATGCCGGTCAGGTAGCTACCGAGGCGGCTGTTGAGCTTCTCGGCGCACTCCTGCTCGGTGTAGACCGCCTTGTCCGCGCGGCTGGTGTCGCCGTAACAGTGCGTGGCGACGCCCACCATGTCGATGTACGGCGTGGGCGAGTAGCCCTCCCACGGCTTCACCAGCGCGCCGGCAGCGAGCAGCACGACGCCCGCGACGCTGCCGCCGATTACCTTGCCCTTCACCCGATCACCCCGCCGCGGCGCGCCTGGCGCCATTCGCGGATCCACTTCCACACCAGGTAGCCGATCTGGCCCACCAGGTAGATGGCAGTCAGCACCAGCACCGCCTTGTCCAGGGTGAACCCCGATGCGACGGCCGTGGCCACCGTTACCGGCGGCGTGACCTTCAGGGCTGCGGTCCCCACCGCGTCAATGATTTCTCCCCGCATGTCGGTTCCATGGTTGATCCGGTTCGGCATGACGCCCTCCCCGATTGGTCGATAGGTGCCCGTCACCGCAGCCCGGCAGGCTCGGCGAATTGGTCCGGTGAGGGTGGACGGGCGTGGATGGTTGCGGGGGCCGGATTCGAACCGGCGAATCTCCGGGTTATGAGCCCGGCAGCCTGGACCTCTGGCCTACGCCCGCAGGAAGCGCAGTCCCGGAAACGCAGAAGCCCCGACGCAGGGCCGGGGCTTCAGGGACAATTCTTGACAGTTGCAGAATTAGGGCACTTCCTTGTGCAACTTGTCAACAGCCGGCCGTCCGCGTAAGAAGTGCGGACCTCAACTAAACGGACTTTCCGATGTTTTTCCTTTTCGGCGGCTACAACATTCGCATCGAACACGTCTCTGCCGTTTCAGCTGTGTTCGACCAAGGCGACCATTTGAAGATGAACCGTTACATCGTCCGCGTCTATTTGTCAGGCGGTCAGCACATTGACGGTGGCTACGACGACGAGGGCGAAGCCATCAAGGCTCAGCTTGCGGTGAAGAAAGCGGTTGGTGCGCTGGTTCCCTAAGCCGCAGACGCCTGCGCGCCAGAGATCCAATCTACGGCGCGCTGCAACTCCCGGCGGTACTGCCAGACCGACAGCGTGCCGCCGTACTTCTCCGCCACCATGCGTGCCTTCACCGCCTGGCTGGCCGACACCGTGTACTCGGTGTGCAGCACCAGGGCACGCAGCGGGTACTGGCGCATCATCGACGCCAGCGCCTGCTCGACCCACCGCAGTTCGTCGGGGATACCAACGTCGACGGCGATCTCGGGGTTGTCGTGTGGCTTGTCGGCATCGTTCGTCGACCGCACCGGATCAACCGCCCACGCCGGCAGCATGCCCATGCCCTCAACGCCGCTGCGGTCGGCCATGAAGCGCCTGCGGCTGGACCCGTCTCGGCCCACCAGGTCGCGCAGGGCGCGCTCCCGGGTGCCGGGCGCTAGGTCGCGGGCCTTCTCCAGCACGTGCGTGCTGCGGTCGGCGTAAGTCAGCGCGAACCGGTTGGCCTGCGCATGGCCCCAGGCCCGGAGCTGCTGCACCAGGTAGTCGTCAGTCGCCATCGCGCATCCCCTTCAGCACGTTCTCGTCGAATCGGAACACCGGCAGCAGGCCGTCGGTGTCGCAGCTGCCCTGCCGGTCCGGCCGGCGCTGGCAGTGCGCCGGGCTGCTCCCGCGCTCCCGCATGGTGCAGACCGAGCAGACGCCATGCCGGCGCAGGTAGGCGTTGTATCGCTTACGGGTGCGGGCCTCGGCGGTGGTCATGCGCCACCCCTGATCAGGCTGTCGCCGTACAGACCAATCAGCAGCGCGTCTGCCCGGCCGTTGTCCTTCTTCCGTTGCAGCTGCACCGCCGCAGCGGGGAAACGCTGGATAGCCAGCACACGGCCCGCGTCCTTGCCCTTCCCCGACAGGTCGAAGCGTCGCTTCCAGACCGATGGCTGGACCAGTAACAGCTGCATGCCCAGCAGCCGCACGGTTGCCTTCAGCTGGCCGAAGCCTTCCGCTAAGTTGTGCCTGGCCACCGATCCCTCGATGGCCTTGCCCTCGCCGTTGCGCATCGGCCGGGCGTGGATCCGTTCCAAGGCCACTGCGATCAGCGCGCCAGGGTTAGCGTCCCGCTGCTGCCGGAGGAACGCCGCGACCGCGCGCGCGTCGACCTCCCCATCCATCACCGGCATGTCGACCATCGGGCCAGGCTCTCCGTCGAGCAGCGTCACGATGGCGCCGGTCAGGCCTGGGTCAATGCCGAACGTCAGGCGGCTTGCCATTGGCGGGTCTCCTTCATGTGCTTCTCGATCAGGGTGTTCTGCAGGTCCAGCAGGTAGTCGTCGCTGCCGACCTCCTGGCGGAACTTGCGGGGTTGGAGGGCGTAGGACGGACCGAACAGTTCCTCGCACCGGGCAGCGGACATGCCGCCGAATGGCTCGCCGCGGTGGGACCAGGGGTTCAGCCCGATGGTGAAATCGTGGCCACGGCGCTTGGCGCCGTGCTTGCCTCCGACCGTCAGGTGGTGCACTTCAGCCGGGATAGGCCTGTCGCCCAGGTCAATGCCCAAGCCATGGGCGACGATGCAGCCGATTTCGGCGATGGCGTCCATCCGCTGCTGCTGGGCAACAGTCGGCTTGCCGGTAGAGCGGCCGCGCTTCATGCTTCAGCCTCCACCACGGACAGGCAAGAGCAATGGCTGAGCCCCTCTACTGCTACCCATTTCAGATCCTTTGCCAGCCACTGAGCTGGTGGTCGTCTGCCGCCTCCTGGGCTCAGGCGCTTTTGTCCGCGCTGGCAATCCTCGGGGCTTCCTACATAGCGAAGAAGCAACACGAACGAGTAAAGGTGCAGCAGATTGGCGCAATCTGCGGGACCGTCCAAATGGCCGCTGATCACCTGATCGGCTACAGAAATGTCATTCGAGACAAAGCCACGACCTGTCTCATCAGTGAAGCCGACAGACGGCGCCTCGATGTCATCTCGACAGCGTTGTCCTCCACTCCAATCCATGAAATCCCAGATCACCGGCTCGCCATCTGGATGTTCACCGTGGGTGAGATCGTTGCCCAAGCGGCCGACGCAGTTGGACAATTGCCTAGCAAACCAAGCCCCGACGATGTCAAGAAGTGCGTTGCTTCGCTTGACATTTACGTGAATCAGGCTAGTGATTGCCTGAAGGCAGTGAGAGAGATCGACAAGCAGTACTCGGGCCGCTAGCGAATCATCATTTGAAGCGAGCATCACGCAACCCTCCTGTTCTGCCCAGCCATGTTCCAGAACTCGGCGCGCACGCCGTCGAGCATCACGTGGGCGTAGCGGTGGCCGATGTGCTCGGTCAGGCCGTCGAACAGCTCCTGGAACCGGGCCTGTTCCATCTCGTCGAATGCAAGACTCTCGGCGCGCTTGACCGGAATCGTGCGGATCTCCGGCAGCACTCCGGCCAGCACCTTGCGAGCGCCTGCACCCAGCAGCGCCTCGCATGCGTCCAGCACCGCGGCAATCACCGGGGTGGCGTCCATTTCCACGGTCTCGCAGCACACGTCGGCGTCCAGCTGCAGTCGCTTCACCGCGTCGTGGGCGTCCAGCTGCTCCCAGCCCTCCACGTGGTCGACCATCAGGTGCCCGATCTTGTGGATCAGGCGGTGCTGCCATTCCTCGCGCGGCTGCTTCAGCTCGCCGCGGATCTCCCGGCCCACGCGGAACTTGCGATCGCGCAGAAGGCGCTGGTCGACGGCATTGGCCGGGACCAGGGCGCCCACCAGCTCGCCGGTGTTCGGGTCGACCAGCTTGGCCACCACCAGGTAGATCGGGCGGCGCGCACGTTTGGCGCGGATCTTCTTCGCTGCAGCGGTCAGGGTCATTCTCGATCCCCCATCGGCAACGCGGCGGCGAGCCCTCGGCGAGCCCTCGGCGCGGACCCAGCAGCCGGTGCCGACGCGCTGGTCTGCTTCGGCTCCCACCATTCGGGCAGGTTGGAGAACCGGAAATACTCCGGCGCATAGGCGACGCGTGCCATGCCCGGCGCACCGTCGCGCTGGATGGCCACGATCAATTCGGCCGTGCCAGCCCAACGGCTGTCGGGGTGATAGATCTCGTCGCGGTAGATGAAAATCACCGCGTCGGCGTCCTGCTCAATGGAACCGGAGTCGCGGAGGTCGGCCACGATCGGGCGCTTGTCCCCGGTGCGCTTCTCCAGGTCGCGGTTGAGCTGGCTCAGCAGCAGCACCGCGATGTCCAGCTCGCTGGCCAGGAGCTTCAGCGCACGGGTGATGTCGCCGATGCCTGCGGCACGGTTGTCCCCAGAGACGTGCATCAGCTGCAGGTAGTCGATCACCACCAGGACCAGGTTGTCGTCCTGCGCTTTCATGCGGCGGACCTGGGCGCAGACGTGCTGAACCTTGGCGATGCGCGGCCGGCTGATGCGCATTGCCGCCTCGCCGATCCTGCGGGTCCAGAGGGTGACGTTCTGCCAGTCGGCGTTGTCGAGCTTGCCCGACCGCAGCTTGCCGCCACTCACCCCGGCCAGGTTGGCCAGCATGCGCTTGCCCAGTTCCTCTGGCTTCATCTCGAAGCTGAAGAAGGCCACCGACTTGCCCGCACGCAGGGCCACCTGCTCGGCGATGTTCTGCGCCAGGGTCGTCTTTCCCATCTTCGGCCGCGCCGCCAACACGTACAGGCGCCCGCCCAGCAGCCCGTCCAGGATCTGGTCGAGGTCTTCCATGCTGGTGGACAGACCGGTGATGCCATCGACCGTTTCGGCGGCGTGGGAAAGCTGGTCGAAAACGCGCGCCATCACCGGTGCCACCGGCTCCAGGTCGCACGGCTCGCTGTCCAGCAGCCCACCGATTCGGGACTGGGCATGCCCGATCAGGTCGAGCGCGCTGCGACCCTCGGGACTGTAGGCCGCGTCGATCAGGTCGTGCCCAGCATCAATCAGCGCACGCAGCTTCGCCTTCTCGGCCACGATCTCGGCATAGGCCCGCACGTTCGCAGCCGACGGCGTGTTGTTGGCCAGCTCAATGATGTACGCACCGTCGCCCACCAGCTCCAGCTGGCCGGCAGCCTCGAACCACTCGCCGATAGTCACCGCATCGAACGGCTGACGCTTCTCGGCCAGCTGCAGGATGCAGCGCCACAGCAGCTGGTGGTCCCGGCGATAGAAGTCGCCTTCAACCAGAACGTCCTGTACCTCGACCAGCGCCCGGTTGACCAGCATCAACCCACCCAGCACGGACTGCTCGGCGTCGATGCTGTGCGGCGGCAGGCGCAGGGCCTGCTGGTCGCCGTACAGGCCCGACAGGCGGCTCACTTCGTCACGGGCCGCGTTCACTGGACCACCTCGGACAGCGCCCGGTCGGCCAGCTTGGCGATGGTCTTCTCGCGCAGCAGGACTTCGAAGTCGGGAACGTAGGTCTCATGACCTGGGCCGCCCTTCACCCGGCCCGAGTAGAAATCATCATCGGCCGCGGATTCGAAGTAGAGCTTCCAGAACTGGGGCGTCACCCGCTCGCTTCCGAATAGCTGCTGGCAGAGCTGGCGCACGGTCGGCAGAGCGTTCTCGACCGCCTTCAGCCGCGGCTTGTTCAGCACGGTGCACTTGGACAGCAGGCCGTGCGGCTTGGCCATGGTCGCGTTGAACGCAGCCTGCGCATCGGCAGCGATCTCACGGATGCGGTCGGCCTTGCGGGTCTTCAGGTCAGCCTTGGCGTCCTGCCCCTGCCCCTGCCCCT
>NZ_LLXV01000012.1 GCF_001431665.1 Stenotrophomonas beteli | reverse complement strand
GTCGCCGACATCCTGCAGAACATCCCGGCCGCCGGTTCGCCCGCCATCAGCCGTACCTCCCCGCTCAGCTCGGGCGAAGCGGTCGGCGGTTACTACATCGACCTGCGCAACCTGGGTGCGAACCGCACCCTGATCCTGATCGATGGCCGCCGCCTCGGCATCACCAACGACGGCCTGCAGGACGTTGCCTCGATTCCGTCGGCGATGGTCGAGCGCATCGAAGTGCTGAAGGACGGCGCGTCCACCATCTACGGTTCGGACGCCATTGCCGGCGTGGTCAACATCATCACCCGCAAGGACTTCGAGGGTGCCGAAGCCAACGTCTACATCGGCCAGTGGGACCAGGGCGACGGCAAGCGCGAGAACTACGATTTCATCATGGGCTTCCGTGGTGAGCGTGGCTCGCTGACTGCCGGTGTCGAGTACACCAACGAAGATCCGGTATGGGCCAAGGACCGCTGGTTCTCCCGCAACCGCTTCCCGACCGGCGAGAAGGGCGATCCGCGTCCGGGCGGCCTGTCCGGCACCTCGCAGTGGGGCCGATTCGTCTACAACAACCAGCTCTACACGCTGCGCCGCGACGTTCCGGGCCTGGATCCGTCGCAGTTCTCCAGCTATCGCCTGGTTGACCCGACCATCGACGTTTCCAACCCGGCGCTGGCGTCGACCGTGTACAGCGGCATCAAGCGCAAGTCGGCGTTCCTGAACGGCCGCTTCGACTTCACCGACAACGTGCGCTTCGACACCAGCGTGCTGTACACCGACCGTGATTCGTTCGCGCAGAACGCGGGCTATCCATTCTTCAGCGACGACTTCGCCCTGAGCGCCAATGGCCTGTCCGCCGACAGCGTGTTCAACCCGGTCGGCGAAGACGTCCAGTACGTGCGTCGTGGCTGGGAAGTGCCGCGCGAAGTCCGCAACAGCCTGACCACCACCCGCTTCACCGGTGTGTTCAGCGGCACCTTCCAGACCGGCGAGCGCTACTGGGACTGGGAAGCCGGCTATCTGTACAACCAGAACAAGGGCACCCAGATCAGCACGGGTAACCTGAACACCTACGCCGTTGGCCAGGCCACCGGCCCGTCCTTCATCAACGCCAACGGCCAGGCGCAGTGCGGCACGCCGGACTCGCCGATTCCGCTGGGTACCGGCCCCGGGTCGTGCACCCCGTGGAACCCGCTGATCGCCAACGGCTACAACGCGCCCAACAGCTTGGCCGACCCCAATGTCCAGGCCTACCTGTACCAGCCGGGCCAGGCGTTGTCGCGCACCACCACCAAGAACTACTTCGCCAACATCGCTGGCACCATCGCCACCCTGCCGGCAGGCGACCTGGGCGTGGCCCTGGGCATCGAGCGTCGCGAAGAAAGCGGCTCGTTCTCGCCCGATGCGCTGGCCCAGACCGGTATCTCCAC
>NZ_LLXV01000011.1 GCF_001431665.1 Stenotrophomonas beteli | reverse complement strand
TGGTGTGGCGGGACAGTTGTGGCCGGCGCCTATGGCGTCGGCCGGGGTGCTGCAGGCGCAGGTGCTGGCCATGGGCCAGGCGCTGCACCATCGCGGGCCGGATGATGGCGGCAGCTGGGTCGATGCCGGCTCCGGCCTCGCGCTGGCGCATCTCCGCCTTAGCATCCTTGACCTGTCCCCGCTCGGCCACCAGCCGATGGCGTCGGCCGATGGCCGCTACGTGATGGCCTACAACGGCGAGGTCTACAACTTCGCGGCGCTGCGTGCCGAGCTGGAGCCGCTGGGGCATGGCTTCCGTGGCCATTCCGACACCGAAGTGCTGCTGGCGGCGATCCTGCAGTGGGGCGTGGAAGAGACCCTGCAGCGCTGCAACGGCATGTTTGCCATCGCGCTGTGGGACCGTCAGGCGCAATGCCTGTGGTTGGCCCGCGACCGTGTCGGCAAGAAGCCGCTGTACTACGGCTGGGCCGGTGACACGCTGGTGTTCGGTTCGGAACTGAAGGCGCTGTGGCAGCACCCGGCCTTCGACAACGACATCGATCGCGACGCACTGACCCTGCTGCTGCGGCTGGACTACATTCCGGCGCCGCACAGCATCCACCAGCGCTGCTACAAGCTGATGCCTGGCCGGGTGCTGCGCCTGGACG
>NZ_LLXV01000010.1 GCF_001431665.1 Stenotrophomonas beteli | reverse complement strand
CCCTGGAAGAACTTCACCGGGTTGCCGCTGATCTCCAGGTGCGTGCAGGGGTCAACACTGCGCTGCACGGTGCGGACGGTGAGACCGCTGGAGAACGAACCCGTCACCGTTTGCCGCTTTGAGCTCATCCACTCGACGTCGCCCGAAGCGCCGACGGAGAGCACTTTTCCCGCATCGATGGGCGCGGGATGAGCGCACGGCACCACGATGGAGAGCCAATCGATCATTTGACCTTTTTCAGCATGGCGGCGCGGCGGGTAGCACGCACGTCCAGTTCGAGCTGCTCGGCCTGCTGGCCAGCGGACCGGAGAACGTCACCGATGACCTTCAGCGCGTCGATGTTGCGGCTGGAAGCCATCTCGGCGGCGCGTGCCATCTCGGCGAAAAGCGGCTGTCCCTCGATCAGCCATTCCCGAATGATCGTGGCGCGACCGGCGCCCGTGACCTTGCCCAACCGGTCCAGAACGTCGATGACTTCGGGCGGAAGGGACAGGTTTACGCGGGTGAGCTGGGTAGGCATGTGCAGAGAATAGGTGTAACAGTGTGGAACTGCAAGCCACTCCCGAGACGCGGCTCGGGTATCACGCTGAGAAAAATGTGCGGTATCACTAGCACCGCACCTCAGCCCGGCCCGGCTGGCTCCCTGCGCCGTCTCCACGGCATCCCAGCGGGCGGCGACGACCGGCGGTGGCGCGCATGGCTCATACCGTCGCTTCCGCTCCGTTACGCGCCCTGCGCGCTTGAAGCGGCGGTCAGCGGCGCGCGGTGGGGATGGCGTGTGCGTGAGCTCGGTCGAACGCGGGACGGGGCGACGACACGGGCAGATCTAACCCTGTTATCCGTGGGCTGCGCCCACACCCGCGAGCGCATCCCAAATGCGATGCACCAGGTCGATTGCGTGATG
>NZ_LLXV01000009.1 GCF_001431665.1 Stenotrophomonas beteli | reverse complement strand
CCCCCCCGCCCCCCCCCCCCCGCCGCCAGAAAAGTGACGGAAGCAGCGACTCCCCCCCTCGATCGCTTCCAAGAGTTCCTCCAAGTACCCGCCTGCAAGCAAGGTGCTAAAGGAATGTCCAGATGAGCCAGACAAGAGAACCGCTCACCAGCTTTTGATATCCGGAATGATTGCGACCGCACCGCCCCGAACCTCTCGCGCCTTGGTGGATTTCGGCCGTGATACCGAGGAGCGGCCTTATCCATGAACTCAGCACAAGTGTGAGCAGCGGCATTCCCAGCACAGACAATTGACAAAACCTGCGCTCCAGCTAAATAGGCCAGACACCCCACAAGGAGTCAGGCAATGAGGTACAAAGAAGCAAATGCCCACCTGGGCCGGTATGGAATACGTCTGATTCGATGCAATGAAAGAAAGAGAGAGCGCTGGGAAACCGGACCTACCAACGAGACCTGCCCAAGAAAGTACTTTTCTTCGATTGACGCAGCCGTACAGTACTGGGATAGGAAGGCACGTGGCTTGGCATTTGATGCAGTCTTAGCAAGAGCCATCGTAGAGCGGGCTTTAACGTTGGGCGCAACCGACCTCTCAGCCTTCAATGCCTGGATCGACGGAAGAAGAAAGACATTGCCTGGCGTAATGTTTCGACAAACGGGCTCTCTTTGCTTCCCCCAGAACTGGAAAGAAGAGGCCATAGCATGGGCCGCCAGGGAGGGGTCCATCGCAGGATTTGAAATTCGTCACGCACTGAAGCATGCTCGCTTGCAGCACCCGACTCTTCTGCAAAAGCGAAAAAGGAATGCAAAGCGTGACCGAGGACTGTCCAGATGACAGCATTAGCGCCAGAGTTGAGCACCTTATTTCAGCGGTTATTGGACCAGTCCACCAACTTGTTCGACCGACACCGCTTGCCGCAGCATTACAGATAGCGGCTTTCCGCATCCTCCAAGCGCATGCACAACAGCCTCAGCAGGAAGAAGAGATCACATCAATGCTTCTGGGGGCTTTCATTAACTCCATCGACTGGGTAGCGCATTGCCTTGAGTCGACCCATGGGCCAGGGCTATCGTGGGCGCAACACAGCAAGTATGGCTCTGACGTTAGGAGCGAAGGCTCTACCGGCGCCGATTTTTCGTTAATGATCACGTTCGGTGAGAACTTCGCCCGTGCCGGCGTTTTCCAGGCCAAACTGGCCGCGTGTAACAACACGGTCAACATTCACAGGATTGCGCCTTATCGTGAAGACGTTAATTCTGATGAGCCGGTCATGCTTCCTGAACCTCAAGCCTTAAGACTTCTGGTTCACGCTGAGAACATTGCAGGATCGGTGGCGACGAGCGACATCGACTGGATTCACTACTGCGCGTATGGCCCCACCTCATTTTTCTGTATCCCGCTAAGCCAAGCAGAGGACATCATTATCGATTACAAAACAATGAAGCCGTCCGCCGACGCAGCGCTCCTCAAGCTTCTCAACGCCACTGGCAAGGGGCCTATTGCGGGGCCACTAAAAAGGAGCGCTGAAGTGCTTTATCGGAACCGACATCGCAGGCCGCTGGTTCGCAATGAAGCGACATGCGAGCTTATTCACGTCCTGGCAGTGGGCGCATCAACACCCCTGGGCGATGATGCCCCCGGTTGGCTCAACTTATACATGCTGTTGAAATTGAGAAGTTCAGGAAAACCTTTTCAAAGGACACCGAATTCATCGAGCTTGATGGGAACGCTCATCCATCACCCAACCCGTCGTCCAATCTCATTGAGCACCTCAATGAGCAAGCCCACGGCTACGCAATGGCCGCCACGGGAGAGCAGCCGGGGGGAAACACACCTCGCCGGAGCGCGCCAAGGCCTTGATGAATGCGGCATCGGTCCAGGAAGTTTCCCATATATCCTTAGTCCAACTGGCTGGCCGATCTAAAGCCGCAGGCTGCAATTCATAACTGCCGCTCGGTCTGTCGCTTAATCATCCAGACGCCATTCGTGTTCGACGCAGCGTGCGTGCCGGCCCCCGCCCTGTTGCACTCCGACTGCACAGGGCTACTCATACTGCAGCTCCCCAAACAGGCTGATCATGAGATCGCCCTTGAGTTATTCAACGGGAATCTCCACCACGT
>NZ_LLXV01000008.1 GCF_001431665.1 Stenotrophomonas beteli | reverse complement strand
AACCAGACCGAGGTGATCGGGCCGAACGCCTTGCCGATCTTCTCGGTGCCAAAGCGCTGCGCGGCAAACACCATCAGCAGCACCACCACGGTAATCGGCACGATGAACGCATGCAGGCCGGGTGCGGCCACCTCCAGGCCTTCGACCGCGCCCAGCACCGAGATGGCCGGTGTGATCACGCCGTCGCCGAAGAACAGCGAAGCGCCGAAGATGCCCAGGATCCCCACCACGTACGCCGAGCGCGATCCGTTGCGCAGCGTGCGCTGGGTCAGCGCCATCAGCGCCATGATGCCGCCCTCGCCGTCGTTGTCGGCGCGCATGATGATGGTCACGTACTTCAGCGTGACCACGATGTTCAGTGCCCAGAACGCCAGCGACAGCACGCCCAGCACGGTGTCATGGTCGCTGTTGAGCCCGTAGTGCGGCGAGAACGCCTCCTTCAGGGTGTACAGCGGGCTGGTACCGATATCGCCGAAGACCACGCCGATCGCACCGATGATCAGCGCCATGCCTCCGGCCGGAGG
>NZ_LLXV01000007.1 GCF_001431665.1 Stenotrophomonas beteli | reverse complement strand
TCTCGAGCTGCGAACTGCTGGTGCAGCTGCGGTCGCCCTGCAGCGACGGCGGCACGCCCTGGCTGGCGGTGCGGTTGTCGAACACGCGATTGCAGTTCTCGTCCATCAGCGAGCTCTGCACACGGTTGCGCTTGTTCTGGCCATACATCAGCTTCATGGTCAGGTCGTTGTTGACCTGCCAGCTATAGGTGCCGGACCAGTTCTTTCCGCCCACGGTGTTGTAGATCTGGTTGCTGCGCTCACCCACCACCTGGCCGCTGGCGTAGTCGTATGCGTAGACGTCGGTGAGCGTCTTGCTCTTGTCCGAGAAGCCGAACAGCGACAGCATCTGGTTGTCGGTGATCTGCCAGTCGATCTTGCCACCCCAGAACGGATCATCGGCCTTGCCCTGGCTCAAGCGGGTACCGGCATCATTGGTCGAGGTCGGGCGGTAATCTCGTGCTTCGTACATGCCGAAGAAGAACAGCCGGTCCTGCACCAGCGCACCGGAGGCGAACACGTTCAGCGCGCTGCGGCTGTAGTCGTCGCGGCTGGCGGTGATATAGCGGCTGCCGTCGCGGTCATAGCGGTCGCGCGCCTGCGATTGCCATGCCCGCGGCTCAAACACCAGTTCGGCGCCGGCCTTGAAGTCGTTACTGCCCGAACGGGTCACCGCGTTGATGACACCACCGGTACTGCGCCCGAACTCCACCGAGTAGCCGCCGGTCTTGACCTGGAATTCCTGGTAGAACGAGAACGGTACCGACGAGAAGCCAACCCGGTTGTAGAAGTCGGTGACGTTCAGGCCATTGATGTAGACGGTGTTCTCGGCCACTGACGAACCACCGAAGGAAATGCCTTGGCCACCCAGCGAGCCCTTGCCCTTCACCGCACCCGGCGCCAGCAGCGCCACGGCGGTGATGTCACGGTCCACCGGCAGGCGCGAGAGCTCTTCGCGTGTGATGTTGGTGGCCGACTCGGTGGACTTCACGTCCACCATCGACACCACCTGTGGCGCCCGCACTTCGACCGTGCCCAGCGTGTTGACCGCACCCAGCGGCACGTTGACCGTGGTGGCACTGCCGAGGCTGACCGTCACCTGGCCGACACGGCTGG
>NZ_LLXV01000006.1 GCF_001431665.1 Stenotrophomonas beteli | reverse complement strand
GCCGCCAACCAGGCGCTGCCCGACCGCTGGTGGTCGCTGTACAACGACCCGGTGCTGGACGGCCTGATCACCCAGGCGCTGCGTGACAACGTCGAGCTGAAGGCCGCCGATGCACACCTGCGCCGTGCCGCGGCGGTGTACGAACAAGCGCTGGACGCCGGTGGCTTCGAGTACGAGGCCGAGGCCGGCGTCAGCCGCGCGCAGCTGTCGGCCGAATCGTTCCTGCAGGAGCACGAGCTGCCGGTGATCAACCTGGCCGATGGCAAGTTCGCGGTCAGCTACCAGTTCGACCTGTTCGGCAAGCTCAAGCGCGGCGCCGAGGCAGCGCGTGCCGACGAGCAGTCCGTTGCTGCGGCGCGTGACCTGGCCCAGGTCAGCGTGGTCGCGCAGGTGGCCGACAGCTACCTGGAAATCTGCCATGCCAACCACGAACTGCACGTGGCCGAGCATTCGCTGCAGCTGCAGCAGCGCAGCCGCAGCGTCACCGAGCGCCTGATCGCGGCCGGTCGCGGCACGCCGCCGGAACTGGCCCGCGCCAATGCCCAGGTGGCGCTGCTGGAGGCGGCACTGCCGCCGCTGCGCGCGCAGCGTTCGGCCGCGGC
>NZ_LLXV01000005.1 GCF_001431665.1 Stenotrophomonas beteli | reverse complement strand
GGCGGAGGGGGGATGCATGGCAGCTCCGTGCGGGCCGGTCGTGGGGTGTCACCCCACTGTGCCCAACGCCATATCCACGGAATGTGTTCATCAGCGGGACGGCCCGGCGACGATGTCTCAGTCGAACTCACCCTCGGCCGACTCCAGCCGCTGCCGGTAGGCCGCCCGATGCTGGTACAGGCGCTGGCATTCAGCCGACCTGTGGATACGGCTGGACGGCTCGTCGGCCACTGAATCGCACATCCGTGCGATGTGGTTGCTGGATGCCAGCTCGGTGACGAAGAACACGGCGGTGATGCCGATGCCGAGCAGCACCACATACAGCAGCCGGCTGAGCCAACGCGACAGCGTGCGCTCGAAGTGCTGCTGGAGGGTCAGGTCGAAGCGGATGATGCTGAGCACGATCCAGATGAGCGCGACCAGGAAGCACAGCGTGGGCAGCAGCCCGCGCCAGAGGCCGGCCTCATATACCGACTCGCTGTAATGCACGGCGGCGCCTGCACCGGCGATGGCGATCGCCA
>NZ_LLXV01000004.1 GCF_001431665.1 Stenotrophomonas beteli | reverse complement strand
CGGTGCCGGCCTTCCCGATCAGCTGCGCATACTGCGCGGCGGTCTGCGGGCCGATGTCCAGGATCAGGTCGTCTTCGGCAACGGCGTCGACCGCCTTCACTTCCGCAGCGGCATCGGGCAGGAACTGCTTGGCGGTGACCACGTCCACCGGCAGCGGGATGTCCGCGCCGCGCGCCTTGGCATCGGCCACGATCTTCTTCGCGGTATCCAGCAGGTCCGGTTCGTACAGCGACTTGCCGACGTTGTAGCCGGCCGCAGCGATGAAGGTGTTGGCGATGCCACCACCGACGATCAGCTGGTCGACCTTGCCAACCAGATTGGCCAGCAGTTCCAGCTTGGTGCTGACCTTGCTGCCGGCCACGATGGCCAGCAACGGCTTGGCCGGCGCATCCAGTGCCTGCGCCAGCGCATCCAGCTCGGCCATCAGCAACGGGCCGCCGGCAGCCACCGGGGCAAAGCGGATGACGCCGTGGGTGGACGCCTGGGCGCGGTGCGCGGTACCGAAGGCATCCATCACGAACACATCGCACAGCGCGGCGTACTTCTTCGACAGGGCTTCATCGTCCTTGCCCTCGCCCACGTTCATGCGGCAGTTTTCCAGCAGCACCAGCTGGCCCGGCTGCACGTCCACGCCGTCGACCCAGTCACGCACCAGCGGCACCTCGCGGCCGAGCAGCTCGGACAGGCGCGCAGCGACCGGGGCCAGTGAATCGGCTTCGCTCCACACGCCTTCCTTCGGGCGCCCCAGGTGCGAGGTGACCATCACCGCAGCGCCCTGCTCCAGTGCGCGCTTGAGCGTCGGCAGCGAAGCGGTGATGCGCTGTTCGGAAGTAATGCGGCCATTCTCGATCGGCACGTTCAGATCCTGGCGGATCAGCACGCGCTTGCCGGAGAGGTCGAGGTCGGTCATGCGGACGATGGACATGGGCAACTCTTTGGCTCAGGGACGGGAGGCCGGGCTACGGCAGATGGATATTGTATCGGGTGCGGGTGGTGGCAGGGCCGATGCCTGCGGCAGGCCGAGGCGCAGGGCAAATGCAAATGCAACAGCCAAAGCGCTGGCGATTCGTGGCGTTGTGGGTGGGCCGGGGCGGTGCGGGCTGGGCAGGGGACGCCGTGAATCCG
>NZ_LLXV01000003.1 GCF_001431665.1 Stenotrophomonas beteli | reverse complement strand
CCCCCATGGCCGCCCGCAAGCCCTCCGCCCCTCTCATCGAAGTCACCGCCCGCCCCGGCCAGCCGCTGGGCATGGCCCCGGCCGCCTTCCTGCGCGATTTCTGGCAGAAGCGCCCGCTGCTGATCCGCAATGCCTTCACCGACTTCCAGACCCCGGTGCAGCCGGAAGACCTGGCCGGCCTGGCCTGCGAGGAAGGCGTGCTGGCGCGCCTGATCGAGCACGACAAGGCCCAGGACAGCTGGCGCGTGCGCAGCGGCCCGTTCCAGGAAGACATCTTCCCCGCCCTGCCCGACCACGACTGGACCCTGCTGGTGCAGGACGTGGACAAGTGGGACCCGGACGTGCGCGCCCTGATCGAGCACTTCCGTTTCCTGCCGCGCTGGCGCATGGATGACGTGATGATCAGCTTCGCCGCCACCGGCGGCTCGGTCGGCGCCCACGTCGACCAGTACGACGTGTTCCTGCTGCAGGCCCACGGCCACCGTCGCTGGCAGATCGACGCCAGCGAATCGATCAAGGGCAAGCGCCCGCCGCTGGGCTTCCGTCCGGATGTGGAACTGAAGCTGCTGCAGGTGTTCAAGCCCACCCACGACTGGGTGCTGGCGCCGGGCGACATGCTGTACCTGCCGCCGAACGTGCCGCACCACGGCGTCGCCGAAGACCCCTGCCTGACCTTCTCGTTCGGCATGCGTGCGCCGT
>NZ_LLXV01000002.1 GCF_001431665.1 Stenotrophomonas beteli | reverse complement strand
TTCGCTTTAGTGGCTGCCTTCAATCTGCTCTGGACAGTTTCCCGCGAGCTGCGGCAACAACCGACCAACGATTCGCCGCATCCCCACGCACCGTGAAACTGTCAGGAGGGGGCGGGCCGCCCTCGCCATGACCGTTGGCGCCATGGATGGCGCCGTCGAGCCCCCAGGGGTGAGGGCGCTTTGCTTGCGAAGCACGGCTTCGCAGGCGCCCGAACGCACCGCCGCCAGCGGCTGGGCCGGACCGCGGAGCGGGGTTCACGGCGTGTCCTGCCAACCCACGCCGCCCCGCCCAACACGCAGAAACCCAGAGCCGCTTTGGCTTTGGGCTTGCCGGCCAGCGGCCGGCACTACCGCGGGTGCCGGGTGCACCCCTGCAAAGAAGAAGGCCGCCTTTCGGCGGCCTTCCCACTCATTACTTCAGCTTGATCTCGCGCAGGCGTTCCTCAAGGAAGCCATGGGCGGTGATCGGCTCCGGGTACCGGCTCGGGTTCTCGGCGGTGATGCACGACGGCAGCACGTCGATCAGGAAGTCCGGGTTCGGGTGCAGGAAGAACGGCACCGAGTAACGCGGCTGGCGCGCCAGCTCGCCCGGGGGATTGACCACGCGGTGGATGGTCGACGGATACACATGGTTGGTCAGTCGCTGCAGCATGTCGCCGATGTTGACCACGATGGTGTCCGCGTCCGAGGTGAACGGCACCCACTGGCCATCATGCGACTGCACTTCCAGGCCCGCGGCGCTGGCACCGACCAGCAGGGTGATGAAGTTGATGTCGCCATGGGCACCGGCACGCACGTTCGGGATGTCGTCGGTGGTGATCGGCGGGTAGTGGATCGGACGCAGGATCGAGTTGCCGAAGTTGGTCTTGTCGGCGAAGAAATCCTCCGGCAGGCCGATGTGCAGGGCCAGCGCCGACAGCACGCGCGAGCCCAGGTTGTCCAGCGCCTGGTACAGGCCGTAACCGCGCTCACGGAAGCCCTCGACCTCGGCCGGCCACAGGTTCGGCGCCATCACGTCGCGGTACTTGGAATCGTCAGCGATCTCACGACCGATGTGCCAGAACTCCTTCAGGTCGAAGTGCTTGGAGCCCTTGGCGGTTTCCACGCCGAACGGGGTGTAGCCGCGGGCACCACCGCTGCCGGCCACGTGGTACTTGCGCTTGACCTCTTCAGGCAGCGCGAAGAAGGCCTTGAAGACGTCGTAGGCCGCGTCGATGTCGGCCTGCGGAATGCCGTGGTTGCGGATGCCCGCGAATCCCCATTGGCGGTAGGCCGCGCCCAGCTCGGCCACGAAGGCCTCGCGGTCGCTGTCGAAACGGGTGATGTCGAGGGTGGGGATCTGGCTCACAGCGGTTCCTGGCTTGTCGTTGGTCTGGGCGGGCCGCGCATTCACGGCCCACCTGAACATTGTGACAGATCGCCCGGGGTACGCCACCCGATACGAAGAAACAAACCGATACAATGCGCCACCCGCGCGCGGATTAACGATTCCGTCACAACCGGGACTCGCCCTTCATCCCGCGCCCTTCCCCGATCGTCCATGCACACTGCCGCCCCTTCTGCCGATGTCCCGCTGCTGTCCAGTGCCGCCCGCCGCTGGCATCGCCTGGCCTGGTGGTCGCTGTTCGTGGCGGGCAATGCGGTGCTCGCCGCAGCGATCGCGCTGGGCAACGTGCCGCTGCGCGACAACCCCGGCGGCGCTGCCGGCCTGGCCTATCTGGCCATCGCCCTGCCCGGCCACCTGCTGGCCTTCGGCGCCCTGGCCGGCCTGCTGCCCCTGCTGCTCGGCCTCTGGCCACGCAGCGCGCGCGTGCTGAGTGTCAGCGCCGTGCTGCTGCAGGGCCTGTGGCTGTGCCTGCTGCTGGTCGATGCCAAGGTATTCACGCTGTACCGCTTCCACCTCAATGCCATGGTGATGAACATGGTGTTCGGTGGCGCCCTGCAGGACCAGGTGGCTCTGTCGTGGAAGACCTGGCTGCAGGTCGGCCTGCTGGCCGCCGCGATCTTCAGCGCCGAGGGCCTGCTGGCCTGGGGCTGCTGGAAACTGCTGCCTGCCGCTCCGCGCCGGCGCCGTGTGCTGCAGTCGTGGGCGGTGGTCGCGTTGCTGATGGGCGGTGGCCAGGTCGCCACGGCCTACTACGACGCGCGTGGCGACCGCGACGTGATCGCGCAGTGGAACTACCTGCCTTGGGCGCAGCCGATCACCGCCAAGAGTTTCATGCGTCGCCTGGGCGTGGTCAGCGAGCAGCAGGCCGGCCTGCCCGACCCGCGCCATGCACAGCTGCAGTACCCGCTGCATCCGCTGCGCTGCCAGAGCACGCAGCGCCCGAACGTGTTGATGGTGGTGCTCGAGTCCCTGCGCCACGATGCGCTCACCGCGCAGGTGATGCCCAATACCACGGCACTGGCGCAGGACGCGCGTGTCTACGACCACCATTTCAGCACCGGCAACGCCACCCGCTACGGCCTGTTCGGGCTGCTCTACGGCCTGCCCGGCGGCTACTGGCCCAGCATGCTCGACGAGCAGCGCGGCTCGCAGCTGTTCCAGGTGCTGGGCCAGCAGGGCTATGACCTGCACCTGTATGGCAGTGCGCCGCTGTACAGCCCTGAGTTCGACCGCACCGTATTCGCCGATGTGCGCGACCAGCTGCACCAGGGCCCGTCGCAACTGAAGTCCGATGGCCGCGATCGCGCGATTGTCAGCGCGTTGCAGCAGGACATCCGGGCCAGCCAGGCGGCGCAGCGCCCCTGGTTCGGCTTCGTGTTCCTCGATTCCACGCACGCGCCGTACCACATGCCGGCCGACTATCGCCCGCTGGCCACGCCAATGGCCGGCGACATCGACTTCCTGGCCTTCGGCCCTGACCACGACCCGACCCCGGAACTCAACCGCTACCGCACTGCCGTGCACTACGCCGACAGCCTGGTCGGCACGCTGCTGGACGACCTGCGCGCGCAGGGGCTGGAGCAGAACACGATCGTGCTGGTCACCGGCGACCATGCCGAGGAGTTCAACGATCTGCGCCTGAACTACTGGGGCCACAACGGCAACTTCTCCGACTTCCAGCTGCAGGTGCCGTTCGTGCTGCATTGGCCCGGGCAGGACGCCGGCAGGCAGGCCCGCACCAGCTCGCACGAGGACTGGGTTCCCACCTTGATGCGCCACGCACTGGGCTGCGAGAACCCGCTGGGCGACTACAGCACCGGCCAGGACCTGCTGGCCGAGCCGCAGGCCCCCCGCGCACTGGTGGTCGAAAGCTGGTCGCAACGTGCAGTGCGCTACGGCGATGCCATCTACGTGTTCGACAAGTTCGGCAATGCCACGGCACTGGACCGGCATTACCGCCCGCTGCCACAGCAGAGCCCCGATGCCACCGCGGTGCGCGCTGCATGGGAAGCGTTGACCCGCTTCCGCAACCGCTGACCTTCAAGGATCGATTCCGCATGAACCGTCCGCTGCGCATCCTGCACACCGAAGCCGCCAAGGGAATGGGCGGGCAGGAGATCTATATTTTCCGCCACATGCAGGTGATGCGTGCGCGTGGCCACGAGGTGTCGCTGCTGTGCCAGCCCGATGCCCGCCTGGCCGCGCTGGCACGCGACGATGGCTTCACCGTGCACACCCTGCGCATGGGGGGACTGGGACGGTTGCTGCGGGGGATCTGGTCGGTGTCGCGCCTGGTCCGGCGCGAGCGCTATGACGTGGTCAATACCACCAGCCGCCGCGATGCGCTGATCGCCGCTGCCGGTGCACGGCTGGGAGGCACGCCGCTGGTGGTGCGCTCGCGCCACCTGATGAGCCCGGTCAATTCGCTGCTCACCTATACCGGCCTGCCGCACCGGGTGCTGACCGTGAGCAGTTTCGTCAAGCAGCTGCTGGCTGACCGCGGCATTCCCACCGAACGCATCGGCATCGTGCCGCCGATCGCGGTACCGCCGCGCTGGAGCGATATCCGCAAGGATGATCCCTGGCAATGCCTGCAGGAGGTGCGCGCCGAGGTGCGCGCCGAGCTCGGCTTCGGTGCACAGGACATCGTGGTGGGCTGCGTGGCAGTGCTGCGTGAGCCCAAGGGCCATGTCGATCTGCTGCAGGCGATGGTTCCACTGTGCCGGACCCACCCCAACCTGCACCTGGTGGTGATCGGCGATGGCCAACCGGTGATGGAACGGCTGCAGGCGCTGCGCGACGAGCACGGGCTGCAGCAGCAGGTGCACCTGCTGGGCTACCGCGACGGAGCCTGCCGGTTGATGACCGGCTTCGACATCTTCGCGCTGGCCTCGCACAAGGAGGCCGCCGGAACCGTGTTCCTGGAAGCGGCCTATGTCGGCGTGCCGATTGTGGCCACCCGCGTCGGTGGCGTACCGGAGATGGTGGTCGACGGCAGCAATGCGATCCTCACCCGCCTGGGTGACAATGCAGCCCTGACCGGCGCCCTGCGCCTGCTGGTGGACGATCCGGAACGACGGCGGCAGATGGGCCGCGCCGGCTGGGAGTGGATGCGCAGCGCACACCGCTTCACCCCGGCTGGCCACGGCGAGGCCACCGAACACTATTACCACCAGTGGCTGAAGGAGCTGGGACATGGCTGACGCGCGAACCGTACCGGTGCTGATGCACCACCATGTAAGTCCATCGCCGGGCATGATCACCGTGTCACCGGAGAATTTCGAAAGCCAGATCGCCTGGCTGGCCGGCAACGGCTGGACCTCGCTGACGCTGGACCAGTACGCCGGTTTCCTGGCCGGCAGGCCGGTGCCACGCAAGTCGATCGTGATCACCTTCGACGATGGCTACCTCGACAACTGGGTCTACGCGCACCCGATCCTGCAGAAGTACGGCATGCACGCGGTGGTGTTCGTGGTCACCGGCTGGATGGGTGAAGGCCCGGAGCGGCCGCACGCCGGCGTCGCCGGAGCGTCGCTGCCGGCCACCCCGGACCACCGTGGCTGCGAAGCGGCGATCTACGAACAGAACCGCAGCGACGATGTGATGATGCGCTGGAGCGAAGCGCGTGCGGCGATCGCCGCCGGTACCTTCGAGGTGCATTGCCACACCCACACCCATACCCGCTGGCTGCGCCGCGATGACCTGGACCGCGCGCAGCGCCGCGCAGGCCTCAGCCACGACCTGGCAGTCTCGCGCGAGGTGTTGCGCGACAAGCTCGGCGAGGTGTCGGATACGCTGTGCTGGCCCTATGGTGATTTTGACCAGGACCACATCGAGGTCGCGCGCGAGCACGGCTTCCGCTACCTGCACACCACTCATCCGTTTGGACGCAACGTGGTCGGCGGCGATCCGGAGCGGATCTACCGCTTCGCGATCCGCAACCGGCCGGCAAGCTGGCTGCGCAAGCGCATCGCGCAGAGCTACAACCCGCTGCTCGCACCGCTGTTCAATGGCTTCAAGGCGCGCCAGAAGAAGATGGTGCCGGGGCCGTAATTTTCACGCTGCCCTGCCCCTTGAACGAAAAACGCCCCGGCTTTCCGGGGCGTTTTTCGTTGGGCGAATGTGCAGCGGCCTCAGGCGGCGGCTTCACGGACCGCCGCGGACAGGCGGTCCAGCGTCTGCTGCATCAGCGCGGCGTCATCGGCTTCCACCGTGACCCGCACCACCGGCTCGGTGCCGGACGGGCGCAGGAACGCACGGCCGCGACCGGCCACCGCCTGCTGCGCGTCGGCCAGTGCCGACTGCACGCGTTCGGCCTGCACGGTGGCCTTGGCCGACACGTTGCCCAGGCGCACGTTGACCGTCTTCTGTGGCACACGCACCAGCCCCTTCAGGGCCTGCCGCAGGGTCTGCCCACTGTTGCGCAGCGCCACCAGCACCTGCAGGGCGCTGATGATGCCGTCGCCAGTGGTGGCCCGGTCCAGGCACAGCAGGTGGCCGGAGGCTTCACCGCCGAGCACGCCACCGCCCTCCACCAGCGCCTGGTGCACGTAACGGTCACCGACGTTGCTGCGCAGGAAGGGAATCTGCAGGTCGGCGAAGGCCTTTTCCACGCCGTAGTTGCTCATCAGCGTGCCCACCACCGGTCCATGCAGGCGCCCTTCGGCCTTCCACGCACGCGCCAGGATGTACAGCAGATCATCACCATCGACCGGGTTGCCCTGGTCGTCGGCCATCAGCACCCGATCACCGTCGCCATCGAAGGCGATGCCAAGATCGGCACGGGTCTCGCGGACCTTGGCCGCCAGGTTGTCGATATGGGTGGATCCCACGCCTGCATTGATGTTGACGCCGTTGGGCTCGGCACCGATGCCGATCACTTCGGCGCCCAGTTCGCGGAACAGCAGCGGCGCGATCTGGTAGGTGGCGCCATGCGCACAGTCGAGCACCAGGCGCACGCCGCGCAGGTCGAACGTACGCGGCACACTGGCCTTGCAGAACTCGATGTAGCGGCCCACCGCCTCACGGGCACGCGAGGCCTTGCCCAGCTTCTCCGATTCGGCAGTGGTGAAGGCGATGTCCAGCGCCGCCTCCAGCGCCAGCTCGGTGGCATCGTCCAGCTTTTCGCCCTGTGCGGAGAAGAACTTGATGCCATTGTCGTAGTGCGGGTTGTGCGAGGCACTGATGACGATGCCGGCATCCACGCCCAGCGTGCGGGTCAGGAACGCCACGGCCGGCGTCGGCATCGGGCCCAGCAGCTGCACATCGACGCCGGCAGCGACCAGCCCGGCTTCCAGCGCCGCTTCAAACATGTAACCGGAGATGCGGGTGTCCTTGCCGATGATCACGATCGGCCGGCGCCCGTCCTGGCCGCGCTGGGCCACCAGGACGCGGCCGAGCGCATTGCCCAGGCGCAGCACGAAGTCGGCCGAGATCACGCCCTGCCCGACCCGCCCGCGGATGCCGTCAGTACCAAAGTACTTGCGGCCTCCCATCAAGCCACCTCCGGCGCCGGCTGGCGGCCGAGCATCGCCAGCAGATCCGCCAGCCGGTCGCGCAGCTCACGACGGTCGCAGATCTGGTCGATGGCACCGTGCTCGAGCAGGAACTCCGAGCGCTGGAATCCTTCCGGCAGCTTCTCGCGCACCGTCTGCTCGATCACGCGCGGGCCGGCGAAGCCGATCAGCGCCTGCGGTTCGGCGATGTTGATATCGCCCAGCATCGCGAACGAGGCCGACACGCCACCGGTGGTCGGGTGGGTGAGCACCGAGATGTAGGGCAGCCCGGCTTCGCGCAGCTTGCCCAGCGCAGCCGAGGTCTTGGCCATCTGCATCAGCGAGAACAGGCCTTCCTGCATGCGCGCACCACCACTCTGCGAGAAACAGACGTAGGGTGCGCCGATCTCGACAGCGGTTTCCGCGGCCAGCGCGAAGCGCTCACCGACCACCGAACCCATCGAGCCGCCCATGAAGGCAAAATCGAACGACGACGCCACCAGCGCGCGGCCCTTGAGCAGGCCGCGCATGGCGATCAGTGCGTCGTACTCGCCAGTGTTCTTCTGCGCGATCTTGATGCGCTCGCTGTACTTCTTCTGGTCCTTGAACTTGAGCAGGTCGGTCGGCCCCAGGCGCGCACCGATCTCGGTGGTGCTGTCGGCGTCGAACAACGCCGCCAACCGCGCACGCGCGCGGATCGCCATGTGGTGGCCGCACTTCGGGCAGACCTCCAGGTTCTCTTCCAGTTCCGGCCGGTACAGCGCACTGCCGCAGTTGCTGCACTTTTCCCACAGGCCCTCGGGGACGCTGCGCTTCTTGCTGGGGGTGTTGTCGGTGCGGATGCCGGACGGCATCAACTTGCTGAGCCAACTCATGCGGGAGGACACTTCCGTTCAGGGCGGCCCAGGGGCCGCAAAGGCGGACAGTCTAGCTCCGCTTCCCCCGCCCGTGCACCCCTAGCCGAACTGTGGGCCACCGGAAAAAACCATGCTGGGACGTACGTTTAGCGCCGGTAGCGGCGGGCCGTGCCCGGCGGATGCGACTCCAGCCCTGCGTCGCCGGGCATGGCCCGGCGCAACCCTCAGGCATCCAGCGCCTGTCGCAACGGGGTGAGGAAAGCCCGGGCACGTCGGGCGGCCTCGTCTGCCGAGTCTGCATCGGCCAGCGCCGCCACCAGCGCGCTGCCGACCACCACGCCATCGGCCTGACGGGCCATGGTGGCGGCGCTGGCGGCATCCTTGATGCCGAAGCCGGCCACCACCGGCACCGAAGCGCGCTGGCGCAGGGCCTGCAGGCGTGCACCGGCCGCATCGCTGTCCAGCCGCTCCGACGCGCCAGTCACACCGGCAAAGCTCACGTAATAGAGGTAGCCTCGGGCAAGCGCCAGCAGCTTGTCGGCGCGCGCTTCGCTGGTGGTCGGCGAGGCCAGCAGCACCAGCGCCAGGCCGGCCGCCTCGAACGCCTGCTGCGCTTCGCCCGCTTCTTCCGGCGGCAGGTCGACCACCAGCACGCCGTCCACGCCCGCCGCCACCGCCGACTGGGCGAACGCGGCGTAGCCATGGATCTCCACCGGGTTCAGGTAGCCCATCAGCACCACCGGGGTCTGTGCGTCGTGCTCACGGAACTGCGCCACTGCCTGCAACACGTAACGACTGCCGGCACCGCGCGCCAGCGCGCGTTCGGAGCTGCGCTGGATGGTCGGCCCATCGGCCATCGGGTCGGAGAACGGCACGCCCAGTTCGATCACATCGGCACCGGCCTCGACCAATGCATGCATGACCGGCACGGTCGCCTCCAGCGAGGGATCACCGGCGGTGACAAAGGGAATCAGCGCCTTGCGGCCGGCGGCACGCAGGCGGGCGAAACAGGCATCGATACGCTCAACGGACATGTCAGGTACATCCTTCAATCAGGTCAACGGCGCCGCTGGCGCCCCAGTACATTCTCGATACAACGCCATCGACGATCTCCACGCGGATCGACAGGTCCGAACCGGGGTCCTGCCAGAGCAGGCTCTCCCCGGCTTCCGGGTCGTCGCCGTAGGGCTGCGCGGTCACCCCGGACGGGAGCAGCTGCAGTGCCTGCACGCGCGGCATGCCCAGGCGCAGGCCGAACGGCCCCGGCTGCACCACCACCTGCCCGGAATCATCGATCGGGGCCAGGTCGAAACGGACCACGTCGCCGTCCTGCACCATCATCGCCACGCCTTCCGGCAGCGTGCCGCGCTCGTAGTACTCGCAGCGGCCACCGGTCGCTTCGTGCAACCCGGCCGAATGCCAGGCGCCGTCGGCCTGTACTTCGCTGAACGGCTGGCCGATCAGCACCTCGCCGGCATGATCCAGCGCCACCGAAACCACGGCCGGTGCACTGTCCGCGTCGGTGGGCACCGCAGCCTCGGGGGCCGCGGCGTCGTTGATCGGGCGATGCGCCAGGTCGTCATTGCTGGCCGGGCGCTGGGCCGGTGCAATCGCCGCCGGTGCGGCCGGTGCAGGTGCCAGCACCGGTGGATCAGGGGGTGCACAGGCGCCCAACCCCACCACCAGCACCAGTGCGCCGCCATGGCGCAGCATGCAATTCACAGCACCAGGCCTTCGCGCGCGGCGATGGTGTGCACGTCCTTGTCGCCACGGCCAGACAGGTTGCACAACACGATCTGGTCGCGCGGACGCTCGCGTGCCAGCTTGATCGCCTGGGCCAGCGCATGGCTCGATTCCAATGCCGGCAGGATGCCTTCGGTATGTGCCAGCAGATGGAACGCCTGCAGGGCCTCTTCATCGGTGATGCCGAGGTAGGTGGCACGGCCGCTGTCGGCCAGGAAGGCGTGTTCGGGGCCGACGCCCGGGTAATCCAGGCCGGCCGAGACCGAGTGGGTCTCGATGATCTGGCCATCGTCATCGCACAGCACATAGGTACGGTTGCCGTGCAGCACGCCGGGACGGCCGGCGGCGATCGACGCGGCATGGCGACCGGTGTGGATGCCATCGCCCGCCGCCTCGGCGCCGACGATCTCGACCTGGCGGTCGTTGAGGAAGGCATGGAACAGGCCGATGGCGTTGCTGCCGCCGCCCACGCAGGCGGTGATCGCATCGGGCAGGCGGCCGTACTCGGCCAGCATCTGCTCGCGTGCCTCGCGGCCGACGATGGCATTGAAATCGCGCACCATGCGCGGATAGGGATCAGGACCGGCGACCGTACCGATGATGTAGAAGGTGTCCTGCACGTTGGTCACCCAGTCACGCATCGCTTCGTTGAGCGCGTCCTTGAGGGTCGCCGAGCCGGACGTGACCGGCACCACCGTCGCACCGAGCAGCTTCATGCGGTAGACGTTGATCTTCTGCCGCTCGATATCGGTGGCGCCCATGTACACCACGCACTCCAGGCCCAGCCGTGCGGCCACCGTGGCACTGGCCACGCCATGCTGGCCGGCGCCGGTCTCGGCGATGATGCGCGTCTTGCCCATCCGCGCCGCCAGCAGCGCCTGGCCGATGGTGTTGTTGATCTTGTGCGCGCCGGTGTGGTTCAGGTCTTCGCGCTTGAGCAGGATCTGCGCGCCGCCGACATGATCGCTCAGGCGCTGGGCGTGATAGATCGGGCTCGGCCGGCCCACGTAATGGGCCAGGTCGCGGTCGTAGGCCTGCTGGAATGCCGGGTCCTGGCGGGCCTGGTCGTAGGCCTCGGCCAGTTCCCGCAGCGGGCCGACCAGGGTTTCGGCGACAAAGCTGCCACCGTAGCGGCCGAAGTGGCCCTGGGCGTCCGGGAAGGCATGGTAGTCGGCAATGGGGGAGGCAGACATGGAAGCGACCGCTGGTTCGAGACAGGTGGATACTCTAGCGCACAGGTTGTGACCGGAAAATGGATATTATCTGGCGAATACCGTCAGGAAATCTCACATGAGCAGCTCATCGCTTCCGCCGCTCAACGCGCTACGGGCCTTCGAGGCCACCGCCCGACTGGGCGGTGTGGGCCGTGCCGCGCAGGACCTGCACGTCACCCACGGTGCGGTCAGCCGGCAGCTGAAGCTGCTGGAAGACCATCTCGGCCTGGCACTGTTCCAGCGCGCCGGGCGCGGCCTGCGACTGACCGCGGCGGGCACGCGGCTGCAGGCAGCGTGCAGCCAGGCCTTCAGCGGCATCGAAGACTGCGTGCGCGAATTGCGGCGGCCGGCGGCGGTCCCGGCGCTGGTCCTGGGCTGCAGCGGGAGCGTGCTGGCGCGCTGGATGATCCCGCGCCTGCCGGCTCTGCAGGCCGCCCTGCCCGGCGTACGCCTGCAGTGGTCGGCGCTGGATGGCAGTTTCACCGAGGCGCAGGCCGCACTGGATGCGGTGCTGCTGCTGGCGCAGGGGCCGTGGCCCCGGGGCTGGCAGGTGCGTGAGCTGGCGCCGGAGCGGGTCGGCGTGGTGGTGGCCCCCTCGCATCCGGCCGCGCAGCGCCTGCGGCACGTACCGCCCTCGGCGCTGCTGCAGGAGACGCTGCTGCACACCAGCTCACGACCACAGGCGTGGCCGGCGTGGGCGCAAGCGCACGATCTGGACACCTCGAAGCTGCAGCTGGGTACTGCCTTCGAGCACCTGTACTACCTGCTGGAGGCAGCGGTGGCCGGGCTGGGCCCGGCGATCGCGCCCGAGCCGCTGGTGGCCGAGGACCTGGCCGCCGGGCGACTGGTCGCGCCGTGGGGGTTTGCCGCCACCGGCGGTTTCTGGGTGCTGGCGCGGCCGGACGGACCGGCAGATGCGCGCGTGGATGCGCTGGCCGACTGGCTGGGCCAGCAACTGCGCTGACAACAAAAAGGGGACGGAGGGGTTAAGTCGCAAGTGGCACAAACGGCTTAATTCCCTCCGTCCCCTTTTTTCAGCTGGCGGTCGGGGTGGCCAGCCGCTGCTGCAGGTCTTCGCGCAGGCGCGACAGCTCGACCTCGGCCTGCTGGCGCTGCTGCATTCCTTCGCGATGGATGCTGCGCACTTCCTCGACCGTGGCGATCAACTGGTCGTGCACGTGGCGCAGCGTGGCGACGTCGATCACGCCGCGCTGGTTGCTGCGCGCGGTCTCCACCGAGGCCTGGCGCAACAGGTCGGCATTGCGGCGCATCAGCTCGTTGGTGGCATCGTCGATGGCGGTGGACAGCTCGACCGCGGCCTTCTGCTCGCCCAGCGAAAGCTGGATGGCGAACTGGCGCTTCCACGACGGGATGGTGATCTCGCGCACCGTGTTGAATTTTTCGATCAGCTGCAGTGCGTTGGCCTGGATCAGCCGGATCATCGGCAACGACTGGTCGGCGGCATGCTGCATCAGCTGCAGGTCGGACACGCGCTTTTCGATCAGGCGGATCGCGTTGTCGACTTCGCTCTGGCGGATGCGCTGCTGCGGATCCTCGCTGCCCTGCCCGGCCAGCTGCTCGGCCTGCAGTTCCGCCAGCCGCTGCTTGCCCGCAGCGGCATACAGGCCGAGCGCATGGCGCTCTTCGCGGACGATTTCATGCATGCGGTCGAACTCGCCCACGCGCTTGGCCATCAGCGCCTGCTGCACGCCGACATCGCCCAGCAGCTGCTCGATCTGCGCGTTGGTGTCGCTGAACTTCTGCACCAGCTCGCCCCTGGATACGCGCAGGCGGTCGATCAGGCCACCGATCACCGGCACTTTCGACCGCTGCGCGAAGCCATCCAGCTTCAGGCTGCGCGCGATGCGCACCACTTCGCCCAGCTTCTCGCCACTGGCATCCAGGTCGCGGTTGCGCACCTGGTCCAGCAACTGGCTGGAGAACGCCGCCGTACGCGTGGCGGCTTCACGCCCGAACACCTGAAGATTGCCCGGTCGCAGATCGTCCAGCTCCAGACGGATCTCGGCGATGCGCGGCAGGTCCTCGCGGCCCAGGCCCAGGGCCTGCAGTGCGCCCTCATCGAGCGGAGCGGCGGTCGTCGTGCCGGGCATGAGCGCAGCGGGGGTCTGGCTGTCCTGGGTCATCGGGCAGTCTCCTTGCAGTTGGGTATGCGGCAACGGCGGCCGGCTCAGGGCAGTCTAGCCTGAGCCGCCGCCACCTCGTCATCGATCTGGGCGTGCAGTGTGCTGGCCTTTCCCGCCAGTGCGGCGCCCGCAGCGGTCTGCTCGGCCAGTGCGGCCTGTCGCCAGGCGGGCAGCAGGACATCGTGGATGCGGGTGAAGCGTTGCAGCAGCAGCGTGTCCTGGTCCTGCAGCAGTTGCCACTGCGCGGCCTCGACGCGATGCAGCGCGGCCAGCCGACGCAGGTGATCCAGCCGCTGTGACAACGCGGCCTGGCCGGCCGCATCACATCGCACCCGCCGTGATGCACCCAGTTCGACCCAGGCGTCCAATGCCGTGGCCGCCTCTGCACGCTCGGCGATGGCCCGGGCTCGCGCCTGCTGATGCTGTTGCAGGCGCTGGGCCTGCTCGCGCGCCTGCAGCGCCAATACACCCAATTGCGACTGCAGCGCACGCCCTTCCGCCTCGCGGTCGACATCGCGCCCCAGCAGGCGCCCCCACCAGCCCTCCCGGCGCCGGATCTGCGCAGGGTTGCCGGCCTGGAGTGCCAAGGCAATGCGTGCCAACGCGGCCACCAGGCCTTCGCCCGCAACCGAGGGCAAGGTCGTGGTGCGCTCGGCGAGCGCCTGCAGCAGCGGCGTACCGTAATCGGCCAGCACGGCGATATCGGCCGTGTCCGGCAACACCGGTGACGGCAGTGGCACCGACGTGATCACGGCAGCGGCGGCGGCTGCCGGATCGATGCGACGCTGCCTTCAGCGTGTTCCGGTGGCAGCGACTCGCCGTAGAAGTGGCGCATCAGGGCTTCATCCAGTGCGCGTTCTTCCGGCGTCGTGGCGCGGCGTACGCGTGCGCGCTGCGGCCCCCCGCTACCGGGCCCACCGCGCTCGACCTGCTGCCGCGCCCAGCCGGCGAACGCGGCCAGGGTCTGCGACACCTGGACCTGCTGCGCCTGCGATGCGGCCAACAGCTCGACCAACGGCGCCAGGCCGGCCTGCAGGTCTTCGGCCAGCACCGCGGCCGGCACGCCGGGAGCCGCCGCGTCCGGCGCCGATGCAGCGGAGGGCTGACGTGTTTCAGAAAGGCGCTGCAGGGCGTCCAGCAGCGCCTGCCACGGAACCGGGTCCGCAGCTGCGATGGCTTCCGGCGCCGGCGGAGGCCGTTGCAGGGCCGTGGCGATATCGGCCAACTGCGCGACCACGCGCCCACCGACGTCGCCGTCGTCGGCACCCATGGCCTTGTTGCGCAGGAAATCGCGCTTGATCTGCGCCCAGCGCTGCGCCTGCGCCTCGTCCAGCACGCCACGCAGCTCGCCCAGCTTCAGCAGGTTCTCCTCGGCGCCAGTGGTCAGCAGCTGCGCCTCGCCCAGGTAGTGGTCGGAGATCAGCTGCTGCAGCTCGTCCTCGTTCATCACCGGCGAGATCTTCTCGGCCAGCTTGTTCATGTTGCGGTAGCTGCCCTGCAGGCGGAACGGCGGCTCGGTGCGGTAGCGGTCATCCTGTGCGGCGCTGGCGATGTACTGCTGGTTGACCCGGTAGACCACATCACGCACGCGCAGCATGCGCTGCAAGGTGGCGGTGATCTCGTTGATCTCGGCGCTGCTGTAGGCGTGGCTGAGGCCGTTGGTCGACACCTCCTTGCCCATCGCGCGGTCGACCAGCGTGTACAGGTCGGCCATGTCGCGCGTAGCCAGCGGCGCCAGCACCGGGTTGGAGGTCAGGCTGTTCTCGATGTAGCTGAGGGTAAAGGCCGCCTCCATGCCACCGAGCACATCACCCAGGTTGTAGATGTCGGCACGGTTGGCCAGCATGTCCGGAATCTTGAACACCTCGCCGGACTCGGTGTACGGGTTGCCGGCCATCACCACGCAGAATTTCTTGCCGCGCATGTCGTAGGTGCGGGTGCGACCGCGCCACACACCCTCGATACGGCGGGTGCCATCGCACAGCGAGATGAACTTCTGCAGGAACTCGGGATGGGTGTGCTGGATGTCGTCCACATACAGCATGGTGTTGTTGCCCATCTCCAGCGCCAGGTTGAGCTTCTCCAGCTCCTGCCGCGAGGTCGCGTCCGGTGCCTGGGCCGGGTCCAGCGAGCGCACCTCATGCCCCAGCGCCGGGCCGTTGATCTTCATGAAGACCAGGCCCAGGCGGTGCGCCACGTATTCCATCAACGTGGTCTTGCCGTAGCCGGGCGGCGAAATCATCATCAGCAGGCCCATCAGGTCGCTGCGCTTGTTCTCGCCGACCGTGCCCATCTGCTTGGCCAGGTTGTCACCGATCACGCCCAGGTAGACATCGTTGATCAGCTTGTTGCGAACGAACGAGGACAGCGGCCGCGCCTTGAACTCGGACAGGCGCAGGGCCTGCCGCTCGCGGCCGATGATGCCCTGGCGCACGCTCTGATAGGCATGGAACGATGGCACGAAGTGCTGCAGGTGATGCTGCAGCCGCGACTGGAAATCGTCCAGCGTCAGCACCAGCGTGCCGCCGTGGATACGCGGGTGCTCGCCCAGCAGCCCCTTCACCTCGGCGCGCAGCGTGGCCTCGCTGGTGCGCGTGCGCAGCTGCCGTTGCACCAGCAGCAGCGCAGCGGCTTCGTCGACGTAACCGGCGTGCGCGCTGTGGGCCGGCAGGCTGGCCAGCGCACGCAGCCACTGCCCGGCCAGGGCCCAGCGTGTAGCCAGGGGATCCTGGTTGCGCTGCAGCGCGCGTTGGAGAGCATCGCGCTGACCGGCCTGGTCCAACTGCGAGGACAAGGCATCCAACAGCATCTGCGCATGCCGGCTGATGCTGAAGACCGGTTCACCTTCACGCAGTTCATCGGCCAGATAGGCTGCCGCATCACCGGCCATCCCGGCGTCGAATGGAAGGGCCTGCGCCTGCGCATAGTCGTGCAGGGCCCTGGCCATTTCGCCGCGCAGCGCCTGACGGCCCTCGTCGGACCCGAACAGACGCGCAATGGCGTCAGCGCCGGCCTGGCGGCCGGGCCACTGCGCCACGGCATCGTCGCGTTGCAGCGCGGCCCAGAACAACTGGGCCAGGGCGCGTACCCGTGGCGCATGCCGCAGCGGACCGGCAGCCTGCTGCAGCGGCAGCAGCGCGCGCAGGATCAATGCGGCATCGTGGTCGTGGATGCCGCGTTCGTAACCCTCCCGGTAGCGCGGCGCGGCGAACGCACGCACACGCTGGTCGAGCGCGTCCGGCTCGGCGGCATCGTGCAGCAGCTGCGGCAGATCCAGCCCCTCGCGTCCTTCCTCGGCGGCACGCAGCAGGCAGCCGGCGAGGTATTCGCCCCGGTAGATCGCTTCGGATTCAGAATCCTGAGTGACCGGCCAGAACGGCTTGAGTGCATCCAGTTCCGGGTCGTGCAGGGTTTCCAGGAAATCGGTGCCGGTGAGGTGGATGGCCAGCGTGTCGCCGCGCGGCAGCAGGGTCAGGTCCAGTGCCTGGGTGTTGACGCTGAAACGATGGCGCGGCCCCAGCCGCACCACATTGCCACCGGCCTCGTACAGGTCACTGCGGTCGCGCAGCTGGCGCACCGCCTGGTCGCGCACGCCCTTCAGGCGTGCCTCGATGTCATCGGCCTTGACGTTGTCATGCAACGTGCGCAGGCGTTCGGCCAGCTCACGCAGCTTGAGGATCAGCGGATCGCCGGCGAAGAACGCATTGAGTTCCTCAGGGCTGTTGAAGCGTTCGGTGCGCTTGGCCAGGCCGTCAAGGATGCGGTTGGCCGCATCGAGCACTGAACGCGCCTTGCGCTGGCGATCGTCCAGCAACGCCTGCTTGTGCGTATCGAATGCCTCGACCAGTTCTTCGCGCTTGCTCAGGATGTCGCCGAGGAACTGTTCATGCTCGCCGAACTGGCTCTCCAGCTCTTCCAGCTGCACCAGCAGGCGCGACAACTGTTCATCGGCGCGCTCCGGGTCGGTGGCCAGGGCCAGCGCGCTGGTGATCGACTGCGAGAACAGTGCGAACTGTGCGGCGAACTGCGCCACGGCCTCGGCCGAGCCCAGCGATCGGCGGCGCTGGTCAGCGCGTGCGCGCGCCTGGTTGAGGCGGCCGTAGAGCACCGAGATCGACTCGACCACACGGGTCCGGGCCGTCGCATCGTCCACCTTCAGCCCGGCCATCAGCTCGGACAGCATGTCCAGATCGGCGGCCATGCCACGCAGGCCTTCCAGCTGCTCGTCCAGCTGGCGGGCAGTCTGCGCCTGCTGGGCAGCCTCATCCAGGGCCTGCAGCCGCAGAGTGAGTGGGGCCAGCGCGGCCTCGCCCGCCAGGAATTCCCCGGTGGCGGCGCCGACGCGGTCCTGCGCCTGCACCAGCTCGGCGGTCATCGCCTCGATGCGCGCCGTATCGATGTAGCGAAGCTCGCGGATGGTCAGCAGCCGCCCACGCAATGCAGTGATCGCATTGAGAGCTTCGACGAAGGCCTGCACTTCGTTCCAGTTCTGCGGCTGCAGCCGACCCAGCAGCGCCTTGTGCGCGGCCTCGGCCTCGACCATCGCCTGTGCCGACTGCTGGCGGATCGACTGCACCTTTTCGTATTCGTCCAGCACCGATTCGCCGGTGGCGCTGATCTGCCGCAGCAGCGCCGCGGCACCATCGCAGGCCTCATCGCCCAGCCAGTGGTGGGCGTCGAACAGGCGCCGGGTATCGGCCACCAGGCGCTGGTAGCGCTGTACCGACACATCCTGGCCGTCGATCTCGCGCGCCAGGTTGAACAGGTTGGAGATGCCGCGCACCAGCTCGGCATTGCCGATGCGGCCCATGAAGGTATTGCCGGGCGGTCGGCTGGCGGCAAACTCGTCGCTGCTGAACGGCGTCTGCCAGACCTGCATCGGATGGATGCGGGTCGGTTCGCTGCCTTCGGCATGGAACAGCACCATGCGCCCATCCTGCAGGAAGGCATAGCCGTGGCCGAACACGGGGTTCTGCAGCACGCGCTGGATGGTGTTGTAGACGAACAGCGCCGAGCGCCCACCCTCGCGCTCGTAGAAGATGTACAGCACGTCCTCGCCGTTCGGCGAACGGATGCTGCGCTTGAACTGCATGCCGGCCATCGAGGCATCGAATGCCTTGTGCTCGCCGCCTTGCAGGTAGTAGCCGCCCGGGAAGATCACGCCGTGGTCTTCGGGCAGCTGCACGCAGGCCTGCACGATCGCATCATTGCGTACGATGTCGCCGGTCAGCGTGTTGTAGATCAGGCCGCGCCACACCGTCTCGCGGTACGGCAGCACCTTCAGCAGCAGCAGCGAACCGACGCGGGCGAATTCGAACTGGGCATCGTCCAGCGACTGGGTGCTGTCCTCGACCGGTTCGCTGTAGATGCCCTGCCCGGTCTCGGTGTTGTTCTCCACCTTGATGGTGAGGTCGCCACCGGTGGTTTCCACGAACAGGGTGTCGAGGATGTTCAGGTGCGAATGGCGACCGCTGACCGCCAGGTCACGGGTGGCCCTGGTCCATTCGAAATCGAACGGCGGCGGCAGGGCGATATCGCGTTCGCCGCGCGCGTCGAGGTAGGTCAGTTCGCCTTCGCGCGTCAGCGCCCAGCGGAACACGCGTACGTCGCTGCTGCGCTCGCCGATCTGGAACGAGGCCAGCAGCTTGTCGCCGACCACGATCAACTGCAGCAGGCGCGCGTGCTTGTAATAGGCGTACAACTCGTTGAAGTCATGCACGAAGCCGGGCTGGTCGAGGAAGCTGCCCTTCAGCTCCAGCGCGGCGACGTCGTAGCCATCGGGGCCCTGTACCAGCCGGTACAGCCCGAACACATCCTCGATGCGGGTCTGGGTCTTCAGCCCGATGAACACGTTGTAGCCGAACAGCAGGCGGTCCGGGCCCACCTGCACGATGTCGCGGCCGACGCAGTTGTTCTCGCTGCGGATGCGGAAACGGCCGACCACCTCCAGGCGGCTGTCGCCGAACTCGGCCAGGCGCTGGCGGTTGAGCGTGTCGGCCAGCCCCTGCAGGCGCTGGCCCTGCTCGGCCAGGCGGCGGCGCAGGACTTCATAGGCGCCGCCCTGGGCAACGGCCTGGTCGACGGTAGTGCCGCCGGCCTCCGGTGCAGTGGATTCGGCGGACGGATGGGTATCAGACATCAGCAGGCTTCCGGCTCACGGGCGGACGGCCGCGGTTGCGGCCGGCGCGGGCGGGCGATGGCCACAGCAGCCATCGCCCGATGCATCAACGGGCGCTGTCGACCACGGTGGCCGACACAGTCGGCACCGCTTCGGCATCCTCGGCGATCTGGCGCGGCGCCGGTTCGGCCACGGCCACGCCCAGGTAGCGCTGCATCAGCTCCTGCACGATCGGGCTCTTGCCGGCAAAGCCTTCGATCGACTTGCCCAGCGACACCGCCTTGACCAGGTTCTCGAACATGCCGCCGTCGCCGCCGACCAGATCGATGTCGGCGTTGCGCAGCGCGCTGGCAATGACGTTGGCGTTCTCGCGCGAGACTTCCTTGCCGGCTTCGATCGAGGCCAGCGCCTGCTTCAGGCTGTTGTCCAGCATCATGCGGAACTCTTCGTGGCCACGTGCCTGGTCGCTCAGCGAAGCGATGGCTTCGAACTTGCGCACCAGGCCTTCGGCCTCGGCCAGCAGCTTCTTCTGCACCACGCCGGCTTCGGCGTTGCCCAGCGACTCGGTGGCGGTGGCACGGGCCAGGCCCATCTTCTCTTCACCCTGGGCCTGCGCCTGCAGCGTCTCGGCCAGCACACGCGCCTCGTTGCTGCCCTGCTTCAGGCTGGCTTCGGCCTTGGCCTCGATCACGCGGGCCTCGGCAATGCCGACCTTCTCGATGGCCAGTGCCGAAGCTTCACGCACCTGCGCCTCGGCCAGGCCCGGCGCGGCCTGTTCGGCACGCAGTGCATCGGCCAGCAGGCGCTTGGCTTCAGCCTGCTTGCCGGCCGCTTCGTGCTCGGCCTGGGCCAGCGTGGTCAGTTCCACCGCACGGTGCTTGGACGCGGTTTCGCGCGCCTGCGCCTCCTTCACTTCGCGCACCAGCAATTCCTGCGCCTTGGCCTCCGCTTCCAGGATCAGCACCTGCTTCTGGCGGTCGGCTTCGGAGACCTCACGCACTTCCTTGATGCGCTCTTCTTCCTGTGCCACGGTCTTGTCGATGGAGATGCGTTCGCGGGTGATGTTGGCCACGTCCATCTTGCCCTGCTCGACTACCTTGTCACGCTCCACGCCCTGCAGCTGCACTTCGCGATCGGTGGTGACCTGCTCCAGCTGGCGTGCGCGCTCCACGCGCTCGGCCTCGATGGCCACGGCACGCTGGCGGTTCTGTTCGGCCACTTCCACTTCGCGCAGGCGGTTCTGGTCGCGGATTTCGATCAGCTGCTGCGCTTCGATGCGGGCATTCTCGGACAGCTGGCGCTGTTCTTCCTGCACCTTGGCGGTCTCGGCCTCCTCGCGCGCGCGGATGGTCTCGATCTCGCGCTTCTGGCGGGCTTCGGCTTCGGCCTGCTGGCGCTCCAGCGCCAGCAGCGCTTCACGTGCTTCCACGTTCTTCTTGGTGATGGCGAGCTTTTCGTTCTGCTCCAGCTCGTTGGTCACCACGTTCTGCGCGGCGGTCAGCTCGGTGATCTTGCGGATGCCCTGCGCGTCGAGAATGTTGAACTGGTCCAGCAGCGACTTCGGAGTCTGCTCCAGGTAGTCGATGGCCACGTCTTCGAGCACGTAGCCATTCAGATCGTTGCCGATCACCGCGATGATCTCGTCGCGGAACTCCTGCCGCTTCTCGAACAGTTCGGTGAAGTCGAACTTCTTGCCGACGGTCTTCAGCGCTTCGGAGAACTTGGCGTTGAACAGCTCGTCCACGGCATGCTTGTCGGAAGCGCGATCGGCACCGATGGCCTTGGCCACGCGCAGCACGTCGGCCTGGGTCTCATTGACCCGCAGGTAGAACGCCACGGCGATATCGGCGCGCATGTTGTCGCGGCAGATCAGCCCTTCCTTGCCACGGCGGTCGATCTGCAGGGTGATCAGGCTGATCCGCATCAGCTCGGCGCGATACAGCACTGGAATGATCAGTGCGCCGGTGAAGTGCACCTTCGGCGTGGAACTCATGTCGTTGACGATCAGGGCCACACCCTGGTCGACCTTGCGGTAGAAGGCCTTGAACAGCCCGGCCAGGCCGAGCAGGCCGACCAGCAGGACGGCCACGCCGATCAGGAAGGGGGCCATGGTTGCCAACGTCATCAGTGATTCTCCTTGTTGCCCGGAAGCAGGTTGTCCTGGAAATCGAGGGCGACCGCATCGGCGCGGACCACCCGGTAATAGTGCTTTTCGGCCACGTGCTCGACCAGCACGATGCGCTCGCCACGCTGCAGTTCGATGTCGCTGCGAACCTGCAGGACCAATCCGGCACCGCCGTCATCGACCGTGGCGTGGCCGCTGTGCAGGTTCACCCTCGGTGAGGCGACCACGCCGGTACGCCCCAGCAGCGAGGCCTGGGCCACCGGCCGCAGGCGCAGCAGGAAACGGCGGATGGGCCGCAGCAGGGCCGCGGTGACCGGCACCGCCGGCAGTGGAGCGAGGATGGCCACGAGCGCGCCCACCCCCCAGCGCAGCTGGTCGGGCAGTGGCAACAGTACGAACAGATGGATGAAGTAGGTCAAGGCCCAGCCGAAGAAGCCCAGCAGGGTGATCACGACCATGACCGGTACGCCGCCCAGCCCGAAGCGCTGCAGCAGGGCCGACAGGCCGCTGAGATCGTTGCCGCCGTCGAGTGCACCGTCGGCGCCGAGGTCGCCGAATCCGTCATCTACCAGGCCAAATGCAGCAAGGCCCCAATAAACCAGCGCTACCGTCAGCACGATGCTGTACGGCAGGGTCGGGAATCCGAATACAACGGTGAGGAATTCCTGCATCGCTTGCCTTCCTGGGCTGTGGGCGGCGGGGGCCCGTTCGGGGCGATCAGCACGCCCCGTCCGTCCTCGCGCCCGCCCTCATGGCAGGCGCTGGCGACCATCCTATGTGAAGAATGCGTGCAGGCTCAAATCCGCGCGAGGATCAGGACGAACAAGTGACGCCGATCACTCCAGGACCGCGCAGTCCGCGCGGCGCACTTCCTCAACGAAGGTACGCATCCTGTAGCCATCCTTGATGCCCGGCTCCAGCTCGATGCCGCTGGAGACGTCCACGCCCCACGGCAGCGTGGCCAGCACGGCATCGTAGACATTCTCGGGGTTCAGCCCGCCGGCCAGCAGGAACGGCCGGTGCAGCCCGGTCGGGATGCGGCCCCAGTCGAAAGCCACGCCGGTACCGCCACCACCACCCGGGGCGTGGCTGTCGAACAGGAAGCCGGCCGCGCTGGGATAGCGCAGCTGCAGGGTGCGCGCGTTGACCTCCTCGCGCCCGCCCATGGCAATCGCCTTCAGGTAGGGCATGTTGAAGCTGCGGCAGAAGCTCTCGTCTTCCTCGCCGTGGAACTGCAGCAGGGTCGGCCGCACCGTGCGCAGCACCTCGCGCACCTCTTCCTTGCTGTTGTTGCGGAACAGGGCCACCACATCGACCATCGGCGCGATCGCCTGGCGCATCGCGCGCGCCTCGGCCGGGGCGACCCGGCGGCTGCTTTCACGGGCGAAGATGAAACCCACCGCGTCCACGCCCAGCTCACCGGCCAGGCGGACGTCGCCGGCACGGGTCATGCCACAGAACTTGATGCGCGTGCGGTAGTAGGAGCGGCTCATAGCGTGACCTCGGCGGGCAGATGCCAGTTGTCGGGGTACAGCGGCCCAAGGAACACCAGGCCCTGTGGCGGTGCAGTGGGACCGGCTACGGTACGGTCGCGCCCGGCCAGCAGTTCGGCGATCCAGTCCACCGGTTTTTCGCCGCTGCCCACCAGGATCAACGAACCGACGATATTGCGGACCATGTGATGAAGGAATGCATTGCCCTGCACGGCCACCTCGATCACCTCGCCGTGGCGGCTGACCTGCAGCGCCTGCAGCTCGCGGCGCGCGTGCAGCGCCTGGCACTGCACCGAGCGGAACGCGCTGAAGTCGTTCTCGCCGAGCAGGGCCTGGCCGGCGGCGTGCATCAGGGTTTCGTCCAGTGCCCGGCGCTCCCAGCTCAGGGTCTGCCGATCCAGCGCCGGACGCACCTCGCGGTTGAGCAGGCGATAGCGGTAGCGGCGCGCACGCGCCGAGAAGCGGGCGTGGAAATCGTCGGCCACCGGCACGCACCAGCGTACTGCGATCGAACGCGGCAGGCGGGTGGTGGTGCCCAGCATCCAGGCGCGCGGATCACGCACCACGCCGGTATCGAAATGCACGACCTGGCATTGGCCGTGCACACCGGCATCGGTGCGACCGGCGCAGACCACCTGCACCGGCGCATCGGCCACCGAAGACAGGGCCTGCTCAAGGCTGGCCTGCACGCTGGGGCCACCTTCCCCCAGGTTCTGCCACCCCCTGAAATCGCTGCCGTCGTATTCGACGCCGAGCGCGTAACGCATGTGCTACCTCGATGTTGCGGATGGGACGGCGCTCAGGCCGGATCGCGTTCCGACCAGACCGCCAGTTCGTTGCCACCGGGCTCGACGAACTGGAACCGGCTGCCCCCGGGGAAGGAAAATACCCCGCGCACGATCTCGCCGCCGGCGGCGCTCACTGCGGCCTGCACCGGCAGCAGCTGGTCGGCGTACAGCACCAGCAGCGGCGCGCCACGTTCACTGGCCTGCGCAGGCTGGCCACGGAAGAACCCGCCCTGCAGGCGCCCATCGTCGAAGGCGGTGTAGTCGCTGCCATAGTCGACGAACGACCAGCCGAACACCTTCTCGAAGAAGGCGCGGCTGGCCGCCGGATCACGGGAGGCGAATTCAACGTAGTCGATGCGGCGCTCGCGGCTCATGGCAGGATCCTTGTTGGGGGAATGGGTCACGGCAGGCGGGCCAGCAGTTCGCGGGCCTGGTGCTGGCAGTGCAGGTCGCCGCCTTCGGCCACTTCCTGCAGCAGCATGCGTGCGGTCTGCGCATCGCCCAGGTCGAGATAGGCGATGGCCAGTTCCAGCCGTTCCTGGCCGGCGCGGGGCGACCAGCCGGCTTCACTGGCCGCTGTGGCGGCAGCCTCTTCGTACGCGGGCCCGGCCGGCACGTCATGCGGTGCCCCGCTGGAATGCGCGTTGTCCGGAGCCTCGTCCGGCAGGTCGAACACGCCGCGGAACTGCGGTTGCTGTTCGGCATGCAGCGCGTAGTCCGGTACCGCCACCTCGGCGGGAGCTGCCGGCGCGTCCGGTCCCTCCAGCTCGGAGGCAACCGTCACCCCGTCGTCCTGTGTGGCCACCGGCTCATCCCAGTGCGGCAGGTCGGCCACCGCTGCGGGCAGTTCCACCACGTCGTCATCGCGCAACGTCTGTGCCTGCCATTCGGCCGCGGCAGCGTTGCCGGCGACAGGTTCGCCGCCCCCCTCGTCCTGCCCCCCGGCCTCGGTCGCCCAGACCGGCATCGCGGGCTCGTGGCGGCCCGCGTCGGCTACCGCCGACGACCAGGAGGACTGCTCGGCCAGGGTATCCAGCGCCGCCCCCGCCGGTACCGCGGCGGCCAGGCCGGCGGCATCGTCTTCTTCGCGCAGCGGCGGCAGCGGCGACGGCTTGCGACGGCGCACCAGCCAGGCCGCGGCTGCTGCCAGCAGCAGCACCGGCAGACCCAGCCAGTACCACGGGGTGGCCACCTCGCGCGACTCCGGTGCCTGTGCCAGCCGCTGTTGTGCGGCGGCCAGGTCGTTGTCCTTCATCGCGATCAGCGACTGCTGCTGTTCCTTCAGCTTTTCCAGATCGGCCACGCGCTGCTTCAGCTCACCAATCTCGGCATCGCGGGTCGCAATGTCCTCGCGGGCCTGGCGCAGTTGTTCGTTGCCCAGCATGTCACCCTCGCTGCCGGCACCGGTGCCGGTGGTTGTGCCCGCGTGCGCGGCATCGGAGGCCAGCGCTGGGGCGATTTCAAGTCGTGCCCCATTGGCCGCAGCCGGGGAGGAAGCGTTCGCCGTGGTTGCCTTGGCCACCGCCGCAACGGTGGCGGCGGGCTGCGGAACGGTCCGCGCCTGGCGCCACTGCGCGGTGTGCTCGCGTACCAGTGCGGCGGCCTCGGCTGCATCGATCGCGGCCAATGCATCGGCACCCGGCATCCGCAGCACCGCGCCCTGCTTGAGCAGATTCACGTTGCCACGGATGAACGCCTCCGGATTGGCGCGCAGCAGGGCAATCATCGCGCGGTCGCGGCTGACCTGGTTGCCGCGCGCGACCGTAGCGGCGATCTGCGACAGTGTCTGGCCGCGCTGCACGGTGAGGCTGCCATCGGCCGCCGCCGCAACCGGCGCCGGTGCCGGTGCCGGTGCCGAGCGCGACGGTGCCACCGGGGCGGCAGCTGCACGGTCCGGTTCGGCCTGGGTGGCCGGCATGGATGCCGGCTCACGGGCGATGGTGTTGGACAGGGTACCTGCCGGGGCAACAATCTCCGGTTCGGCAACGGCCAGCGCACTGGCCGGCGCGTCAACCAGCGCCGAATACTCGCGCACCAGCCGGCCCTGGCCCCAGTCGGCCTCGATCAGGAAACTCAACGACGGGGTCTCGACCGGCGCCTGCGAGGTCACCCGCACCACCGCTCTGCCCTGCGCGTTGCGGGTCAGCTCGAACTGCAGCTCGCTGACCAGCCCGCTGGGCCGCTTCAGCCCGACCCGTTCGAAGGTGACCGGCGAGGCCAGCGCCACGCGCAGGTTCTCCAGCTCGGACGGGTCGGCCGAGACCACCGGGATCTCGGCCAGCAATGGCTGGCCGGGCTTGGACAGGACACGGATGTCGCCCAGACCGAGGGCGAGTGCCGAACCGCTGGCCAGGGCCAGCAGCGCAGCGGAAAGATAGGTGAGCGGACGCTTCGCGCCCTTGGCCCGTTTATTCATGGGCGACACTATAAAGCGTGCGGACCAGGGTCCGCACCCATGTAGAGCCGAGCCCTGCTCGGCTGCATGGCCTGAGCCGGGCGTGGGCTCGGCTCTACAGAAAAGGCCGGGCATTGCCCGGCCTCTCCATCAGCGCTGTTCGGCAGCGACCAGCTCGGCCAGCTGCACGGCGTTCAATGCCGCGCCCTTGCGCACATTGTCCGACACGATCCACAGATTCAGGCCACGCGGGTGCGACAGGTCCTCGCGGATACGGCCGACGTACACCGCGTCGGTGCCCGAGGCATGGGTGACCGGGGTCGGGTAGCCACCGGCTTCGTGGCGATCCACCACTTCGATGCCCGGCGACTGCTCCAGCAGCGCGCGCGCCTCGGCCACGGTGACCTTGTCACGGGTCTCGATCGCCACCGATTCGGAATGGCCGTAGAACACCGGCACGCGCACCGCGGTCGGGTTCACCAGGATGCTGTCGTCGCCGAGGATCTTGCGGGTTTCCCACACCAGCTTCATCTCTTCCTTGGTGAAGCCGTTGTCCTGGAAGTCGTCGATGTGCGGGATGAGGTTGAAGGCGATCTGCACCGGGAAGCGCTGCGGATCGATCTCCTGGAAGCTCAACAGCTGGCCGGTCTGCTTGCCCAGTTCCTCCAGCGCCGATCGGCCGCCACCGGAGACCGACTGGTAGGTGGAGACATTGATGCGTTCGATGCCGTACTTGCGGTGCAGCGGCGCCAGCGCCACCAGCATCTGCATGGTCGAGCAGTTCGGGTTGGCGATGATGCCGCGCGGGCGGTTACCGATCTGGTCCGGGTTGACCTCGGACACCACCAGCGGCACGTCGTCGTCGTAGCGGAAGGCCGAGGAATTGTCGATCACCACCGCTCCGGCGGCGGCGAACTTCGGTGCGTATTCCTTGGACACGCTGCCACCGGCCGAGAACAGGGCGATCTCGACACCCGTCGGATCGAACGTGGCCAGGTCCTGGATCTTGACCTTCTGGCCGTTGAACTCGACTTCGCCACCGGCCGAACGCTCGGAGGCGAGCAGGCTCAGGGTGCCGACCGGGAAATCACGTTCGGCCAGGATGGCCAGCATGGTCTCGCCGACCGCACCGGTGGCGCCGACGATGGCGACGTGGAAACTGCGCTGTGCATTGCTCATGGGGAAACTCTCACAAAAGACGGGGAAGGGAAAATTCACGCACGACAGCAGGGTTCGGGGAACCTCCTCAAGCGGGATGCGCGGAGGTTCCCTATCGTTTCCCGGTTTTTTTGCCCAGTGCCACGCGCGCCGCCATGGCGGCGTCCGCGTTGATCGCGCTCGGCATGCACACCGTGTCACCGGCCAGGCCGAGCCCGGCCAGCAGGTTGTCCGCGGCCAACTGCACCATCGCCGTGCGCGTGGCCAGCGAGGCACTGCCGATATGCGGGGTCAGCACCACGTTGCGCAGCGCCAGCAGTTCCGGGCGCACGTTCGGCTCGCCTTCGTAGACATCCAGGCCGGCGGCGGCCAGCCGCCCGTTGGCCAGCGCATCGGCCAGCGCGATCTCATCGACCAGGCCACCCCGGGCGATGTTCACCAGCGTCGCCGACGGCTTCATCTTCGCCAGCGCCGCTGCATCGATGATGTGATGCGAGGCCGGCGTGTACGGCAGCACCAGCAGCAGGTGATCGGACTGCGCCAGCAGCGTGTGCAGGTCCACATAGGTGGCGCCCAGTTCGGCTTCGGTCGCGGCCGGCAGCTGCGACCGGTTGTGGTACAGCACCTTCATGCCGAAACCGTGTGCGCCGCGGCGGGCGATGCCCTGGCCGATGCGGCCCATGCCGAGGATGCCCAGCGTGCTGCCGTGGATGTCGGCACCGAGCATGGCCTGGAACGACCACTGCTGCCACTGCCCCTCGCGCAGCCAGCGCTCGGACTCGGTGATGCGGCGCGCGGTGGCCATCAGCAGCGCGAAGCCGAGATCGGCAGTGGTCTCGGTCAGGACATCCGGCGTATTGCTGGCGAGGATGCCGGCGGCGCTGAGCGCGTCGACATCCAGGTTGTTGTAGCCGACCCCGACATTGGCGATCACCTGCAGCTGCGCGGCGTCGGCCACCTGGGCTGCGCCGATGCGCTCGTTGAGGGTGATGATGGCGCCCTCGGCGCTGGCCAGTTGTTCGGCGATCTGGCCGGGCGACCAGGCGGTGACGGTGTCGGTGACGCGCAGCTGCACGTGATCGCGCAGCGGCGCGATGGCCGCCTCGATCAGCGGCTGGCTCACCCACACCGTCGGCCGCGTGTCAGCCATCGATGTGCCCGGGAATGCGCGGGGTGATCGTGCCGACATCGCCGCACTGCGCGCGATGGCGCAGCGCCTGGTCCATCAGCACCAGCGCCATCATCGCCTCGGCGATGGGGGTCGCGCGGATGCCGACGCAGGGGTCGTGGCGACCGGTCGTGACCACCTCGACCACGTTGCCGGCCGTATCCAGCGATGGGCCCGGCAGGCGCAGGCTGGAGGTCGGCTTCAGGACGATCGAGGCGACCACCGGCTGGCCGGTGGAAATGCCGCCGAGGATGCCGCCGGCGTGATTGCTGGCAAAGCCCTGCGGGGTCAGCAGATCACGATGCTCGGTACCCTTCTGCGCAGCGCTGGCAAAGCCATCACCGATCTCCACGCCCTTCACTGCATTGATGCTCATCAACGCAGCAGCGAGATCGCCATCGAGCTTGCCGTAGATCGGCTCCCCCCAGCCCGGCGGCACGTTGTCGGCGACCACGTCCACGCGCGCACCGACCGAATCTCCGGACTTGCGCAGCGCATCCATGTACGCCTCCAGCTGCGGCACCTGGTCGGCGTGCGGCCAGAAGAACGGGTTGTCTTCCACCGCCGACCAGTCGAAACCGGCCGGACGGATCTCGCCCAGCTGCGACAGGTAGCCCCGCACGGTGACGCCGAAGCGTTCTGCCAGCCACTTCTTGGCGACCACGCCGGCGGCCACGCGCATGGTGGTTTCGCGTGCCGAGGAGCGGCCGCCACCGCGCGGGTCGCGGATGCCGTACTTGTGCCAGTAGCTGTAGTCGGCATGGCCCGGGCGGAACTGCTGGCCGATGTTGGCGTAGTCCTTGCTGCGCTGGTCGGTGTTGCGGATCAGCAGCGCGATCGGGGTGCCGGTGGTCAGTCCCTCGTACACGCCGGACAGGATCTCGACCTCGTCGGCCTCGCGCCGCGCCGAGGTGTGCCGGCTCTTGCCGGTGGCACGTCGCTGCAGGTCATGGGTGAATTCGGCCGCATCCAGCGCCAGCCCCGGCGGGCAGCCATCGATCACGCAGCCGATGGCCGGCCCGTGCGACTCGCCGAACGTGGTGACGGTGAACAGCTTGCCGAACGAATTGGAGCTCACGGGCGCTGCGCCGCCAGTTCGGTGATGCGTGCGCTGTGTGCGATCAGCTCGCGGCACTCCACTGCGAAGATGCCCATCTGGCCGACCTTGAACTCGATCCAGGAGAAGTCGACTTCCGGCAGCAGCTTGATCAGGTGCTGTTCGGATTCACCCACTTCGCAGATCAGCAGGCCGTCTTCGCTCAGGTGCAGCGGGGCGTCGCGCAGGATCTTCAGCACCAGGTCCAGGCCATCATCACCGGCACGCAGGCCCATTTCCGGCTCGTAGGAGTATTCCTGCGGCAGGGCATCGGTCTCGTCGTTGGTGACGTAGGGCGGGTTGGTGACGATCAGCTCGTAGTGGCGGCCGGTCAGGCCGCTGAACAGATCGGACTTGATCAGGCTGACGTTGTGCGCCTGCAGGCGCTCCTTGTTCTCTTCGGCCAGCGACAGCGCGTCATCACTCAGGTCCACGCCATCCACTTCCCAGTTCGGGTAGTAGTGGCCCATGGCGATGGCGATGCAGCCCGAGCCGGTGCACAGGTCGAGTGCGCGATGCACGTCACGGCCGGCCAGCCACGGTTCGAAGCCGCATTCGATCAGTTCGGCAATCGGCGAGCGCGGCACCAGGGCGCGCGCATCGCTCTTGAAGCTCAGGCCGGCAAACCACGCCTCGCCGGTCAGGTAGGCGGCCGGGATGCGCTCGTCGATGCGGCGCTGGAACAGCTCCAGCACGCGCAGCTTCTCGGCCTGCAGCAGTCGTGCCTGGCCGTAGGCCGGGCCGAGGTCGTGCGGCAGGTGCAGGCTGTGCAGCACCAGCTGGGTGGCCTCGTCCAGGGCGTTGTCGTAGCTGTGCCCGAAGGTCAGCCCGGCTTCATTGAAACGGCTGGTGCCGTAGCGGATCAGATCGATGATCGTGTGGAGTTCGGCGGCCGTTTCAGCGGTCATGGCGGTACTGCGGGCAAAGTGGCCCCCGATTATAGGGGCTGGCGTCGGCGCCGGCATCCGTTGCTGCGGAAACGATCAGGCCACAGCCGGTATAGTGGAGCCCACTTCGCGCGGGGGCCCCCATGTTCAATCGCAATGCCGGCATCATCCTGCTGATCGCCCTGGCGGCAGGCCTGGGCCTGCTGGCCGCCCAGCAGGTGTTCGCGCCGAAGCCGCCGGCCAACGCCCCGGCCACCGAAGCGATCACGCTGTACCCCCTGCCGCGTGAACTGCCCGACTTCAACCTGGCCCAGTCCGATGGCACGCGCCTGATTCCGGGCGAACTGAAGGGCCACTGGACCCTGGTGTTCCTGGGCTTCACCTTCTGCCCGGACGTCTGCCCGACCACCCTGGCCGAGCTGGCCGGCGCGCAGAACCAGTGGGAAGCCCTGCCTGACACGCTGCGCCCGCGCGTGCTGTTCATCTCGGTCGACCCGGACCGCGACAGTGCGACCCGCCTGGGCGAGTACGTGCACGGCTTCCACAAGGACACCCTGGCCGCCAGTGCTGACATCCCCTCGCTGGAGCGCTTTGCCACCTCGCTGGGCTTCGTGTTCCAGAAGGTGCCGGGCAAGCACTTCGAGCAAAACCCCGAGGATTACACCGTCGAGCACTCGGCCAGCCTGGCCGTGCTCGACCCGCAGGGCCGCCTCGCCGGCCTGGTGCGCCCCCCGTTCAACGCGCCGGCGATCGCCCGCGACCTGCAGAAGCTGACCGAGAAAACCGCCCCATGAGCCTCACCACCGCCCTGACGTACGCCCTGCCCCATCGCCTGCTGTCCTCGATGGCGCGCTCGCTGGCGTACTCGGACGATCCGCGCGTGTCACGCTGGCTGATCGACACGGTCACCCGCAAGTTCAACGTCAATCTGGACGAAGCGGCCAATCCCGACCCGCGCAGCTACGCCACGTTCAACCAGTTCTTCACCCGTGCACTGAAGCCAGGCGCGCGCGTGGCCGATGCCGATCCGCGCAGCCTGGTGATGCCGGCCGACGGGCGCATCAGCCAGCTGGGCAGGATCGAGGCCGGCCGCGTCTTCCAGGCCAAGGGCCAGTCGTTCACCGCCGCCGAACTGCTGGGCAGCGCCGAGGATGCCAAGCCCTACAACGAGGGCCTGTATGCCACCGTCTACCTGTCGCCGCGTGATTACCACCGCGTGCACATGCCGTGGACCGGCACCCTGCGCGAAACCGTGCACGTGCCGGGCCGCCTGTTCAGCGTCGGCCCGGCGGCCGTCAACGGTGTACCGCGCCTGTTCGCACGCAACGAACGCCTGGTCTGCCACTTCGACACCAGCTTCGGCCCGATGGTCAGCGTGATGGTCGGCGCGCTGCTGGTGTCGGGCGTGGAAACGGTCTGGAGCGGCGAAGAGATTCCCGCCTACGGCGACCGCATCACCCGCAAGGACTATCGCGGGCAGGGCATCAGGCTGGAGCGCTTCGCCGAGATGGCACGCTTCAACTACGGCTCGACCGTGATCGTGCTGCTGCCGCCGGGCGTGGCCGAGTTCGCCCCGCAGCTGGGTGCCGAAAGCCCGGTGCAGCTGGGCCAGGCGCTGGCGAAGCTGCGCTGATAAAAGGGGACGGAGGGGATCAAGTCGTTTATGCATAAGCGACTTGATCCCCTCCGTCCCCTTTTTGTCGTTACTGCAGGGCCGGGGCCGGGCCGACGTCCATGCCGTCGTAGTCCTCTACGCCATGTTCCGCGGCCAGCGCTGCGAATTCCTGGTTGCGACGGTCCAGCGAGGCTTCGTCGTGGATCTCCACGCGCTCCACATGCAGCACGTGGAACGGCGTGTCACCCTCTTCCGGATCCTGTTCGAACAATTCCACGAAGGTGTAGCCCTGCGCCTGCAGGTGCTCTGCCAGTGCCTGCAACGGCTCAGCAGTGGAGTGCACGAAGAAATACCCCCACAGCAACGGGCCGTTGATGTCCCAGTCGGTGTTTTCGCGGAGGTTGGCGAACAGGTTGCGGGTGTCTTCAAGGTCCATGTGGGTTCCAGGGTCGGGGGAATTACTTGTCGCAGCCCTGCAGCTTCAGCGTCTGGCCGTGGCGCAGGCTGTAGGCCGGCGCCTTGAGACCGTTGGCGCGGGCCAGGGTCGGCACGTCGCACTGGAACTTCGCGGCGATGGCGCCCAGGGTCTCGCCCTTGCCCACCTTGTGGCTGCGCACCGGCTTGGGCCGTGCGGCCGGACGCGGCGTCGCCACCGTGGCCACCGGTGTGGTCGGCACGCTGGTCGACGCTGCGGCATCGGCCACCGGCACCACGCCCCCCACCGCCACGCTGCCGGTATAGCTGGCCGCGGTCGGGCGCTTGATCGCCGCGTTCAGATCGGCGGTGATCAGCGTGCGGGCCAGATCGGCACGCGGACCGCTGACGCAGTTGCGCTGGTACAGGCCGGCGATGCGGGTGGTGGCATTGATCAGCGTACCGGCCGGAATCCAGCCATCAGCTTCATAGCGCGGGTTGAGGTTGCGCAGCGCGCGCATGTAGCCATCGCGGGTGCCGTGGCTGCCCAGGCAGATGGTCAGTTCGTAGATGGTGGTGGACTTGGCCAGGCGCAGCGTGGCCGGTTGCGCGCTGATCTTCGGGAACTCCACGCCGTACTGCTGCGGGTGCAGGAAGATCCAGGCCGCGGCGATCACCATCGGCACGTAGTCCTTGGTCTCGCCCGGGAACTGGTTGTAGACGCTGTCGGTCCAGAAGCTCTGGCCAGCGCTCTGCTTGAACACGCGCGCGGCGCGGCCTTCGCCACCGTTGTAGGCGGCCACCGACATTTCCACGTTGTTGTTGAGCTCGCGCAGGCGCTCGTTGAGGTAGCTGGCGCTGGCTTCGGCAGCACTGCGCGCGTCAAAGCGCGTATCGAAGCCGGTACCGTCCGGGCCCAGCCCGAAGCGGCGGCCGGTGGCCGGCATGAACTGCATCAGGCCGGCGGCACCGGCGCGCGAGGAAGCATGCACGCGGCCGTTGGATTCCTTGGCCATGATGCCGAACAGCAGCGCCTCGGGCAGGCCGCGCTTTTCCCACTCCGGCCACATCACCGCGCGCAGGTTCTGGTAGTTCTCGTAGCTGGTCAGCAGCGCCGGGCGCATGTCGGTCAGCCAGCGGCGGATGCCGGCCTGCACCGCCGGGTTGTACTCGACCATGCTGTCGAAGGCGTGCCGCTTGTCGTTCAGCAGGGCGGCAGCGCGCGCGGCCTCGGGCACGTCCGCAGTGAGCGGGCCGATGTGGTCGGGGTCGGCTTCCAGGCGGTCACCCCCCTCGTCGGCCACGTCATCGCCGGCAGCGGCGTCGGCGTCGTGCTTGAGCAGGCGCTTGTAGCTGGCCAGCAGGGTACCCATCTGGCAGCCCTTCTGCTTCACGCAGTCGTTGAGGACATCTTCCATGTCCTCCAGCGCAGCGTCGGCCTCGTTGCTGCCCTTGGGGTCGGCGTTGGCAACCCTCAGCAGGGCGTCGCTGTAGCGCTTCTCGGCGGCACTCATGCGCTGCTGCAGCGCATCCACCTTCACCTTGTCCCGGGCCGAAACCCGCTGTGCATGGGCGTCGGGTGCCAGGGAAACCAGGCCGGCCAGGGCCAGCAGCGGCCAACCACGGGAAATCAGGACAGGAACGGGCATTGATGGCACTGTGTGCGAAACAGGCAGGCAGAGTAGCGGCGCCGCCAAGGTCCGGGCAAGCGGACCTTCGGACCGTCACTGCCGGCGGTTAACATTGGGCTACTCACCACAAGGGCTGGACCATGGATCCGATTCTGCTCGGCAAAGGCATCACCGACGATGTGGCCGTCACCCTGCTGCCGAAACTCGGCAACCGTCACGGCCTGGTGGCCGGCGCCACCGGTACCGGCAAGACGGTGACCCTGATGACCCTGGCCGAGGGCTTCTCGCGGCTGGGCGTGCCGGTGTTCCTGGCCGATGTGAAGGGTGATGTGTCGGGCCTGGCCGTGCCGGGTACCGGCGCCGAGAACCTGCTCAAGCGCGCCGCCGAGATCGGCGTGGCCGACTACGCGCCGGCCGCCAGCCCGGCCATCTTCTGGGACCTGTACGGCAAGCTCGGGCACCCGGTGCGCACCACCGTCAGCGAAATGGGGCCGACCCTGCTCTCGCGCATCCTCGAACTGAACGAGACCCAGGCCGGCGTGCTCGACATCGTGTTCAAGCTGGCAGACGACCGTGGCCTGCTGCTGCTGGACATGGATGACCTGCGCGCCCTGCTCGGCCTGGTGGCCGAAGAGCGCAAGGACATCTCCACCGAGTACGGGCTGGTCAGCGCGCAGTCGATCGCGGCGATCCAGCGCGCGGTGCTGCGCCTGGCACAGGAGGGTGGCGAGAATTTCTTCGGCGAGCCGGCGCTGGAACTGGCCGACATCATGCGGGTCAACCACGACGGCCGCGGCGTGATCGGCATCCTCGCCGCCGACCAGCTGGTGCTCAAGCCCAAGCTGTATTCCACCTTCCTGCTGTGGCTGCTGTCGGAGCTGTTCGAACAGCTGCCGGAAGTGGGCGACCTGGACAAGCCGAAGCTGGTCTTCATCTTCGACGAAGCACACCTGCTGTTCGATGACGCGCCCGCCTCGCTGGTGCAGCGCATCGAGCAGGTGGTGCGGCTGATCCGCTCCAAGGGCGTGGGTGTGTACTTCTGTTCGCAGTTCCCCGACGACGTGCCGGGCAACATCCTTGGCCAGCTCGGCAATCGCGTGCAGCATGCACTGCGTGCATTCACCCCGCGCGACCAGAAGGCAGTGAAGACCGCCGCCGAAACCTTCGTGCCGAACCCGAAGCTGGACGTGGCCAAGGTACTCAGCCAGCTCGGCACCGGCGAGGCGCTGGTGTCCACGCTGCAGGACAAGGGCGTGCCGATGCCGGTGCAGCAGACGATGATCGCGCCACCACGTTGCCGGATGGGACCGATCACCGAGGCCGAACGCGCGCAGGTGCGCGCCGGCAGCCCGGTCGGCACCCGCTACGACACCGCGATCAACCGCGAGTCCGCCGCCGAACTGCTGGCCCAGCGCGCGCAGAAGAGCGTCGAGCAGGCACAGGCGCCCGCCGCCCGCAGCCGCGAGCAGGACGAGGCGCAGGAAGGCGGTTTCGGCCAGGCGATCAAGGATGCGATCTTCGGCACCAAGCGCCGCCAGGGCATGATCGAGACCATGGCCAAGCAGACCACGCGTACCGTCGGCACCAAGCTGGGCAACCAGATCGTGCGCGGCATCCTGGGTGGCATCTTCGGCGGCAAGCGTTGATCTGCCACGGCTGGGGTCGGAGCCCTCCCGCCAGGGAGGGCTCCGACCCCGCTCCCCATTCGTCATCCAGAAAAGAAGTCGTATTGCATGTCGCGTTGGCGTCCCCCCGCAGAAAAAAGCACCGCCCTGATCACCGCCGCCGGCCACGCCCGGCTGAAGGCCGAACTGGACGACCTGTGGCGGGTGCGACGGCCGGAAGTGGTGAAGGCACTGGCGGCCGCCGCCGCCGAGGGCGACCGCTCGGAGAACGCCGAGTACACCTATCGCAAGAAGCAGCTGGGCGAGATCGACCGCCGCGTGCGCTACCTGACCAAGCGGCTGGAATCGCTGCGCGTGGTCGACACCACGCCGACCGATCCGCAGGCGGTGTTCTTCGGTGCGTGGGTGGAGCTGGAGAACGTGGACAGCGGCGACACCAGCCGCTACCGCATCGTCGGCCCGGACGAGACCGATGCGGGGCTGGGCTGGATCAGCATCGATTCGCCGCTGGCGCGGGCGCTGCTGAAAAAGCGCCTGGATGACGAGTTCTCGGTGGAGCTGCCCGGTGGCCAGTTCACCTTCGCGGTGATCGGGGTGGAATACGCGCCGTTGTAGAGCCGACTGTCAGTCGACTACCGCGCGAAGCGCGGCACAAACCTCCGCAGCCGGACGGCAAACGCACCGCGATCCTCATCGCGGTTGATGACTCGCCGAAGCCATCTATCAGGCGTTCACGGCCTCGGAACGAAGAGCAGTCGACTGACAGTCGACTCTACTTGGCGCCGTGCAACGGCGGCGGATACTGGCGGCCGGCACGCAGCGGGCGGAAGTAGTCGGCATTGCGATAGAAGGCGGAATCCTGCACGTCGTGCCAGCCAGGAATACCGGCCAATGGCAGGGGCCGCAGCTGCAGTGGATCGGTCACTGCCCTGCCCTCGGCAATGGCAGCGGTCACTGCGTCAACGCAGGCAGCATCGGCATCACCCTGCACCACCACGCACTTGCCGACCAGCAGGCGGCCCGGCAGCAGCGCCTGCTCCATCAGCGCGTGCCCGAACACCGCAGCGATGGCGATAGCACCGCTCTGCCAGCGCGTTGGCTCGAACAACGCAGGCCAGTCATGCCCGTCCCACACGCGCAGCGACATGTCATCACGCACACGCACGATCACGCCGGTTTCGTCGAACTGGGTCAATGCGGCCTGCGCGCGGTTGCGCTGGCCGGGTGGCATGGCTTCGATATGCCGGCACTGCTGCACGTTGAGTGCCCGATTGAGCTGCGGGTAACGGGCCCACACCAGTGCATTGAACAGGTCGTGCCAGTTGTCGGCGCGTGTGGCGATGCGCCCCTGTTCGATGCGGGCTTCGTAGTGCAGGCCGTCGGCCAGCAGCGTGGCATCCTGCTCGACCAGCTGCTTGCCGGGCAGCGCGAGGCGTGCATCGAGCGCTGCAATGGACGGCCACTCGGGACTGGCCAGCAGGTCATGGACGTCGCGCAACCCGGCAAACACCGGGTGCGCGAACACCTGCGGATCGACCGCCGCACGCGGCGGCGGCACGAAGCGGCGGACACCGCTGCCGTCACCGGCGGCGGTCGTCGCCGCGGTCACAGCATCTTGAGATCGAATGCCGGGCGGGTAGCGGCCGGCAGCGCGTCACCGTACAGGTCGTGCTCGTCGCTCTCGGTGATTTCCACGTCGACGAACTCACCCACGCGCAGCGGCACCTGGTCGGCATTCTGGATGTGCACCAGGCCGTCGATCTCCGGCGCATCGGCCTTGGAGCGGGCCACGGCGATATCGCCCTCGATGGCGTCGACCAGGCACTGCTGCACGGTGCCGATCTTGGCCTCCAGGCGCGCAGCGGAAATCTGCGCCTGCTTTTCCATGAAACGGGCCAGGCGTTCCTGCTTCACCTCTTCCGGCACCGCATCGGGCAGGTCGTTGGCGGTGGCACCTTCGACCGGCGAATAGGCGAACGCGCCCACGCGGTCCAGCTGCGCTTCGTCGAGGAACGACAGCAGTTCTTCGAACTCGGCTTCGGTCTCGCCCGGGAAGCCGACGATGAAGGTCGAACGCACGGTGATGTCCGGGGCAATGCGGCGCCAGTTCTGCACGCGTTCCAGGGTCTTTTCGACCGCACCGGGGCGCTTCATCAGGCGCAGGATGCGCGGGCTGGCGTGCTGGAACGGGATGTCCAGGTACGGCAGGATGCGGTTCTCGGCCATCAGCGGCACGACCTCATCCACGTGCGGGTACGGGTAGACGTAGTGCATGCGCACCCACGCATCCAGCTCGGACAGGCCTTCGCACAGTGCCTTCAGGCGGGTCTGGTAGGGCTTGTTGCGCCACATCTTCTCGGCGTACTTCACGTCCACGCCGTAGGCCGAGGTGTCCTGCGAAACCACCAGCAGCTCACGCACGCCACCACGCACCAGGCGCTCGGCTTCGCGCAGCACTTCATCCACCGGGCGCGAGACCAGCTTGCCGCGCATCGACGGAATGATGCAGAAGCTGCACTTGTGGTTGCAGCCTTCGGAAATCTTCAGGTACGCGTAATGGCGCGGGGTCAGCTTGATGCCGTAGTCCGGCACCAGGTCCACGAACGGGTCGTGCTTGGGCGGCAGCGCTTCGTGCACCGCTTCCATCACGCTCTGGTAGTCCTGCGGGCCGGACACCGCCAGCACGTTCGGGTACGCCTCGCGGATCTGCTCCGGGCGCTTGCCCAGGCAGCCGGTGACGATGACCTTGCCGTTCTGGTTCATCGCCTCGCCGATGGCGTCCAGCGACTCGGTCACTGCCGAATCGATGAAGCCGCAGGTGTTGACCACTACCACGTCGGCCGAATCGTAGGACGGGACGATGTCGTAGCCCTCCGAGCGGAGCTGGGTGAGGATGCGCTCGGAATCGACAAGAGCCTTCGGGCAGCCAAGGCTGACGAAGCCGACTTTGGGGTTCAGCTGGGACATGGAATCGCGGGACTCTGGGGGCCTGGGCCCCTGCCGGCATGGCAGGGG
>NZ_LLXV01000001.1 GCF_001431665.1 Stenotrophomonas beteli | reverse complement strand
ATATCTGATAGATGTGTCGACCAAGGTCGACACCTACCAACAGCCGAGTGAACCTGTCGAAGGTGGGGCGGGTTGGGTTCGCGGGGGTGTCAGCCGCATGGATGCGGCTGCCAAGCCTCCACGACCCCTTAGATCTTCTTCGCCAGCGCCTCAGCCAGACCGGTGTAGCTGCCCGGGGTCATCTCACGCAGCGACTGCTTGGCGTCCTCCGGCAGCGCGAGCGTCTCCACGAACGCCCGCATCGACTCGGCGGTGATGCCCTGGCCACGAGTCAGCGCCTTCAGCTGCTCGTACGGGTTCGGCAGGCCGTGGCGGCGCATCACCGTCTGTACGGCTTCGGCCAGCACTTCCCAGGCCGCGTCCAGATCGGCGTCCAGTCGCTGCGGGTTCACTTCCAGCTTGCCCAGGCCCTTGGCCAGCGAATCCAGCGCCACCTGGCTGTGGCCGAACGCGGTGCCCAGTGCACGCAGCACGGTGGAGTCGGTCAGGTCACGCTGCCAGCGGCTGATCGGCAGCTTCGCGCTGAAGTGCTCGAACAGGGCGTTGGCGATGCCGAAATTGCCTTCGGCATTCTCGAAATCGATCGGGTTGACCTTGTGCGGCATCGTCGACGAGCCGACTTCGCCTTCCTTCAGGCGCTGCTTGAAGTAGCCCAGCGAGATGTAGCCCCAGATGTCGCGGGCCAGGTCGATCAGGATGATGTTGGCGCGGCGCGCGGCATCGCCGATCTCGGCGATGTTGTCGTGCGGCTCGATCTGCGTGGTGTACGGGTTGAACACCAGGCCCAGGCCGGTCACGAAGCGCTCGGCGAAGGCCGGCCAGTCCACGTCGGGGTAGCTGGCCACGTGGGCGTTGTAGTTGCCCACCGCGCCGTTGATCTTGCCGGTCAGCTCGACCGCGGCGATCTGCCTGCGCTGGCGTTCCAGGCGGGCGACCACGTTGGCCAGCTCCTTGCCCAGGGTGGTTGGCGAGGCGGTCTGGCCGTGGGTGCGCGACAGCATCGGCTGTGCGGCCTGGGCGTGTGCCAGGCTGCGCAGGGTGGCGGCGATGCCGTCCAGGCTCGGCAGCAGCACTTCGCGGCGGGCCTGCTCCAGCATCAGGCCGTAGCTGAGGTTGTTGATGTCTTCGCTGGTGCAGGCGAAATGCACGAATTCCAGCGCCGGGGCCAGCTCGGCGTCGTCCTTCAGCTGTTCCTTGATGAAGTACTCCACCGCCTTGACGTCATGGTTGGTGGTGCGCTCGATTTCCTTCACGCGCGCGGCCTGGGCCGGGCTGAAGCCGGCGGCCAGCCCGCGCAGGCGAGCGGTGGCGGCGTCGGAGAAAGGCGCCAGTTCGACGATGCCCGGCTCGGCGGCCAGCGCCAGCAACCATTCCACCTCGACCACGATACGGGCCTTGATCAGGCCATATTCGGAGAAGATCGGGCGCAGGGCGTCGACCTTGCCGGCGTAGCGGCCATCGAGCGGGGACAGGGCGAGCAGGGCGGAATCGGACATGTCGGCAGGGCTGGGACGAGCGGCGGGGCCGATATTCTACGACGTGCCGGTGCGGCGTGCCCTGTAGCGCCGAGCCCACGCTCGGCTGCTTCGGAGAATCCGGCGCCCAGGGGGCAGCCGAGCGTGGGCTCGGCCCTACAATACGGCCGTGCAGACGGAACGTTCTGGCCCGTCCTCGTCATCCCACGCTACGGGCAACGGAGTATTGTTGGCGCAGCCGCCAGCCCGGGAAGCGACACCCTGCCAGCCGCCGCTTCCCTTTCCCCAACTGAAGTAGTGCGGAGTTGATGCAATGAGCAAAGCTGCAAGCAAGGGTGCCACCCCGGGATTCCGGATCGAACATGACAGCATGGGCGAGCTGCAGGTGCCTGCCGATGCCCTGTGGGGCGCGCAGACCCAGCGTGCCGTGCAGAATTTCCCGGTCTCGGGCCAGCGCATGCCGCGCGGTTTCATCCGAGCACTGGGCCTGGTCAAGGGCGCTGCCGCCGGCGTCAACGCCGAGCTCGGCCACCTGCCGAAGACCGTGGCCAAGGCCATCCAGGCCGCTGCCGCCGAAGTGGCCGCCGGCACCTGGGACGCGCAGTTCCCGATCGACGTCTACCAGACCGGTTCGGGTACGTCGTCGAACATGAATGCCAACGAGGTCATCGCCACCCTGGCCAACCGCGCCGGCAAGGCCGGCAGGACCGCCGTGCACCCCAACGATCACGTCAACCAGGGGCAGAGCTCCAATGACGTGATCCCGACTGCGCTGCGCGTGTCGGCGGTACTGGCCACGCACGAGCAGCTGCTGCCGGCGCTGGTGCACCTGCGCAAGACCCTGGACAAGAAGGGCCGCAGCCTGCGCAGGGTGGTCAAGACCGGCCGCACCCATCTGATGGATGCCATGCCGCTGACCTTCGAGCAGGAGTTCGGCGCGTGGTCGGCACAGCTGGCTTCGGCGCAGGAGCGCATCGAGGACAGCCTCAGGCGCGTGCGCCGGCTGCCGCTGGGTGGCACGGCCATCGGCACCGGCATCAACGCCGACCCGCGCTTCGGCGCGCAGGTGGCCAAGGCGCTCAAGCAGCAGACCGGTTTCAAGTTCGACAGCGCCGAGAACAAGTTTGAAGGGTTGGCGGCGCAGGACGACGCGGTGGAACTGTCGGGCCAGCTCAATGCGCTGGCGGTGGCGCTGATCAAGATCGCCAATGACCTGCGCTGGATGAATGCTGGACCGCTTGCGGGCCTGGGCGAGATCGAGCTGCCGGCGTTGCAGCCGGGCAGTTCGATCATGCCGGGCAAGGTCAACCCGGTCATCCCCGAAGCGACGGTGATGGCCTGCGCGCAGGTGATCGGCCACCACACCGCGATCACCGTGGCCGGGCAGACCGGCAACTTCCAGCTCAATGTCACCCTGCCGCTGATCGCAGTGAACCTGCTTGATGGCATCGGCCTGCTGGCCAATGTGTCCAGGCTGCTGGCCGACAGCGCGATTGCCGGGCTGAAGGTGCGCGAAGACCGTGTCGCCGAGGCGCTGGCGCGCAACCCGATCCTGGTCACGGCACTGAACCCGATCATCGGCTATGAGAAGGCGGCAGCCATCGCCAAGCGTGCCTACAAGGAACAGCGCCCGGTGCTGGACGTCGCGCTGGAGGACAGCGGCCTGCAGGAAGCGGAACTGCGCCGCCTGCTGGACCCGGCCGCGCTGACTGCCGGTGGCATCCAGGCTGGAGGCGGTGGCGGCGGCGGTTGATCGGCCGGTTGTAGAGTCGAGCCATGCTCGACTGTTGTTCCGGCGTCGAGCATGGCTCGCCTCTACGGAAACGAAGAACGCCGCCCTCGGGCGGCGTTTTTCCTTCAGCGACGGTCGGCGACGATGTTGCCGAAGGTGTCGGTGTAGTCCTTGAACTCCGGGATGCGCTGGACCAGGTCGGCCGGGATCACTTCCATGCCCTCCGGCGGCTGGATCTTCACCGGCTGCATGTTGGGATCGGCCGGGGCGGCGACCAGCGTGTTCTGGCGCAGCACCTGCAGCTTGCCGAACATTGTCTGCAGCATCTGCTTCTGGCCGTCATCCAGCGGGATCTGGATCTCGTCCACCTTCATCGTGCCATCGCCGAGGATGATGATGTTCGGTGCGGGCGGGCGGCGCACGGTCACCATGCCTTCGCTGACGGAAATCTTGGGCTTGCCGCGCTCGGCGCGGTGGTTGCGGTAATCCTTGTCACAGCCGACCAGGCCCAGGCAGAGCAGGGCGGCCAGCAGCAGGAACAACTTCTTCATGGCATTCGGTTCGGGGGCGTCCGGGGCCGCCATTGTAAGCCGGCCGGCGCACTGCGGCCGGCAGCGAGGCGCCGCTGCCGGCCGGGTGCGCTGATCTGTCACAGGCCTAGCGCTGGACCACGGTGTCCTTGCCGCAGTCGTCGACGTCACTCTGGTCCATCGTGGCGTAAGGCTTGAACGCAGGCAGCTCGCGCGCCAACGCCTGCTGGCTGGACAACATCGCCGGCAGGCGGTCGCAGATGCGCTTGGCCTGTGCCTCGATCTTCTCGGCCTCGGCGTTGATCCGCTTCTCGACACCTTCGCTGTCGCCGCTGAAGATGCCCTTCAGTGCCTCTCCGGCCGCGCTGGCGCCGAGCTTGGCGCCGGCCAGGCCGACATCCATGCCGTCCATCGCAATGGCGACGACATGGCCGCGATATTCCAGCAGCCGTTGGCGCTGGGCTTCGTTGGCCGGTACATCCCTGCCGTCGATCAGCAGGTGGCCATCCGGCGTGATCTCCGCACGCGGCTGCTTGTCGGCGGAGATCTTGATGTTGCCCTGGGTGATGTCCTTGCGGGCATCATTCATGGCCTCCTTGACGGCCTGGCCGACGCCGCTGGTGGCCTCGGCGACGCTCTTGCCGACGGTCTTGTCGGGCGCGGAAGAAGTACCGCCGCAGGCGATCAGCGGCAGGCACAGCAGTGTGGCAGGCAGCAGGCGCAACAGCTTCATGGCATTCCCCTCGAGCCGGTTGGATGGTGGTTACTTGTTGCGCGGCAGGGTGACCTTGCCGCTGACGTTGCGGTGCTTCACATCACCGCTGCCGCTGTGGTCGACGCTGAGCGCGCCGCGCACGCCGTCAACGCGGATATCGCCCGAGCCGTGGCTGCGCACGTGCACGCTACCGCCGATGTCATCCAGGTCGACGCCGCCGGAGCCGACCACGCCGACCTCCACGTTGCCCTGCACGCGCTTGAACTCGATGTCGCCCGAGCCGACCGTGTCCAGCCGCGCGTTGCCGCGCACATCGCTGATCTTCAGGTCGCCCGAGCCCACCGTACCGGTGCTTGCATCGCCACCGATATTGCGCACCGTGACATCGCCCGAACCCAGCGACAGCAGGTTCAGCGAGCTGCCGCCATCGATGTCGAGATCACCCGAGCCCACGGCCGCATGGATGCTGCCGCGCGTGCCGCGGGCGATGGCATCGCCGGACCCGACGTCCACGCTCAGCGACTGCGCGTTGTCCACGCTGGCATCACCGGAGCCGACCTTGAGCTGCAACGGCAGGTTGTCCGGCACGCTGCCACGGATGTCCAGCCAGGCGTAGCTGTTGCCCAGGCTGATGCCGCTGCTGCGGCCTTCGCGGCGCAGGCTCACCACCAGCTTGTCGCCCACCCGGCGCTGGTCCAGTACCAGCTGGTCCAGCCATTCCTGGCTGGAGGCACAGGCCCGGCCATCCAGCTGGCCACCGCCCTTGCTGGCGACGACCTTCAGGTCATGCTGGTTCACTTCCAGGACCACCGCCCTGGCACCGGCCAGGTCCAGCTTCAACGCGCGCGCAGCGGTGAACTTGCAGTTCGGAGCATCGGCGGCCAGCGCCGACAGTGGCAACAGCAACAGCGCAGAACAAGCGAGCAGGGAACGCATGGGGTGGCTCCAGAGCGATGGGGTCAGATCTCGCCGGCGCGCTTGCGCAGGCGGATGGCGAGGAAGATGAACAGTGCGCCGACGACGGCACCGATCCACAGTTCCGGCATGGCCAGTGACTTCAACTGCGAGGCCGGCGACATCAGGCTGACCACCGAATCCAGGTCGCGGCGTGCGCCCTCGCCGGCGCTGAGGCGGTACAGCAGGTCCATGCCCGGCACGCCGCTCAGCAGCAGGCGGCCGACGATGTTCTGCCAGAACCAGCCGGTGCTCAGGCCGACCAGCGGCATGACCTTGGTGGTGCTGACGATGACGCCGGCAAACAGCGGCAGCATCACCGCCCACAGGAACGGCTTGCTCTTGGCCCAGGCCGAGCACAGCAGCAGCCAGCCGGCGGTCGGCAGCGCCCACAGGGCATAGACCGGAATCCAGGCCAGGTGCCCGGCGGCCAGGGTCAGCGGGCTGGCCGGGCCCCAGATCAGGGTCATCGGGCTGCCACCGTGCATCAGCGCGACGATGCTGATGACCAGCATGAAACCGAACATGGTGATGATGCCGGCCACCACGGCGATCAGCGGCGCCACGATCAGCGCGCTGAGCAGCTTGGACAGCACCGTCTGGCTGTCCGACAGCGGCAGCGATTTCCAGAACAGGATGCTGCGGTCGCGGCGGTCGTCGTACAGCGCGCCGAGGCAATAGAAGAACACCACGAAGGCCAGCACCAGGAACGGCCAGGCCGAGCTGAGTACCAGCGTCAGGTCCAGCCCGTTGCCGAGATCGGTCAGGTCCTTGGCGCTGATGTCGCGGGTCAGCAGGGCCAGGTCCAGGCCGTTGATGTTCACGTCCTCGCCGTCGATGTGCAGGCCGCCATCGCGGGCGGCACGGTGCAGGGCGAACAGGCCGAAGGCGATGCCCACGGTACTCATCACCAGCGAGATCAGGCCGGCGATCAGCGGGGCATACAGGAAGCCGCCGCGGTTTTCCCAGTACTCGCGCTTGAGCAGCCAGCGCAGGGTGCCCATCGGGCCGACAGGGTGGTTGACGGCATTCATGCGTAGGTCCCCTTCATGATGGCGACGAACAGATCGGCCAGGCCCGGGCTGCGGGTTTCACCGAGGGTGGAAAGCTGGGTGCGCGGCACACCATCGAACAGCATCACGGTCTTGCCGAACGCCAGGCTGCGTTCGTCGATCGGCTTCAGGGCGCGTGCCGTGTCCAGCTGGTCGGCGTTCACCAGCAGCTCGGTGTAGCGCTGGCCGACGTCGTCCATTTCCGCGTCCAGCACGATGCGGCCATCCCGGATGAACATCACATCGCTGAGGATGTGCTCGATCTCTTCCACCTGGTGGGTGGTGACGATGATGGTCTTCTGTTCGTCGAAGTAATCTTCCAGCAGGCGCTGGTAGAACTCCTTGCGGTAGAGGATGTCCAGGCCCAGGGTGGGTTCGTCCAGCACCAGGATGCGGGCATCGATGGCCATCACCAGCGCCAGGTGCAGCTGCACGATCATGCCCTTGGACAGCTCGCGCACGCGCTGCTTCGGCTGCAGCTTGGTGTTGGCCAGGAAGCGCTCGCAGCGGGCGCGGTCGAAGCGCGGGTGGACGCCGGCGACGAAATCGATCGCCTCGCGCACCTTCAGCCAGCGCGGCAGCACGGCGACATCGGCGATGAAGCAGATGTCCTTCATCAGCTCATCGCGGTGCAGGCGCGGGTCACGTCCGAGCACGCTCAACTCGCCTTCCACCGAGGTCAGGCCGAGGATGGCCTTCAACGCGGTGGTCTTGCCCGCACCGTTGGGACCGATCAGGCCGACGATGCGCCCGCTCGGAATGCTGAAACTGGCGTTGTCGAGCGCGACGGTGGTCTTGTAGGCCTTGCGCAGGCCTCGGGCGGTGATCACCGGTTCACTTGCAGAGTTGTTCATCAGACATTCCCCTGGGGCAGCAATTCGTCGAGGCTCAGGCCCAGCCGCTGGATGCGTTCCAGTACGGCCGGCCACTCTTCGTTGAGGAAGCGGTCGCGCTCGGTACTGCGCAGCTGCGTGGCCGCCTGCTCGGTCATGAACATGCCCAGGCCGCGGCGCTTTTCCACCAGGCCTTCATCAGCCAGTTCCTGGTAAGCGCGTGAAACGGTGATGGGGTTGAGTTGATAGTCAGCGGCCACCTGGCGCACCGAGGGCAGGGCATCGCCCGGCTTGAGGATTCCGTCGAGCATCATGGCGACCACGCGCTCCTTCAACTGACGGTAGATCGGAGCGCCGTCGCTCCACTGGATGTCGCTCATGTTCAGCTCCGTGGGGTCAGCGGCTGTGCGAACGAGAAATACGGCATGGACAGGGAGCTGTGCAGCCGACGCGGGGGGGAGGGGGTGGCAGTTGCTGTTGGTGAAACGGTCGCGTCCTGCGCACTGTCCGCCGAGGCCGGGGGGGCGGGCATGGCCAGCCAGGCCAGCACGAGCAGCGTCGAAACGGCCGTAACCGCAGGTGCGGCAAGAGTGCGACGAATCCGAGCGTTCATGGCTTCCCCCTGTCTCAGGTGACTGGTGTTGTATGCAACTATAACACCGGCACGCCGTCGTGCAAGCCTTTGCCGGACCCAACTGATGGCAGGGGGGGGCATATGACCGGAATGTTCATTCAACTCATTGTTTTTCAATACAAATAGAAATGCGCCAGGGAAGGCTCAAGGCCGTCCTTCCATTCAGTATTGTCCAGGCCGCGTCATTCGTGCGCTGTGCCCGGGCGCCGGCAGGCAAAGCCGCCATGCCGCGCAAAGCCGGCCCGGACGGCGCCTGCCGGGGCGGTGCAGGCCCGGTGCTATAGTTCGGCCGATCCCCGGCCCGTACCGGTCGGGCCCTGTAAAAGGCCACTACGGACTGACCTTGATGCCTCTGCCGACCGTTTCCCTGCGCCGCCTGCGTGGGCTCACCCTGCTGGCCCTGATGGTTGCCGGCGTTGCCGGTCCGGCCAGTGCGCTGGCCGCCGATCTGCTTGACCTGTCGTACCGTCCGTTGGCGGGCAAGCAGCAGGTCAATCTGCAGCAGCGTTATCACGGGCAGGTGCTGCTGGTGGTCAATACCGCCAGCAAATGTGGCTACACCCCGCAGTACGAAGGCCTGGAAGCCCTGCACAAGCGCTATGCCGGCCGGGGTTTTGCCGTGCTCGGTTTTCCGTCCAACGACTTCAAGGGCCAGGAGCCGGGCGACGAGAAGCAGATCCAGGACTTCTGCACGCTGACCTACGGGGTCAGGTTCCCCATGTTCGAGAAGGTGCATGTGATTGGCGCGCAGGCCACGCCGTTGTACCAGCGGCTGACCGCAGCCACCGGCGTGGCGCCGGGATGGAACTTCCACAAATACCTGGTCGGCCGCGATGGCAAGGTCATCGCCCAGTTCGCCAGCAAGGTGACGCCCGACGATCCGCAGTTGACTGCGGCCATCGACAAGGCTTTGGCCGCCGCCCAGCATTGATATCCGGCACGGATGCCTCGACATCGGGGGCATGCGTGCGACAATGGTTCTTTTCGCGCCGACGTCGGCGCCCAGACACTTCCAGGAATGCAGCGAATGAAGATGGGAATGCGCGGCGCCGCGGCGTCGGTTCTGATTCTGGCGATGGGCACTTCGGGTGTCGCTCTGTCGCAACAACCGGCTGCCCCGGCAGCCGCCAAGGAGACCGCAACCTTGAATTCCCCCAAGCAGAAGCTGGGCTATGCCATCGGCCTGGACGTGGCCAAGTCGTTCACCCCGATCGCCGGTGAGATCGACGTGGCCGCGCTGCGCACCGCCGTGGAGCGCTCCTTCGAAGGCCTGCAGCCGCAGATCACCCAGGAACAGGCCAAGGCCACCGACGCTGCGCTGCGCCAGGTGGTGATGGCACGCAGCGGCCAGCAGGTGCCGGGCGTGGCGCCGGGCACGCAGCCGCCGAAGGTCGATCGTGTCAAGGTCTCGCAGATGATCGGTTCCTACTCGGTCGGTCCGTCGCTGGCACAGCTGAAGGACGACATCGATGTTGCCGCATTGTTTGACGCAATCAGCACGGGCCTGAGCAAGGGCCAGCCGAAGATGACGGAAGCTGACGCGACCGCCACCATCCAGGCCTTCATGGGCAGCAAGCAGGCCGAGATGCAGGCCAAGGCCGCCGCCGCCGCGCAGACCAACCGCGAGGAAGGCAATGCGTTCCTGGCCAAGAACAAGACCCAGCCGGGCGTGGTGACCACCGCGTCGGGCCTGCAGTACCAGGTGATCCGCCCGGGCAGTGGCGAGCGTCCGCTGCCGAGCAGCAAGGTGCGTGTCAACTACGAAGGCAAGCTGCTCAATGGCACCGTGTTCGACAGCTCCTACGGCCGCCAGCCGGCCGAGTTCGGCCTGGACCAGGTGATCAAGGGCTGGACCGAAGGCGTGGCACTGATGCCGGTCGGTTCGAAGTACCGCTTCTGGATCCCGGGCGAACTGGCCTATGGCGAGAACGGCACCCCGGGTGGCCCGATCGGCCCGAACGCCACGCTGACGTTTGACGTCGAACTGCTGGGCGTTCTGCCGTAAGTCATCCAGGAGCGAATACGGACATGCGCGTTGCAATTTTTGGTACCGGTTACGTAGGGCTGGTGACTGGTACCTGCCTGGCCGATGTCGGTCATCAGGTGGTCTGTGTCGATATCGACCAGGCCAAGGTGGACGGCCTCAACCAGGGCATCATCCCGATCTACGAGCCGGGCCTGGAACCGATGGTGAAGGCCAATCACGCGGCCGCGCGGCTGGCGTTCACCACGGATGCGGCTTTGGCGATCGGCCATGGCCAGGTGGTGTTCATCGCCGTCGGCACGCCGCCGGACGAGGACGGGAGTGCTGACCTGCAGTACGTGCTGGCCGTGGCCCGCACCATCGGCCGCCACATGGCCGTGCCGACGGTGGTGGTGAACAAGTCGACGGTGCCGGTGGGCACCGCCGACAAGGTGCGTGCCGCCATTGCCGAAGAGCTGGCAGCGCGTGGCGCGGACATCGCCTTCGACGTGGTCTCCAACCCCGAATTCCTGAAGGAAGGCGATGCGGTGGCCGACTGCATGCGCCCGGACCGCATCATCATCGGTGCCAGCAGTGCCGAATCGGTGGCGGTGATGCGTCGCCTGTACGCGCCGTTCAACCGCAACCACGACCGCGTGGTGGAAATGGACGTGCGTTCGGCCGAGCTGACCAAGTACGCGGCCAACGCCATGCTGGCGACCAAGATTTCGTTCATGAACGAAATCGCCAACATCGCCGAGCGCGTGGGCGCCGACGTCGAGCAGGTCCGCCAGGGCATCGGTTCGGATCCACGTATCGGTTGGCACTTCATCTATCCCGGTGCAGGTTACGGCGGCTCGTGCTTCCCCAAGGACGTGCAGGCGCTGGCGCGCACCGCGCAGCAGTATGGCCTGGAGCCGAAGCTGTTGAACGCGGTCGAAGCCGTGAACGATGCACAGAAGGGCCACCTGTTCGCACTCATCCAGCGCCACTACGACAAGGGCGAGGACGAAGGCGTGCGCGGCAGGACCTTCGCCGTGTGGGGCCTGGCCTTCAAGCCCAACACCGACGACATGCGCGAAGCCTCCAGCCGCCGCCTGCTGGCGCAGCTGTGGGAAGGCGGTGCGACGGTGCGCGCCTACGATCCGGAAGCGATGCACGAGTCGCAGCGCATCTTCGGCGATCGTGATGATCTGGTGTTCTGCGCCAGCGCCAACGAGGCCCTGGAAGGGGCCGATGCATTGGTGGTAGTGACCGAGTGGAAGCAGTTCCGCAGCCCCGATTTCCAGAAGCTGCGCGAGCAGCTCAAGGATGCGGTGGTGTTCGATGGCCGCAACCTCTACGAACCTGCCGACGTTGAAGCCGCCGGGCTGGCCTACTACGGCATTGGCCGGGGGCGCTCGCTGCATGTCTGATCTGCCCACCGAACGCGAGCAGGCGCTGGAAGCGCGCCTGGTCGAACTGGAAATGCGCGTGTCCTTCCAGGAACAGGCACTGGCCGAGTTGAGCGATGCGCTGGCCGATGCCCGCATGCAGGGCATGCGCAATGCCGACGTGCTGCGCGTGCTGCTGGAAGATCTCGGCAAGGTCCGCAACGCACTGAATTCTTCCGATCCGGCGAGCGAACCGCCGCCGCCGCACTACTGATCCGAATCCTATGAGCGATACCCTCCGCGACCAGCTGATGGGCCTGGGCTTCAAGCCGGCGCCCAAGCCCGAGCGCAAGAATGATGGCCCCCGCCGTGATGGCCGCCCGCAGGGCAAGGGTGGCAATGGCAATGGAAAGCCGCAGGGCGCCGGCAAGGGCGAACACAAGCCTGGCGAGCGCCGTGGTGGCCACGGCCAGGCTGGTGCAGGCAAGCCCGGGCAGTCCCGCGGGCCCGGCCAGCAAGGCCCGCGCAAGCCGCGTTCTGCCGAAGAGATGGATCTGGCCAAGGCCTATGCGATCCGTGCGCAGAAGGAAAAGGAAGAACGGATCGAGACCGAGCGCCTGAAGCAGGAAGAAGCGCGCGTTCGCCGCGAGGCCAAGGCCAAGCTGGAAGAACTGCTGAAGGGCAAGAGCCTGAATGCCGAAGCGGCCGATATTGCCCGCCACTTCCCGTATGGCGGCAAGATCAAGCGAATCTACGTGACCGCTGAACAGCTGACCGCGCTCAATGCCGGTGAACTGGGCGTGGTCCAGCTCAATGGCCGGTACCTGCTGGTGACCGCCGAGGTGCTGGCGCAGTCCGAGGCGGTGTTCGCCGCATCGGTGGCGCTGAAGGTCGATCCGAATGCGCCGGCCGAGGAAGATCCGTACGCCGACCCGCAGTACCAGGTACCGGACGACCTGGTCTGGTAAACGCGTGACCGCCGCGGGCGCGCTGCCATCGCGGCCGTGGGGGAAGGGATGACCGCTGATCCTAGCCGCGGCTATGTGCCGCACATCGACGGCCTGCGCGCGATTGCCGTGCTGGCCGTCATCGTGTTCCACCTCGACCCGGCCTGGCTGCCAGGTGGGTTCACCGGTGTGGACGTGTTCTTCGTCATCTCCGGCTTCGTGGTCAGTGCGTCGGTGCACCGGTTGCCGCCGCTACCGCTGGGGCAGTCGATGCTGCGCTTCTATGCGCGCCGCATCCGCCGCATCGCGCCCGCCCTGGTGACCTGCCTGTTGCTGACCGCGCTGGCCAGCGTGCTGTTCATTCCCGAGTCCTGGCTCAGCGAGGCCAGTGACAAGACCGGGCTGATGGCCCTGTTCGGCTTCAGCAACTGGGTACTGGCAGCGATCGGCAATGATTACTTTGCGCCCAGGGCCGAGTTCAATCCCTATACCCATACCTGGTCGCTGGGGGTGGAGGAGCAGTTCTATCTGATCTTCCCGCTGTTGTTCCTGGCCTGGGCGCGCGGTGCGCGCGGGCGCTGGATCAGCCTGGGCCTGTTTGCGCTGGTCAGTGTGGCGTCGCTGCTGCATGCGGCGTTGCTGGGCATGCGCGAGGCGCCGCCGCCGTGGGCGTTCTATGCCACCAGCACGCGCCTGTGGCAACTGGGGGTGGGCGTGCTGCTGTTCCAGCTGCTGCACGTGCGTGAATCGCTGGACCCGACAACCGGCCAGGCACTGAAGCGCGCTGCGCCGGTGTTCTCCCTGCTGGCCATGGTGGCGCTGGCCCTGCTGGGGTGGGCGCTGTGGTCCGCGCGCGCGGGGCATTCCCCATGGCCGGATGGTCTGCTGCCCGCCTCGGCCACCGCAGGGCTGCTGTGGGCGCTGCATCATCATCCGCAGGCCTGGGTGGCGCGCCTGCTGGCCAGTGCCCCGATGCGCCGTGTCGGCCTGCTGTCGTATTCACTGTACCTGTGGCACTGGCCGGTATTCGTGCTGATGCGCTGGACCGTGGGCCTGCAGACACCCGCGCAGATGATTGCTGCGATGGCGCTGGTACTGCTGCTGTCGTGGGCGTCGTGGCGCTGGGTGGAGCAACCCTTCCGTGGCACGTTGGCGCAGCACCTGCGCCCGGGGCGATGGGTGCTGGCCGGCGCAGGGGTGCTGCTGCTCGTTGCCGGCCTGCAGACACTGCTCTACCAGCAGGCGCCACGGCTGTCGTTGAGCACGGTCAGCCGGCATCCAGCCGATTGGTACCCCGATGGCAGAAGCGTGGCCGGGGATTATCCCGGCTGTGCACTGGCGGTGGGCAAGCATCGCTTCGAGGGAGGCAGTGCACGCACCTATGCCCGCGGCAACTGCGACCGTCCGCTGCCTCCGGGCGCGCCGAAGCGGGTGTTCGTAGCCGGTGATTCGCATGCGATGGCCTACATCGAGCTGCTGCAGCGGCTGGCGCTGGAAACCGGCTCGGAGGTCTCCCTCTATGGCCGCGGCGGATGCCCGCAGGTGAGCCTTCAGAAGTGGCGCGGTGCCGGTGCCGGTTGCGCTGATTTCGACGCAGCGGTGTTCGCCGACATCGCGCGCCGTGCGCAACCGGGTGACGCGGTAGTGCTGGTGTCGCTGCGGGTTCCGCGCCTGTCCGATCAGTTCGTGCTGTTCGACGCGCAGGCGCAGTTGGCCGGTGAGCTGACCGCAGAAGCGGCAGCCGGGCGCGAGGCCGAGGTGGCCGAAGCGATCGCGCAGTGGAGGCCGCTGGCCGAGCGTGGCGTGCGCATCGTGCTGGAGGCGCCCAAGCCGGTGCTGCCGGCGCCACCGTATCGCTGTTCGGACAGCTTCAATGCGCGCAACACGGTCTGCCGCAATGGCCTGGACAGCACGCGCGAGGCGATGGAGACGCTGCGCGCGCCCATGCTGGGCAGCCTGCGGCAGGTGGTCGACGGCCTGCCCGGCGGCGTTCTCTGGGATCCGTTGCCGGCACTGTGCGACGACCGGCTGTGCCCGGCACAGCGTGATGGCCGGCCGCTGTTCTTCGATGGCGATCACCTCAGTGCGCAGGGCAATCGCGTGCTGTTGCCTTCGCTGCAGCAGGTGGTGCTGCAGCGCTGAGTCAGTGTGCGCTGCGGGGCCGGCGTGCGCGTATCAGCGGCAGGCTCAGCGCGAAGAAGCAGAGCAGGGCGCCGACCAGGGCGAAGCCGCTGCCGGCCAGGAAGGCCGTGCGGCCGTCGTCGATCTTCCACAGCTGACCGGCGATCAGTGCGCCCAGTACGCCGCCCACGCCGGACGAGAAGCCGTACAGCAGGCCCTGGCCGTGACCATTGAGGCGGCCCGGGAAGTAGGTGGCCAGCATCTGCATCGCAGCCGCGAAGAAGGCGGCAAAGCCCAGCGCATGCGCGGTCTGCGCCAGCAGCATCACCGGCAGGTTTTCGGGGAACAGGGCGGTCACCGCCCAGCGCAGGCAGGAACTGACCAGCGCGATCAACAGCATCCAACTGGCGTCATAGCGGCGGAAGAAGCGGCCGATGGTGAAGAACACGCCCACTTCGAAGACGACGCCGATGGTCCACAGCAGGCCGAGGGTGGAGGTGCGGTAACCATGATGGTCCATGTAGACCGAAAAGAACGTGTAGTACGGGCCGAATGACAGCTGCTCCATGAACGCGGCCAGGAAGAACGCCAGCACCGGCGGGCGGCGCACGATCTGCCAGAAGCCGCTGGCATCGCCCTGGGTCCTGCCGATATCGCGCGCATAGTGGTTGCTGAAGGCCGATGCCACCAGCAAGGCGAACAGCGGCAGCATCATCCAGGGCAGCAAGCCGGCGTGGTTGCTGTCGCCATCGCCTTCGATCAGCCAGCCGAACAGGGTGACCACGGCGATGAAGCCGAGTGAGCCCCAGACCCGGATCAACCCGTAGCGATGGCTGTCGTTGCCCAGGTGAGTGAGGGTGATCGACTCGAACTGCGGCATCACCGCGTTGTAGAAGAAGCAGAACACAACCATGGCCGGGTACATCCAGGGCTGCGGGAGCGGCAGCAGGAACACCGCGAAGCTGAGCAGTGTCAACACGCAGCCGACGCGCAGCAGGCGGATCGGCCGTGGCGATGCTGCCGCCAGCGAGGTCCAGGTACTGGGTGCGACGACGCGGGTGGCGTACCACAGGCCCATCATCACGCTGATCGCGGTCACGCTCATGCCGCGCGCGGTCAGGAACAGGCTCCAGTACGGGGTGAACGCGCCCAGCGCCGCGTAGTAGAACAGGTAAAAGCTGGAGAGGCGGGCAACGGGAACGGTCATCGCGGAATGATGAGGCAAAAAAGGGGACGGAGGGGATTAAGTCGCGAATGCATAAACGACTTAATCCCCTCCGTCCCCTTTTTGTGTCATTCGGGGTCGTAGTCGAGGTTGGAGGCCAGCCAGCGCTCGGCCTGTGTGCGGTCAACACCCTTGCGCCGGGCGTAATCGCTGACCTGTTCGCGGCTGAGCCGGCCAACCACGAAGTACTGGCTCTGCGGGTGGCTGAAGTAGTAGCCCGACACCGCCGCAGTGGGCAGCATCGCGAAGCTCTCGGTCAGCTCCATGCCGGCGTTGGCCTCGGCCTGCAGCAGGTCGAACAGGCGGCGCTTCTCGCTGTGCTCGGGGCAGGCCGGGTAGCCGGGCGCTGGGCGGATGCCGCGGTACTGCTCATCGATCAGTGCCTCGTTGTCCAGCGCCTCGGCACGGTCATAGCCCCAGAATTCGGTGCGCACGCGCTGGTGCAGGCGCTCTGCGAGCGCTTCGGCAAGGCGGTCGGCCAGTGCCTTCAGCAGGATCGCGTTGTAGTCGTCATGCTCGGCTTCGAAGCGTGCGACGTGCGCGTCGATACCGATGCCGGCGGTCACCGCGAACGCGCCGATCCAGTCGTCGCGGCCACTGTCGGCCGGGGCGATGAAATCGGCGAGGCAGAAATCCGGGCGCTCGGCCGGCTTGTCCACCTGCTGGCGCAGGAAGTGCAGGGTGGTCTCGCCCTGCGGATGCTGCACGCGCACGTCATCGCCGATGCTGTTGGCTGGCCACAGGCCAAACACCGCCTTGGCGGTCAGCCACTTCTCGCCGACGATGCGGTCCAGCATCGCGCGCGCGTCGCGGTACAGTTCGCTGGCCTGGATGCCGACGATCTCGTCGGTGAGGATGGCCGGAAACTTGCCGGCCAGCTCCCACGCCTGGAAGAACGGGGTCCAGTCGATGTAGTCCACCAGTTCGGCCAGCGGGTAGTCATCGAACACGTGCAGGCCCGGCTGCCTGGGGGCCGGCGGTGTGTAGTTCGCCCAGTCGCCCTGGAACTTCTGCCCGCGTGCGTGCTCCAGCGGGACCAGGCGCTTGGCATCGCCACGGTTGCGATGGCGCGCGCGGATCTCGGCGTAGTCGGCTTCGTTGGCAGCGACGAAAGCCTCGCGCAGATCACGCGAGATCAGCGATTGAGCCACGCCCACCGCACGCGAGGCATCCTTCACCCACACCGTGGGTGCCTTGTAGTGCGGGTCGATCTTCAGGGCCGTGTGCGCACGCGAGGTGGTTGCCCCGCCGATCAGCAGCGGCAGGTCGAAACCCTGGCGCTCCATTTCGCGCGCGACGTGGCTCATTTCTTCCAGCGAGGGGGTGATCAGCCCGGACAGGCCGATCAGGTCGGCATGGTGCTCGCGCGCGGCGTCGAGGATCTTCTGTGCGGGCACCATCACGCCCAGGTCGATGACGTCGAAGTTGTTGCAGGCCAGGACCACGCCGACGATGTTCTTGCCGATGTCATGCACGTCGCCCTTCACCGTGGCCATGATGATGCGGCCGTTGCTCTTGGCGGTATCGCCGCTGCGGGCTTTCTCGGCCTCGATGTAAGGCAGCAGGTAGGCCACTGCCTTCTTCATCACGCGCGCGGATTTCACCACCTGCGGCAGGAACATCTTGCCGGCGCCGAACAGGTCGCCGACGATGTTCATGCCATCCATCAGCGGGCCCTCGATCACGTCCAGCGGGCGGCTGGAAGCCTGCCGGGCCAGCTCGGTGTCTTCCTCGACCCACGCGTCCAGGCCATGCACCAGCGCATGCGCCAGGCGCTGCGCCACCGGCTTCTCGCGCCAGGCCAGATCTTCGGCCTTGGCCGTGCCCTTCCTGCCCTTGTAGCGCTCGGCGATCTCCAGCAGGCGCTCGGTGGCATCACTGCGGCGATTGAGGATCACATCCTCCACGCGCTCGCGCAGCTCCGGTTCCAGTTCGTCGTAGATCGGCATGGCGCCAGCATTGACGATACCCATGTCCATGCCGGCGGCGATGGCGTGGTACAGGAACACCGAGTGGATGGCCTGGCGCACCGTTTCGTTGCCACGGAACGAGAACGACACGTTGGACACGCCACCGGAGACATGGCAGTGCGGCAGCGTCTGCTTGATGATGCGGGTGGCTTCGATGAAGTCCACCGCATAGTTGTCGTGTTCTTCGATACCGGTGGCGACGGCGAAGATGTTCGGGTCGAAGATGATGTCCTGCGGCGGGAAGCCGATCTCATCGACCAGGATGCGGTAGGCGCGGGTGCAGATTTCCACCTTGCGTGCGCAGGTGTCGGCCTGGCCGGTTTCGTCGAAGGCCATCACCACCGCGGCCGCGCCGTAGCGCAGCACCTTGCGTGCGTGCTCGCGGAAAAGTGCCTCGCCTTCCTTCAGCGAGATCGAGTTGACCACGCTCTTGCCCTGCAGGCACTTCAACCCGGCCTCGATCACGCTCCACTTGGAAGAGTCGACCATCACCGGGATGCGGGCGATGTCCGGCTCGGACATGATCAGGTTGAGGTAGCGGGTCATCGCTGCCTCCGAATCGATCAGGCCTTCATCCATGTTGACGTCGAGGATCTGCGCGCCGCTGGCCACCTGCTGGCGGGCGACATCCACGGCCTCCTCGTAGCGGCCTTCCTTGATGAGCTTGCGGAACTGCGCGCTGCCGGTGACGTTGGTGCGCTCGCCGACATTGACGAACAGCAGGTCCGGAGTGATGACCAGCGGCTCCAGGCCTGACAGGCGGGTGTAAGGGGCGGTGTTCATGCGGCCTGCTGCTCCTGCGCGCCAGGCAGCGGACGGGGTGGCAGGCCAGCGACGGCCTGGGCGATGGCGCGGATGTGCTCGGGGGTGGAGCCGCAGCAGCCACCGACCAGGTTCAGCAGGCCATCCTCGGCGAAGCCGCGCAGCGTCGCGGCCATTTCCTCGGGCGTTTCGTCGTATTCGCCAAAGGCATTGGGCAAGCCGGCGTTGGGGTGTGCGCTGACATGGCAGTCGGCCACGCGCGACAGGGCCTCCACATGCGGGCGCATCGCGTCGGCGCCGAGCGCGCAGTTCAGGCCGATCGACAGCGGCCGCGAATGCGCCAGCGAGGCGTGGAAGGCGTCGGCGGTCTGTCCCGACAGGGTGCGGCCGGAGGCATCGGTGATGGTGCCGGAGATCATCACCGGCAGCCGCGCACCGCGTGCATCGAAGGCTTCTTCCAGCGCATACAGCGCGGCCTTGGCATTGAGCGTATCGAAGATGGTCTCGACCATCAGCGTGTCGGCGCCGCCATCGATCAGGCCTTCGATCGCCTCGCGATAGGTATCGCGCAGTTCATCGAAGCTGGTGTTGCGGAAGCCGGGATCGTTCACGTCCGGGCTGATCGAGGCGGTACGGCTGGTGGGCCCGATCACACCGATGACGAAGCGCGGCTTGTCCGGCGTGGTGGCCTCGACCGCATCGCAGCAGGCGCGCGCGACGGCTGCGCCGGCCTTGTTCAGCTCATACACCAGGTGTTCCAGGTGGTAATCGGCCTGGCTCACGGAGGTGGCGTTGAACGTGTTGGTTTCCACCAGGTCGGCGCCGGCCAGCAGATAGGCGGTATGGATGTCAGCAACGATCTGCGGGCGGGTCAGCAGCAGCAGATCGTTGTTGCCCTTCAGGTCGTGACCCTCGGGCGCGGCGTGGTCGCAGCCGGGTCCATGGGCGTGATCGTAGCCGCCGGCGAAGCGCTCGCCGCGATAATCCTGCTCCTGCAGCCCGTGGCGCTGGATCATGGTGCCCATGGCACCATCGATGATCAGGATCCGCTCGCGCAGGGCGGCGAGCAGGGCATTGGCACGATCAGGATGCAACCAGGGCAGGGCGGGCATGGCGGTCTCGAGCTCAGGGCTTGTTGGCGATCAGCGAGATCACCTCGAAATGCGGCGGGCGCTTTTCGCGGGTGACCGTCTCCAGGCTCGACACCTGCAGGCCGGCCTTGTCGACGAACTTGCGCAGCTCCTTGTCGCTGAAGCCGAGGTTGACGTGGCCATACGCCTCGACTGCAGCCTTGTGTTCGTGGCGCGCCAGGCTGCACAGCAGCAGCCGGCCGCCGGGACGCAGTACGCGTGCGGCCTCGGTGACCGCCTGCGCCGGCTTGCTGGCGTAGGTCAGCGCGTGCATCAGCACCACCAGGTCGAAGCTGCGGTCCTTGAACGGCAGCGCGTGCATGTCGCCCTCGCGCACTTCCACGTTGGGCAGGCGGCGCAGGCGCTCGCTGGCGGCGGCGACCACGCGCGCACTGGTGTCAATGCAGACGTAGCGCTTGGCATGCGGGGCGACCAGTTCGGCCAGCACGCCGTCACCGGAGGCGATGTCGAGCACGTCGCCGGTTTCCAGCAACGGCAGGGCGGTCCGTGCCAGCGCCTCCCAGGTGCGGCCCGGGGAATAGTGGCGTTCCATGTCGCCTGCCACGCTGTCGGCCCAGTTCTGGTCGGAAGCGCGGTGGGCCAGCACGGCGGCCACCCGTTCAGCATCCTGGCGCAGCAGCGGGTCGTCGCTTCCATTGCTCAAGGCGTGCCACAATGCACGCTGCGCCGGGTCCAGCTGGGCCTCGTCGAAGCGGTAGTAGGCCGACACGCCGGCACGGCGATCGCGGACCAGCCCGGCTTCCTTCAGGCGCGCCAGGTGGGTCGACACGCGTGGCTGCGCCAGCCGGGTGATCGCCGACAGCTCGGCCACGGTCAGCTCTTCCTGTTCCAGCAGCGCCAGCAGGCGCACGCGGGTGGCATCGGCGAACACCTTCAGGCGGGTCGACCAGTCTTCCAGATCCATAAATATCTACCTATCGCGATATAGAGATATATTCGCCGAGAAGGCCTGCCAGGGTCAAGTCGCTGGCGTACGGAACCATTCATGCCCCGGTACAATCGAGCTACCTGGGCGCACCGTACGCGGCCCATAACTTCATGTACCCGGGAGGGTGTTGTGGATTTCAGCTTTACCGAAGAGCAGTTGATGCTGCAGGACGTGGCGCGTCGCATCGCGCAGGAGAAGATCGCCCCCAGCGCGGAGCACCATGACCGCACCGGCGAGTTCCCGTTGGACAACATCCGCCTGCTGGGCGAGAACGGGTTGATGGGCATCGAAGTGCCGACCGAATACGGCGGCGCAGGCATGGACCCGGTTGCGTACGTGCTGGCGATGGTGGAGGTCGCCGCCGGTGATGCTGCGCATTCGACCATCATGTCGGTGAACAATTCGCTGTTCTGCAATGGCATCCTGACCCATGGCAGCGAAGCACAGAAGCAGAAATACGTGCGTGCCATCGCCGAGGGCGAGGCCATCGGTGCATTCGCGCTGACCGAGCCGCAGTCCGGTTCGGACGCCACGGCCATGCGTTGCCGGGCCGTGAAGCAGGCCGATGGCAGCTTCGTCATCAACGGCAAGAAGAGCTGGATCACCTCCGGCCCGGTGGCCAAGTACATCGTGCTGTTCGCGATGAGCGAGCCGGACAAGGGCGCGCGCGGCATCACCGCCTTCCTGATCGACACCGACAAGGCCGGCTTCGGTCGCGGCAAGACCGAGCCGAAGCTGGGCATCCGCGCTTCGGCCACCTGCGAGATCGAATTCAACGATTACGTGGCACAGCCCGAAGATGTGCTGGGCCAGGAAGGCGAGGGCTTCAAGATCGCGATGGGCGTGCTGGATGCCGGCCGCATCGGCATCGCCTCGCAGGCGATCGGCATTGCCCGCGCGGCCTATGAAGCCACGATCGAGTATGTGAAGGAGCGCAAGGCATTCGGCGCGGCCATCGGTACCTTCCAGATGACCCAGGCCAAGATCGCCGACATGAAGTGCAAGCTGGATGCGGCGCTGCTGCTGACCCTGCGCGCGGCGTGGGTGAAGGGCGAGGGCAAGCGATTCAGCAATGAAGCGGCCATCGCCAAGCTGACCGCTTCGGAGGCGGCGATGTGGATCACCCACCAGGCGGTGCAGATCCACGGCGGCATGGGCTATTCGAAGGAAATGCCGCTGGAGCGCTATTTCCGTGATGCCAAGATCACCGAGATCTATGAAGGTACCTCGGAAATCCAGCGCCTGGTGATCGCGCGCAACGAGACCGGGCTGCGCTGAGGCGCAACGGCCGCGCCGCTGTAATGGCGGCGTGGCCAGTAGCTCCACGCCACGCGTGGATGCGCTGTGCTCTTGGCCGAACGATGCCGCATCTGTTCCAATGCAGGCCGTTTTCATACGGTCTGCACAGATGATCTATCGTGGTTGGGGAATCCTGACACTGGTCACGCCGATCGCAGCGATCCTGCTGCTGGCGTATTTCTTCCCGCACGAAGGCCCCAAGGGCAACATCCCGCTATCGCAGGTGTTGCTGGGTGCCGGCATTGGCGCGGCGGTGAACGTGCTGCTGGGCCTGTGGCTCAACCGTGCACCCCGGCAGAAGGGCGAAGTCGCGCCCCATCATTTCTTCTTCGTGCCGATGCAGTGGGCCGCACTGGTTCTGGTGGCAGTGTGCGCGGTGGTCGCGCTGCTGCGCTGAAGCGTTGCCTGAGGGGCGCCAACGCCGGGTTGGCGGCTACCGCGCATGCCGTTGCTCGGGTAGATGCCAACCTTGGTGGGCATGCGGGCAGGCCCTTGCCTTGGTAGATGCCAACCTTGGTTGGCCTGCATTCAATCGCAGCGGCAACAGAAAAAGGCCCCGGATCACTCCGGGGCCTTCTCATTTCAGCGCACGGCCGGATCAGCGGTCCGGGCGGTGTGCAGCATCCGCGTCGCGCTGGCGTTCCATGAACTCCTTGGACGGTTCATCCAGCTTGTCGCCCAGCATGCGCCGCACGACCACGAAGAACACCGGAATCATCAGCAGGCCGAGCAGGGTGGCGAACAGCATGCCACCGATCACGCCGGTGCCGATGGCGTGGCGGGAGTTGGCGCCGGCGCCGGTGGAGATCGCCATCGGGATGACGCCCATGATGAACGCGAACGAGGTCATCAGGATCGGGCGGAAGCGCAGGCGCGCCGCCTCGATGGTGGCATCGCGCAGGTTCTTGCCCGCTGCGCGTTGCTCCACCGCGAACTCCACGATCAGGATCGCGTTCTTCGCTGCCAGGCCGATCACGGTGATCAGGCCGATCTTGAAGAACAGATCGTTGGGCAGGCCACGCAGCATCGACAGGCCCAGCGCGCCCAGCACGCCCAGCGGTACCACCAGCAGCACCGCTACCGGGATCGACCAGCTTTCATACAGCGCGGCCAGGCACAGGAACACCACCACGATGGACAGCACCAGCAGCAGGGTCGCGGCGTTGCCGGCCAGGATTTCCTGGTAGGACATGCCGGACCAGTCGTAGCCGAAGCCGGCCGGCAGGTCGTCGTTGACGATGCTCTCCATCGTCTGCATCGCTTCACCCGAGCTGGTGCCCGGGGCCTGCGAGCCGACGATGTTGATCGCCGAGTAACCGTTGTAGCGGCTCAGCGACGGCGGTGCCGACACCCACTCGGACTTGACCACCGTGTTGAGCGGGATCATCGCGTTGGTGCCATCGGCATTGGTGGTCAGGCTGGACGGGCTGTAGAAGCTCTTCAGCGATTCCTGGCCGGTGCGGTACGGGCCATCGGCCTGCATGGTCACGCGCTTGATGCGGCCCTCGTAGAAGAAGTCGTTGACATACACCGGTGCCAGCATCAGCTGGATGGTGCTGTACACGTCCGACACCGACATGCCCATCGACTGCGCCTGCACGCGATCGACGTGCAGCTGCAGCTGTGGCGCGTTCTCCAGGCCGTTGGGGCGCACGCCGACCAGCGCTTCAGGCTTCTGCGCGGCCTTGCCGAGCAGGATGTTGCGTGCCTGGGTGAGCTGCTCGTAGCCGGCACCACTGCGATCCTGCAGCCACATGTCGAAGCCGCCGAACTGGCCCAGGCCCTGCACGGTGGGCAGGTTGACCACGAAGATCTGCGCTTCCTTGATGCCGTAGAACGCGCCGTTCATGTTCTGGATGAACTCCGGCGCGGTGAACTTGCGTTCCTCCCACGGCTTCAGGCGGATGAAGCCCATGCCCACGTTCTCGCCGGAACCGACAAAGCTGAAGCCGGCCACCTGCAGCATGCCTTCATAGCCATCCTGCTTTTCCAGGATGCCACGCATCTGCGCGAACACTTCGTTGGTCTGGCCCTTGGTCGAACCCGGCGGCAGCTGCACGATCGCCAGCGCATAGCCCTGGTCTTCTTCCGGCAGGAAGCTGCCCGGCATGCGGGTGAACAGGAAGCCGCACAGCGCGGTCAGCACCACGAACAGGATCATCCAGCGCGGGGCGTGGCGCACCGCCGAGGTGATATGCCCCACGTAGGTGTGGCTGATCTTGTCGTAGTACTTGTTGAAGGTGCGGTAGACGATGTTCGGGTTGTCGTTGTGCGTCGGCTTCAGGAAGGTCGCGCACAGCGCCGGGGTGAAGCCCAGTGCCAGGAATGCCGAGAAGGCCATCGAGATGGCGATGGTCAGCGCGAACTGCTTGTAGATCTCGCCGGCGGCACCGCCCTGCAGTGCCGACGGGATGAACACCGCCGCCAGCACGACGGTGATCGCCACCACCGCGCCGGTGATCTGGGTCATCGCCTTCTGCGTGGCCGGCTTCGGCGCCAGCCCTTCCTCGGTCATGATGCGCTCGACGTTCTCGATCACCACGATCGCGTCATCGACCACGATGCCGATCGCCAGCACCATCGCAAACAGGGTCAGCTGGTTGATCGTGAAGCCGATCATCCACATGCCCAGGAAGGTGCCGAGCAGGGCCACCGGGATGACCAGGGTCGGGATCAGCGTGGCGCGGAAGTTCTGCAGGAAGATCAGCATCACCAGGAACACCAGCAACACCGCTTCGAACAGGGTCTTGACCACTTCCTGGATCGAGATCTTGACGAAGGTGGTGCTGTCGTACGGCGAGAACCAGGTCACGCCGGACGGGAAGCTGGGCTGCAGTTCGTCCATCTTGGCGCGCACCGCGTCGGCCACGTTCAGGGCGTTGGCGCCCGGCAGCAGCTGGATGGCGAAGGCACCGGTGGGCTTGCCGTTGTACTGGGTATCAAAACCGTAGTTGTTGGCACCGAAGGCTACGCGGGCAATGTCCTTGAGCAGCACGCGCGAGCCGTCGGGGTTGGCGCGCAGGATGATGTTCTCGAATTCCTGCGGCGAGCTGAAGCGGCCTTCGGCCGAGACCGTGGCGGTGAAGTGCTGGCCTTCCGGCGACGGGTCCGAACCCAGCGCACCGGCGGCGAACTGCACGTTCTGCGCGCGTACCGCGGCCAGCACCTGGCTGGCCGACAGGCCGTAGCCCTGCATCTTCTCCGGGTTCAGCCAGATGTTCATGGCGTACTCGGAGCCGAACTGCTGGGTGCTGCCGACGCCGGGGATGCGCGAGACCTGGTCGAGCACGCGCGAGCCCACGATGTCGTTCAGGGCGTCACGGTTGATGGTCGGCGTATCGGACTGCAGCGCGATCACCATCAGGAAGCCGGCGTTGGCCTTGGCCACCACCACGCCCTGCTGGGTCACTTCCGACGGCAGTCGTGGCGTGGCCAGCGAGACCTTGTTCTGCACCTGCACCTGGGCGATGTCCGGATCGGTACCGGTCTCGAAGGTCAGGGTGATCGAGGCGCGGCCGTTGGAGGCGGATGAGGAACTGAAGTACAGCAGGTGATCGATACCGGTCAGCTGCTGCTCGATCACCTGGGTGACCGATTTTTCCGTGGTGTCGGCACTGGCACCCGGGTAGGTGGCCGAGACGGTCACCTGTGGCGGGGCGATGTTGGGGTAGGACTCCACACCCAGGTTGAGGATCGCGATCACGCCGCTGAGCGAGATCAGGATCGCAACCACCCAGGCGAAGACTGGATGCTCGATGAAAAATTTAGGCATGACGGAAGGTTCCCGTTACTGCTTGTTCGATTCGGTGGCGGCCGGCTTGGCCGCATCGGCCTGCTCGGGCTTGGCCGCGTCGGCCGGCGCATTGGCGGCCGCCGGTGCAGCGCCACCTGCGGCGGGCTTGCCATTGGCGTCCTGCCCCGGGGTCCACGGCTTGGCCACGGCCGGTGCGCCTTCCTTGACCTTCTGCACGCCGGCCACGATGACCTTGTCGCCGGCGGCCAGGCCATCGCTGACCAGCCAGTTGCCGTTCTGCGCGCCATCGGTCTTGACGTTCTTGCGAATGACCTTGCCGTCGGCGCCGACCACCATCACGTAGCCGCCGTTGGTGTCACGCAGCAGCGCCTGCTGCGGCACCAGGTAGGCGTTGTTGCGCTCGCCCAGATTGGCCTGGAAGCTGACGAACGCACCCGGCAGCAGGATCTGCTGCGGGTTCGGCAGCAGTGCACGCAGCGACACCGCGCCGGTGGCCGGATCGACCGTGGTCGAGGAGAAGTCCAGCGTGCCCGGCTCGCTGTAGGTGCTGCCATCGGCCAGCTTGACGTTGACCGTCGCCTTGCCATCGCCGGACAGCGCCAGCGCACCCTTGGCCTGCTGCGCGCGCAGCTGGGTCAGTTCGTCCACGCTCAGCGAGAAGTTCACGTACAGCGGATCGAGCTGATCGACGGTGGTCAGCAGGGTTACATCGCCCTGGCCGACCAGCGCACCCTCGGTGACCTGCTGCTTGTTGGCCACGCCGCTGATCGGTGCGGTCACCTCGGCGTAGCCCAGGTTGATCCGCGAGGAGGTCACCGCAGCTTCGGCCTGCTTGACCGCGGCCAGTGCGGTGCGCTCGGCCGATTCGGCGTTGTCCAGGTCGGACCTGGAGACGAACTGCTGCGGTGCCAGCGAACGGGCGCGGTCGGCGGCGACCTTGGCGTTGGCGTAGGTGGCGCGCGCCGAAGCCAGCTGCGCTTCGGACGCATTGAGCGAGGCGCGCAGCGGCGCCGGGTCGATCAGGAACAGGGTCTGGCCCTGCTTGACCTGCGAGCCTTCCTGGTAGACACGCTTGAGTAGAACGCCCGGCACGCGTGCGCGCACGTCGGCACTGCGGAACGGCGACAGGCGGCCGACCAGCTCACGCTGCAGCGGCAGGGTCTGCGGCTTGGCGTCGATCACGCCCACCTCCGGCGGCGGGGGTGTCTGCTGTTCCGGCTTCTTGCAGGCAGCCAGCGCGACAGCAACGGCGCACGTCAAGGCAAGGGTGCGGAGTGGGGCGGTCATCAGGAGGAACTCCGGGGTTGGTTTGTAGTCGGGGCCGGCGACGGCTGCGGCGCAAACGCGCGCAGGAAGCTGTCGACGGAGAACTCTGCCCAGCGCCGACGCTGCAACGCGTCATCACGATGGGCGGTATGGAAGCGCTGTTTGTCGAAATCCTGACCGGCGATCATGCTCAGCAGCAGTTCGGCCATGTAGTGCGGGTCGTCATGGCGGAGCCGGCCCTGCATGCAAACGGTTCCAATCCATTCAGCAAGATGAAGCGTCAGCGCGCCGGCGCCATGCCGGTACAGCGTACGCGCCTCTTCAGGAAACTGCGCGGCGTCGGCAGCGATCAGCCGACAGGCCTGGCCCACGTGCGGTTGGTTGAAATGCTCCAGGAAGTCGGTGGCGAACTGGAGCAGGCTGGCACGCAGGTCGTCAGTGCGGAGTGCACGCACCATGGCGCCGGTGGCGTGGCCGACATGGCGCTGCATGACCCGGCGCAGCAGCTCCTGCTTGCTGCCATAACGCGAGTACAGGGTCTGCTTGGAACAGCCGGCATGCTGGGCCACCGCGTCCATGCTTATCTGCATGCCCTGCTGGGCCAGCAGTTCGCGCACGGCATCGAACACGCGCTCATCGCGTGCGTCGAGGGCAACGGGAAGGTAGGCCGGGTTCACGCGGTGGACTATACCGTCCAGTTCAGCATTGTGGAATCGAATCGGCGTTGCCGCGTGTGTCTTCCGGTAACACGCTTTGCCGATCCTGTCGGCAGTGCCGGGGAGGGCGCCGGGACCATACCGGAGCGAACTGAATAGGCGTCTAAACCGCAGCAAACCCGAATCTGCTTATTCCGTCCTGCAGCAAGGCCTTTTCGTGCGGTAGGGCTACAATTTCATTTTCCCAACTGAGCAAGCGCATCGCTCTGCCATGAAACCGCAAAAAACCGCAGCCAAGACCGTGAAAAACAAGACGAAACCAGCAGAGTCGGAGGTCGCAGTGACCGCTGGTTTCTCCCTGGAGCCGGTGTACACGGCCTTGCGCAAGCGCTACCCCGCGGCCGCGCAGGCCGAAGCAGTGGCCTTTGCCACTGACTTCTACAAGCGCATGGAGTCGGACGAGTTCCCGCACCACAGCGCTGAAGAGTGGGCCGCTCTCGCGGCTGAGACGCTGGAATTCGCCCGTGCCCGCAAGGCCGGCAAGGCCAACGTCCGCGTGTTCAATCCGACCGCCAAGGCCAATGGTTGGGAATCGCCGCACACCGTGCTGCAGATCGTCAACGATGACATGCCGTTCCTCGTCGATACGGTCACCATGTCGCTGGCCGAGCAGGGCGTGGGCGTCCACGTGCTGGGCCACCCGGTGCTGCGCTTCACCCGCGACAAGGCCGGCAAGCTGGTCAAGGTCGGCGAGGGTGATGCCGAGTCGGTGATGCTGCTGGAAATCGATCGCCAGCCGGCCGACGCCATGGCCGCCATCGAACAGGCCATCAACAAGGCGCTGGACGAAGTACGAGCGATCGTGCGCGACTGGCAGCCGATGAAGGACAAGGCGCTGGCGCTCGCCGACGACCTGGGCAGCCGCCAGCTGCCGGTCGACGATGCCTCGCGCAAGGAAGCACAGGAATTCCTGCGCTGGGCCGCTGACAATCACTTCACCTTCTTCGGCTACCGCGAGTACCGCGTCGAGAAGCAGGGCAAGGAAGAGGTGCTGGCGCCGCTGAACGACACCGGCCTGGGCCTGATGCGCGGCAAGGACAAGTCCGCCGCCCGTCCGGTCAAGACCCTGGCCGCGCAGGGCCTGAACACCACGTCCGGGTTGAAGGACGCGCTGATCCTGACCAAGACCAATGCCCGTTCGCGCGTGCACCGCGCCGGCTACATGGACTACATCGGCGTGCTGGAATTCGACGCCAAGGGCAAGATCATCGGCGAGCAGCGCTTCCTCGGCCTGTTCACCTCCAGCGCCTACAACCGCCGCCCGTGGGAAATCCCGCTGGTGCGCCAGCGCCACGAGCACGTGATGAAGCAGTCCGGCCTGGCCCCGGCCAGCCACAGCGGCAAGGCCCTGCGCCACATCCTGGAAACCCTGCCGCGCGAAGAACTGTTCCAGTCCAGCGAGGACGAACTGTTCCGCACCGCGATGGGCGTGCTGGGCCTGCAGGAGCGCGTGCGCAGCCGCCTGTTCCTGCGCCGCGACAAGTACAGCCGTTTCATCTCCGCGCTGGTCTACCTGCCGCGCGAGCGCTTCAACACCGACGTGCGCCTGCGCATCGAAGCGATGCTTAAGGACGCACTGCACGGTGAGTACGTGGACAGCTCGGTGGTGCTGGGCGAATCGCCGCTGGCGCAGGTGCACCTGATCGTGCGCCCGAAGCCGGGTGAGATGCTCGACGTCGACACCGCCGAACTGGAACAGAAGCTGGCCCAGGTGCTGCGCAACTGGCAGGACGACCTGCGCGAAGCGCTGGTGGCCCGCCACGGCGAGACCGAAGGCCTGCGTATCGCCGCCCGTATCGGCAAGGCGCTGCCGGCCGGCTACATCGAAGACAACAGCACTGCCGTTGCCGCCAACGACGTCAGCCAGCTCGACGCGCTGACCGGCCCGGACGACCTGCGCCTGAGCCTGCAGGCGGTGCCGCGCGAAAGCGGCGATGGCCTGCGCCTGAAGCTGTACCGCCAGCTGGACGACATTCCGCTGTCGGACGCGCTGCCGATGATGGAAAACATGGGCCTGCGCGTGATCGCCGAGCGTCCGTACCGCCTGTCGGTCGACAACGCCCCGGTGTACGTGCAGGACTTCGAGGTCGAGTCGACCGCTGGCGCGATCGATGCCGCCAGTGTCGATGAAGCCTTCGGCGAGACCTTCGCCCGCGTCTGGCACGGCGATGCCGAGAACGATGGCTTCAACCGCCTGGTACTGGCTGCCGGCCTGCACTGGCGCCAGGTCGCCATGCTGCGCGGCTACTGCAAGTACCTGCTGCAGACCGGCGTGCCGTTCTCGCAGGCCTATGTGGAAGGCACCTTCGCCCGCTACCCGCTGCTGGCCCGCCTGCTGGTCGAGCTGTTCGAAGCCCGCTTCGATCCGGCCACCGGCCACGAGAGCAAGGACGACATCGCGGCCGGCCAGGCCCAGCTGAAGGCCCACTTCGATGTGCTGGCCGCTGGCGACGACGCCACCCTGAAGGTGCTCAAGGCCGTGGTCGATGCCCGCAAGGGTGACCGCGACGCGCAGATGCAGGCCGCGCGCGATGCGCTGCTGAAGCTGATGGACCGCGTGTCCAGCCTGGACGAGGACCGCATCCTGCGCTCGTTCATGGGCGTGATCGACGCGACCCTGCGCACCAGCTACTACCAGACCGATGCCAACGGCCAGCACGGCCATGTCATCAGCTTCAAGTTCGATTCGGCGCTGGTGCCGGACCTGCCGAAGCCGCGCCCGTACCGCGAGATCTTCGTCTACGGCCCGCGCGTGGAAGGTACCCACCTGCGCTTCGGCGCGGTCGCCCGTGGCGGCCTGCGCTGGTCGGATCGTCGCGAAGACTTCCGCACCGAAGTGCTGGGCCTGGTCAAGGCGCAGATGGTCAAGAACACCGTCATCGTGCCGGTCGGCGCAAAGGGCGGCTTCTTCGCCAAGACCCCGCCGGTGAACGGCGACCGCGACGCGATCTTCGCCAACGGCGTGGCCTGCTACAAGCTGTTCATCCAGGGCCTGCTGGACATCACCGACAACATCGTCAACAACAAGATCGTGCCGCCGGTGGATGTCGTGCGCCACGACATGGACGACCCGTACCTGGTGGTGGCCGCCGACAAGGGCACCGCGACCTTCTCCGACATCGCCAACGGGCTGGCCATCGCGCACGGCTTCTGGATGGGCGATGCGTTCGCCTCCGGCGGTTCGGTCGGTTACGACCACAAGGGCATGGGCATCACCGCGCGTGGCGCGTGGGAATCGGTCAAGCGCCACTTCCGTGCGCTGGGCCGTGACAGCCAGACCCAGGACTTCACCGCGGTCGGCGTCGGCGACATGTCCGGCGACGTGTTCGGCAACGGCATGCTGCTGTCGCGCCATATCCGCCTGGTCGCTGCATTCGACCACCGCCACATCTTCCTGGACCCGAACCCGGATGCAGCGACCTCGTTCGTCGAGCGTGAGCGCATGTTCACCGTGCCGCGTTCGAGCTGGGCCGACTACGATGCCAAGCTGATCAGCAAGGGCGGCGGCGTGTACCCGCGCAGCCTGAAGTCGATCGAGATCACCCCGCAGGTGCGTGAGGCGCTGGGCCTGGACGAGAGCGTCAAGGCACTGTCGCCGAACGATCTGATGAGCGCGATCCTGAAGGCACCGGTCGACCTGCTGTGGAACGGCGGCATCGGTACCTACGTCAAGGCCGCCAGCGAGCAGCACAGCGATGTCGGCGACCGCGCCAACAATGCGCTGCGCGTGAACGGTGGTGAGCTGCGCTGCAAGGTGGTGGGCGAGGGTGGCAACCTGGGCATGACCCAGCTGGGCCGTATCGAAGCCGCGCAGGCCGGCGTGCTGCTCAACACCGACTTCATCGACAACTCGGCCGGTGTGGACACCTCCGACCATGAAGTCAACATCAAGATCCTGCTCAACGATGTGGTGCGCGCCAAGAAGCTGACCGTTGAACAGCGCAACAAGCTGCTGGCGTCGATGACCGACGAAGTGGCCGACCTGGTGCTGAACGACAACTACCGCCAGAACCAGGCGCTGAGCCTGATGGAGCGGATGGCGGTCAAGCGCCTGGGGTCCAAGCAGCACTTCATCCGTACCCTGGAACAGCAGGGCCTGCTCGATCGCCAGATCGAGTTCCTGCCGTCCGATGCCGAGCTGTCCCAGCGCAAGGCGCGTGGCCAGGGCCTGACCCGCCCGGAACTGTCGGTGCTGCTGTCCTACTCCAAGCTGGTGGCGTTCGCCCAGCTGCTGGATTCGGACATTCCGGAAGATCCGTACCTGTCCAAGGAACTGCAGCGCTACTTCCCGAGCCCGCTGCAGAAGAAGTATGCCGACGCGATGGAGCGTCACCGCCTGAAGCGCGAGATCATCGCCACGGCCGTGACCAACCAGACCATCAACCGCATGGGCGCCACCTTCCTGATGCGCATGCAGGAAGACACCGGCCGTTCCATCGCCGAGGTCGCCAAGGCCTACACCATCAGCCGCGAAACGCTGGATGCACGCGCGTTGTGGGCGCAGATCGATGCCCTCGACGGCAAGGTGCCGGAATCGGTGCAGATCGACGCACTGGAAGTGATCTGGAAGCTGCAGCGCTCGTTCGTGCGCTGGCTGCTGTCGCGCCCGGGCGCGATGCCGGGCATCACCGAAGCAGTCAACCGCTACCAGGGGCCGTTCAACGACATCCGCGTTGCTTCGGGTGTGCTGCCGGATTCGCAGCGTCCGACCTACGAAGCCCTGGTGGCCGAGTGGAAGGAGAAGGGCCTGCCGTCGGCCCTGGCGCAGCAGCTGGCCGAACTGCACTTCCTGGAGCCGGCGTTCGACATCATCGAACTGGCCCGTACCCGCAAGCTGAAGCCGGTGGACGTGTCCAAGGTCCACTTCCGCCTGGGCGATGCCCTGCAGCTGCCGTGGCTGTTCGAGCAGGTCGACGCGCTGGAGGTCAACGGCCGCTGGCATGCGGTGGCGCGTGGCGTGCTGCGTGACGAGCTGGCCGCCAACCACCGCAACCTCGCCGGCCAGGTGCTGGGCACCAAGGGCGCAAGCGCCGAAGCCAAGGTCGCTGCGTGGATGGGCCGCGACGACAACAGCCTGCGCTTCACCCTGGCAATGCTGGCCGAACTGGCCGAGCAGAAGACCCTGGACTACCCGACCGTCTCGGTCGCGGTCCAGCGCCTGGGCCAGCTCGCTGCGCACGGTGCGTAAGTGATGTAGTGCCGGGCCATGCCTGGCATGCGTGAAACGGAACGGCCCCGCGAAAGCGGGGCCGTTCTGTATCCGGGATCGCTGGCCACCGATGGCGGCCAGCGATCAGGTCATCAACGCGGGTAGCCGTAGCGCGCGACTTCGGCGGCGACATCGTTCATGTGCGGCACTTCATCGCGCTGGCCGGGGTTGATGGCGCGGTTGCCATCGTCCACGAAGCGCACCGGCGTCGGATACAGCGGCAGCTTGTTGCCGGAGCCGATGACCGGGACGCCCTGCATGCCATTGACCTTCATGCCCAATGCCTTGCCCATTTCCTCACGAAGCAGGTCGGTGGGGCAGAGCAGGTTCATTGCCACCGCAAACTGCTTGCGCGGCTTGGAGTGGTGGAAGCCGTTGCAGCCGGTCGCGACACCACCGAAGTACACGCCGTCCGCGCCGCTGTCGCTGATCACCTGCGGTGCATGATTGGCAATCCATTCGGGAATGGCATAGGTCGGCAGGTAGTACGGCACGGTGATATCACGCACTGCCGCTTCACGGAAGCGGAACGTTGCGCCCGAGTTGTCGAGCGCCTGGTTGGTCTTCGCCAGGCTTTCGCGCATCAGCTCCAACGCCATGTCCTTCGAACCGATCTCGCCGAGCTGGCCGGAGACGGCAAACACCACGTCAACAGTGGTTGTTTCACGAACCCACCTGTAGTCCCTGAGGCGATAGGAGACCTGCTCACCCGGCAGTACCTTGTCCGACAACCCGGGGCCGATGACGGTGGTCGTCCTCGGTGTTGGATGCGCCGGGGTGCCGGTAACATTCTCCACGACCAGCCGCGTCAGGCGCTGGTACGCATTTGGCAGCGTGACCGTACCTCCGCCCGTGGTCACCCAGGTGAGCAGTGCGGCGGCGTTGTCGACCTTGCCACCACGAGACTTGTCAATGTCGACGCGCGGCACCGGATAGCGAAGTGCGTGCCAATGGCCGGAACCGGGGCCGCCGTCGTCGACGTACATGAATTCGAACTCTTCGCCAGGATTGGTCCAGACGTGGGCCTCGCGGTCAAAGATATTGTCATCGTTGATCTTCAGTCCCCAGCTCGGATCGATCACCTTCGAATCAGCGACCTTGAACATGCGGCGATCACGGTCCGACGGGCTGCGCGGGAAATCCAGGTAGTAGCCACGGAAGTTCTCGTTGGTGGCCGTGACCCGGGTGCGTGCCGAGTCCGTCTTCTGCGATGCTTCGTTCGGGAGCACCGGACGATAGGTTGCGTGGTCCAGCTTCCACCGGCGGAAAAAGGGATCGAATACGTAGTGATGTACATCTCCGGACTCGATCCGGAGGTTCGAGCGCGGGAACAGCGTGTCCGCCGCGATGACTGTACTGGGCCATGACGCAGTGTGCCGGACGGTGACCGTGTCGTAGGGGTGCGCCCCATCCGGCAGGCCTACGAGGCTGACGTGCTGGCCGTCTCGCAGGTTCAGCGTTGTCGCCAGCTTGCGGCCGTTGGACGGAATACGCCAGCGTGCTTCATTGGGGCCATTCAGTGTGCGGATGTTCTCCGTCAACAGGTTCCAGCGATTACTGCGGTTGTCGACGGAAAGGGTGGTGCCGGCCGGCAGCATCATTCTGTCCACACCCTCCGGAAGGTGGGCGAAGTTACCGCGCACGTGCAGATGATTCGGGGAGCTTGCCCGATTCTGGAGGACAATGGTCTTGTAGCCATGGTGCTGCCTGTTGATTGGCAGTCGCACCTGATCCTGCCAGTCATTGTTGCGCAGAGTGAAGATGAGATTCCTGTATCGATCCGGAAGCCATTCGTTATAGCCGTTGCTGCTTGGGGTCAGAAGGCCCTGTCCCGAAACGGTGCCTGCGCCAGGCGCCGGGCCGGGGTTGAGTGGCACGCCAAAGTCCTGGGCGAGGCAGGTACTGGCGGGCAACAGCATGGCCAGGGTGACGGTGAGATTCTTCATCGTGTCTCTCTCATTGGGAGTTGCCCCTTTGCGTGCGATTCCATCGAGCGTTCCGCTCGTGCGGGTTCCTGTCTGGTGCGCGCATCGGGTCCCCGATCATCAGAACGCGTGGCGACGACGCCTATCGGACGATGTAGAGATGTATGCCCTGATCGCTGGAATGCGGTTGCGATCACATTCCATCTGCGGCTCGCAACGTTGATCGGAATCCGATCTGCGCAGGTACGTAGCAGATGAACGTGCCGGGTTCGATTGCGGCCCCGTGGTTGCACCCATGGAGCGTCCGGGTATGCTTTGCCGAAATCCCCCGGACCCACGCCTGATGAGCGACACCCCCCGCATCGCTTTCCTGGCCAGCACCGCCGAGCCCGCGCAGATGGCCCGCGTGGCGATGATCTCGCGTTATGGCGATCACGCGCCGGAGCAGGCTGACGTGCTGTGCCCGCTTGGGGGCGACGGCTTCATGCTGCAGACCCTGCATCGGCATGGGCACCTGGGCAAGCCGGTGTTCGGCATGAAGCTGGGCACCGTCGGCTTCCTGATGAACCAGTACCGGGGCGACGATGACGTGCAGGCCCGCATCGCGCGCGCTGAACCGGCCAACCTGCGCCCGCTGGAAATGGTGGCGCTGACCGAGTCCGGCACCAGTACCGGCTCGCTGGCCTACAACGATGTCTCGCTGCTGCGGCAGACCCGCCAGGCGGCGCACATCGGCATTGACCTCAACGGCCAGGAGCGCGTGGCCGAGCTGATCGGTGACGGCGTGCTGGTGGCCACCCCGGCCGGCAGTACCGCCTACAACTATTCCGCGCACGGCCCGGTGCTGCCGCTGGGCTCGCATACCATCGCGCTGACGCCGCTGGCCCCGTACCGGCCGCGACGCTGGCGCGGGGCGATCCTCAAGGCAGATACCGAAGTACGCTTCCGCGTGCTTGATCCGTACAAGCGTCCGGTCAGCGTCACCGCCGATTCGCACGAGACCCGCGATGTGGTCGAGGTGACCATCCGTGAGTCGAAGGACCGCCGCGTGACCCTGCTGTTCGACCCGGAGCACAACCTGGAAGACCGGATCCTGAGCGAACAGTTCGTTTTTTGAGGACAATAGGCGGCCGGCCGTGCCGATCGCTTGAAGGACCCCCACCGATGGGCGACAACTCCCCCCGTTTGCTGACCGTCGCGGTGACCTCGCGCGCCCTGTTCGACCTCGAGGAAAGCCATGCGCTGTTCGAGAGCGATGGCGTGGCGGCCTACGCCGAGTTCCAGCGCCAGCACGAGGACGACATCCTCGGCCCCGGCGTGGCCTTTCCGGTGGTGCGCAAGCTGCTGGCGCTGAACCAGGGCGCCAGCCCGGAGAACCCGCGGGTCGAGGTGATCCTGCTGTCGCGCAACTCGGCCGATACCGGCCTGCGCATCTTCAACTCGATCCAGCACTACGGCCTGGGCATCATCCGCGCGACCTTCACCGCCGGTGAGCCGACCTGGCCGTACGTGAAGCCGTTCGGTACCGACCTGTTCCTGTCGGCCAACCCCGAATCGGTGCGCAGCGCGCTGCGCCATGGCATTGCCGCAGCGACCATCCTGCCCAAGCCACCGGGTGAGACCGCGGCCGCAGCGGCCGACCAGATCGACATCGGCCGCCCTGCCGGGCAGCTGCGCATCGCCTTTGACGGTGACGCGGTGATCTTCGGCGATGAAAGCGAGCGCATCTCGCGCGAGCAGGGCGTGGAGGCATTCGGCCGCCACGAGCGCGAGCGCGCCCGCGAGCCACTCAGCGGCGGCCCGTTCCGCGGCTTCCTGTCGGCCCTGCATACGCTGCAGGAAGTGTTCCCGGCCGGCGAAAGCGCACCGATCCGCACCGCGCTGGTCACCGCGCGTTCGGCACCGGCGCACGAGCGCGTGATCCGCACCCTGCGCGAATGGGGTGTGCGCCTGGATGAGGCGCTGTTCCTGGGCGGGCGCCACAAGGGGCCGTTCCTGCAGGCGTTTGGCGCCGACATCTTCTTCGATGATTCGCAGCACAACATCGACAGTGCGCGCGAACATGTGGCCGCCGGCCACGTACCGCACGGCGTTGCCAACGAGGGGTAGGGCCTGGTAGGTGCCCACCTTGGCGGGCGCCGTGCTGGATCCATGCCCACCAAGGTGGGCATCTACCAGAGCCCCATGCCCCGGTAGTTGCCAACCTTGGTTGGCATTGCCCTCAGGCCACGGGGCCGTTCAAGGGCTGCCCGACATCCCCAGCTGCAGGTCCACCACCTTCCAGCGCAGGCCCTGCGGTTCCAGCACGACCTTCAACGGCGGCTGGCCGGGGCCACGATCAACGTCGATCACGAAGCGGTCCAGCGCTTCGAAATGGTGCTTGGCGTTCTTCAGCGGCCGCGCCGGTTCGGTCGGGCCGAAGGCATCGCCGCCCTGCAGTTCATTGCGGCCGCGCTTCCACAGCACGTGGCCCTGCAGCATTGCGCCGATCCCGGTCGGGGTCACCATGGTGTCCACGGCGGCACCGCCCAGCTGGTCGCCCAGGCCGTAGAGCAGGGCGCCGAACGGGCTGGTGGCCACTTCTGGACCGGCCTGGCGTACCAGGTAGTCGTTGAGCTGGGCGCGCAGGCTGCTGCGAACGCGCGGGAAGTCGACGTAGCGCTCCAGGCGCGCGGTGTCACGCTGCTCGATGGCCTTGGACAGGCCGTTGACGGCCATGTAGGGGCCGCCAAACCACCAGGCCGCCAGCGCCAGCGCCAGGACCAGCAGGATTGCGAGGGCTATGAGCTTCTTCATGCCTCCAGACTGCCGCAACGGCGGCCGTGCCGGGTGAAGACTCAATGACTGGGTGAGCGGCGGCCATCACCGAAGGCGTCCACCAGCTGCTGGCGCTCGGCAGCACTGAGCGCCTCCAGTCGTGTCGCCAGCACTTCATCCAGGCTGCCGATGCGGGTGGTGCCGAGGATGCCGCTGGCCACGCCGGGGTAGCCCAGCGCGTAGGCGAAGGCGGTCTGGGCGGGCCGCTGGCTGTCGATCGCGGCCACGGCGCTGCGCATCGCGCGGGCGCTGCGCATCAGTTGCCGGCTGCTGGGTTTGAGCCAGGTGCGCGCCAGGTACCAGCCATCGGCCAGCCGTGGCAGGCGCGGACGCGCGGGCAGCAGATGGCCCTGTGCCAGCACCGTGCCTGCCAGCACGCCGATGCCGGCGGCGTGCAGCTGGTCGATCAGGGGTTCGCGGTCCTGCTGCAGGGCGTTGTAGTCCAGCAGCACCACATCGAAGGCAGCGGGGTGGGCGATCATCCAGCGCAGGGTCGACGCGGAGTGGGTGTTGATGCCGGTGTGCCGGATCAGCCCACGCTCGCGCAGGCGTTGCAGTGCGGCCAGCAGATCGTCGTTGATGTCGTGCTCGCTGGCGCCGTGCAGCTGGTAGATATCCAGATGGTCCAGGCCGAGGTTGCGCAACGAGGCTTCGCAACTGGCGGTGATCGCTGCGGGCGAGAAGTTGCGCTGCTCGGCACCGCTGATGCCGGCCTGGCCGGTCAGCGTGCCGCCCTTGCTGGAGATCACCAGCGCGTCGCGCCGGTACTGTTTCAGCAGCGGGCGAAGAATGCGGCCCAGGCGCGGCTCGGCATGGAACCCTGAGTAGTTGTGCCCGGTGTCGAGCAGATTCACGCCTTGGGCCAGGGCATGGGCGACCACGGCTGCCGCCGCCTCTTCGGGGAAGCGACGATGGCCCCAAAAGCCGGAGCAGCCCAGGCCGACCGGCGAAACCGCCAGGCCGGTCCGTCCCAGCACTCGGCGCTGGCGCGCCAGCGCAGGCTGCGGCGGCATCAGAACTCCAGGTCCAGTGCCGCGCACAGGTAGTCGACGAACGGGCCCAGCCCGGCCAGATCCTTGCCCAGCGTGGACAACAGTCGCGGCCCGGTCATCGTGGCGTCGTCCAGCGAGCGCCACATCACCCAGTTGCGGTGCTTGAGGTCGTCGATGAACTCGAAGTCGGCCGGGAAGCCGCGCGGCGGACGCACCAGCTTCTCGCTTTCCTCGAAATCGAAGCGCTTGCGCAGGGCCGGCGCATGCGCGGCGGCCTTCCAGCTGCCCGGGTTGTCGAGGATGAAGTGGCGCACGCGGCGCTGGGTTTCCGGTTCCGGATGCCACAGGCCGGCACCGACGAAGCTCTCGCCCGGCTGCAGGTGCACGTAGAACGACGGCGCGGCCACCTCGCGGCGACGCTCGTGGAACAGGCGCGCGCCCTGCCAGGTCTTGTACGGCGACTTGTCGTTGGAAAAACGTGCGTCGCGGTGGATGCGGAACAGCGAGCCACCGACACCACGGGTATCGGCGCGGAAGTGCTCGCTGACCTCCGCCAGCGCCGGTTGCAGGTCTCCCAGCAGGCGCAGGAACGGCTGCCGCACGTGGTCTTCGTACTGCTGGCGGTGCTCGTTGAACCAGGCCTTGTCATTGTGCCGCGCGAGGCTGCGCAGGAACCTGAAGCTGGCGTCCGAGAAGTAGGTGCTCACAGTGTCTCCTGCAGGTGCTGGCCCCAGTCGCGCAGCGATTGCAGCAGGGCCTGGCGCCGCGCGTCGTCGGGCGCATCGGCGGCCAGTGCATCGAGCTGCTGCTGGTACTGGGGCAGGTTGAGTTCGCCCAGGCCGCCGTCTCCGAGCAGGCGCTGGCGGCGGTAATCCTGCCAGCGCTGGCGTTCGGCCGGCGCGAGGCTGTCGGGGTGGTTGCGCGCGCGGTAGCGGAACAGCAGCTCGGGCAGGCGCGGATCGCGGAAGCGGCCTTCGAGCGCGGCCAGCTGTTCCGGTGCGGTGGTGCGGGCCAGCGCCAGCAGCGGCTTGTCGCCGTTGCCGAGGAAGCCGTCATACAGCGAGGCATCGACGTCGGCCACGGTGGCCGCGCGCGGCTGGTTGTAGACCTGGCGCGCCTTCTCGGCCAGCTGCGGGGCGAACGCGCGCAGCCGTTCCACCTTGGCCTCGATCGCCGCCACATCCAGGCTGAGGCGCTCGTGGTCATCGGCGCGCAGGTGGTTCCAGGCGATCAGTGCCGGCACCTTGTTCAGATGCACCTCCTTCAGCGGCACCCGCGCCACGCCCTCGGGCAGTTCGCTGGCGCGCATGTACAGGCGCTGCGCGATCACCTCGGCGGGCAGTTCCAGCAGGTCATCGATGTCGCCGTCCAGGTCGAACACGATCACCCGGTTGCTGATGGTGGGGTGCACTGCCAGCGGCAGCACCGGCGCCGCGCACAGGCGGCTGGCGGGATAGCGCATGGAAACATGCAGCACCGGCTTCATCGCGGCCACGTCCAGCAGGCTGCCGACGAAGCGCTTGTCGCGCAGTTTCAGTGCGTAGTCCCACAGGCGTGGTTGTGACTGCTTGAACAGGCGCGCCATGCCAATGGTGGCGCGCACGTCCGAAAGCGCTTCGTGCGCATCGCCTTCGCGTACGTGGTTGGCTTCGGCCAGGTGCTCCAGCTTGAACGAGGTGGCGCCGTCCTCGCGCAGCGGCCATTGGATGCCGTCAGGGCGCATGGCGCGCATCAGCCGCAGCATGTCCAGCAGGTCCCAGCGCGAATTGCCGTTGCGCCACTCGCGCTCGTACGGATCGTGGAAGTTGCGGAACAGGCCGTAGCGGACGAACTCGTCATCGAAGCGCAGGGTGTTGTAGCCCAGCGCGCAGGTACCGGGCCGCGACAGCAGTTCGTTGATGCGATCAAATGCCTCGGCCTCGCTGATGCCTTCGGCCAGGGCCTGCTGCGGCGTGATGCCGGTGACCAGGGTCGCCATAGGCGAGGGCAGCAGGTCATCGGCCGGCCGCACGAAGAAGCTGACCGGGCTGTCGATCTCGTTGAGGTCTGCATCGGTGCGGATCGCGGCGAACTGCGAGATGCGGGTGCGCCGTGGGTCCTGGCCGAAGGTTTCCAGGTCGTAGAACAGGAAGCTGTCAGCCATCAGTGCGCGCCCTCCAGCACCGTCAGCTGCGCATGGATCTGCGATTCCAGTGCGGCCCAGTCGATGTTGTCCAGTGAATCATGGCCGGCCGTGGCCGCCGCCAGCAGGTCGCGCTGGATCTCCGTGCGGCGCAGTGCTTCGGCATACGGCGTGTGCAGGAAGGTGACCATGGTGTAGTGCGGCACGAAGCGGGTCGGCCAGCGCCGCTGCAGTTCCTGCTCCAGTTCGCGCTGCAGCAGGAATGCGGGATCGGCGACGCGGTCGCGCATCTCCAGATAGTTTTCCAGTGCCATCTGCTGGATGGCACGCGCGTTCGGCTTGCGCTCATTCTCGAACGCCGCGAAGGCGCCTTCCAGGTCGTCCGCCTCCATCAGATGGCGCGCCAGTGCAACGCAGTCCTCGAAGGCGCAGTTCATGCCCTGGCCGTGGAACGGCACCATGGCATGGGCGGCATCGCCGATCAGCACGGCACGGCCCTGCTGGTGCCAGCGTTCCAGGGTGAGCGTGCCGAGCAGGCCCGGCGGGTGCTGTTCCCAGTCCGCACGCAGGTCCGGGATCAGCGGCAGGGTGTCGGCGAACTCGCGCGCGAACAGTGCTTCGGCCTGCGCGCCGGTGTTGACCGTGGCGAAGCTGGGATCACCCTGGTTGGGCAGGAACAGGGTGACGGTGAAGGTGCCTTCGTGGTTGGGCAGGGCGATGCACATGTAGTGGCCGCGTGGCCAGATGTGCAGTGCATTGCGCTCGATACGGAAGCTGCCGTCGGCGGCCGGCGGGATCTCCAGTTCCTTGTAGGAGTGGTCGAGGAAGGCGATGTCCTCGCCCAGCGGTGCGCGCCGGTTCATCGCCGCACGCAGCGCCGAGCCGGCGCCGTCTGCACCGATCAGGGTGTCGAAGTGGATGTCATGCGGGCTGTCATCGCGGTCGTCGATGAAGCGCGCATGGCCGGCATCGAAATCGACAGTGTGCAGGCGGCGGTGGAAGTGCACGGTGGCACCTGCCTGTTCGGCCAGCTCCAGCAGCGTGGTGTTCAGGTCACTGCGGTGGATCGACCAGATCACCTCGCTGTCATCGCGGCCATAGCGCTGCAGCTGCGGCTCGCCGTCGCGCGGATGCACCATGCGCCCGCGCATCATTACCGCGCGCGCCATCACCTCGTCTTCCACGCCCGCCTGGCGCAGTGCGTTGCGCCCGCGCTCGGCCAGTGCCAGGTTGATCGAACGGCCGCTTTCGTAATTGGCAATGCGCGGATCGCCACGGCGTTCGTACAGGGTGATGCGCCAGCCCTGGCGCGACAGCAGGATGGCCAGCAGGGACCCGGCAAGACCGGCGCCGATAATGCTCAACGAGCGGGAAGCGTGTGCGATCAACGAACTGTCCAGCAGTAGGGGAGGGGCCGGCTCAGAGGCCGGCCCAGGCTTCCACTTCCTCGACGAAATGGTGCACGTCCAGGTAGCGGTTGTAGAGCGGGGTCGGCGAGATGCGGATGACGTCCGGCTCGCGCCAGTCACCGAGCACGCCGATGCCGCGCAGGTGCTCGAACAACGCACGGCCACGCTCGCGGCCGCCGATCACCCGCAGCGACAACTGGCAGCCGCGCCGCTGCGGCTCGGCAGGCGTGATGATGTCAAGCACGCCGGACAGGCGTGCGCGTACCAGCGCTTCCAGCATGCCGGTCAATGCCAGCGACTTGCTGCGCAGCGCCTCCATGCCGGCGCGCTCGAACAGGTCCAGCGAGGCACGCAGCGGGGCCAGGCCGAGAATCGGTGGGTTGCTCAGCTGCCAGCCTTCGGCACCGATGGCCGGGGTGAACTGCGGCGCCATCTGGAAGCGGGTGCTCTCTTCATGGCCCCACCAGCCGGCAAAGCGCGGCAGGGTGGTGTCGCGGTGGTGGCGCTCGTGCACGAAGGCGCCGGCGACCGCGCCCGGGCCACTGTTGAGGTACTTGTAGTGGCACCACACGGCGAAATCGGGGGCCACGTCATGCAGGCGAAGTGGCAGGTTGCCCACCGAGTGCGCCAGGTCGAAGCCGATGCGCGCGCCCTGCAGGCGCGCGGCACGGGTGATCGCATCCAGATCGAAGGCCTGGCCGGTGCGGTACTGCACGCCCGGCCACAGCACCAGCGCCAGGCGCGGGCCATGCTCGGCGATGGCGCGTTCGATCGCGACCTGCGAGATCGTGCCGCTGGCCTCGTCCGGCTGCACTTCCACCAGGCACTCGGCCGGGTCGAAGCCGTGGAAGCGGATCTGCGCCTCCACCGCGTGGCGATCGGTGGGAAATGCGCCGGCCTCCATCAGGATCACCGGCCGCTGTGCGGTCGGCCGGTAGAAGCTGACCATCATCAGGTGCAGGTTCACGCTCAGCGTGTTCATGGCCACCACTTCGCTGGGCAGTGCGCCGACCACGCGGGCCAGCTGCGCGCTCACCAGGCGGTGGTAGGACAGCCACTGGGTGGGGCCGGTGAAATGGCCTTCCACGGCCAGCTCGCCCCACTGCTTCATCACCTCCTGCACTGCCGCCTGTGCGCCGCGCGGCTGCAGGCCCAGCGAGTTGCCCACAAAGTAGGTCTGTTCGCCGCCGCCATGGCGTGGAATCAGGAATTCGTTGCGCAGCGGACGCAGCGGGTCGGCGGCGTCCAGGGCAATGGCGTGGGTGCGGCTGAGCAGGTCGGACATGGGCGGGCAACAGGCTGCAACGGGACGGCCAGTGTAGCGCCTGGCGCCTGCCCGGGGCGTCGCGGCCACGCTTCGAGCGCCGCGTTTTCTGGTAGTGGCCAACCTTGGTTGGCGCGCGTAGATTCCTGCGCCCACCAAGGTGGGCGCCTATCGGTGTGGGCGTCAGCCCACCGCGGTCACCGGCAGCGGGTCCACGTGCCCGCACTCGCTGCAGGTGCGCAGTTCAAGGCTGGCCTGGTACCTGGCAAACACCTTGGGCAGGTCGGTCTCGATGTTCTGCAGCGTGAAATACTCTTCGTACAGTTTGTGATTGCAGCGCTCGCAATGCCAGATCACGCCGTCACGTTCGTGCGGCAGGCGCTTGCGCTCGACCACCAGGCCGACACCGCCGGGCGGGCGCCGCGGCGAGTGCGGCACCTTCCCCGGCAACAGGAAGATCTCGCCGGCGCGGATCGGGATGTCGCGCACCGCGCCGTCTTCCTGCACCTTCAGCACCATCTCGCCTTCGAGCTGGTAGAACCATTCCGGGCCTTCGTCGTAGTGGTAGTCGGTGCGCGAGTTCGGCCCGCCCACCACCATCACGATGAAGTCGCCGTTGTCGATCATCTTGTTGCCCACCGGCGGCTTCAGCAGGTGGCGATGTTCTTCGATCCAGGCGTGCAGGTTGATCGGCGAGGCGAGCATGGTCGTGGTCCGTAGTGAGGTCAGTCGCGCCGGCCCTGGCGCGGCACATAGGACAGGGCCTTTTCGTAGGCCGGCTTGAGCTCTTCCGGTGCACCGACGTCGATGCCCATTTCGCTGACCCGGCCGTTCTTCAGGCTGTAGACCCAGCCATGCACCATCAGCTTCTGGCCCCGTGCCCAGGCGTCCTCGACGATGGTCGAGCGGCATAGGTTGGCGACCTGCTCGATCACGTTCAGTTCGCACAGGCGTGCATGCTTCAGCTCGTCATCCTCGATCGCATCGAGGATGCCCTGGTGCTTCTGCACGACATCGCCGACGTGACGCAGCCAGTTGTCGGCCAGGCCGACGCGGGTGTTGTGCAGGCACGCATGCACGCCGCCGCAGCCGTAGTGGCCGACGATCAGGATGTGCTTCACCTTCAGCTGGTCCACCGCGTACTGCACCACGCTCAGGCAGTTCAGGTCGCTGTGTGCCACCACGTTGGCGACGTTGCGGTGCACGAAGACCTCACCCGGCGCCATGCCGATGATCTGGTTGGCCGGCACCCGTGAGTCGGAGCAGCCGATCCACAGGTATTCCGGATGCTGCTGCTTGGACAGGTGCTGGAAGAACTCAGGGTCTTCCTTGGCGATGCGGTCGGCCCAGTCGCGGTTGTTCTGCAGCAGGCGGTGGATGTCTTTCATGTGCGGTATCCCTGGCGTCGGGTGGGGGGCAAGGCGCGGCCGTTCTGGCCGCGTCGTCGCGGGAAGCTGAGGCGATCAGCCGCTGGGGGCGGTCTGTTCACGGTGCCAGCGCATCCATTGCGCCAGCTCCTGGGATGAAGGGGTGGCCAGTGCCTCCAGCGCGGCGATGACCGCCTGCTGGTTGGCCTCGGGATGGTTCTGGCTGAGCTTGAGCTTCAGCTGCACGTGCTCGACCTGGAAGCGGAAGCCGACGATCACGCGCAGCTCCGGGCCATGTTCGGCGCGCGTGGCGTCGAACTGCCAGGCCTGGCCGACGCTGGCTTCGAAACGGTCGCTGATCGCACCGACCAGATCGGCCAGTGCGCCGGTATCGTCGAACGTCTGCAGCTGGCCGCGCAGCTCGGCGGCGGCATAGTTCCAGGTGGGCACCCGTGCGGCAGGTTCCTTGTCGGGATACCAGCTGGCCGACACATACCCGTGCGGGCCATCGACCAGCACCTTGGCCGCGCCACGATGACGCGATTGCGGGTTCGCACGCGCCCAGTGGCCACGCAGTTCGATGCGGTCACCGTCGCGCTGGTACAGCACCGGCATCCGGGTCAGTTCGGGCAGGCCATCGCTGCCGGGGGTGAGCACGGTGACGAATGGATCGCGCGCCAGCAGGCGGTCCAGCCAGAGCAGGTCGGTCTCGGCGAAGGCGCGTGGAGTGAACATGCCTGGATCAGGCGCGCCCGCCCAGCGACTGGATCATGCGGCCACGCAGGCCCTCGTCGCTGTCGGCCTGCGGCGGGTGCACTTCGTGCAGGCTGAAGCCGCGCACCAGCGCGTCTTCCTCGTCCAGGCCGTCGTACTCGACGAATTCGGCGTCGAACAGCTGCGAACGCGCGGTGTCCTCGCTGTCATAGCTCAGCGTGTTGCCATCGCTGTCGAGCACTTCTGCGGTGCCGGCGGGGCGAACGCGCAGGCGTGCCCAGATCAGGGTGTTGCCGAGGCTGGCCAGCCACCAGCTGTCGCGCGAGGCGGTGATGTCATTCATGGGCGTATTACCAGAGCGAGGCCAGCCAGAGCAGGGCAGCCATGCCCAGTCCGGCCAGCAGGGTCAGCAGCGATACCCAGGCCGGCGTCGCCAGCCCGGACAGCGAGCGGTCCGGCTGCTGGCGATAGTCGCGGCGCAGCAGCCAGGCCAGGGCATCGGGCTTGAGGAAGGCGCCGCTGCCGAAGCGCTCGGCGAGCGCCGGGTGGCGGTCGCGCACATGCACCAGGGTCAGCGGCCAGAAGATCACGAAGGCACTGAACCCGGCCACTGCCACGCCGACGAAACAGAGGGCGAAGAACAGGGTCATGGGGGCAGTACCTCCGTGGTCGTATGGGGCTTAGAAGTCCGCGCTGCCCGGGGCGCGCGGGTAGGGGATCGCATCGCGGATGTTGGACAGGCCGCAGACGTACACCACCAGGCGCTCGAAGCCCAGGCCGAAGCCCGCGTGCGGCACCGAACCGTAGCGGCGGAAATCGCGGTACCAGCTGTAGTGCTCACGGTCCAGGCCGAACTGGGCCATGCGCGCGTCCAGCACGTCCAGGCGCTCTTCGCGCTGGCTGCCGCCGATGATCTCGCCGATGCCCGGGGCCAGCACGTCCATCGCGGCAACAGTCTTGCCGTCGTCGTTCAGGCGCATGTAGAAGGCCTTGATGTGCTCCGGGTAGTTGGTCACCACCACCGGACGGCCGACGTGTTCCTCGGTCAACCAGCGCTCGTGCTCGGTCTGCAGGTCCAGGCCCCATTCGACCGGGAAATCGAACTTCCTGCCGGACTTCTGCAGCAGGCTGACCGCATCGGTGTAGTCGATGCGCTCGAACGGTGCGTTGATGAAGTCTTCCAGCTTGGTGATCGCGTTCTTGTCCACGCGCTCGGCGATGAAGGCCAGGTCGTCGCTGCGCTCGTTCAGCACCGCGCGGAACAGGTACTTCAGGAACTCTTCGGCCAGGCGTGCGTCTTCGGCCAGGTCGGCGAAGGCGATTTCCGGCTCGATCATCCAGAACTCCGCCAGGTGGCGGGTGGTGTGGCTGTTTTCGGCGCGGAAGGTCGGGCCGAAGGTGTAGACCTTGCTCAGCGCCAGGCAGTAGGCCTCGACGTTCAGCTGGCCGGACACGGTCAGGAAGGTCTCCTTGCCGAAGAAGTCGCGGCTGAAATCGATCGCGCCCTTCTCGTCGCGCGGCAGGTTCACCATGTCCAGGGTGGACACGCGGAACATCTGGCCGGCGCCTTCAGCGTCGGAGGTGGTGATGATCGGGGTGCTGATCCAGTTGAAGCCGTTCTCGTGGAAGAAGCGGTGCACGGCCTGGGCCAGGCAGTTGCGGATGCGGGTGACCGCGCCGAACAGGTTGGTGCGCGGGCGCAGGTGCGCCACTTCACGCAGGAACTCCGGCGACATCGGCTTGGGCTGGATCGGGTAGGTGAGCGGGTCTTCGACCCAGCCGACCACCTCCAGCGTGCTGGCCTGGATCTCGAACGACTGGCCCTTGCCCTGCGACTTCACCAGGGTACCGGTGGCGATGACCGAGCAGCCGCTGGTCAGGCGCTTGATCTCATCGAAGTTGCCCAGGGTGTCGTTGGCCACGACCTGGATCGGGGCGAAGCAGGAGCCGTCGCTCACATTCACGAAGGCCAGATTCGCTGAACCGCGCACCGTGCGCACCCATCCGCGTACCGTGACTTCGCCGCCTTCCGGGATCTTCCCGGCAAGCGCATGTTCAACGCTGACCACCGTCATGACTTGAATCCTCTGCTGATCGACTCGATCTGTGAACACGGGAGTTTACCGGTTGCAGCGTTCTGCTTGCGAGGCATTTTTCGTGGCAACGGCTCCTTATAATGTCCCTGTACCTCTGGAGTAGTCCCATGGCCGTCAGCCTGACCCCCATTGCCTTCGAGCGCGTGCAGCGCTTTGTCGCCCAGACCCCCGGCGCGCTGGGCCTGCGTTTCGGCGTGACCAAGACCGGCTGTTCCGGCTGGGGCCACGTGACCGACCTGGCCCGCGATGAGCGCGAGGGCGATACCGTGTTCGAGCAGGACGGCGTGAAGATCTACGTCGATGCCAAGAGCCTGGCGCTGGTGGACGGCACCGTGATCGACTTCGGCAAGCACGGCCTGAGCGAGACCTTCACGTTCAGCAACCCGAATGCCACCGCCGAGTGTGGCTGCGGCGAAAGCTTCACCACCGACGCCGACAAGGCCTGACGGCCCGGCCGGTCCCGGTAGGTGCCGGCCGTGGTCGGCACGCTATATCCAGAAGGGAATCCACGGATGGAACGACCGGTTTTCACCTATCACCCCAACGCCTACGCACTGTCCTTCGAGGACATCGACGGGGTCTGCGATTGCTGCGGCGAGCTGCGGGAACTGCGCTACCGGGGGCCGTTCTACACCCGCCTGCGCCCGGATTACCTGTGTCCGTGGTGCATTGCCGATGGCAGGGCCGCGGCCAGTTACGGCGGTGAGTTCACTGCCTGGAGTGATATCGAGGGGGTGTCGCCGGACCCGGCCGATCCGCCGCCGACCATTGCCCGTCCGCTGCTGCTGGAAATCTGCGAGCGCACGCCCGGTTATGCCTCCTGGCAGCAGTCGGTCTGGCTCAGTCACTGTGAACGGCCCTGCGCCTTCCTCGGCTATGCCGGCAGCGAGGACCTTCAGCCCATCCTCGACCAGGTCCGGCCGGACGTGGCCGAGGTCAACCCGCGCGACGCCGACTGGGTGCTGGAGCATCTGAGCCGGGACGGCGCGATGGTCGGATGCCTGTTCCAGTGCCTGGAATGCGGCCAGCATCGCCTTCATGTTGATCTGGAGTAGCGCGGGGCGGTTCCAGGGCTCGCTGCTGCCCGGTTCAGGTTGCCTGGACCCCGCCGGTTGCCCGGCACCCCCATCTGCGCCATAATGCGCGGCTTCCTGCCTTCCTGGCGGGAACCCTTGCCCCACCGCGGTAACCACGGCGGGGGGCTGTCCGGCCGCAAGGCCACATCCGAAAGGTAGAAAAAACATGAGTCGTCATTACGAAATCGTGTTCATGGTCCACCCGGACCAGAGCGAGCAGGTCCCGGCCATGATCGAGCGCTACAAGTCGCTGGTCGAGAACGGCAACGGCACCATCCACCGTCTGGAAGACTGGGGCCGCCGCCAGCTGGCGTACCCGATCCAGAACCTGGTGAAGGCCCACTACGTGCTGATGAACATCGAAGCCGACCAGGCCGTTCTGAACGAACTGACCGAAAGCTTCCGCTTCAACGACGCCGTGCTGCGCAACCTGGTCATCAAGCGTGACGAGGCTGACACCGAGCAGTCGCTGATCATGAAGAGCAAGGACGAGAAGGGTGACAAGCCGGAGCGCGGTGAGCGCCGTCGTCGTGACGACGAAGAAGGCGAGTCCACCACCACCGCTGACAACGAAGCCGGCGACGACGCCGCTTCCGCCGCCTAAGGAGCCTTCCCATGTCCAAGTTCTTCCGTCGCCGCAAGTTCTGCAAGTTCACGGCTGAAGGTGTGAAGGAGATCGACTACAAGGATCTCAACACCCTGCGCCAGTACCTGACCGAGAACGGCAAGATCGTGCCGAGCCGCGTCACCGGTACCAAGTCGAAGTACCAGCGCCAGCTGGCGACCGCCGTCAAGCGCGCTCGCTTCCTGGCCCTGATCCCGTACACCGACAACCACGACGTCTGATGCAGGCGGGGCGGCCTGGCGCCGCCCCCGCTGTGCCAGCTATTCGGACAGCCTTTGTTGCGGGGCATCGCCTCGCTAACGAATAACTTATCTGGAGCAATACCATGCAGCTGATCCTCCTGCAGAAAGTCACCAACCTCGGCAACCTGGGCGACCTGGTCGACGTGAAGCCGGGCTACGGCCGTAACTTCCTCGTGCCGCAGGGCAAGGCCGTGCCGGCCACCGAGAGCAACAAGGCCGAGTTCGAAGCCAAGCGCGCCGAATACGAAGCCAAGGCCCAGGCCATCCACGCCGACGCCGAAGGCCGCAAGGCCAAGCTGGAAGGCGCGAGCGTGACCATCGCCGCCAACGCTTCGACCGAAGGCAAGCTGTACGGCTCGGTTGGCCCGCGCGACATCGCCGAGGCCTTCACCGCCGCCGGCCTGCCGCTGGAAAAGAGCGAAGTCATCCTGGGCGAAGGCGCCTTCCGCAACATCGGCGAATACGACGTGCTGGTCCACCTGCACGCCGACGTCGAGACCACCGTCAAGGTCGTCGTCGTCGCCGAAGCCTGATCCCACGCCGCAAGGCTTGGCATCACCGCAGAACGGGCGCCCGCAAGGGTGCCCGTTTTGTTTTATGGCTCCGTTTCGTGGCGTCGGGCCACGTCCGGCCGGCGCGGTCGGGCTGGACAATGTTCCACGCCCATTCGTAGAACACGGCCACATCGGTATACTCAGGGCGTCACACCCGTTCCACGGGCATCGATCCCAACAGGATCAATGACTTGGAGGGTAAACGCAGGCCGCCCGCCGGCCCCAGTCCGGAACCCCTATGCGTCTTTCCACGATCAAGCTGTCCGGCTTCAAGTCGTTCGTCGATCCGACCACCCTCCACCTGCCGACCAACATGACCGGCGTGGTGGGGCCCAATGGCTGCGGCAAGTCGAACATCATCGACGCCGTGCGCTGGGTCATGGGCGAGAGTTCGGCCAGCCGCCTGCGTGGCGACTCGCTGACCGACGTGATCTTCTCCGGGTCCAATGCCCGCAAGCCGGTCTCGCAGGCCACGGTCGAGCTGATCTTCGACAACTCCGACCACACGATTTCCGGCGAGTACGCCTCGTTCAACGAAATATCGGTCAAGCGCACGGTCAGCCGCGACGGCACCAGCAACTATTATCTCAACGGCACCAAGTGCCGTCGCCGCGACATCACCGATCTGTTCCTCGGCACCGGCCTGGGCCCGCGCAGCTACTCGATCATCGAGCAGGGCATGATCAGCCAGATCATCGAGGCGCGCCCGGAAGACCTGCGCGTGTACCTGGAAGAGGCGGCCGGCATCTCCAAGTACAAGGAGCGCCGCAAGGAGACCGAGACCCGCATCCGCCACACCCGCGAGAACCTGGACCGGCTGGGCGACCTGCGCGACGAGATCAGCAAGCAGCTCGAACACCTCAAGCGCCAGGCCCGGCAGGCCGAGCAGTACCAGGCGCTGCAGGAAGAGCGCCGGGTCAAGGATGCCGAGTGGAAGGCGCTGGAGTTCCGAGGGCTGGACGGTCGCCTGTCGAAGCTGCGCGAAGGGCTGTCGCAGGAAGAGACCAAGCTGCAGCAGCTGATTGCCGACCAGCGTGATGCCGAAGCCCGCATCGAGACCTCGCGCGTGCGTCGCGAAGAGGCCGCCGATGCACTCAACACCGCACAGGCGGCGGTCTACCAGGTCGGCAGCACGCTGGCGCGCCTGGAACAGCAGATCCAGCACCAGCGCGAGCTGTCGCAGCGCCTGCACAAGGCGCGGGATGAGACGCAGCAGGCGCTGGCCGAACTGGGCCAGCACATCAGCGGCGACGAGGCCAGGCTGAGCGTGCTGCGCGAAGCGGTGGAGGCCGCCACCCCGCAGCTGGAAGCGCTGCAGGAAGAGAACGAGATCAAGCAGGAAAGCCTGCGCGAGGCTGAGGAACGGCTGGCCAGCTGGCAGCAGCGCTGGGAGCAGCACACCTCGCAGAGTTCGGAAGCCTCGCGTGCCGGCGACGTCGAGCGCACGCGCGTGGACTACCTGGACAAGCAGATCCTCGATGCCGACCGGCGCCGTGAAGCGCTGGCCGCCGAGCGCGCCGGGCTGGACGTGGACGCGCTGGAAGAGGCGTTCGAGCAGCTGCACCTGCAGCACGACACGCAGAAGGCCGCGCTGGATGAGCTGAGCGAAGACGTCGAGCTGCGCAAGCAGGGCGTAGCGGCGGTGCAGGAACAGCAGCGCAATGGCCAGAACGAACTGGCCGAACTGCGCAAGCAGGCCAACGGCCTGCGCGGTCGCCTGGCCTCGCTGGAAACCCTGCAGCAGGCCGCGCTGGGCCAGGAGCAGGGCGCGGCCGTGGCTTGGCTGAAGGCGCGCGGGCTGGATTCGGCGGCGCGTGTCGGCGAGCGCCTGGACGTTGATGCCGGCTGGGAAAACGCGGTGGAAAGCGCGCTCGGCCAGTTGATCGAAGGCGTGCTGGTCGATGATCCGGCCGGCCTGGTCGACGCGCTCGGCGAGCTGGGCGACGGTCACCTTGCGCTGGTTGCCAACGACGATGCCGAACTGAAGGTTGCACCGACCTCGTTGGCCGCCCGCGTGCGTGGCCCGGTGGCGATCCGTCGGCTGCTGGCACACCTGCACGCAGCCAAGGACCTTTCCGAAGCGAAGATGCTGCAGGGCAGCCTTCCGGACGGCGATTCGATCATCACCCAGCGTGGTGAGCGCCTGGGCCAGGGCTGGCTGCGCGTATCGCGCTCCGGTGCGGCCCAGCAGGGCGCGCTGCTGCGCGAACGCGAGATCCAGGAACTCCGCGAGCAGATCGAACAGCTGCAGGACCGCGAGGCCGAACTGGAAGAACAGCTGGCCGGTTTCCGCGAGCAGTTGCAGGCTGCCGAACAGCAGCGCGAAGACGCGCAGCGTGCGCTGTACCAGGCCCATCGTGCGGTCTCTGAACTGGCCGGGCAGTTGCAGGGCCAGCAGGGCAAGGTGGAGGCGGCGCGCACGCGCATCGACCGCATCGAAGGCGAGCTGAAGCAACTGCAGGAAACGATTGAAGCCAACAACGAGCAGGCGCGCGAAGCGCGCTCGCGCTTGGAGAACGCGGTCAGCAGCATGGGCGACCTGGAATCGACCCGGCAGCGGCTGGAGGGCGAGCGCCGCCAGCTGACCGAGGCCCGTGATCTGGCACGCGACGCTGCACGCGCGGTGCGCGAGCGGTCGCATTCGCTGGCCCTGACCCTGGAATCGCAGCGGGCGCAGCTGGCCTCGTTGAGCCAGGCGTTGGAGCGTATGGGCATGCAGCGCGGGCAGCTGGACTCGCGCCTGGGCGAACTGCATTCGCAGCTGGATGAAGGTGATTCGCCGGTCGAGTCGCTGCAGGCCGAGCACCAGAATGCGCTGGAAGAACGCGTGCGCGCCGATCGCGTGCTGACCGAGGCGCGCACGCTGCTCGATGGCATCGACGCCGAGCTGCGCAATTACGAACAGACCCGTCACCAACGCGACGAACAGGCGCTGGCGCAGCGTGAGCGTATTTCGCAGCGCAAGCTGGACCAGCAGGCCCTGGTGCTCAGCGCGGACACCCTGCAGGCGGCGGTGGAGAAGGCTGGCTTCGTGCTGCAGGACGTCCTCAATGCACTGCCCGAGGACGCCCGCCTGGGCGACTGGGAGCAGGCCGTGCACCAGATCGATGGCCGCATGCGCCGGCTGGAGCCGGTCAACCTGGCCGCCATCCACGAATACGGCGAGGCGTCGCAGCGCTCGGAGTACCTGGATGCCCAGCATGCGGACCTGACTACCGCGCTGGAAACCCTGGAAGACGCCATCCGCAAGATCGACCGAGAGACCCGTGGGCGTTTCAAGGACACCTTCGACCGCGTCAACGCCGGTGTGCAGGCGTTGTATCCGCGCCTGTTCGGCGGCGGCCATGCCTACCTGGAGCTGACCGGTGAAGACCTGCTCGACACCGGCGTGACGATCATGGCGCGCCCGCCGGGCAAGCGCGTGTCCAGCATCTCGCTGCTGTCCGGCGGCGAGAAGGCGATGACCGCGGTGGCGCTGGTGTTTGCCATCTTCCAGCTGAACCCGGCGCCGTTCTGCCTGCTGGACGAGGTGGACGCACCGCTGGACGAGGCCAACGTCGGTCGCCTGGCCAACATGGTCAAGGAAATGAGCGAGAAGGTGCAGTTCCTGTTCGTCAGCCACAACAAGGCGACGATGGAGGCGGCACATCAGCTCTCGGGCGTGACCATGCGCGAGCCGGGCGTCAGCCGCCTGGTCAGCGTGGATCTGGAAGAAGCCGCACGATTGGCGGGCGCGGCCTGACGTGCCATCCTAGTTACCTGAATGAACCAGCCGGAGAACCTATCGAATGTCCGACACGGCACTGTTGCGCATCGGCATCCTGGCCGCCGGCCTGCTGTTGATCGCCGCGATCTTCCTGTTTGGCCGTCCGAAGAAGAAGCCCCAGGGGCGCCGCGTGGAAGGCGCGGAACCGACCAGCGGCGAGCGCCGCGAGCCGGTCCTGGGTGAGGACGGCGTCGCCGTGGCCGATGGCCGCCCTGAGCCCGGCATGGGCGGGGAGGGCGAGCAGGCCGAACTCGGCCTGGCCGACACCGACGCAGGCGCAGCCAGCGACCTGGGCAAGCGCGCGACCCAGGATTTCGACAAGATCGTCTCGCTGTTCGTGGCCGCCCGCGCCGGCGAGCAGCTGCGGGGCGAAGACATCGTGGTGGCAGCGGAGAAGACTGGGCTGGTGTTCGGCCACATGAACGTGTTCCACCGCCTGGTGGAAGGCCACCCCGAGCGCGGCCCGATCTTCTCGATGGCCAGCATCATGAAGCCGGGCAGCTTCGACATGGCCAACATCCGTGCCATGGAAACCCCGGCCATTGCCTTCTTCCTGACCCTGCCGGCGCCGCTGACCGCGCTGGACGCCTGGGAGAAGATGCTGCCGACGGTGCAGCGCATGGCCGAGCTGCTCGATGGCGTGGTGCTGGATGACAGCCGCAATGCGCTCGGCCGGCAGCGCATCGCGCACATCCGTGACGAACTGCGTGCCTATGATCGCCAGCACCAGGCACCGCCGCTGACCAAGACCCCGCGCTGGTGAGCGCCATGGTGTGCCGACCAACGGTCGGCACCCACAACAGTAGATCCACGCCATGCGTGGATGGGGCGAACCAAGGTTCGCCCCCACCAACAGGGTCAGGCCGGTACGCCGGCGACCTTGGCAAATGCCCTGCGGAACGCGGCCATTTCATCTTCGGTGCCGACGCTCACGCGCACGCGCTGCGGCCAGATCGGCCAGCTGCGCCCGATCACCACGCCGTTGTCTGCCATCGCCTTGGCAAAGGCGGCACCGTCGCGCTGCACATCCACCACGAAGCAGTTCGCTTCCGACGGCACGCAACTGAAACCACGCTTGCCCAGCCATGCGATGGTGGCCTGCCGCACCCTGGCATTCTGCAGGCGCCGCTGCGCGATCAACTGAGGATCACGCAGGCTGGCCAATGCCGCGGCCAGCGCCGGCACCGGCAGTGGGTTGTCGCCCAGGCTGGCCAGTTCGCGCAGGCGGTCGGGATGCGCGGCCGCCACGCCCAGGCGCAGGCCGGCCATGCCATAAAGCTTGGAGAACGTGCGCAGCACGATCAGGTCATCGCGCTGCGCCACCTGCGCGATCAGGCTCGGCTGCTCGCTGTACTGCAGATAGGCCTCGTCCACCAGTACACGGGTGGTCGGAGGCTTGTGCGACAGCAGCCACGCCAGTTCGGCCGGCGGGCTGATCGAGCCGGTCGGGTTGTTCGGATTGCACACATACAGCAGCCCGGTCGGTCGCGCGTGCGCGGCAGCGACCATTGCGCGCAGGTCGTGTGCGCCGTCGGTTCGCAGCGGCACTTTCTGCACGTGCGCGCCGTGCGCGGCGGCAACTTCGCCCAGCGTTTCGAAGGTCGGGTCGGCCACCACCAGTCCCGCCTGCGGGCTGGTCCACAGCACGGCGGCTCGGTTCAGCGGTTCGCTGGAGCCCGGATAAAGCCGCACGTGATCAGCCGGAAGGCCGGCCTGTTCGATGAAGGCGTCGCGCACCTGGCCGGCCAGTTCGAAGCGGTAGCGGCCGCAACCGGCGATGCTGTCGCGTGCCGCCTGCTGGGCCGCGGGCGAAGGGCCGTAGGGGCATTCGTTGAAGTTCAGCAGCACCGCGCCTTCGCCGGGTGCCGAGGGCGAAGGCGCAGCCGCAGCGGGTTGGGCATCGGCAAGGCGGGGCAGGCCCGTACCGGCCAGGGCGAAGCCGGCACCGGCCACTTGCAGGAAGCGTCTACGGGAGGCGGGCAGGGTCACGGGCAGGATTCCGAAGGGCGACCGTCGCACGCTAGCGCCGGCGGCGATCGGCGGCAAGCTGCCTTTTGCAGCGTCGAGCCATGCTCGACTGTGATGGCAAATGCAGTCGAGCATGGCTCGACGCTGCGGAAGGCGAGGGCGTTACGGGGCCTGACGGCCGGGCGAGGTAGAATTCCCGGCCATCCCAGAACCACCGGATTCCGATGAGCCCCAGCCCCGCCGAACGCGCCGAAGACCTTCGCCGGCAGATCGCCCAGGCCAACCGCGCCTATCACGAGCTGGATGCGCCGGAGATCCCCGACGTCGACTACGACCGCATGGTGCGCGAGCTGGAAGCGCTGGAGCGCGAGCATCCGGAACTGGCCCGGGCCGACAGCCCGACCCAGCAGGTCGGTGCGCGTCCTTCCGGCCGTTTCCCGGAAGTGCGCCACGCGGTGCCGATGCTGTCGCTGTCCAACGCTTTCAGCGACGAGGAAGTGGCCGATTTCGTGCGCCGCATCGATGAACGCCTGGGCCGTCGCAGCCTGCAGTTCTCGGCCGAGCCGAAGATGGACGGGCTGGCGATCAGCCTGCGTTACGAAGACGGTCATTTCGTACTTGGCGCGACCCGCGGCGATGGCAGCACCGGCGAGGACGTGACCGCCAACCTGCGTGAGATCGGCGACATTCCCAAGCGGCTGCACGGCAAGGACTGGCCGGATGTGCTGGAGGTGCGCGGCGAGGTCTACATGGCGCGCGCTGACTTCGAGGCCTACAACGAGCGCGCACGCCTGCAGGGTGGCAAGGTGCTGGCCAACCCGCGCAACGCCGCGGCCGGCTCGTTGCGCCAGCTTGACCCGAAGATCAGCGCACAGCGCCGGTTGAGCTTCTTCGCCTACGGCACCGGCGACGTGCAGGGTGGTGAGCTGACCGATACCCACTCCGCAACGTTGGCACAGCTGGGTGCCTGGGGGTTCCCGGTCAGCGCATTGTGCAAGGTGGTGGAGGGGATTGAGGGCCTGCTCGGCTATTACCGCGATATCGGCCAGCGCCGTGACGGCCTGCCGTTCGACATCGACGGCGTGGTCTACAAGCTGGATGACCGCGCCGGCCAGCAGGCCATGGGCTTCGTCTCGCGTGCGCCGCGCTGGGCCATCGCGCACAAATTCCCGGCGCAGGAACAGAGTACAACGGTGGAGGCGATCGAGATCCAGATCGGCCGCACCGGTGCCGCAACACCGGTTGCACGGCTGGCGCCGGTAGCGGTGGCCGGGGTAATCGTATCGAACGCAACGCTGCACAATGCCGACCAGATCGCGCGCCTGGATGTGCGCGTCGGCGACAGCGTGATCGTGCGCCGCGCCGGCGACGTGATTCCCGAAGTGGTCAGCGTCATCCTCGACCGCCGTCCACTGGGCACCTCGCCCTGGCAGATGCCGACGCGCTGCCCGGTGTGCGGCTCGGAGATCGTGCGTGAGGAAGGCGCGGCCGCATGGCGCTGCTCGGGTGAGCTGTCCTGCCCGGCGCAGCGCAAGGAGGCCATCGCTCATTTCGCCTCGCGCCGCGCGATGGATATCGACGGCCTGGGCGACAAGTACATCGAAACCCTGGTTGATGCCGGCATCGTCAGCAGCGTGGCCGATCTGTACCGGCTCAACCGCGATACGCTGCTGCACCTGAAGCTGGTGCTGGATGCGGAGGACCCGTCGGCACTGGCCGCCGCGCTGAAGCTGCACCTGCCCGCCGAGGGCAGTGGTGCGGTGCTCACGGCGGTGCTCAAGCTGGACGGCAACGATCCGGGCTGGCGCGCACAGGCGCTGGCACAGCCCGCCGGTTTCGAATGGAACACGAAGAAGATCGCCACCAAGTGGGCCGACAACCTGATCGCGGCGATCGATGCCAGCCGAGCGGCCACGCTGGAACGGCTGCTGTTCGCGCTGGGCATCGAGCACGTGGGCGAGAGCACGGCCAAGGCGCTGGCGCAGTGGTTCGGTGACCTGGAACTGATCCGCCACCTGCCGTGGCCGCTGTTCAAGCGCGTGCCGGACATCGGCGGCGAAGTGGCCCGCTCGCTGGGCCACTTCTTCGAACAGCAGGGCAACCAACAGGCCATCGACGACCTGCTGCAGGTCGGCCAGGTACGCATCAGTGATGTGCATGCGCCCAGTGCCAGGCTGCGCGAGGGGCTGGATCTGGCCCAGCTGCTGGTCGAATCGGAAATTCCCGGCATCACCCGCCTGCGTGCGGAGAAGCTGGTGGCCGCGCTTCCTGGCGCGCAGGCGGTGCTCGACGCCGAGCATGGCCAGTTCGTCAATGCCGGGCTGCCCGATGACACCGCGCGTGGGCTGGCCCAGTGGCTGGACAGCGAGGGCCATGGCGCGATGCTGCTGGCGGCCGAACGGGCGATGCGCCAGATCCTGGCCAAGGCGCCGGCGCTGGCCGAGATCGTGGCCGGTCCGCTGGATGGGCAGACCGTGGTGCTGACCGGCACCCTGGCCCAGCTCACCCGCGATGCCGCCAAGGAACGCCTGGAGGCCCTCGGCGCCAAGGTCTCCGGCAGTGTCTCGAAGAAGACCAGCTTCGTGGTGGCCGGTACCGAGGCCGGCTCCAAGCTGGACAAGGCGCAGTCGCTGGGCGTGCCGGTGTGGGACGAAGACCGCCTGCTGGCCTACCTTGCCGAACACGAGTGATGACCCCGCCGGGCGTTTCCCGCCCGGCATGAAGCACTACAAAGGATGACCGATGCAGACCGCCCCGCTGGATTTCCGCCTGGCGACCCGTGCCGACGAAGAACGGCTGATCGCGTTGATGCGCGCGTTCTACGCCGAAGACAGGATCGACTTCGACGACGCACGCGTGCGCCGCGGCGTCGACGCGCTGCTGGCCGATCCGCGCAATGGCGAAGTGCTGCTGTGGCTGGACGAGGCGGGCGAGGTGGTCGGCTACGCGGTGATCGCGATGGGCTTCAGCCTGGAGCAGGGCGGCCACTTCATGCTGCTGGACGAGCTGTACCTGAGCCATCGCGCGCGCGGTCGTGGTCGCGGCAAGCAGGCGCTGGCCATCTGTGAACAGCGCGCTCGCGGGCGTGGTGTCAGCCGCCTGCGCCTGGAGGTGAACCACCACAACGAACTGGCCCGCCGCCTGTACCTGGCCAGCGGCTACATCGACGACACCCGCGATCTGCTGACCCTGCCGCTGGACCACCCGCGCCCGGAGGGCATCCTGTGAGCCAGGCCCTGCTGCGTGCGCTGCGCCAGCGTGCTGCGCTCAACGCGCTGGTGCGCCGCTTCTTCGCCGAGCGCGACGTGCTGGAAGTGGAAACGCCGATCCTGTCGGTGGCGGGCAACACCGAGCCGAACATCGACAGCTTCCATACCGATTTCACCGGCCATGTCGATGCCGGTGGCCGCCGTCGTTGGCTGCGCACTTCGCCGGAATATCCGCTCAAGCGCCTGCTGGCGGCCGGCGTGGGCGACTGCTACGAACTGGGCCGGGTGTTCCGCAACGGCGAGGCCGGCGGCCGCCACAACCCGGAATTCACCATGCTGGAGTGGTATCGGGTCGGCTGGGACCACCACCGGTTGGTGCAGGAAACCGCCGAGTTGGTCGGCCAGGCGCTGGCCCTGGTCGGACGCCGTGCGACGCTGCGTGTGTTGAGTTACCGCGAGCTGTTCCAGCAGCACGTGGGCCTGGATCCGTTCGAGGCCGATGAAGCCGCGCTGCGTGTTGCGCTTGGCGACGTGCACATCGACCCGGTCGGGTTGACCCGTGATGACTGGCTGGACCTGTTGATGACCCACCACATCCAGCCGCAGTTCGATGACGCGGTGATGACCGTGGTGCATGACTGGCCGGCCAGCCAGGCCGCGCTGGCGCGCATCCGTCCCGGTAAACCTGCATTGGCTGAACGGTTCGAGTTGTACCTGGGCACGGTGGAGCTGGCCAACGGCTATCACGAACTGAATGATGCCGACGAGCAGCGTGCCCGCTTCCTGCGTGACCAGCAGCGGCGCCATGCACGCGGGCAGGTGCAGCCGGCACTGGATGAGGCATTGCTGGCCGCATTGCCGTCGATGCCGGCGTGCGCGGGGGTGGCGGTAGGGGTGGACCGCCTGCTGATGGCGATGGAGCGCACGCCGCGCATCGCCGATGTGCTGGCGTTCGATTTCGCCCATGCATGAACATCGTCCGCTACCGGACATCGAAGACTGAACGGATTGCCGGATCCACGCGCTTGCTTCAGCAAGCAGGATGATGCTCTTATCACGGGCGATGCGGGACACTGGCATCGGAATTCGTCCACTCCTGTTGGGGAAGGCATTGGTCAAGTGGTTTGCGGTTGTTGCGGTACCGGTGTACTCCATCGCGCTATGGGGTGCTTGGCTGCCGTTCTCCGCGTCTGCCCAGCAACCGGGTTATGACGAGGAAGTGATCACCTGCGAATCACGCGACATGGGCTGGGTGCACTGCGATATCGAGGTCGCCAATGGCGTCGACCTGATCCGGCAGCTGTCCAGCAACAGCTGTATCCGTGGCAGCGAATGGGGGACCGATCGCAGTGGCGTATGGGTCACCCTGGGCTGCCGCGCCGAGTTCCGTGCGCGCCGCGCGCCCGGGTCCGCCGCAGCGGCCAGCAGCGACGGCAAGCGCCAGTTCCGCCGCGTGGTGCGCTGCGAGTCCAACGGCCGCCCGCAGAGTTGCCCGGTCCGCCTGGATGGGGCGCCGGTGCGCCTGCTGCGCCAGTTGTCGGTGCTGCCGTGCCGGGAAGGGCAGGGGTGGGGCTACAAGCGCAACGAAGTGTGGACCAGCCGTGGCTGCCAGGGCGATTTCGAAGTGGCCGACGAGCAGGGCCGCTTCGTCGATATGCCGCGCCGGCTGACCTGCGAATCGAAATCCAAGAAGCGGCGTTTCTGCGGGGCGAGCATCTCCGTGGGCGCGGCGGTGTCCCAGCAACTCTCCAGCACGCCCTGCGAGGAGGGCCACACCTGGGGCTGGAGCCGCAACGGGATCTGGGTGGATGGCGGCTGCCGCGCCGAATTCTCGGTGAATTGAGCCCTGGCGGGCTCCAACCGCGCAGGACGTGGCCCTACAATGGGACCATGAACACTGCCCCTGACATCGATTACGCCCGCTACGACCACATCCGCCCGATCCTGTGGACCGGCGACGCCCTGCAACTGCTGGACCAGCGCAAGCTGCCGTTCGTGGTCGAGCACGTGGTCTGCAATGACAGTGACGAGGTCGCCTCGGCCATCCACGCGCTGACCGTGCGCGGCGCGCCGGCGATCGGTATCGCCGCGGCCTGGGGCGTGGTGCTGGCGGCACGCGGGGTGCAGGCCGCCGATGGCGCGCACGCCCTGCAGCAGCTGGAGCCGGCGCTGCAGCGCCTGAACGCCTCGCGTCCGACCGCCGTCAATCTGGCCTGGGCCCTGGCGCGCATGCGCCGTTGCCTGAGTGTCGCAGGCGCCGACTGGACGGCGTTGCTGGAGGCCGAAGCGCAGGCCATCGCCGAAGAGGATCTGGCCGCCAACCGCCACATGGGCGCGCTGGGTGCAGGCCTGATCGAGGCCGGCAGTGGCGTGCTGACCCACTGCAATACCGGTTCGCTGGCGACAGCCGGCTTCGGCACCGCGCTGGGCGTGATCCGCGCCGGCATGGCCCAGCACCGCATTGCCCGGGTGTTCGCCGGCGAGACCCGGCCGTGGCTGCAGGGTGCGCGCCTGACCGTGTGGGAGCTGCAGCAGGACGGCATCGATGCCACCCTGATCGCCGACTCCGCGGCCTCGCACCTGATGAAGACCGGTGCCGTGCAGTGGGTGATCGTGGGCGCCGACCGCATCTGTGCCAATGGCGATACCGCCAACAAGATCGGCACCTACCAGCTGGCCATCGCCGCCCGCCATCACGGCGTGAAGTTCATGGTCGTGGCGCCGTCCTCGACGGTGGACATGGACACCGTGGACGGCAGCCAGATCGAGATCGAGCAGCGTGACCCGGGCGAGCTGTACGGCGTGGGCGGTACCCGCACCGTGGCCGAAGGCATCGCCGCCTGGAACCCGGTGTTCGACGTCACCCCGGGCGAGCTGATCGACGCCATCGTGACCGAACGCGGGGTGATCCTGAACCCGACCGCCGAAAACATGCGCGCTGCCTTCGGCGGCTGAGGCGGGCAGGGTCGCGGATGCCTGTAGAGCCGAGCCCACGCTCGGCCCGGCCCGCGAATCCGCCGCAGCCGAGCATGGGCTCGGCTCTACAGGGGCGGTATGGGGCCCTAAGTTCCTGATTTGTGCCGGTAAAATCCCGATAAAGGGAGGCGGAAAACGGCCTGTTGTGGTAGTATCCGCAGGTTGAATCGAGGTTCCGGTGCGACCCCCTCCCGCAGAGGGCTGCGCCGGACTGGACCGCTACCAGACAACGGAACCCGAATGGCAGAAACCGCCAAGGAAATCATCCAGGTCAACCTGGAAGACGAGATGCGCAAGAGCTACCTCGATTACGCCATGAGCGTGATCGTGGGCCGCGCGCTCCCGGATGCGCGCGACGGCCTCAAGCCGGTGCATCGCCGCGTGCTGTTCGCGATGAATGAACTCAACGCGCACAGCAACAAGCCCTACTTCAAGTCGGCGCGTATCGTCGGTGACGTCATCGGTAAGTACCACCCGCATGGCGATCAGTCGGTGTACGACACGCTGGTGCGCCTGGCTCAGCCGTTCTCGCTGCGTTACATGCTGGTCGACGGCCAGGGTAACTTCGGTTCGATCGACGGCGACTCGGCAGCAGCGATGCGATACACCGAAGCGCGCATGTCGCGCCTGGCGCATGAGCTGATGGCCGACATCGACAAGGAAACCGTCGATTTCCAGCCCAACTACGATGAGAAGGAACTGGAGCCGACGGTCATGCCGACCCGGTTCCCGAACCTGCTGGTCAATGGTTCGGCCGGTATCGCGGTGGGCATGGCCACCAACATTCCGCCGCACAACCTCAGTGAATCGATCAATGCCTGCATCGCGCTGATCGACAATCCGGAGATCGACGTCGACGGCCTGATGGAGTACATCCCGGGCCCGGATTTCCCGACGGCCGGCATCATCAACGGCACTGCCGGCATCGTCGCCGGCTACCGCACCGGCCGTGGCCGCGTGCGCATCCGTGCCAAGGCCGATATCGAAGTGGCCGACAACGGCCGCGAGTCGATCATCGTCACTGAAATTCCTTACCAGGTGAACAAGGCGCGTCTGATCGAGAAGATCGCCGAGCTGGTCAAGGAAAAGAAGATTGAAGGCATCAGCGAGCTGCGCGATGAGTCCGACAAGGACGGCATGCGCATCTACATCGAGATCAAGCGCGGTGAATCTGCCGAGGTTGTGCTGAACAACCTGTACCAGCAGACGCAGATGGAATCGGTGTTCGGCATCAACATGGTGGCACTGGTCGATGGCCGCCCGCAGTTGATGAACCTCAAGCAGATGCTGGAGGCGTTCGTCCGCCACCGTCGCGAAGTGGTCACCCGCCGCACCGTGTTCGAGCTGCGCAAGGCGCGTGCCCGTGCCCACGTGCTGGAAGGCCTGACCGTCGCGCTGGCCAACATCGACGAGATGATCGAACTGATCAAGACCTCGCCGAACCCGAACGAAGCCCGCGAGCGCATGCTGGCACGCGTGTGGGAGCCGGGCCTGGTCGGTGCGATGCTGGGTGCCGCCGGTGCCGAAGCCTCGCGTCCGGAAGACCTGCCCAAGGGCGTGGGCCTGATCGAGGGCGGTTACCAGCTGACCGAGATCCAGGCCACGCAGATCCTGGAAATGCGCCTGCACCGCCTGACCGGGCTGGAGCAGGATCGCCTGACCGACGAGTACAAGCAGCTGCTGGAAGTGATCGCCGGGCTGATCCACATCCTGGAAGACCCCGACCGCCTGCTGCAGGTGATCCGCGAAGAGCTGGTCAGCGTCAAGGCCGAGTTCGGCGACGAGCGTCGTACCGAGATCCGCCACAGCGAAGAAGACCTGGACATCCTCGACCTGATCGCGCCGGAAGACGTGGTGGTCACCGTGTCCCACGCCGGCTATGTCAAGCGCCAGCCGGTGAGCGTGTACCGCGCGCAGCGCCGCGGTGGCCGTGGCCGCAGCGCGGCGGCGACCAAGGAAGAGGATTTCATCGAACAGCTGTGGCTGGTCAACACGCATGACACGCTGCTGACCTTCACCAGTTCGGGCAAGGTGTTCTGGCTGCCGGTCTACCAGCTGCCGGAAGCCGGTTCCAACGCCCGTGGCCGCCCGATCATCAACTGGATTCCGCTGGAACCGGGCGAACGCGTGCAGGCCGTGCTGCCGGTGCGCGAGTACGCCGATGGCCAGTTCGTGTTCTTCGCCACGAAGAACGGTACGGTCAAGAAGACCCCGCTGGGCGAGTTCGCCTTCCGTCTGGCGCGCGGCAAGATCGCGATCAACCTGGACGAGGGCGATGCCCTGGTCGGCGTCGGCCTGACCGACGGTGAGCGCGACATCCTGCTGTTCGCCTCCAACGGCAAGACCGTGCGCTTCGGTGAGGACAAGGTCCGCTCGATGGGCCGTACCGCCACCGGCGTGCGCGGCATCAAGATGCCGGCCGGCGAGGAAGTGGTCAGCCTGATCGTGGCCGAAAGTGCCGGTGGCATCGAGGACGAGAACGAGGACGACAACGGTGTCGAGGAAGCCGCCGCCAATGGCGATGCGGTGATCGACAGCGCCGACGACGCCAGCGTGCAGTACATCCTGACCGCCACCGAGAACGGCTACGGCAAGCGCACCCCACTGCCGGACTATCCGCGCAAGGGGCGTGGCACGCAGGGCGTGATCGGCATCCAGACCACCGAGCGCAACGGCAAGCTGGTCGCTGCGGTGCTGATGGGTTCCAACGACGAGGTCCTGCTGATCTCCGACGGCGGCACTCTGGTGCGTACGCGTGGCTCGGAAATCAGCCGCGTTGGCCGCAACACCCAGGGCGTTACCCTGATCCGCCTGTCCAAGGACGAGAAGCTGCAGGCGGTGGAGCGCATGGATGCCTCGATCGATGAGGATGAGGACGAGGTGGCCGCCGCCACCCCGGCCGAAGCCCCCGCACCGAGCGAGGACGCGCCGCAGGCGTAAGCCCGCATCGCCGCGCCACCTCAACAACGCCGGCTTCGTGCCGGCGTTGTTGTATCCGGTGCTCACCGCACGCGCACTTCACAGCGACGGTGGGATAACGGGCCACGCTGCCCCCCGGAGATCGACGATGTCCGCCACGCCGCAGTCTGTCGCCCCCGTTGTGTCCCGCCATCCGCTGGTGACCGTGCTGTCGCTGCTGCTGATCGTGCTTGGCCTGGTCATCGGTGGCCTCGGCGCGTGGCTGCTCAGTCTGGGAGGTTCGGCGTACTACGCCATCGCCGGCGTCGGCCTGCTGGCCAGCGGCGTGCTGCTGTTCGGCAACCGGCGCAGTGGCGCGCTGCTGTACGCGCTGGTATTCATCGGAACGTTGCTGTGGACCTGGTGGGAGTCGGGCAGTGACTACTGGCGGTGGGTACCGCGGCTGGGCCTGGTGACCGCACTGGGCATCGTACTGGCGCTGTTGGCGCCGACCCTGCGTACGCCGGTTCCCAGGCGGTTGTCGCGTGCGGCGGCCGCTGTGCTGATGCTGGTGTTCGTGGCCGCGTTCGGCCTGGCGTTCGCGCCGCATGGCGACGTGGATGGGCATCAGCCGTTCCCGGAAACTGCGGTCAGCGCCGGCCTGGAACCCACCCGTGATACCACCGGCCTGCAGCCGGCCGACCAGCCTGCCGACGGTGATTGGCCGGCCTGGGGCCGCAGCAACGCCGCCACCCGTTTCTCGCCGCTGCAGCAGATCACGCCGGCCAACGTCGGCACGCTGCAGTTGGCCTGGCAGTTCCGAACCGGTGACCTGCCGAAGAAGCGCTGGGGCGCGGAAACCACGCCGCTGAAGATTGGCGACCGCCTGTACCTGTGCACGGCGCGCAACCGCCTGATCGCCCTTGATGCGGCCACCGGCAAGGAACTATGGCGGTTCGATCCAAAGGTGAAGGACGCTTCGATCCCGTACACCGCCGCCTGCCGCGGCGTGAGCTACTACGAACAACCCAGCGCGCCGGCCATCGCCGATGCGGTGCTGGCCGACGTAGCCGCCGATCTGGCGCTGCCCGAGCCACCGCCCACGCTCCCCCGCAATGCCGCACCCGGCACTCATCCCGCCTGCTGGGCGCGCATCATCGAGGGCACCCTGGACGGCCGCATCATCGCGGTGGATGCAGGCAGCGGCCGCCCGTGCGCCAACTTCGGCAACAACGGCCAGGTCGACATCACCCTGGGCATGGGCGAGGTGCCGCCAGGCTATGTGTCGATCACCTCGCCACCGGCCATCGTGCGCGGGGTGATCGTCACCGGCCACCAGGTACTCGATGGCCAGCGCCGGGATGCGCCGTCGGGCGTGATCCAGGCCTACGACGCGATCAGTGGCAAGCTGCGTTGGGCCTGGGACATGGACCAGCCCGAGCGCAACGGCCTGCCGCCGCATGGGCAGACCTACACGCGCGGCACGCCGAACATGTGGACCACGGCCACCGGTGATGAGGCGCTGGGGCTGGTCTATCTGCCGCTGGGCAATTCAGCCGGGGACTACTGGAGTGGCTCACGTACGGAAAACCAGAACCGCTATGCGACGTCGCTGGTTGCGATCGACGTGGCTACCGGCAAGCCAGCCTGGCATTTCCAGGCCGTGCGCAAGGATGTGTGGGATTACGACCTCGGTTCGCAGGCCAGCTTGGTCGACTACCCGACGGCGGCCGGCAAGGTGCCGGCAATCCTGCTGCCGACCAAGCAGGGCGACCTGTACATCCTCGATCGCCGCAACGGCCAGCTGCTCAGCGCTGCCGAGGAGCGCAAGGTCCCGGTCGGCGGCGTCGAACCGGAACAGCGTTCGCCCACCCAGCTGTTCTCGCTGTACCACACGCTGCGTCGTGAGCATGACCTGACCGAGCGCGACATGTGGGGGCTGACCCCGATCGACCAGCTGGTCTGCCGCATCCAGTTCCGCAAGGCCTACTACGAAGGTTTCTACACGCCGCCGGCCAGCGACCGCCATTCCATCCAGTATCCCGGCTACAACGGCGGTTCGGACTGGGGGAGCGTCTCCATTGACACGCGACGTGGCGTGATCGTGGCCAACTACAACGACATGCCCAACTACAACCGGTTGGTGCCGCGTGCGGAGGCCGACCGGCGGGGCTGGCTGCCGCGCGAGAAGATCCGCGCCGACAAGGGCGGTGGCGAGGGAGCCGGTGATCCGCAGGTGGGCACGCCCTATGCCATCCAGGTCAACGCCGGCTGGCGGCTGCCGTTCACCCGGCTGCTGTGCAAGCAGCCACCCTATGGCGGCATCCGGGCCATCGATCTGCGCACCGGCAAGCTGTTGTGGGATCGGCCGTTCGGCAGCGCGCGCGGCAATGGCCCGTTCGGCATCCGCTCCGGCCTGCCGATCGAGATCGGCACGCCGAACAATGGCGGCTCGGTGATCACCGCCAGCGGCCTGGTGTTCATCGCCGCCGCCACCGATGACCTGCTGCGCGCCATCGACCTGAAGACCGGCAAGGAGCTGTGGCATGCCAAGCTGCCCGCGGGGGGCCAGGCCAATCCGATGATCTACGAACAGGGCGGGCGCCAGTACGTGGTGATCATGGCCGGCGGCCACCATTTCATGGAAACCCCGAACGGCGATTACGTGATGGCGTTTGCGCTGCCGAGGTAACCGCAATGGGGGCGGTGGGCGGAGTGGATGGCATCGCATCGGAGCATTCAACGTCACCGTTGGGGTATTGCGGCGGAGTTCTGGCGTTGATGCGGCGGGCGGACCTATCGTCTAGGATGCCTGCAGGGATAACCGCAAAGGAACTGCAATGAGGGCTGCCGGACGCCTGTTTCTCTGCAATACGCTGGCCTGTTTGGTCCTGATTCTCACATCGGCGTTTCCGGCAGTTGGCGCAGCCTCTTCCGAGCGTGCGCAGCCACGTGCGCAGGACGTCATCGATGACTGGCTTGCGGCCTTCAATGCAGGCAGCCTCGAGGCCTTGCAGGCATTTGCCGACAGATATGCGAAGCAGGAGGGCAGCACTCCCAATGACTATCTCGAGTTCCGCCAGAGCACGGGCCCGCTGAGCATTCTGGAAACGCTCGAGAGCGCGCCCGGCCAGGCGAAGCTGCTGGTGATGGGACAGCTGAGCGAACGCGCGATGTGGGTGACGGCCGTCATGGATCCGGCCAATCCGGAGCATGTGAAGCAGTTCCAGATCGAAGGCACTGAAACGCCGGACAAGTACAAGCCAGCGCGGGTTGCATTGCCTGTGCTGATGGCTGATGCCATGGAAAAACTGGAAGCGCTGCGGGCGCAGGACGCGCTGTCGGGTGCATTGCAGGTGGCACAGAACGGCAAGGTGCTGCTGGACTGGCGCGGTGGTGATGCTGATCGCACCGCTGGCATTCCAGTAGGCGTGGATACGCAGTTCCGCCTTGCGTCCTCCAACAAGATGTTCACCGCAGTGGCCCTCCTGCAGCTGGTGCAGGAGGGCAGGCTCAGTCTCGATGACACGATCGGCAAGCACCTGCCGGACTATCCGAACAGGACCGTTGCCAACAGCGTCACCGTTCGCCAGCTGCTGTCACATACCAGTGGCCTGGGCGATTTCTTCGGCGACGATTTCGATCAGTATTCCGCGTCGCTGAGGACGCTGGATGACTACGTGCAGCGCTTCGCCAAGGATGCGCCGCAGTTCGCGCCTGGCAGCCAGGACAGCTACTCGAACTATGGCTTCATCGTACTGGGGCGCATCATCGAAGCGGTTTCAGGGAAGTCATACTACGCGTATGTGGATGAGCACATCCTGCGCCCGTCCGGCATGAGCGGTACCGGCTTCGAGCCGGAAACGGTGAACGTCCCGCAACGTGCCGTCGCCTATACGAAGAAGGATGGGCATTGGATCCGTGAAACGAAGTCGCTGCCTTGGCGCGGCATGTCAGCCGGTGGTGGCTACAGCACGGTGAGCGACATGGTGAAGTTTGCCGAGGCATTGCGCAGCGGAAAGCTGGTCTCGCCCGCATTGCTGAAGCAGGCCACCACAGCGCAGAACCACAAGGGTTGGTACGGATTCGGCTTCGTGGTGCAGGGCGAGGGCAGTGAACACCAGTACGGCCATGAAGGCGGTGCGCCCGGATCGAACAGTGCCATCGTGGTGCTGCCCGCGCAGGGCTATGTGATCGTCGGCCTGGCCAATGTCGATCCGGATGCGATCGGCAACGTCGTCAGCTACATCGCGCGAAGGCTGCCACTGTGACCGCCGCAGGTGTCGGTCATTCCGGCACCCGCACCATCCTCGTCATCAAGTGTTCCACCACACCCGCCGGGTCGGCCGTGCGGCCCACATGCGTGCTCGACATCTGCACGACCGAGCTGCGTTTGGCGGTGAGGAAGTGGAACCGTGCACGTGCGGGCAACTGCGCGATGGGGCCGGCGCTGGCGTCGCCGCGGCAGATCGCCACGATCGCATCCAGCCACGGCTGCAGCGCCTCCTGGTCCAGCGCCGGTGCGAACGCGTGCAGGCGCACCGGATCGATTTCGATGGCCGCTTCCAGATGGCGCGCGCCCGGGCAGGACACGATCACCCCGACGTTGATGAACTCCTCGCGTTCCACCCGCGGTACCACGCGGATGACCGCGTAGTCATACGTGTGCAGCGTGGGCACGGATGACCTCCTGCACGAACACCGCACGCACTTTCAGGCGATGCTTGAGATAGTCGATGTAACCCTGGCGATAGGCCTGCGGACTGTCGAAGGCCGGCTCGTTGACCAGCCAGCTGTCTGGCACCAGGCCGACGATGCGCTCGATCTCGGCATCGGTCAGGCGCGCGGCCAGCTCGGCATCCACCGCGGCGATGCGGCTGGCGAACGACAGCAGCACATGGTCGCGGATCAGCACGAACGGCTTTTCGCAGGCATCGCCGGCGTTGGCCCAGTCGTGATGGAAGTACATGGCCGCACCGTGATCGATCAGGTACAGCTTTCGATGCCACACCATCAGGTTGGGATTGCGCGTGGTGCGATCGACATTGCTGGTGAACGCATCGAACCAGACGATCCGCGAGGCCAGGTCGGCATCTACCGGCATTGCGGCCGGGTCGTAATTGATCGCACCGGGCAGGTAGTCCAGGCCCAGGTTCAGGCCCTCGCTGGCGCGGATCAGCTCCTGGATCTCCGGGTCCGGCTCGGTGCGGGCGAACTCGCGGTCCAGCTCGACGAACAGGATTTCCGGAATCGGCAGGCCCAGCGTGCGTGCCATCTCGCCGGCGATCAGCTCCGCGATCAGCGCCTTCGGGCCCTGGCCGGCACCGCGGAATTTCAGCACGGCCATGCCGTCGTCGTCGGTTTCGACTACGGCGGGCAGGGAGCCGCCTTCCCGCAGCGGGGTGATGTAACGGAGGGCATGTACGGTGCGCATGGCGCATTCTAGCGTGGCGCCCGGGCCGTCGCGCTGTGGCGGAGCGGGGCCCAGCTTAACGAACAGATAGTGCGCGGATCACCGTGTACCGGCCGCCCGCAATCTTCACTTCGTCCTTCCGTGCAGGGTGGCAGCATTCGTTCCGACGGAGCAACGCGCCCGCGTGTGACCTTCAACAGGAGGCCGTGATGCCGCTACAGTGCAGCTGTCATGCTTCACCCTGCATGCAACGCAACGCCCGGTGTTGACCTTGACCTGACTGGGTCACGCCCCGGAACGGATGGCCGTTTCCCCGCAGTTCCAGACACTTTTCCCAGATCGTGACCCCGGCCTTGCCCGGCAGGTCCTGCGATCCAGGCGCTTGCGCCCCGGGAGGATCCCCTGCGTCGCCGTCGGTATTGGCAATGCGGAGGGCGCCGAATCCTCGATATCCCCACAGGCTTTGGAGGTGCACCGATGAGCGACTCATTCACTCCCATGCTGCCGCCCCTGGACGATGCCAAGGCCGAGGAGATGATCGGCAAGGTGGTGCTGGTCGGCGTCACCCGCTATGGCGGCGACGGCCAGGTGCAGGGTCTGGAACAGTACGCAGGCACCGTGCTGCGCATCAGCGCCGATGAAGGCGTGGTGCTGGCCGACGAAGATGATGGGCATGAGCACTACCTGCCGCCCATGCTCGACCAGTACCAGCGGGCCGCGCCCGGCGAGTACCGCATGCGCAGCAGCGGCATGATCGTGGTCGACCCTGATTACCTGACCGCCTGGGACCTGCACGCCCAGCAGTAATGACTGGCCACGCCTGGCAGACGCCGGCCCGCCGCCGGCGTCTGCGGGCGTGTTCGACTTTGCTCCATCCGGCCACTAGCCCTTCCGGCCCATTCCCCCCACCTCCTGCGGTGCTAGATTCGGGCTCTTGCCCGTCCTTGGGCTCCATTCACACTGCAGGGGATAAGGATGCTGATCCGTCGAACCTCGCTGGCGGCGGCGGTTGCCGTTGCCACCGCCGGCCTGCTGGCCGCTGGACCGGCTTTCGCTGATTACGCGAAGCCGCCGGAGCACCTGCTCAGGGTGCTGAAGGCGCCGCCGCCGCCAGCGCCAAACGTGGCCCCGGGTGGCCAGCGCCTGCTGCTGACCACCGCGCAGACCTATCCGTCGATCAGCCGTGTTGCCCAGCCCTACCTGAAGCTCGCTGGCGTACGCCTGGAACCGAAGAACCGCAGCCGCCATGACACCCCGGGTGGCTATGGCATTCCGGCCTGCGTGGCCGACTTCACCCTGGTCGATATCGGCAGCGGCAAGGAGACCAAGGTCAACCTGCCGCAGGGCTGCGCCACCGGCGCGCTGTGGTCGGCCGATGGCCGCCATTTCGCCTTCCAGAATGCCGTCGATACCAGCGTGCAGCTGTGGGTGGGCGATGCGGCCACCGGCCAGGTGAAGCAGGTGCCGAATGTGCAGCTGAACCCGATCTTCGGCAATACCGTGCAGTGGCTGGGCGGTAGCCAGAACCTGCTGGTGAAGCTGGTGCCGGCCAACCAGGGCCCGGCACCGTCCAACGGCGGCGTACCGACCGGCCCGGATGCACAGGAGTCGCTGGGCAGCAGCGGCGAGAGCAGCACCTATGAGGCGCGCGACACGCTGACCAGCGTGCATGACGAGAAGCTCTTCGCCTACTACGGCGCCTCGCAGCTGGCCGTGGTCGACACCGCCGCCGGCAGCGTGCGTCCGGTCGGGCAGCCGGCGTTGTTCAACGACGTCAGCGCCGCGCCCGATGGTGTGCATGTGCTGACCGAATCGATCAAGGCACCGTACTCCCATGCAGTGACCTACCAGCGCTTCGCCAATGACGTGGCCGTGCTGGATGTGAGCACTGGCCGCAGCACGCCGATCGCCAGCCTGCCGCTGGCCGATCGCGTGCCGGTGCACGGCGTGCCGGAAGGCCCGCGTGGGTTTGACTGGCGCGCCACCGATCCGGCCACCCTGGTCTATGCCGAAGCGCTGGACAAGGGTGACTGGAAGGTCAGCGTGCCGCATCGCGACCGCGTGCTGATGCTGAAGGCACCGTTCAACGGCAAGCCAGTGGAAATCGCCCGCACCGCGCAGCGCTTCGAAGGCTATGCATGGACCGCCGATCCGGCCGTGGCGTTCCAGCACGAGAATGACGAGAACCGGCACTGGGTGCAGACCCGTATCGTCGATGTGGACCAGCCGCAGAAGGAAGGGCGGCTGCTGTGGGACATGTCCAGTGATGAGCTGTACGGCGACCCCGGCAACCTGGTCTTTACCCGCCTGCCGAACGGCGCGCAGGTCGTGCGCCAGGAGGGCAACCATGTATTCCTCAGCGGGCGCGGCGCCTCGCCGCAGGGCGACCGCCCGTTCCTGGACCGCCTGGACCTGGGCTCGCTGAAGAGCGAGCGCCTGTTCCGCAGCAGTGCCGATGCCTATGAGCAGTTCCTTGGCTTCAGCAGCACGCCGGGCCGCTACCTGACCTGGCACCAGTCGGTGATCGATCCGCCCAATGCCTTCATCCGCCAGCAGGGTGAGGTTGTGGCCGGCGCCAAAGCCGGCGAGGCGCAGTTCGCGTCCAGCGCGACCGCGCTGACCAGGCTGGTTGACCCGACCCCGGAAGTGCGCCAGATCAAGAAGCAGCTGGTGACCTACAAGCGTGCCGACGGTGTGGAGCTGTCGTTCACTCTCTACACGCCGCCGGGCTACAAGCAGGGCCAGCGTGTACCGGCGATCCTGTACGCGTACCCGGCCGACTTCGCCAGCGCCGCACAGGCCGGCCAGGTGTCCGGCTCACAGCAGACGTTTACCCGCCTGCAGCCGTACCGGCTGATGCTGCTGGCGGGTTACGCGATCATCGACAATGCCTCGTTCCCGATCGTGGGCGATCCGAAGAACGCCTACGACACCTACCTGGAGCAGTTGGAAGCCGACGCCAAGGCGGCGGTGGACAAGGCGGTGGAGATGGGCGTGGTCGACCGCAACCGCATCGGCGTGACCGGGCACAGCCACGGCGGCCTGATGACCGCCAACCTGATCGCGCACACCAACCTGTTCAAGGCCGGCGTGGCCACCAGCGGTTCGTACAACAAGACCTTCACCCCGTTCGGCTTCCAGAACGAGCGTCGTTCGGTGTGGCAGGCGCAGGACGTGTACCTGAAGGCGTCGCCGTTCTTCTATGCCGACAAGATCAAGCTGCCGCTGCTGCTGGTCCATGGCGAGGACGATGCCAACCCGGGCACCGAGCCGTTCCAGTCGCGCAAGCTGTACCAGGCGATCCGCGGTAACGGCGGCACCACCCGCCTGGTGATGCTGCCCAACGAACCGCACTGGTACACCGCGCTGGAATCGAACGAGCAGCTGGTGGCGGAAATGCTGGACTGGTTCGACACCTACGTGAAGAACGCCAAGTAAAGGAATAGGAAGGCCACCTCCGGGTGGCCTTCCTGCATCCTGCTGTAGAGCCGAGCCCACGCTCGGCTATCCGTTGGCCTGTAAACAGTTGCAGGTGCTATGCAATCAACTGTGGAGGCTCGGTAACGACGTGTTACCGGCACATTCGCACGCCGCGCAAATGGTCTAGGCTGAACCTGATAGCTCGTTCCAGGTCGGTGCAATGAAAGCCATCCTTCTTGCTGCAACGTTGTCCTTGGTCCTGGTCTCAACTGCAGGTGCGCAGCCATTGCCCACCGAATTGGCGCAGCTGGGGATCATCGCCGGCATGCCTTACGCCAAGGCCAAGCGCCTGCTGGATGCCGCAGGCTGGCGGGCAAAACCTGCGCAGGGCGCGCCGGAATCGCTGGACGGCTTTCCGGAAGTCGGATGCCAGAAGGATGGAAAGCAATGTGCGACGACCTTCGAAAAGGACGGTCAACAGATCGCGGTGCGGCTGGGCACTACCCTGGCAGGGCAGCCGTTCGTGCAGAGCGCTGACTGAGTACCCGCCCTCACGCCAGCGGTAGGCGGTCCTGCGCGCGTGACAGCCGGTCATGCAGGTCACGCACATGCTCGGCCTTGGCATGCACCCGGGCGGTGTCGCCGAAGCTGCGCAGGTAGGTGCAGGCCGCGAAGCCGGCGCTCTTCTTTTCGTACTCGGCGATCCAGGCCAGGCGGTCGGGATTGTGGGCCTGCTCGGAAGACCACGCCGCCACCGGCGGCCGGATGCGGTACTTCAGGCCGACCCGCCAAGGCTTGGGGCTCAGCCGCGCACGGAAGCAGTGCTGCAGCCGGCACATGCGTGCGTACAGTGCGTCGGTGCCGAGGTCCTTGAACAACCCCTGCAGCTGCTCGTCTTCGGGCGCGAACGTCGCGTGCATCGCCAGCAGGCGCAGGCCGGCCGGGGTACGGTAGGCACGCAGATGCCAATCCGGGTGCCGTGCGCTGAAGGCCTCCACGCGCTTCAACGCAAGTCCTTCAACGCCGCCGGCGGCGGCTAGGCGTTGCTTCCGCCGCATCAGCACTGCCGCGTTGACCAGCAGCACTGCCGCCACGCCCAGGACCAGGCCCACCAGCCAGTGCCACAGCAGGGTGCCGATGACTGCACCGGCAAGCAGCACGACCGCAGCGACGATCGCCGGTATCACGCAACCGGCTGGTGGCTGCGCATGGTCGATGTCGGCGAACAGCACATCCGGACTGTTCAGGCACAACGCGCCGTAACTGTTGCGGGTGATGACCACGTCGCCATCGCGCTGCACGATCTGTTCGCGGATCGGCACGCCTTCCACACCGTAATTGCTGCGCACCTCGCGGCGTGGCAGCGGTTGCCCGGCAACGATGGCGTGGAGTGCCTCGTTGGCGCGGGCATCGGCATGCGCCTGGGCTTCGGCGGGGCCCTCATCGGACCAGCCAAAGCGGCGCACGACCAGCGCACGGCCACGGAAGCGGGCCTGCACGCGGGCTTCGGCCCAGTAGGCGGGAACGATCATCATGGTGCGTGCTCCGTCATCCGTGGCTGGCTGCCCGGGGGGAGTCTGGCATAGCCCACGGGTGGCCGCATCCTCCGGCTGCGGCAGGCCGCGCAGAGTGGTAGATTGCGCGCCTTGCATGCACACCACCAAGGACGGAGCGATGTACATGATCCTGCGCGGCCTGCTGGCCCTGGCCTTTGGCGGGGCGATCGGCGTGGCCACCGCCGCCGCACCGGCGGGCCCACAGATCCTCACCGAGGATGTCAGTCGCTTCTATGCGCTCTACGACAGCGCTGGCGGCAAGCCCAGTGTTGCCCAGTTGCACGGGTATCTGGCCGAGGGTTCGACCGGCCTGGCCGAGCTGGCCAAGGCGCGCCGGGTCACCGCCGAACGCATCGCCGAGGCCATCGCCAACCAGCCGGCGCTGTACGCGCAGGGACGAACCTGCCTGGCCGAGCTACCGGCGGTGAAGCAGCGCCTGGTGCAGGTGTTCGCCAATCTGCAGGCGATCTACCCGAAGACCACATTCCCTGCGGTGACCATCGCCGTGGGCCGCGGCCGCCCGGTCGGCCTGACCTCGAAAAGCGGCGTGATCATCGGCCTGGAAGCGCTGTGCGCAGCCGATTTCATGAATCCCAATGTGCAGGATCGCTTCGTCCACGTGATCGCGCACGAGTACGTGCATATCCAGCAGACCGGCCTGATCGACGTCGAGCCGGGTGATCCGCGCGCGACCGTGCTGCGCATCTCGCTGGGCGAAGGCATCGCCGAGTTCATCACCGAGCTGATCTCCGGCAACGTCGGCAACGGGCGCCATGCCGCCTGGACGCGTGGCCGCGAAGTGCATATCGAAAGCGCATTCGCGCTGGATCTGGACAGCACCGATCTGTCACCGTGGCTGTACAACTACTCACCCGGTTCGCAGGCGCCCTACGACCTGGGCTACTGGGTGGGTTACCGCATCGCCAAGGCGTACTACCTTCAGGCCAAGGACAAGCACGAGGCGGTGCGTGCGCTGATCCAGCAGGATGACCCGAAGGCGATTCTGGCCGCCAGCGGCTGGACGCCGGGCATGTGGATGCCGGCCAAGGTGACCGGTGTGGCAGCGCGCTCGGCTTCGCGATGACGCAGCGTTGGGGCGTTAGACTGCGGGTCTGGTTTGCTGGAGAACCCGCATGCGTGTACCCGTGCTGCTTGCCGCTGCCGTCGCCGTTTGCATGGCGCTGGGCGCGCCGCTGAGGGCGGCCGAAGCTGCGGCGGTCAATCCACTGCTGCTGAAGCCGGTCGGAGAGCTGCGCGCAGACGAAGTGCGTTTCATGCAGCAGCGCCTGGCTGATTGGCCGCAGCTGCAGCGCTACCGCGATGCCAACGCACAGCTGCCCGCTCCTGCATCCGGCCAGCCGCGCGTGGTGTTCTACGGCGATTCCATCACCGAAGGCTGGGGCAGGGAAGGCAGCGCCTCGTTCTTCCCTGGCAAAGGCTGGCTCAATCGCGGCATCAGCGGCCAGACCACGGCGCAGATGCTGGTGCGTTTCCCGCAGGACGTGCTGGCATTGAAGCCACAGGTGGTGGTGATCCTGGCCGGCACCAACGACATCGCTGGTAACACCGGCCCCTCCACGCAGGCGATGATCGAAGACAACCTGCACGCGATGGTGGAGCTGGCGCGCGCGCATGGCATCGCCGTGGTGCTGGCCTCGGTGCTGCCGGTCAGCGACTATCCGTGGCTGCCGGGAACAACGCCCGCGCCGAAGGTGCGTGCATTGAACACGGCGTTGAAGCGCTATGCAGATGCACAGCATCTGGTCTATCTGGACTACTACACGCCGATGGCCAATGCGGCTGGCGGCCTCGATCCGGCACTGGCTGACGATGGCGTGCACCCTACGGCGGAGGGCTATGCGGTGATGGCGCCGTTGGCCGAAGCGGCGGTCAAATGCGCGCTGCAGCAGAAGTCGCTGCGGCAGGCAGGTTTGTCGACAGCAACGTACCGAAACTGATCTCCAGCGGATCTGCCGCACTGTCCTGGGGCATCAGCCAACCGCTGGGCGGGCCGCCAGCGGCGCGGCGAAAAGCGCCGCATGCAGGTCGGCTTCCACCTGTGGCTCAGGCATCGTCCTGCTTCAATGCGGCATCGGCCGCCAGCAGCGCTTCGGCGGCCGCACTGAGCGGCGGCGAGGGCGGCGCGACCACGCCGATCGCTTCCATCATCTGCGGCATGCCCAGGAACTGGCGCGCGCGCCGGTCGTAGATGCCGGTGACCAGCAGCGCACGGGTGGCGATCTTCTGCTCGGGCCCGATCAGCACGCGCTGCTCCATGATGCCGCGCGAGCCGACCCAGCCGACCAGGCGGGTTTCCAGGATGAAACGCTGGAACGGCTTCAGCTCGCGGCGGAACTGGATGGTGCCGGCGCCGACGATCGGTGCCCACTTCTCGCGCAGCGCCACCCGCCCCAGGCCCATGCGCAGGATCAGGTCCAGCCGGCCCAGGTCGAAGATGTTCCAGTAGCGGCCGTTGGTCATGTGCAGGTTGCTGTCCAGGTCGTTGGGCAGCACCCGGAAACGCAGCCGCGAGACTCCGAACGGGGCCTCCAGCTTCGGCCGGAACAGGCTGCACAGCAGCAGATGGAGCAGGCGGAACCAGAGATTCATGATTATGACGACTGTTATAGAATCGCCGGTACGCTAATCTATAACGACTGTCCTGGCAAGGAGCTTGCCGTGAGCCCGCGCCCCTCTGATGCGCCCCAACGCGTGATTGATGCTGCGGCACAGATGCTGGCGCGTGTGGGCCTCAATGCCACCAGCATCCGTGAGGTGACCAAGCTGGCCGAGGCGCCGCTGGGTTCCACCTACCACCATTTTCCCGGCGGCAAGCAGGAGCTGCTGGCGCGTGCCACCCACATGGCCGGCGACAAGGTGGAAGCGCTGCTGGTGGAGCTGCTGAAGGGCGGGGCGGTGCAAGGCCTGCAGCAGTTCCTGGCCATGTGGCGCGAGCGCCTGCTGCGCACGCAGTTCCGTGCCGGTTGCCCGGTACTGGCCGCCGCAGTGGAAGAGCCGATGGATGCCGCACCGAGCCAGCCACGCGTGGCCGCCGCCGAGGTGTTCGTGCGCTGGCAGGGGCACCTGGCGGCTGCCTTCATCGCCGATGGTCATGATTCGACCGCTGCGGCCGGCTTGGCCAGCCTGGTGATTGCCAGCGTGGAAGGCGCGGTGGCGATGAGCCGCGCACTGCAGGACATCGCTCCGTTCGACCAGGTGGCCGCGCAGTTGCTGAAGGCCGCTGCGCCGCCTTGATCCGGCGGCACGGTCGCGGGAGACTCGGCGCAGGCCCTGACTGGACGCCGCCGTGGACGAATCGCACTGCCGCCATCTGATCGAGCACTACCTGCAGGCCTACAACCGCTTCGACATCGACGCCATGCTGGCGGTGCTGGCGCATGACGTGCGTTTCGAGAATCACAGTGGTGGCCGGCTGACGATGGTCACCGAAGGCATTGATGCCTTCGGCGAACTGGCACGGCAATCGGCGCCGTTGTTCCGTGAGCGCGAGCAGCGGTTGCTCGAGCTGACCTTCAAGGATGGCGTGGTGCTGGCCAGCATCGGCTGGCGCGGCGTGTTCGCGCAGGACATTCCCGATGGTCCCAGCGCGGGGACGGAACTGGCACTGCAGGGACACAGCGAGTTCGCTTTTGAGGACGGTCGCATCGTGCGGATCGTCGACCGCAGCTGATGATCGATGGCCTCGGCCCGTCGTCTGGACAGTGGCCCCGACCGCGGTAGAATCCGCGCAACACCACCCACGCGTGCCCGGCAAGGATGTCCGCATGCAGCATCAGGTTTTCGAGCTTCCCCGCTGCACGATCCGCGGCACCCGGTGGCGCCGATGAAACGCACCCGTTTCTTTGCGCGGAGCCCGCTGAAGTTGCCGGTGAACCGCGCCGGTGAGCTCGTGCGCGCGCGGCAACATCTGCAGGAACGCGGCTGGCCACGCCTGCAGATGGCGCTGATCGTGGCCCTGACCGGTGCGGCCGGTTTTCTTGCCTCGCATGTGCTGCGTCTGGCCGGCATCGACGCGATGCTGCTTCGCTACCCGATGGCCGTGCTGTTGGCCTATGGCGTGTTCCTGCTGCTGATGTGGATCTGGATCCGCTGGCGCTGGGACAACGTGCTGGATGGCCTGTCGCCGGATGTGGGCAGTGGCAGCCCATCGCCTCGCGGAAGTCCCTTGGAATCACCGTGGAGCGGCGTCGGTGGCCGTTCTGGAGGTGGCGGCGCATCAGCTTCGTGGAATGAGTCGGCGCAGGTCAGCGGCGGCGATGCCGGTCAGCTGCCGTTGACCGGCCTGGCCGAAGACGAAGCGGGCCTGCCGTTGCTGGCGATCCTCGGCATCGTCGCGCTGGTGGCGACCGTCCTGCTGGCGAGCGTGTGGGTGGTGTGGTCGGCGCCGGTGCTGATGGCCGAACTGCTGGTGGACGCCGCCATCGCCGGTGGCCTGTATCGGCGCATGCAGGGCATGCACGAGCAGGGGTGGTGGCGGGTATGCGTGACGCACACGATCTGGCCGCTGCTCGGCCTGCTGCTGTTCTTTGTGGTGCTGGGCTGGCTCGCGCAGGAACTCGCGCCAGATGCGACCCATCTGCTGCAGGCCATTCAAGCGCTGTAGCGCCACGTTCCCGGCCGATATCCCAACCCGCTTCATTTCTTCCAGGAACTTCATGCGACAGCGCATTGCACGGAAACGCGTCCTGGCCACAACGGTCGTTCTATCGATGGTTGCAGTCGTAGCGCTGATGGCCAGCGTGCGCCCGCAGTGGCGGCAGGATGTCGGCCCGCCTCCGATCAATCTGGGAACGGCAAGGATGCAGGCCGAGGTGATGGCAGAGCTCATCGACCTGCGACCGACACCACCAGGAAATCTGCCCGTACCACCGACTCCCATCAAGGCAGTCCCTTCCCCGATGCTGACCGGTAACAGTGGGTTCGCGACCGCGGCGGTGCCGCTGGAAGACCTCGCGTCAGCGCACTTCGAGCCGCACGGCCGGGAGCCCGGCATGCCATTCGCTGTGATGGAATGGACCGCGCCCTCCTGCGGTGAAGGAGATCCCGCCCCGGTCTGCCAGGTTCGTCACAGCGTCGTCGAGTGGCGCGATGATGACAGTGCGGCGTCCTTTCAACTGCAGCAGCATCTGGAGTCGATGCTGCAGGTCGTAAACCGCCGGGCTGCACGGGTACCCGACCTCGCGTTTGAGCTTGCGCATGTGCGGGCGCAACGTATGACGTGGGACGAGCTTCAGCAACGACGCGCGCGCGGTATCGAAGGATGCATGGGGGGACCGGGCAATCGGGATCTGGGCGTTGTCTATCTGCAGCGACCTGTGTTCAGCCTGGACGGGAACTGGGCAATGGCATCGGTCGCCTCGGACCTGTGCAGTGGAGGAATGGGTATGCGCGTCCTCTACCTTCTGCACCGCAGGAAGGGCGGATGGGAGCATGTTCGAGTGCAGCCTGTCCGCCATATGAGCTTTGGACACGGTCTGTGGCCCCCGTTGGCGGAGTCGTGATGACAGATACCTCGTTCAAGCCAGACCGAGAGTGCCGCAGCCCAGGCCAGTCGATGGACAGTGGGCTATGATCGCGGTCGCCTGGGATTCGTGTTCCGACGATTTCGTCTACCGGGAGCTTGTCGTACTGCATCGGGAACAAGGACGCTGGATAGCCAGACCCCCGGAACGGGGTCTGGGCGGCGTATGGGACGGCCGCATACTGCGGCCCTGGACGTACGCCCATTGACGAGAGCGGCAGAGGGCGCCGGATTACGCCCGGCACCGCCTGCGTTCATCAATCAAAGCGCAAGCGCACGCCTGCATAGACGCCACGACCTTCGCCCGGCGTCGAGCGCGCGACATCCTTGCCAGCGTCGTCGTAGCCCGGCGTGACCGTGGCGGCGTAGTGGCGGTTGCCGAGGTTGCGCATCTCCGCCCAGGCCTGCCAGCGGCCACCGGGTGCGTCGTAGCCGATGCGGCTGCCGAAGATCACATGGCTGTCGGCCCAGGAGCTGTTGGCGTAGTCCACTGCGATGCGCGAGGCGTATTCGGTATTGAGCGCAGCGTACAGGCCGGACGCGTGATCGAAGCGCAGCTCGGCCTGGTAGGCGTGGCGCGGCAGGCCGGGCAGGCGGTTGCTGCCGAAGCGCGCGTCGTGGCGGTAACGGAAATCATTGAAGGTGTACGCCTGGCGCAACGACAGGCGCCCCGGCGCGGCCTGCCACAGTGTGCTGTCCAATCCAGCTTCGATGCCACGGTGCACGGTGGGGCTGGCGTTGCTTTCTGCGATGAACAGGTTCGGTACCGGTTGCAGTTCCACGCTCAGCAGCTCGTGATTCACATGCGCGTAGTAGCCGGTCAATTCCCAGCGGCCCAGCGCCGCATCGCCGCGCGCACCCAGTTCCAGCGTGGTGGCGGTCTGGTTCTGCATCGGCACCGGCGCGCGCTGGCGGCCGGTAGACGGGCCATTGCCTGGCCCGAAGTACTGGTTCGAGCCCCAGATCATCGACCATGGATGCGGCGCCTCTACCGAGCGGCTGAGGTTGCCGAACCATTGCGTCTGCGCGCTATGTTGCCAGGTGAAGCCCAGCCGCGGCGCGTAGTCCCAGTCGCGGTCACGCAGGCGGCCGCCGCTGCTTGGCCAGGTCACCTGCACATCGCGGCGGGTGTTGATCAGTGCCAGCCCGGTCTGCATGCGCAGGCGGTCATTGAAGGTGAGGGTATTGCTGATGTGCAGCGTGCTGTCGGTGCCGTGGTGGCGGAAATCACGCGTACGCGTGCCGGCGGCATAGCCGTTGCTGGCAAAGCGCAGCGACTCGCGCACATCGGCGTCCAGATCGTGGGTGACGCGCAGCCCGATCGTGGTGTCGCTGCCCAGCCCGAACAGCGTGTGGCGATGGCGGTAATCCAGCGTGGCGTTGAGGTTGGCGTAGTCCAGCTGCTGGCGGTACAGGCTCTCGTTCAGGTCCATCGGGTACCTGTGATAGACCAGCCCGGCCTGCAGCGAGGAGTCCTCATCGATCTGCAGCGTGGTGACATTGCCCAGCCAAGTGCTGCCCGGCTGCGGGCGACGCGCGTCGATGGCCAGGTTGGCGGCATTCGCGGCGTGTGGATCGTTGCGGATCTGATCGCGGGTGAGGCGACCGGGTGTTTCGTGATTGGTTTCGCGGTAGCGCACGAAGAAGCGCGTCTGCAGGTCCGGCGTGATCTGCCAGCCGATGTTGGCCATTGCACCCTTGCCATCACCGCGGGCATGGCGCTGGTAGCCATCGAACTCGGTATCGGTGTAGGCCAGGAAGTAATCGACATCACCGCTGACGCCCCCCCAGCTGAGGGCGCGCTTCTGGTAGCCACGGCTGCCGGCTTCGTAGTGCAGCTGCGCGCCCGCCGAATCGCGACCGCTGCGGCTGACGTAGTCGATGGCACCGCCCAGCGCCAGCGCGCCGCGCTGGAGACCGTTGGCGCCGCGCAGGACTTCCACGCGCGACAGCCACAGTGGTTCCAGCAGCTCATAGGGCGTACCACCCGGGCCGGTCAGCGGCAGACCGTCGATCGACACGGCGATGCCCGAGGCGTGCGCACCCGGGCCCCGGTTGATGCCCGAGCCACGGATCGAGATCTTGGTGCCTTCGTTGCCCGGGGACTGTGCGCTGATGCCCGGCTGGTAGGCGAGTACATCGGCGCTGCTGGACAGGCGGCTGTCGGCCTTGGCTACATCGATGACGTTGCTGGCGCCCGGTACGCGTTTCAGTGCCTCGCGCGCCTGCGCGCTGGCATCGGCGGCCGTGACCTGTACGGCATCCAGCGTGGTGGCCTGTGGGGCGGCTGCGGCAGTGGAGGAGAGGCCGAGGGAAACGGCCAGGAACAGCAGCGACGGGTTAGGGCGGTACGACGGAAGCGACATGCGGGAATGCTGTAAACCACGAAAGTGGCGCGCAAGTTAACAGTTCGGCGGCGCCGCGTCACCCGCCGGCGGCGTATGGGCTGCCCGCCGTGTTGCTGTAGAGCCGAGCCCACGCTCGGCTATCGCGCGCAGCGCGGGTTCTCTGCGATCGCCACGAAGAGCAGCCGAGCATGGGCTCGGTTCTACAGCAGGGTTTACGGCGAAGGCTTCGCCAGCGCCTTTGCCTTCGCGTACAGCGCCTTGGCAATCTCTGCATCACCCAGCGCCGCATGACACTCGGCCAGGCTGTCCCACGCGTTGGCCGAATCCGGATACAGCTCGGTGTTCAGCGCGAACACCTTCAGTGCCTTGCGTGCGCCGAGGCTTTCGCGGATGGCATAGCCATCACCATTGATCGCACGTTCCAGTTCATCTGTGGGAACGCCATTGCTGTCGCGCAGCCAGCTACGCATCTGCGTTTTTGCATCGATGCTGTCATCCAGCGCATACGCGATCAGCCGCTCGGACAGCACCGCATGCGGAAACTCCTGCGGCGCGGCGACCGCCATCGTGCTCTCCACCAGCGTGCTGGACCAGACATTGCGGGCGCTGCCGTTGGTCAGGTACACGAACACCCAGTAGCCGCCGGCCAGCGTGCCTTTGTAAGCCAACCGCGCACGAACGCGGGTGCCGCCATCATGGCCGACCTGGGTGTAGCCGTCGCTGCGGGTGGTGTCCCAGCCAGTGGAGAAAAAGTTGCTGCCGCCACCGTTCAGTTTCTGCGGCTGCCAGAGTTTTTCCAGGGTCGCCGTGCGCAGCAGCCTGCCGGTCGCCAGCGCCTGCAGGAAGCGGTGCATGTCGCCCACGGTGGTCTGCAGGTCGGCATGGCCCCAGCCGTAGTTGGGCCAGGGATCTTCATTGGCCGGCTGCAGCTGGCTGTCCTTGCCGATGTACGGTACCGCCGCGCGCTCGGCGGGCACGCTGGCGACGCCCCACGAAGTGCTGGTCATCTTCAGCGGCTGCAGGATGCGTTCGCGTGCGATGGCCGGGTAGGGCTTGTGGTAATGCGCTTCCAGCAGGGCGGTCAGCACCAGGTAGTTGGCCTGGGTGTACTGCACGCGGCTGCCGGTGGCGAACTGCATCGGTGCCGCGCCGGCCACCTTCAGTGCAGCGCCAAGGTCAGGGGCTACACCGGGGTAGCCCTTGCTGACCCAACGGTTGTCCACGCGGTCGTAGTACTCGCCGATGCCCGAGCTGTGGTTGAGAAAGTCGCGTACGCGGATCGCCTGCCATGCTGACGGCAGGTCCGGCACATAGCGGCTGGCTGGTGCATCCAGATCCACCTTGCCCTGATCCACCAGTTGCATCACCAGCGTGCTGGTCAGCAGCTTGGCCATCGACTGCGCGGCGAAGATGGTCTCGACGGTGGCGGGCGCATGGGCAGCGGGATCACGTTCACCGCTGGCGCCCTGGTAGAGCACCTGGCCGTTGTGGGCAACCAGCGCCGCTTGCCCGGCGATGCCGTAGCGCTCGCGGTTGGTCTGCAGTTGGGTGTTGAGCTGAGTGGAGAGAGCGGTGGGGACGTCACGCGCCGAAGCGGGCGGAATCACCAATAGCGTGCAGAGCAATGCGGCAGCGAGCGTGCGGTACATCGCGGTGATCCATCAGCGGTGATGGCGCATGTTGGTCACGACGGAAGAGCGGGTCAAGCATGTAGAACCGAGCCCCTGCTCGGCTGCCTTCGGGTCAGGCGTCGCGGGCCCGGACGCATTGAGCCGAGCATGGCTCGGCTCTACAGGTGCCTTGCGGTAGTGCCGGCCGCTGGCCGGCACCCCTTGGATCAGCCCAGAATCCCCGGCAGATCCAGTCCCTTTTCCTTCGCGCAGTCGATCGCGATCTCATAGCCCGCATCGGCATGGCGCATCACGCCGGTGGCCGGGTCGTTCCACAGCACGCGGCCAATCCGCTTGGCCGCTGCCTCGGTGCCGTCGCAGACGATCACCATGCCGGCGTGCTGCGAGAAGCCCATGCCGACGCCGCCACCGTGGTGCAGCGAGACCCAGGTTGCGCCACTGGCGGTATTGAGCAGGGCGTTCAGCAGTGGCCAGTCGGACACCGCATCGGAGCCGTCGGCCATCGCTTCGGTTTCGCGGTTCGGCGACGCCACGCTGCCGCTGTCCAGGTGGTCACGGCCGATCACCACGGGCGCCTTCAGTTCGCCGTTGGCCACCATCTCGTTGAACGCCAGGCCCAGACGATCGCGATCACCCAGGCCGACCCAGCAGATGCGTGCCGGCAGGCCCTGGAACTTGATCTTCTCGGCCGCCATGTCCAGCCAGCGGTGCAGGTGCGGGTTGTCTGGAATCAGTTCCTTCACCTTGGCGTCGGTCTTGGCGATGTCCTCCGGGTCGCCACTCAGCGCGGCCCAGCGGAACGGGCCGATGCCACGGCAGAACAGCGGGCGGATATAGGCCGGCACGAAACCGGGGAAATCGAAGGCATTGGCCACGCCTTCCTCCAGCGCCATCTGCCGCAGGTTGTTGCCGTAGTCCACGGTGGGCACGCCCAGCGCGTGGAAGCCGAGCATGGCGCGGATGTGGTTGGCCATCGAGGCACGCGCGGCCTTCTCCACTTCCTTCGGTGCACTCACGCGCTTCTCGTCCCACTGCTCGACCGTCCAGCCCTGTGGCAGGTAGCCATTCACCGGGTCGTGCGCAGAGGTCTGGTCGGTCAACAGGTCCGGCTTCACTCCGCGCGCCAGCAGTTCGGCCAGCACATCGGCGACGTTGCCGAGCAGGCCCACCGACTTCGGCGCACCAGCCTTGCACGACTCGTCGATCAGGCGCAGCGCTTCGTCCAGATTGTCGGTCCAGGTGTCCAGGTAGCCGGTGCGCAGGCGCATGTCGATGCTGCTCTTGCGGCACTCGACGGCCAGGCAGGAGGCGCCGGCCATCACGGCAGCCAGGGGCTGTGCGCCACCCATGCCACCCAGGCCGCCAGTGAACAGCCACTTTCCGGTCAGGTCGCCACCGAAATGCTGGCGCCCCATTTCAACGAAGGTCTCGTAGGTGCCTTGCACGATGCCCTGCGCGCCGATGTAGATCCAGCTGCCGGCGGTCATCTGGCCGTACATGGCCAGGCCCTTCCTATCCAGCTCGTTGAAGTGGTCCCAGTTGGCCCAGCGCGGCACCAGGTTGGAATTGGCGATCAGCACGCGCGGTGCATCGGCGTGGGTGCGGAATACGCCCACCGGCTTGCCCGACTGCACCAGCAGGGTCTGGTCATCGTCCAGGCGCTTGAGCGTCTCGACAATGGCATCGAAGCTTTCCCAGTCGCGTGCGGCGCGGCCGATGCCGCCGTACACCACCAGTTCCTGCGGGCGTTCGGCCACATCCGGGTGCAGGTTGTTCATCAGCATGCGCAGCGGTGCTTCGGTCAGCCAGCTCTTGGCATTGAGCGTGGTGCCGGTCGGCGCGGCGAGGGTGCGGGACGGGTCGTTGCGGGTCATGCGGCGCTCCGGTTCGTAGCGAATTCAAGGCAGGCATTGAGCACCTGCGCCAGCGTGTGGCGCAGCGGTGCGGCGTGGTCGGGGTCGAGCGGGGTGGGCCAGCTGTGCTCGTCCACCTGGTCGGGCAGGGGCTCGTGCATGTAGCCACGGCAGGCCAGCTCCATCTGCAGGCTGTGCACGCCGCCGGCGACGTTGCTGTAGTGACGGGTGATCCAGCCGCCCTTGAAGCGGCCGTTGCGCACCTGGCTCATGCCGCTGATCTTCAGCAGGTTTTCCACCACATCGCTCAGGGCGTTGTCGCAGGACGTGTCGGGCGCGCCGGACGGGCCGGCGGTGCCCAGGTTGAACTGCGGCAGCTCACCGTCGAACAGATGCGGGATGTGCGAGCGGATCGAATGCGCGTCATACACCACCACGGTACCGTGGCGAGCACGCAGGCGGGTGATCTGCGAAGCCAGCGCATCGTGGTAAGGCAGGAAATACGTGTCGCGGCGGCGCGCGATTTCCGCGTCATCCGGTTCGCGCCCGGCGTGGTACAGCGGCTGGTTGTCGAAGGTGGTCAGCGGGCACAGGCCGGTGGTGTTCTGGCCCGGGTACAGTGACACCCCGCTGGGATCACGATTGAGATCGATCACCGAACGCGAGATCGCCGAGCGCACCGTGGTCGCGCCCATGCCACGCACGAAGTCGTACAGCTCATGCACCCACCAGTCGGCATCGCGGCGGGCCAGCCACGGCGAGTGGTAGTCGCCGATCAGGTCGTGCGGCAGCTCGCTGCCGGTATGCGGGAAGCTGACGATGAGGGGGGCGTCGCCCTCGTGCACCGTCAGCCATTCGGGATGGGTATTCATGCCTGCGGTTCCACGGTTGGCAGCAGGTCGGTCAGGCCCTGCGCCAGCGCGCCACTGCGCACCAGATTCGTGGCAATCACCATGTCCGGGTGGAAGTAGCGGTCTTCTTCCAGCGTCGGCACCTGCGCACGCAGGGTGGCGCGCACGCTTTCCAGTGCGGCACTGGAGCGCAGCGGGGCGTGGAAGTCGCAGCCCTGTGCGGCGGCCAGCAGCTCGATGCCGATCACATTGGCGGCGTTCTCGGCCATTTGCAGCAGGCGGCGCGCGCCATGTGCAGCCATCGACACATGGTCTTCCTGGTTGGCCGAGGTCGGGATCGAATCAACACTGGCCGGGTAGGCGCGCTGCTTGTTTTCCGAGACCAGCGCGGCGGCGGTCACCTGCGGAATCATGAAGCCGGAATTCAGGCCCGGGCGCGGGGTCAGGAACGCCGGCAGGCCGGACAGTGCCGGGTCGACCAGCATCGCCAGGCGGCGCTCGCTGATCGAACCGATCTCGCACACCGCCATCGCCAGCATGTCGGCGGCGAAGGCCACCGGCTCGGCGTGGAAGTTGCCACCGGACAGCGCTTCGCCGGTATCAGTGAACACCAGCGGATTGTCGGACACGCCGTTGGCTTCGATTTCCAGCGTGGTGGCGGCCTGGCGCAGGATGTCCAGTGCGGCGCCCATCACCTGTGGCTGGCAGCGCAGGCAGTATGGGTCCTGCACGCGCACGTCGTTGTCGCGGTGCGATTCGCGGATGTCAGAGCCCTGCATCAGCGTGCGCAGGGTGGCGGCGGTGGCGATCTGCCCGCGCTGGCCGCGGATGGCGTGGATGCGGGGGTCGAAGGGCGTGTCGGAACCCTTGGCCGCTTCCACCGACAGCGCGCCGGTGACCAGCGCGGCCTGGAACACAGTCTCGATCTCGAACAGGCCCGCCAGCGCATAGGCGGTGGAGAACTGGGTGCCGTTGAGCAGCGCCAGGCCTTCTTTCGCGCCCAGTTCGATCGGCTGCAGGCCGGCGCGTGCCAGCGCATCGACCGCCGGCAGGCGCTCGCCGCCGATGAAGGCTTCGCCGACGCCCAGCATCACGCTGGCCAGGTGCGAGAGCGGTGCCAGGTCACCCGAGGCACCGACCGAGCCCTGCGCGGGCACCACCGGCAGCACGCCCTTGACCAGCATCGCTTCCAGCAGCAGCAGGGTTTCCTCGCGGATGCCCGAAGCCCCCTGCGCCAGGCTGACCAGCTTCAGCGCCATCATCAGGCGCACCACGCTGGCTGGCATCGGTTCGCCCACGCCGGCGGCATGCGAGAGGACGATGTTCCGCTGCAGGGTGGCCAGGTCCTCGCGCTCGATGCGCACGCTGGCCAGCTTGCCGAAGCCGGTGTTGATGCCATACACCGGCGCGCCCTTGGCGACGATGGCAGCGACGGCCGCAGCACTGGCGCGCACCACCGGCAGCGCGCCAGGGTCCAGTGCCAGCGGCGCACCGCGATAAACCTGCCGCCACTGGGCGAGAGTGACATGGCCGGGGCGAAGTACCAGGGTGTTGCTCATGTGTTGCTCCAGGAGGCAGGCAGGTCGGGCTGTCCGCGCACCACGCGCGCGTGCAGCGGGTTGAATCCAATGCGATAGACCAGGTCGGCGGGCGCGTCGATGTCCCAGATCGCCAGGTCGCAGTCCAGGCCCACGGCGAGGCGGCCGATGCGGTCGCTGCGACCGAGCGCACGCGCCGCTTCACGGGTGAAGCCGGCGATGCACTCGTCCACGGTCAGGCGGAACAGGGTGGCGCCCATGTTCATCGCCAGCAGCGGGCTGGTCAGCGGCGAAGTGCCGGGGTTGCTGTCGGTGGCCAGCGCCAGCGGCACGCCGGCCGCACGCAACGCCGCGATCGGCGGCAGGGTGGTATCGCGGGTGAAATAGAAGGCGCCGGGCAGCAGCACGGCCACGGTGCCGGCGGCGGCCATCGCGGCGATGCCGGCGTCGTCCAGATGTTCGATATGGTCGGCTGAGAGGGCACCGAAGCTGGCGGCCAGTTCGGCGCCGTGCTGGTTGCTCAGCTGCTCGGCGTGGATCTTCACCGCCAGCCCGTTGGCGCGCGCCGCTTCGAAGACCTGCCGCGCCTGCGCCGGCGAGAAGGCGATGTTCTCGCAGAACACGTCCACCGCTTCGGCCAGGCCTTCGGCGGCGATGGCCGGAATCATCACGTTGCACACCTCGTCGGTGTATTCCTGTGCTTCGCGGCCTGGCGGAATCGCGTGTGCGCCGAGGAAGGTGGTCACCACGTTGACCCGGCATTGCTCGCCCAGCGCGCGCGCGACCTGCAGCTGCTTGCGTTCGTCGGGCAGGGCCAGGCCGTAGCCGGACTTGATCTCCAGGGAGGTCACGCCCTCGGCGCGCATCGCCAGCAACCGTGGGCGGCTTTCGCGGGCCAGCTGCTCTGGCGTGGCGGCGCGGGTGGCGCGCACGGTGGAGACGATGCCGCCGCCGGCACGGGCGATGTCGGCATAGCTGACGCCCTGCAGGCGCTGCTCGAATTCGTTGGCGCGGTTGCCGGCGTAGACCAGGTGGGTGTGGCAGTCGATCAGGCCCGGCGAGATCCAGCGGCCCTCGCCGTCGATGCGGGTGGTCGGCTGCAGGTGGGCATCGCTGCCGGCCGCGCCGACATGGGCGATGCGGCCGTCGGCGCAGGCCAGGACGCCATCGCGGATGACACCCAGCCCTTCGCCATCGAGGGTGATCAGGTGGACGTTGGACCAGAGAGTATCGACGTGCATGGCATCCACAACGCGGCTGTGCTTATATGTCTATACAATATAGGTGTCCATTTCGGGTTGTCCAGCCATGTCCGATTCGCGTTCCCCGCACTGTTTCCATGCCGCCCATGCCCTGCTGGCCGACGGCTGGGCCCGTAACGTCCGCCTGCAGGTGCAGGACGGCCGTATCGCCGCGATCAGCATCGGGCAGGGCGCGCAGGACGGTGATACCCGCGTCGGCCTTCTGGTGCCGGGCCTGCCCAACCTACACAGCCACGCGTTCCAGCGTGGCATGGCGGGCCTGACCGAGATCGGCGGCGGTGACGGTGACAGCTTCTGGAGCTGGCGCGAGCTGATGTACCGCTTCCTGGCCCATCTGCGCCCGGACGCGGTGCAGGCCATTGCCGCCCAGGCCTACATGGAAATGCTGGAAAGCGGCTTCACCCGCGTCGGCGAATTCCATTACCTGCACCACGGCGCCGACGGCCACGCCTACGCCAACCGCGCCGAAATGAGTGCACGGATTGCCGCCGCCGCCGACCAGACCGGTATCGGCCTGACCCTGCTGCCGGTGTTCTATGCACATGCCGATTTCGGCGGGGCGCCGCCGAATCCAGCGCAGCGCCGCCTGATCCACGATGTGGACGGTTTCGCGCAGCTGCTGGACGCCGCCAAGCCGGCGTTGGCCGCGTTGCCCGACGCCGTGCTCGGCATCGCCCCGCACAGCCTGCGTGCGGTCACCGGCGAGGAATTGAGCGCGCTGCTGCCGCTGACCGACGGCCCGGTGCACATCCATATCGCCGAGCAGGTGCGTGAAGTCGAGGCCTGCCTGGCCTGGAGTGGCCAGCGTCCGGTGCAGTGGCTGTACGACCATGCGCCGGTGGATGCGCGCTGGTGCCTGGTGCATGCCACCCATATCACCGATGACGAGCGCGCCGCCATCGTGGCCAGCCAGGCGGTGGCGGGCCTGTGCCCGATCACCGAAGCCAACCTGGGCGACGGCCTGTTCCCGATGCAGGCGTTCGCGCGCGAGGGTGGCCGCTTCGGTGTCGGCTCCGATTCCAATGTGTTGATCGATGCGGCCGAAGAACTGCGCCTGCTCGAGTACGGCCAGCGGCTGACCCTGCGCGGGCGCAACGTACTGGCCCCGGATGCCACCCGCAGCACCGGCCGCTTCCTGTTCGAGGGGGCGCTGCTCGGTGGCGCACAGGCGCTGGGCGTGGCCGCCGGCCTGCAGGTCGGCGCCAGTGCCGACCTGGTCGAACTGGATGCCGGGCACCCGGCGCTGCAGGCGCGACAGGATGACGCATGGCTTGACAGCTGGGTGTTCGCCGCACGTAATGGCGCGCTGCGATCGGTCTGGCGCCATGGCCGCCAATGCGTGGCCCAGGGCCGCCACCTGCAGCGCGAGGCGATCACCACCGCCTTCGCCGCCGCCCTGCGTGGCGTGCTGGGCTGATCGCCTCCCGCTACCGAGACCCCATTACGTGAAGGCCAGCAAGTCCGCCACGCTCAACCAGCGTATCCGCAGCGATCTGGAAAGCCGCATCCTCAGCGGAGAATGGGCGCCGGGATTCCGGATTCCGTACGAGCACGAGCTGATGGAGCAGTACGGCTGCTCGCGGATGACAGTGAACAAGGTGCTGACCGCACTGGCCGAGAGCGGCATGATCGAACGCCGCCGTCGTGCGGGTTCATTCGTGGCGCGGCAGCCACCGCACCTGGAACAGGTGGCGCTGGAGATTCCCGATATCGCGATGGAAGTCGGCTCGCGCGGACACCAGTACGCCTATCGTCTGCTGCAGCGCGAGCTGCGCCTGGCCGATGCCGGCAATGCCGGCGAGGTGGAGCTGGCCGGCCAGGAAAACCTGCTGGCGATGCGCTGCCTGCATCTGGCCGATGGTCGCCCGCTGGCGTTGGAGCATCGCCTGATCAGCCCGGTGGGCGTGCCCGAGGTGCTGGACGTCGACTTCGGCATGACCGCGCCGGGCAGCTGGTTGCTGCAGAACGTGTCGTGGACCCGTGCCCAGCACCGCATCAGTGCCTGGGGCGCGGATACTGCCACTGCCAAGCTGCTTGATGTGAAGCCCGGCACCGCCTGCCTGGTGATCGAACGCCTGACCTGGCGCGGCGAACAGCCGATCACCCGCGTGCGCCAGGTGTTCCTCGGCGACGCCTGGGACCTGGTCGCGCGCTTCGCGCCGGGCGCGCGGTAGGGATTCCATCCACGCATGGCGTGGATCTACGGACACCCCATCAATACGTAGCGCACTGCCGCCAGCGCACCGGCTCGTCCACGCCGGGGCGGGCATTGAGCTGGATCCGGACATTGCGCAGGGCCGGGTAGTGCAGCACTTCCTCGCAGACCAGCGGCCATACCGCATCCAGTTCGCCGGTGCGGTTGATGGCCAGGGTCTGGCGGGTGAGCCAGACGCCGCTGGCGATGCCGGGCTTGCCAGCCAAGGCACGGGCCAGATCGGCCTGGTAGCGATCCAGGGTGGCTGCATCCGGGTTGGGGTTGCTGTGCGCATCGGTGGGCGCCGGCGCGGCCGCGGAGACCTGCGTGGGCAGGGGGGGCATGGCAACCGGCGTGGCCACCGGAGCCGGTTGGCGGGCCGGTTCAGCAGGCACGGTCGGGGTCACCGGCGCCGCAGCAGCCGGTTCGGCGCTGTCCCTATGCAGGCCCTGCAGACCCACGCCCACCAGCAGGCCCAGAGTGACCGAGCCCAGCGCGGCGATAGCGATCCGGCGCAGCGCCTCGTGGCGTGCACCGGCACGCACGCGCGTCTCGATGTCACCTGGCAGGTAAGGCTGCAACAGCGGCCACAGGCGCGGACCATCCAGCACTTCAACGGCCTGCTTCTCGGCGGCGGCGCGGCCGTCGCGTTCGATCCGCCCCTCGGTCAGCAGCACGCCGCCCCTGGCGCCGGCCAGGCGCGCGGCGGCGCCCAGTTCGTTCACTGCGGCAGTGCCGATACGGTAGGCCAGGCCGTGCTTGCATGACACCAGCCACTGGTTGGGGCCGTCGCTGAGCACGAAATCGCTGCTCGGCTCACGCGCGTCCTCGGCCGGATCGTTCAGTTCGCGCAACCCGCGCTGCTCGCGAAGCATGCGCTTGACCAGCACCGAGAATTCGCGCCAGTGCATCCCTGCCAGGGCCTGCAGACCGAGCTGCATCTCCTTCTGGCGCCGCTTGATCCACCACAGATAGACAACGGCCAGGGAACAGACAAGCAGGGCCGACAGCAGGGCCAGAATCCAGGGGAGCATGCGGGAGGTGCGCGGAAGGGGGAGTGCGGAAGACGACAGTGTAATGGTCGCACCGCCCCGCTGGGTCAGGAGGTTCCTGACACCAAATGTGATCAAACGCTCAGATCGGCGTACTGCAGGCACGAAAAACCCGCCAATCCTGAAGCCGTGAGGGGAGGGAACAAACGGCAGCCGAAGCGATTGGCGGGTTGCTCGCGATTGTCAACCAGATTTTATTGCATTGCAACAATCGCCGATCAAGGCACGCTGTCCGGCGACTGATGGCTGCCTGGTGCGGGGGCGTCTGCACCCGAAGCTGCCCGGTTTTCCAGCTTGGCCAGGCGCGCATGCAGGGCATCGATGCGGGCTTCCAGCGCGGTCACTTCGTCGGCGGTGGGCACATGCAGGCGCTTGAGCACACCCTGCACCTGGTCCTCGAATGCCCTCTCGACCTTGTTCCAGGTGCCGGAGGCCTTCTCACGCGCTTCGTCCAGTGACGATTCAACGTTGTCGCGCCAGCCCGGGCCCTGGTCGCCCTGGCGCTCACGGCGGCGGGCTTCCCAGGCTTCGCCTTCTTTCACCAGGCCATCGAAGAAGCGGCTGCCTTCGGCCTGGGCGCGGCCCAGAGCACCGAGCCCGGCCAGCCAGACCTGCTGGGCCGAATCGCTCAGCTTGCGCGAGAAGCGCTCGGCCTGGTCGCCAAACGAGGCGTCGTCGTCGCGGCGGTCGTCGTTTTCGTAACGGTTCATCGCACTTCCCGTGGGAGTTGGGCCTGCCCCGAGAGTAGCGCGCGATGGCGTTGTACGACCGTGACGGCCGCCGCAGGGATTCAGCCCAGCTTTTCCTTCAGCACGCGCTGGATCTCGCCTTCCACCATGCCTTTCATCGCCGACAGCAGGAAGCCCAGCTTGGCGGTGACGCGCACGGCGCCCGGCTGCAGCTCGATCGCACCGTCCACGCCGCTGCCGGAGAAGTTCAGCACATCGGCGGTCCAGGACGACTTCAGGCCGAAGCGCTCGGACAGCTTGGCGGCGACCTGCTCGATCGCGGCGCGCGCCTGTGCGTCGGGCAGGGCGTGGGCGTGGCGGACATCGATGTTGGACATGCAGGCTCCTGGCGCTGGGCGGGGATGATCAGAGAGGGCGAGCATTGTGCGCATCGGGGGCGTCCGCGCCAAGCACTCATCGCAGGTTCTTCTTCGTTGGCGGCCAACCTGCTAGGCTGCGCCGCGTGCAGAACCTGCTTGTTCACTTCAGTCAACAACAACAGCCCGACCAGCCCCTGCGGCCCGGGGTGCAGCGCATCGTGCGCCAGGCCAACGGCAGCGTGCGGCTGGGCGATGCCGGTCACGGTGCGCTGTTGCTGGCGCAGTTCTGCATGGACGATCGCGGCCTCTGGCTGCAGGTCGGCAACGGTATCCGCGGCATCCACGTGAACGGTCGGCCGGTGCGTCGGATGGCGCTGTTGCGTGCAGGCGATGCGGTGTACGTCGATGGCGTGGAGATGGTGCTGCAGGGCGAGGTCGAGAGCCTGCTGCAGGCGCCTGCGCCGAAGCATGATGAGGCCAGCGACGAACAGCAGCGCCTGCTGCGCGGGGTCGGCGGCCTGCACCATGGACGCAGCTTCACGTTGTCGCGTGCACGCCTGATCGGCCGCGGCAACGACGCCGACATCGCCATCGACGATCCGGCCTTCGCCGAACAGCATGCGCGGGTGGAAGTGCACGGCGAGCGCGTACTGCTGCGCGACCTCGGCAGTGCCGACGGCACCCGCGTCAATGGCGTGGCCGTGCGCCACTGCTGGCTGCAGGCCGGCGACCAGGTGGTATTCGATGGCCAGCACCGTTTCGTGCTGGAAGTGCCGCACGACCCGCGTCGGCGGTCGCAGCCGGACGAGGACGACGCCAGTCACGAGGCCGAGCAGGCGCCAGTGATGCCTGCTGCGCCACGCAAGGTCCGGCGCTGGCCGTGGCTGCTGGTCAGTGCACTGCTGCTGGCCGCGCTGCTCAGCCTGCTGCTCTGGTTCGGCGCGCGCTGATCTGAATCCGCTGGGTCTGCCCTGGTAGATGCCGACCTTGGTCGGCACGTTCCATCAGGGGTCATGAAGCCTGGCAGCGCACGGCTTTGGTAGGTGCCGACCTTGGTCGGCACGCTCTCCAGGAGGGAATGACGCCTGACGGCGTACGCCGGCCAAGGTCGGCGACTACCGGGGCCATGCTGGCGGCCAATGGATTCCAATGAAACCAAATTTCCCTTGCCGCACAAGGCCGCAAGGCTGGTGCACTGCGGCATACTAGGGGTCTTGCCCCACAGGTGTGACATGACGCGCGCGTTCAACTTCAGTGCCGGCCCTGCAACCTTGCCGGAATCGGTCCTGCGCCAAGCGCAGGCGGAAATGCTGGACTGGCACGGCTCAGGTGCCTCCATCGTGGAAATGAGCCATCGCGGTGCGGAATTCATGTCCGTGGCCGCCGAGGCCGAGGCCGACCTGCGTCGCCTGCTCGATATCCCCGACGACTACGCGGTGCTGTTCCTGTCTGGTGGCGCCACCACCCAGCAGGCGCTGATCCCGCTCAACTTCGCCAGCCCAGGCCAGCGCGCCGACTACGTGGTCAGCGGCCACTGGGGCAAGACCGCGGTCAAGCAGGCAGGCGTCTACGTGGACGTCAATATCGCCGCCAGCAGCGAGGCCGATGGCTATCGCACCTTGCCGCCGCGCGCGGACTGGCAGCTCTCGCCCGATGCGGCCTATGTGCACATCACCGCCAACGAGACCATCCATGGCGTCGAGTTCGGTGATGTGCCCGATACCGGTAATGTGCCGCTGATCGCCGATTTCAGTTCGTCCATCGCCAGCGAGCCGCTGGATGTGCGCCGCTACGGTGTGATCTATGCCGGCGCGCAGAAGAACCTGGGCCCGGTCGGCATCGCGGTGATGATCATCCGCCGCGACCTGCTCGAACGCAGTGGCCAGCCGCGCGCGGACATCTTTGATTACCGCTCGCACGTTGCCCGCGATTCGATGCTCAACACCCCGCCGACCTGGAACTGGTATCTGGCCGGCCTGGTGTTCAAGTGGATGCTGGCCGAAGGGGGCGTGACTGAATTCGCCCGGCGCAACGCCGCCAAGGCGGCGCTGGTCTACGGCGCCATCGATGGTTCCGGCGGCTTCTACCGCAACGAGGTCGCACACGCCGCGCGTTCGCGGATGAACATCCCGTTCTTCCTGCCCAACGCTGATCTGGATGCCCGTTTCGTTGCCGAAGCCAAGGCCGCCGGCCTGCTGGCGCTGAAGGGCCACAAGGTGGTCGGTGGCATCCGCGCTTCGCTGTACAACGCCCTGCCGCTGGCCGGGGCCGAGGCGCTGGTCGCCTTCATGGCCGATTTCCAGCAGCGTCACGGCTGAGCAATGAACGGCGCGCACCGTCGGGTGCGGGCCCCGCAACAAGGAATTCCGATGGCAAGCAGCAAATCCAGCAAGAAGGCGCCGAAGAAGGCCGAACCGGCCAAGGACAGTGCCGCGCCCAAGCGCCTCGCCAAGAGCAAGGCCGCATCCAATCCGGCGCCCACCCTGGCGCCACTGGCACTGGCCGACGTGCGTTCGAAGATCGACCAGATCGACCGCGACATCCAGAACCTGATTGCCGAGCGCGCGCGTTTTGCCCACCAGGTCGGCAAGGCCAAGGGCAAGCTGGCCGCCGCCGTCGATTACTACCGCCCCGAGCGTGAAGCGCAGGTGCTGCGCATGGTGGTGGACCGCAATGAAGGCCCGCTCAGCGACGAGCTGCTGGTGCATGTCTATCGCGAGATCATGTCGGCCTGCCTGGCCCAGCAGGAGCCGCTGAAGATCGGCTACCTCGGCCCGGAAGGTACCTTCAGCCAGCAGGCCGTGCTCAAGCACTTCGGACGCTCGGCGCTGGGCCTGCCGATGGCCAGCATCGAAGAGGTGTTCCAGGAAGTGGAAGCCGGCAACGCCGATTTCGGCGTAGTGCCGGTAGAAAATTCGGGGCAGGGCACCATCCAGATCACCCTGGACATGTTCCTGACCTCCAACCTGAAGATCTGCGGTGAAGTGGAACTGCGCGTGCAGCAGTACCTGATGTCGCGCAGCGGCCGCATCGAGGACATCGAGCGCATCTATGCGCATCCGCAGTCGTTCATGCAGACCTCGGCCTGGCTGCGCGCCAACCTGCCGAAGGCCGAGAAGATCCCGGTGTCGAGCAATGCCGAAGGTGCGCGCCGGGCGCGCAATGCTGACGACGCGGCGGCCATCGGTGGCGAAAGTGCCGGCCACGTATACGGCCTGAAGAAGGTGGTCACCAAGCCGATCCAGAACGATGCCGACAACACCACGCGTTTCCTGGTGGTCGGGCGCAACATCTTCCCGACCTCCGGCCACGACCGCACCTCGGTGCTGGTGTTCATCCATGACAAGCCCGGCGCGCTGTTCGATGTGCTCAGCCCGTTCGCCCGCCACGGCATCAGCATGAACCGCATCGAGTCGCGCCCGTCGCACCACGGCAAGTGGGAATACGGCTTCTTCATCGACCTGGCTGGCCACATCGACGATGCGCCGATGCAGGCCGCGCTGGCCGAACTGGAAGCGCACTCGGCGCAGATCAAGGTGCTGGGTTCCTATCCGGTGGCCGTACCCTGAGTGATGCCGCGGTGGCTGTGGCCGCCGCTCCCTGATGCATCGCCGGCATTGCCGGCGTTTACGGAATGATCGAACGATGAGCAACGCGCAACACTGGATCGCCCGCAAGGGCCAGCCGCTGCAGGGCAGCCTGACCATTCCCGGCGACAAGTCGGTCTCGCACCGCTCGGTGATGTTTGCTGCGCTGGCCGACGGCACCTCGCATATCGAGGGCTTCCTGGAGGGCGAAGATACCCGCGCCACCGCGCGCATCTTCAGCCAGCTGGGCGTGCGCATCGAAACGCCCAGCCCGTCGCAGCGCATCGTCCATGGCGTTGGCATCGACGGCCTGAAAGCGCCGGATGCAGCGCTGGACTGTGGCAATGCCGGCACCGGCATGCGCCTGCTGGCCGGCCTGCTGGCCGGGCAGGCGTTTGACTGCACGCTGATCGGCGATGAGTCGCTGTCCGGTCGTCCGATGCGCCGCGTGACCGGCCCGCTGTCGCAGATGGGCGCGAAGATCGATACCCAGGACGACGGCACGCCGCCGCTGCAGGTGCATGGTGGCCAGGCGCTGCACGGCATCGACTTCGCCTCGCCGGTGGCCAGCGCGCAGATCAAGTCGGCGGTGCTGCTGGCCGGCCTGTACGCGCAGGGCGAAACCTGCGTGACCGAACCACATCCGACCCGCGACTACACCGAGCGCATGCTGTCGGCGTTCGGTGTGGACATCGAATTTTCACCGGGCAAGGCGCGCCTGCGCGGCGGACAGCGACTGCGTGCCACCGACATCGTGGTGCCGGCCGATTTTTCCTCGGCCGCGTTCTACCTGGTGGCCGCCAGCATCATTCCTGGTTCCGAGCTGCGCCTGAGGCAGGTCGGCCTGAATCCGCGCCGCACCGGCCTGCTGCACGCGCTGCGCCTGATGGGGGCGGATATCACCGAAGAGAATCCGGCCGAGCAGGGCGGTGAACCCGTCGCGGATCTGGTGGTGCGCTACGCCCCACTGAAGGGCGCCCGCATTCCGGAAGCGCTGGTGCCGGACATGATCGACGAGTTCCCGGCGCTGTTCGTGGCGGCGGCCGCCGCCGAAGGCCAGACCGTGGTCACCGGTGCGGCCGAACTGCGGGTGAAGGAATCCGATCGCCTCGCGGCGATGGCCAATGGCCTGCGCACGCTGGGCATGCAGGTGGATGAAACCGAAGATGGTGCCACCCTGCACGGCGGTGTGCGCCTGGGCAGCGGCACCATCGAAAGCCACGGCGACCACCGTATCGCCATGGCGTTTGCCATTGCCGGCCAGATCAGTGAGGGCGAGGTGCGCATCAACGATGTCGCCAATGTCGCTACCTCGTTCCCGGATTTCGATGGTCTGGCCCGCAGCGCCGGGTTCAACCTGGCCTGAGCGGCATCGGGACCGCCGGGCCATCCCCGGCGGATCGCATTGCCCGGTAGGTGCCAACCTGGGTTGGCACGCTTTCCGCACAAAAGGACGGAGGCCGAAGCCTCCGTCGAAACATCACGAACCCCTCGTCCGCGATCAACGCTGCTCGGTGCGGAAGTCCACCGGGACCCGCACCACGCTGGCTACTGCGCGGCCATCCTGCACCGCGGGCTGGAACTTCCAGTTCTGCACGGTGCTGAGCACCGCACGATCAAGATCACGGCTACGCTCGCCACTGCGCGAAACGATCGTCGCGTTGGTCACCTGGCCGCGGGTATCGACATTGAGGCTGGCCACCACGCTGCCCTGCACGCCATTGCGCAGTGCCGTTGCCGGGTAGGTCGGCTTGCTGTTGCTGGCCAGCGGGCGCGCCTCGCGGTTGCGCACCGCTGGTGCTGCGCGGGTGTGGGCGGCGGCCGGAGCCGCCTGCTCGATGGCAGGCGCGGCGGCATCGGCCATCGGCTGCTGCGCGGCCGGCAGCATGCGCTCGCTGACCGGCGCCGGTGCCACCTCGTCCGGGTTGGCGTGGCGCAGCCACAGCAGCGCGGCAGCAAACATCGCCGCGATCAGCGCGATCCACATCCAGGGCGACGTCGGCCGCTGCTGCGCGTGGGTGTCGTGCGTCGAATGAAGGTTCTCGTGGGTGGCGGCGGTCATCGCAAACTCCTTCCGTCAATTGACGACGTGCAGAGTGTTGCCCGAGCCGCGGTCCGGAAGTGTCAGTGCTGCGTCAACGCCACCGGCAGGGTTCAGTTTGCCTGCCGGACTACATTCAGTTACTGGGTCTTGAAGTCGAACGGCACTTCAATGCTGCCCGGTACAGGCTGGCCATTGCTGTGCGCCGGGGTGAAACGCCAGCGGCGCACGGCATCGGTGGCGGCACGGTCGAGCTCGCGTGAACCGCTGCGCTGGATGACCGTCGCGTTGTTGGGATAGCCGGTGGCGTCCACATCCACGCGCACCACCACGCTACCCGTCTCACCGGCGCGCAGGGCGGCGGCAGGGTAGGACGGCGGTGGCGACTGGCCGGCAATCGGCATCGGCTGGCTGTTGGCGGCCACGGCTGGCGCCGGGCCCGCAGCGGCCGGGGCTGCTTCGGCGACCGGGGCCGGCGGCGGGGCGGTTTCCACCAGCTTCGGTGCTTCTTCCTCCACCGGCGCCGGTTTGGCATCAGGCATGTCGCTGGACCCGGCGGCGGCGGCCAGTGGTTCCGGCAGCGGTTCCACCTGGGCGGTCTCCTGCGGGGTCTGTGCGGCCGGGTCGGCGCGGAAGAACTCCTTGTCGCGGCCGGTCAGCCAGACCACCACGAACAGCAGCACGCCCACGCCGAAGGCGATGCCGGCGATCTTCAGCGCGTTGCGCGGGATATGCACAGTGAACGACTTGGCGGACGACGAGCGGGGTGCAGACATGGACCGGACCAGTACGGAATGCCCCGATTCTGCCACGGCGGGAATGAACCGGGCGGCAGAAATCCGTATAACAGGCGATAATCCCATCCCTGACACCCACCACGACGCCTGCCATGCTTGATCCAGCCCTGCTCCGCCACCAGCCCGCCGACCTCGCCGAACGCCTGCGCACCAGCCGCGGCTTCGAGCTCGACGTGTCTGCCCTGGAGTCCCTGGAGGCTGATCGCAAGCGCATCCAGGTGCGGACCCAGGAGCTGCAGAGCCTGCGCAACAGCCGTTCCAAGGCCATCGGCCAGGCCAAGGCCAAGGGCGAGGACGTCTCGGCCATCATGGCCGAGGTCGCTGCCTTCGCCGATGAGCTGAAGGCCTCGGAAGTGGCCCTGGATGAGCTGCGCGAGAAGATCGAAGCGATCTCGATGGGCATTCCGAACCTGCCGGCCGATGACGTGCCGGCCGGTGCCGACGAGAACGACAACGTCGAGCAGGCGCGCTGGGGTACCCCGCGCCAGTTCGATTTCAAGGTGCTCGACCACGTTGAGCTCGGCGCCCGTAACGGCTGGCTGGACGGCGAGACCGCGGCCAAGCTGTCCGGTTCGCGCTTCACCGTGCTGCGTGGCCCGATCGCGCGCCTGCACCGCGCTCTGGCCCAGTTCATGGTCGACCTGCATACCGGCGAGCACGGCTACGAGGAAACCAACGTGCCGCTGCTGGTCAACGCCGATTCACTGCGTGGCACCAGCCAGCTGCCGAAGTTCGAGGACGATCTGTTCAAGACCGCCGTGGGCGACTCCACGCGTTACCTGATCCCGACCTCGGAAGTGCCGCTGACCAACATCGTGCGCGATGAGATCGTCGACGCCGAGCGCCTGCCGCTGCGCATGACCGCGCACTCGATGTGCTTCCGCGCCGAGGCCGGCAGCGGTGGCCGCGACGTGCGCGGCATGATCCGCCAGCATCAGTTCGAAAAGGTCGAGCTGGTCTCGATCTGCCGCCCGGAAGACAGCGATGCTGAACACCAGCGCATGACCCGTTGCGCTGAAGTGGTGCTGGAAAAGCTGGGCCTGCCGTACCGCAAGGTGCTGCTGTGCACCGGCGACATGGGCTTTTCGGCGGTGAAGACCTACGACCTGGAAGTCTGGCTGCCGTCGCAGGAGACCTACCGCGAGATCTCCTCCTGCTCCAACTGTGGTGACTTCCAGGCCCGTCGCATGCAGGCGCGCTGGCGCAACCCGGCCACCGGCAAGCCGGAGCTGGCGCACACGCTGAACGGCTCGGGTGTGGCCGTTGGCCGCGCGATGATCGCGGTGATGGAGAACTACCAGAACGCCGACGGCAGCATCACCGTGCCGGAGGCCCTGCGCCCGTACATGGGTGGCCTGGAAACCATCGGCTGATAGCCGGCGCTCCGCGCCGCCGCCCGAGCATGGGCTCGGGCGCTACAGAGCCGTGTAGAGCCGAGCCTATGCTCGGCTCTCCTTTATGGCCCGCAGCTTTTCCAACGGCACCCATCCCGGTTCGCCGGTCTCCGGCACGCACCATGCCCAGCCATTGAGCGTGCGCACCCCGCGCAGCGCCTGCCCGGGATCCACATCCAGCTCCCGCGCGCAGTAGTCCTCCGTGGCAAACACGCCACCCTGCGCATCGCGACCGATCACCTGCGCCGGCACGAAACCGGGCTGCTGCCCCTCGGCCTCGCACAGGAACCAGTCTTCCCAGCCCTCCGGGCCTTCATAACGCCCGCCCACCACCAGTGCCTGGCCACGGCGCAGGGTGATCGGGTGCGGAAATTCGCTGCGGTGCGCAGCCGTCACGATGTAGTTCATGACTCCAGCCTAGCGCGCCGCAAAAGAAAACGGCCCCGCAGAGCGGGGCCGCCAGGGTGGGCCAGGATGGGGGAGGGGATCCCGGCCCGCGTTCAGCGCCCAGACGAGGAGAGAGGGGCGCCGAACGTTGGAACGCGTTACGCCGCGACGGCTTCATCCGCTGCGTGCGACGGCAGTGCCGCCAGCGCGCCGGCAATGGCGTCTTCACGGTGCTGCGGCGAATAGGCGATGCCTTCGGCGCGCACGAACTCGACCTCGTTGATGCCCATGAAGGCGAACACCTGGCGCAGGAACGGCTCCTGGAAGTCGGCCGGCGAGTCGGTGTAGATGCCGCCACGGCTGCTGGCGATGATCACCCGCTTGCCACCGGCCAGGCCCACCGGGCCGTTCTCGGTGTACTTGAAGGTGCGGCCGGCCACGGCCACGCGGTCAATCCAGGCCTTCAGCGTGGACGGGATGCTGAAGTTGTACATCGGCGCGCCGATCACCACGATGTCGGCCTCCAGGAACTGCTGCATCACCTGTTCAGCGTCGGTCGCCTCGGCGGCGTCGGTCTTGGCCAGCGAGCTGCTGCGCAGGTGCGGTACCGGATTGGCGTCAAGATCGCGATAATCGACCTGCAGGCCGTCGATCTGGCCGGTGAAGCGGGCGACCACGGCGGCCGACAGCTGGCGCGAGACGGAATTGTCGCCAAGCACGCTGGCGTCGAGATGCAGAAGCTTCATGGCAGTCACCTATGTTCTGGGAGGAAGGGGCGGGGTGGCCCCGCCGATGGAGAGAACGATAGGTTGTTGCAAAGGCGGAATAAAGGTGATTGAATGCCACGTATTGTTCTAGATATGGAACTCGGGTATGCATGACCTGAATGACCTGTACTACTTCGCGATGGTGGTCGACCACGGCGGATTCGCCGCCGCCGAGCGCGCACTGGGGATTCCCAAGTCGCGCCTGAGCCGCCGTATCAGCCAGCTGGAAACCGACCTGGGCGTGCGCCTGTTGCAGCGCTCCACGCGCCGCTTTGCGGTCACCGACGTCGGCACCAGCGTGCACCGCCATGCGCAGACGATGCTGGCCGAGGCACAGGCCGCGCGCGAAGTGGTGGACCGCCTCAGCGCGGAACCGCGCGGCGTGGTGCGCGCCAGCGTGCCGGTGTCGCTGGCGCAGATGCAGCTGCCCAAGCTGCTGCCCAAGTTCCTTGAGCAGTACCCGAAGGTGCGGCTGCAGCTGAACATCAGCAACCGCCGCGTGGACATCATCAACGAGGGCTACGACGTGGCCCTGCGCGTGCGTTCGCGCCTGGACGACGACGGCAGCCTGGTGATGCGCAGCTTCGGCCAGGTGCAGGAACTGCTGGTGGCCAGCCCGAAGTACCTGGACCGCGCCGGCCGCCCCAAGGACCCGGAGGAGCTGACCCAGCACGTCACCCTCAGCATCAGCGAAGACGAAGCGCGCCAGCGCTGGGAACTGCATGGCCCGGAAGGCGAAGTGCGCCGGGTCGACCTGCAGCCGCGCGTGGCCGGCTTCGATTTCCCGCTGCTGCAGAGCATGGTGAAGGACGGTTTCGGCATCACCATGCTGCCGGAAACCGTGTGCGCCGATGCCGTGCGCAATGGTGAGCTGGAAGTGGTGCTGCCGGACTGGTCGCTGCCGCAGGGCGTGTGCCACGCCGTGTTCGCCTCGCGCCGCGGCCTGCTGCCGGCGGTGCGTGTGTTCATCGACTTCCTGGCCGAGCACCTGCCACCGCAGCTGGAGGCCTCGCGCCTGCATTGCGATGGTGCATGCGAGAAGGCCAAGGAGCGGATCAAGGCCAGCGCGCTGGGCGCGTTGGCGGTGGATGCCGGCTGAGGCCTGCTGTGGGGGCGCTGGGGGATGCCCGGCGCCACGCCGGTCTTGGGCAAATCGCCCGGCCGTGCGAGAATACGTGCCCGGCCAGCAGGCTGGGCCGATACGGAGAGATGGCCGAGCGGTTTAAGGCACCGGTCTTGAAAACCGGCGAAGGGTTAAACCTTCCGTGGGTTCGAATCCCACTCTCTCCGCCAAATTGTGCCCATGATTTCGACGGGCCATTTGGCGAGGACTCTGCGTCGTTTTCCCTTTTCATGGGGTTGCCATAGCTACGGCTCGTATGGTTCCACGATTTCTTTAGCTTGGTGCCTGACGTCCCTCTCCTGAGGTGCCTGTAAGGAAGGGAGCTAAGTATTGTACAGCAATTGACGGCTCGTTAATGTTGACGTAAAAAGCCAGAAACTTGTTGTGACTAGCTGCCGCAGGGGCAAAGGGACTTTGTGAAAAGGAATGTTGCGAAGAACTCGTTGGGTCGTCGAGTCGAGCTCAAGAGTCTAAAATTTGACGAATTGCCATTTCGAAAGCTAAAAAATTTGGAGATTGAGTTTTCTCCTCGAATAACATTGATAGGCGGTCATAACGGGGTTGGAAAATCGACAATTCTAGGTTTGATCGCAAACTCATCTGGATTAACTCGAGGCGGAAGCGCGCCTAAATCTTATTTCGATAAATTGTTCGAGGCGAATCTTTCTGAAATTATTTTCATTGATTATGAGAATGAGTTCATTGCTGCGCAGGAGGCCGGTGCTATTCCTCGTCCTCTTGTGGAGTATTCCGTTAACGGCAAAGAGATTATTAAAAAGCGCTGTGCACTCACTGATCGAAGCGCAGAAAGTAAGGCGCGCATCGTGCCGAGAAATTTCGGCCCCTCGACAAAGTTTACTAGCAGGGATGGATCAGTTGTTGTTGGTCCAGCGTCCAAAGTTCCTCTGCCAACCCTCTATCTCGGTATGACTCGAGTCCTGCCCTTGGGCGAGGTTGAAGAGGATAATGTGTCCAATGAGAAAATGGATGGCATGCATGAGGATGATAGGAGGCTGATTGCGGAATTTATCAATTCTGTAATCGTTGGGGCTGGTGCAAGTAAAGATTCCGTTTCATCAAATAAGATTAAAGGAACGAGCAAGTTTTCCAGTCACCCTTCTTACGAGTACGATGCGAAGTGCGTTTCGCTCGGTCAGGATAGTCTGGGTAGTATTGCAGCAGCCATTGCCTCATTCCAGATGCTCAAAAGAGAATGGTCTGAGTATCCTGGTGGCCTATTGATTATTGATGAGCTGGATGCAGGGTTTCATCCCCGTGCTATCCTGAATCTCGTTGGTCAGTTGGAGCGCTTTGCAGATGAGCTTGAGCTTCAGGTCGTTGCGACGACTCATTCGCCTAAGCTCATCGAAGCTGTACATCCGAAAAACGGGACTAAGGCTTCAAAAAATTCAGTCGTTTACCTGATGGATACACGATCTCCTTACGTTATGCATGGAGGCGGTCTTCAGGAAATACTAAATGATATGGATCTAGTTCCGCCTTCGGTCAGTGCTAAAAATCAAAAGCCGGTTCTTCGCGTGTATCTTGAGGACGAGGAGGCCGCCGAAATTTTTAATGATTTGATCCCGGCGTCCATTAAGCGTGCGTTGGGTCGCGTGTACGGCGTTGCGATAAAGGTCTATGCTCTTGGAGTTGGATGTAATAGCCTGGCAAACCTAAGTTCAATTGATTCGCATTTTAAATTATCGCTATTTGCCCTCGATGCAGACTCGGTTATTAGTAAGTCAAGCATGAGGCACGGAAATTTAGTTAAACTCCCTGGCATTGACGAAAAGTCGCCTGAGCGAACTGTCTTTTCATTCATTCAGGATCTTATCGATAATCCGTCTGCTCACCCCGCTGCTTGGGCGAAGCTTAAGAAAATGCGAATTACCACGGACCAAGTGCAAGCTCATTTGCTCAACTGGGATGGTGATCTCTCTGATCGAAAGCATGCAAAAAAGTGGTGGCGAGGTAGAATTAAATATATCCGGGATTGGGGTATTTTTAAGATTTGGATGGATGAGAATCCTGGGATGGTTACAGATTTTAGGTCAAGTTTCGATCAGGCGGTCAAAGTCGTAGCGAAGAGGCTTAGGACTCAGGCTCGAGTAGGCAAAGTTTAGAGGTGAAGAATGTACTCCAATAAGCTATACACTCCGCTCCGCTATCCAGGTGGTAAGGGGCGTTTTGCTCCTTACATCGCTCGGGTAATGAGGGATAACAACCTCGTCGGCGGTCATTATCTGGAGCCGTATGCGGGGGGGGCGGGGGTTGCATTGGAGCTTCTTTTTGATGGCATCGCTGAGGAAGTTCATATCAATGACTTGGACTCTGCAGTCTATGATTTTTGGATTTCCGCGACTCGCTTCACCTCCGAACTGATCTCATTGGTTGAGAGCGAGCCTGTGACTATAGAAGCATGGCACCACTGGCGATCGGTTCTCTTTGGTAAGGTTGAGGTGTCGCAGTTGCACCGGGGATTTGCAACTCTATTCATGAATAGAACCAATCGATCAGGCATTTTGAAAGCCGGTGTGATTGGCGGAAAAGCTCAGGATGGAAAGTATCGGATTGATGCTCGCTATATGCGTGACGTCCTTGTGTCGCGCCTGGGTAGGATTGGTGAGTATTCCAAAAAGATCAATGTCTATGGCGAAGACGCGCTTTCGCTTTTGAGTAGGTGTGACGAATTTCTGCCTGAGCGTTCTTTGATCTATCTGGACCCGCCTTACTACGTTAAAGGACAGGGTTTATACAGGAATTTCTACTCTCATCACGATCACTTGGCTATTGCGGCCATGCTTCAGCTCCGGAAATTTCCTAGGCGCTGGATCGTATCGTATGATGACGCGCCTGAGATCCGCGAGATGTACTCAAGATCCCACGGAGTGGGGTATGGTCTCAAGTACACCGCGCGAAGGCGCTACACTGGGGCTGAGGTTATGTTCTTTAGTACTAAGCTGAAATCAGTACCTTTGGATCTTCCTGAGGCGGCTTGATAGGAAGTTCAACGTAAAGGTGGTGCGGATGCATCGATTAATGTGGTTCTTTCACATTTCTTGTAGGCTCCGTGATAGTTGTCGTATTTAGTCTTGGTTTCTGATTGGATTTCCGCTTCTGGACTTGTTAAGGCACAACGGATAACTCGAGCACGACCGGAACGCTCCATGCGGCCCATTCCTGTCCACGAACACGCCCACCTTGCAGACCGGGCAGCGTTCTTCGTTGATGGCCACGCCAGACAGGCTGGTCACCTCCACCGCGCCGTCCCGTACCAGCTCATCCAGGAACGGCGAGTGCTTGCCCTGCAGGGTGAACATCGCCACGCTCCGCCGCGCACGCGTCAGCGCCACGTAAAACAACCGTCGCTCTTCGCCCAGCGGGAAGGCATCGCCTTCGGGCATCGCCAGCGAAAGTACCGGGTCATCCGAGCGAAGGCTGGGGAAGCCACGATTCACCAATCCCGGCAGGATCACATAGTCCGCCTCGCGCCCCTTGGAGCGGTGCACGGTGAGGAACTCGACGTCCATTGTGCTGCCAAATGTAGCCTTCCAGTCCGCAGGCAAGGCACTGCGCTCATTCCGGTAACGGCCCAGAATGAACACCGTCACGCGACCGGCGTGGCCGCGAGGTAGCGCGCCGGACAGCAGCTGCTGGTGCAGTGTGGCCAGGTACTGGCGAACCCCGTCCTGCACTTCCTCACGTCGGGCCAGCTGGAACGCCTGCAGCACCGGCCCGATCGGTGGCGTAGCAGAACGTACCGCCTTGGCCATCTGCGCTGGATTGCGGCTGATGAAGCGGCTGGAGGCATCGCAGAGCGCCTGCGGGCAGCGGAAGGTCTGTTCCAGCTTGAGTACCTGGCCTTGCCCCATCCACTCCTGGAAACCGGTCATCACTGAAACATCGGCACCCGCGAAGCGGTTGATCGATTGCCAGTCGTCGCCCACGGCAAACAGATGACGGCCGGGTTGGCTGACCAAGGCGCGGCAGAGGCGGGCGCGGGCCCGCGAGGCATCCTGGAACTCGTCCGCCATCACCAGATCGTAGGGCGATTCATAGTGACCCTGTTCCAGCAGTCCGGCAGCCATGTTGAGCATGTCTTCGAAGTCGATGCCACGCTCGTCCGCCAGTGCGTTGTCCCAGGCCTGGAAAACCGGCCCGGCGATTTCCAGGAAGCGCCGGTAGCGTTCCTTGAACTGGTCGTCGGGCATCTGCCGCAGGCGTGCGGCCATATCGTCCAGCGTCAGGCAGTTGCTCTTGGCATGGGCGATGAAGGTGCGCATCAGGCCGATCAGGTCCGCATCCGGCATCGGCTTGGCGCCCTCGGTGGGGAGCTCACGGTCCGGGTTCGGGTCGAGCTCGACATCAGACGCGCCAAGCCGCTCGGCAAGATGCTGCAGGGCCTGTCCACTGCGCAGGCCAAACGACGTCGTCTCGACCAGAGCGGTGCCGCGCGCCACGTGCTGCTGGCGCTTCCAATGCATCCCTTCGCTGTAGTTGGCAAAGTGCTTCGGCGGCTGGCCATCGGCATCCAGCGCAACGTGCTCGTGATACAGGGCAGCGTCCGGGTAATAGAAGTCCGGACGATACTGGCGATGGGTATCGGTGGCGGTATCAAATTCGTAACGGCGCTCGTAGTGGTAGGCCACGCCGTTGTAGAACAGCCAATCGGCGATGACGCACTCTTCCAGGCTCTTCACCCGCTCGCCCTGCAGGGTCCGAATGTACGGCGTGCCGTCGCGGTCGTAGCCGTCGGCCTCCATTTTGGCGCCGAATGGCGGCAGGTCGCGCCCGAACACCAGGCGGAACATGTCCCATTGGGTGCGGAAGTGGGTCGAGCGGTCCTTCAGGTCGTCCACCAGTTCGGCCAGCTTGGTGAAGCCCAGCGTGGCGTCAATGGCCCATTCGGGGATGTCGGGCTTGCGTCCGGTGGCCTTGCCGATGATCGCCAGGCCCAAGGCGTGGAAGGTCCGCGCCTCGACCACGGTGTCGCCCATGCCGAGTCGGTCGAAGGACCGCTGCGCGCGCTCCTCCAGTTCCCTGGCGGCATCCTTGTTGAAGGCGAGCATCACGATCCGCTCGGGTTCGACAAAGCCGCGATCGATGGCATACGCGGCCTTGGCGACCATCGTCGAGGTCTTGCCGGAGCCGGCTGCGGCCACGACCTGCACGCGGTTGTCGAAGCAGATGACCGCGCGGGCCTGTTCTTCGGTCAGTGGCCTGCTTTCGACCCTGTCCAGGAAGTCCTTGGCCAGAGCCAGCTCGCGGGTTGCCATGGTCTCGTTGGCGTCGGCCCAGACGGCAGGCCAATCCAGGTACCAGTCATTCAGCGCCTCCAGCGCGGCCAGATGGCGGCTCGAGCGCAGGTCGTCGTGCACGGTCGCATCGAGGAACAACCTCTCCAGCTCATCCGGGGCGAGCGGCAAGGTGGGGCGATCGTGCAGCAGCGCCTGCTGTTGTTCATGGGTGATCCAGCGTCTGTGGGCGTGCGCGCGATCGGCCAGCGCGTCGGCCGCGCTCAACCATGACTGGATCTGCTGGAGGATGTCCTCGAACAGACCCTTGCGCCCACGCGTGCTTCGCGCCAAGAAGACATCCTGCACGGCGGCCGCAAGCCGGCGGGCCTGGCCGTTGGGCAGCCCATCCACGGTCAGTGCATCACCCTGCCGTGAGTTCAGTTCGATCCGGGCCCAGAGCAGCCCCGGAATGACCTGCACGCATCGATCATCATCCAGCTGCTGCCGGTACTGCTGGCCGCCGATCAAGAGCTCGACGTGCTCGCCATCCAGCCGCAGCCGCCAATGCGGCGAGCCGGTCACACGCTGGCCCCAGGCCGAGGGGCGCCATTCCATAGACATCCAGATACTGCCTTGCGTACGTCACTGGGCGTAAAGCGCCCTTACAGCCCCATGATAAGGGGGCGTGGTGCCGTGCGCAGGGCTTTCGGCCTGGCCGGCCAGAAGCCCGCGATGGTGTTGCACCCCTGCGGGCGTAACAGGCGTCAGGCGTTGACGTCCACCACGATCCGCCCGCGCACCTTGCCCGGGATGATCTGCTCGTACACGTCCAGCACCTCGGCAAGGCCGATCTGCTGGACCGTGCTTTCCAGCTTCTGCGGGTCCAGGTCGGTGGCCAAGCGATCCCATGCACGCTGGCGCACGTCCTGCGGCGCGTTCACCGAATCGATGCCGGCCAAGGTGACGTTGCGCAGGATGAAAGGCAGCACCGAGCCCTGCAGCGTGTCGCTCTGCGCCAGGCCGCAGGCCGCCACGGCACCGCGGTACTTGGTCTCGGCAATCGCGTTGACGAGGGTAGGGCCACCGGCCACATCCACCACGCCGGCCCAACGCTCGGCGCTCACCGGCCGCTCGCGCGGTTCTGAGAGCTGCGCACGGTCGACGATCTCGGCCGCACCCAGGTTGTGCAGGTACCCGGCATGTTCCGGTCGCCCGGTGGCGGCCACCACGCGGTAGCCCAGCTTCGAGAGGATCGCCACCGCGATCGAGCCGACGCCGCCGTTGGCGCCGGTGACCAGCACATCGCCCTGCGCAGGCGTCACCCCTGCATGTTCCAGGGCCAGCACGCAGAGCATGGCGGTATAGCCAGCGGTGCCGATGGCCATGGCGTCGCGGGTGCTGAGGTTGCCGGGAATCCGGTTGAGCCATTCGCCCCGCACCCGCGCGCGCTGGGCCAGGCCGCCGTGGTGGCCCATGCTCAGGTCCCAGCCGTTGAGCACAACGCGGTCGCCTGGTGTGAAGTCGGCCCTGCTGGATTCCAGCACCACGCCGGCCAGATCGATGCCAGGAATGAGCGGGAACGTCCGGATGACCGGACTCTTGCCGGTGAGGGCAAGCGCATCCTTGTAATTGAGCGTGGAGTACTGGACCTCCACCAGGACGTCGCCGTCCATCAGGTCTGCTTCATCGAAATCGACCAGCTCGGTCGAAACCTGGTTGTTGGTCTTGCGGGTGAGCAGTGCTTTGAACGTCATGCGGGGCCTCGCATTCAAGGAATGGGGCCATGCTAGGCTCGCACCGTTATTGCAACAAGAACGATGTTTTTCCGTAGGTACTATGGTTTTTCGGAGTATTCATGCGTAGCAGGCGTTGGGATGGCAAGAGCGGTTGCGCCGTAGAAGTCACGCTGTCGGTCATGGGAGGCGTGTGGAAACCGGTCATCCTCTTTCATCTGATGACGGGCAAGCGTCGCTTCATGGAGCTGACGCGGCGGGTGCCCAACGCCACCCAGTCCATGCTGACCAGCCAGCTGCGGGAACTGGAAGCTGACGGGGTGGTGATCCGCCACGTCCATCCCGAGGTGCCACCGAAGGTGGAGTACGAGCTTTCCGAATTCGGGCGCACGCTGGTGCCGGTGCTGCTGGCGATGCGGGAATGGGGTGAAACCTATCGCGGGTACCACAGTACGCGCGAGGATAGTTGAAGGTCGGGAACCTGGTGAGACCGGCGCTGTGGCGAAATTGCCGCTGCAACGGTTCATGTGGATCTTCGGCAATCGAAAGCACGCCTCTGTGCCTCTGCGGGTATGTCGCCTTGTCATCCACGCGTGCAACTCCCATGCCTTCGATCTCTGCACCACGGGATCAGAAGGTGTAGGCCGCCTGCACATACACCCGCCTCGGTTCGCCCGGGAAGTGCCCGTTGCGTTCGATGAAGCCACTGGCGGCATACACCCTGTCGAACAGGTTCTTGACGTTGGCCTGGAACTGCCACTGCTTCCAGGTGGTCTTCCAGCTCATGTCGAACACGGTATACGCCTTCACCGTCTGCCCATCGAGGCTGACACGCTCGCCGACATGGTCAGCGCCGAAGCCGATGGCGGAGTTGATCGCAGGCAGGTCATAGCGCGTCCACAACCCGACCTTGTTGCGCGGCGCATTGGCGAACCGGTCGCCGGAGGCGTTGGTGATGCCGCCCGGGCCGGCGTCCTTCACCCGCGCATCGTTGTAGGCGTAGGTCAGGTTCAGCACCCAGCGCTCGGTGACATCGGCCAGCAGGTCCAGCTCCATGCCGGTGCTGCGCACCAGGCCCAGCGCGGCCAGCTGGTTCACGCCGCCGATCACCTCGCCGGTGGCCTGCACGATGTTGCTGCGGTCGATGCGGTAGGCCGCCATGTTCACGCTCACGCGCTCGGCCAGCAGCGATTTCAGGCCGATTTCCCACTGCTTGCTGCGCTCGGCGTCGAACGGGCCGCCGGTGGCCGGGTTCTGGTTCGCCGCGCTCTGCGGCACGAAGCCACTGGCCACGTTGGCGTATACGTTCAGGCCCTCGCGCACGCTGAAGGTGCTGCCCAGCCGCCAGCTCAGATCGTTGCCGTCCACGCGGCTGGCGCCGAGACGATCCTCATCCTGGAAGCCATCCCAGCGCAGCCCGGCCAGCACGTGCCAGCGTTGGCCCAGTGCCAGTTCGTCCTGCAGGTAAGCACCGTAGCGTGTGCTGCGGGTGGCGGTGCTGCGCCAGGGCAGGGCGGCCAGATTGTAGTCGTGCCAGCTGCTGCCGCCGTATACCGGATTGAACAGGTCGATGCCACGCACCGGGCCGGCGCCACGCGCGAGGTCGGCACTGTTGGCGGTCTGTGCAGTGAAATCCGCATCGAGCTGGTAGACGTCGGCACCGAACAGCACCTTGTGCCCGATGCGGCCGGTGTCGATCCGCCACACCGCATTGGCGTTGGCGGTGAATGCTTCGTTGTCGCGGATCTGGTTGCGCAGCTGCCGGGTCATCCACTCGGCCACGCCGTCGCGGTCGCGGTCGATCAGGCCCATCGGCTCGTGGTACATCTGGTGCTCGTTGTTGCTGAACCAGCGCGCGGCGATGTCCACATCCAGGTTGTCACGCGGTGCGAAACGGTATTGCGCCAACGCCACCTTCGCGCGCATGTCGAGGAAGTCGCTGGCCTCGTTGTGGTTCCAGCGGCGGTCGGTGAGGAAGGTACCGGCATCGTTCACCGGCACGCCGCGCAGGCGGTTGCCGCCCAGGTTCTGGGTGATGTCGGTGAACTGCAGCACCAGCTCGCCGGTCTGGCCAACGTCGAAGGCCAGCGAGGCATCGCCGATCACGCTTTCGCTGTCGGCATTCCAGCGCAGGCCCTGCTCGGTGTCGGCATACAGCCCGGCGCGGTAACGCACGCTGCCGCTGGCGTTCAACGGGCCGGTGCCTTCGATGGAACCGGCGCGGAAGTCCTTGTTGCCCATCTGCATTTCGATGCGGCGCTCGGCGCTGGCCTTCGGCTTGCGCGTGACGTAATTGATGATGCCACCGGCATCGCCGCCGCCATAGAGCGCCCCGGCCGGTCCCTTCAGGATCTCCACCCGTTCGATGTTGAACAGCTGCGGCACCGAGAAGCCGGCGTACGGGTCGCCGCGCAGGCCGTCGTACAGCACGTTCTCCTGGCGGAAGCCGCGCAGGGTAACGCCGGCATAGCTGAAGAAGCTGATGCCGCTGATGCTGCGGTAGAGGTCGGTGACCTGACGCGCCGCCTGGTCGTCGATCAACTCGCGCGGCACCACTTGGATCGATTGCGGAACGAGCTCCAGCGGCGTGTCGGTGCGGGTGCCCACTGCGGCATCGTCCACCCGGTACAGGGTCTGCGCACGGCCACGCACTTCAACCTTGTCCAGCGCGGTGGGAGTGTTGGGCGAGGGTTCGGCGGCGCAGGCAAGCGCGGCCAGGGGCAGGGTCAGCGCCACGGACAGGGCGCGTTGGCGGAGCATCGGCAGGGGCATGGAAGGGAGGCGCTTGGCTGCAAATGAGAAAGATTAGCATTTGCAACACTTCGCAGCCTAGCCCCGAATGCGCTATGGACGTGCGCCGGGGTCGGTGTACGGGGTGCCGGCCAGGGCGGCAAGTACGCCGGTGCCGCCGCGGACGATCAGCTGCACCATCGCAGCGCGCGGGTCCTCCCCCAGCGCCTGGCTGGCCAGCCCGCTTTCGTAGGCGGCCACCACCGAGGACAGCAGCATCGCCGCGCCCAGCCGGGCCTCGGCATCACGGGCCGGGCGGCCGGCAGCGGTGGCCATCAACTGCGCCAGATCGTCGGTCAGCTGTGCCTGCAGGCGCCGCGCGTGGGCGACCAGCGCCGGGCTGTCGGCCACCGTGGCCCAGAACGCTGCGGCGCCGGCGCTGATCCGCAGCAGGGGATGGCCACTGTGCAGCAGGCTGCACAGCAGCGACTGGAACGCGGCCAGCGGCGTCATGCCGCCGCGCTCGGTCATGCCTTCGCGCAGCACCGCGCGCGCCTCCTCGTCACGATCAAATACCAGGTCTTCCTTGCTGGCGAAGTAGTTGAACACCGTTTTGCGCGAGACCCCGGCGGCCTCGGCGATCTCTGACATCGACACGGCCTCGAAGCCGCGCTCGATGATCAGCCTGGTGGCGATGTCGGAAATCGCCTGTCGGGTCTCGGCTTTGCGCTGCTCACGGCGGCCAGGGGGCGGGGTCATGGGGGTTCACTTGTTAAAACGTACACCCAGTGTAACATTGTGCTCGACAGAGCGCCGGCCCGGTGCTCACGAGGAATCCGCATGGGGTACGACGTGGTGGTTGCCGGGGCCGGTCCGGTCGGCCTGTTCCTGTCCTGCGAGCTGGCCTTGGCCGGCTGCTCGGTGCTGGTGCTGGAAGCGGCCGCATCGCCGGAGTCGCCGTTGAAGCGCTTGCCTTTCGGCCTGCGCGGCTTGAATGTGCCCACCCTGGAGGCGCTGGACCGGCGGGGCCTACTCGAGGCGGTGGCCGCGACCCAGGTGCTCAAGCCCGACAAGGGCGCGCCGCCACCCGGTACCGCGCACTGGCTGGCGCAGTCGCGGCCGCTGGGCGGTCACTTTGCCGGCATCCCGTTCGCATTGGACAACGTTGATCGCAGTCGCTGGCCGTACCAGCTGGCCACGCCTGTCGGCACCCAGATGGCAGTGGAGCTGCATGCATTGGAGGCCGCCCTGAGCGCGCGCGCAACCGTGCTGGGCGTGCGGATCGAGCGCGGTCGTGCGCTGCAGGCCGTACACGCTGGCGCCGACGAGGTGGTGATCGAAACGAACGAGGGGACCGTCCGCGGTCGCTGGCTGGTCGGCTGCGATGGCGGCCGCAGCACTGTGCGCAAGCAGTGCGGCTTCGGCTTCGCCGGCACCGATCCGGAACTCACCGGGCATTCGTTGCTGGTGGAACTGGACGACCCTGCGGTGCTGACGCCGGGCCGCCAGCAGACCGCGCACGGCATGTGCAACTTCAGTCCTCCGGGCGTACTGGCGCTGGCCGATTTCGATGGTGGCGCCGGCCATCGCACGGCGCTTGATCGAGAGGCGGCGCAGGCCCTGTTGCGGCGCATTTCCGGGCGTGAGGCCACCATCACCGCACTGCATCTGCACAGTACCTGGACCGATGGTGCCCGCCTGGCGACGCGCTATCGCAACGGGCGCGTACTGCTGGCCGGCGATGCCGCGCATGTGCATTCGCCGCTGGGCGGGCAGGGCCTGAACCTGGGTATCGGCGATGCGATGAATCTTGGCTGGAAGCTGGCGGTGGTAGTGCGCGGTGCGGCCGATGGCGCGCTGCTGGACAGCTATGGCGCGGAGCGGCGCCCGATCGGCGCACGGGTGCTGGACTGGTCGCGGGCGCAGGTGGCGCTGATGCGACCCGGTACGGGTTCACGCGCACTGGCAGCGGTCATGGCCGATCTGGCCGAGTCCCGCGATGGCGCGACCTATCTGGCCGAGCGGGTCTGGGGCGTTGCGCAGCAGCTGGATCTGGGCGAAGGGCATCCACTGGTTGGCCGCAGCGTGCCCGACTTTCAATTGGGCGACGGCCGTCGCATGGGCGAGCTGCTGCGCACCGGAGGCGGTGTGCTGTTGGTGTTCGACGCCGACCCTGCGCTTTGCGAGGGCATTGACGGCCAGTCCCATCGTCTTGCCTGCGTCGCTTCACCGGTGCACGACACACTCGGTCTCGGCGCGGTGCTGGTCCGGCCCGACGGCATTGTGGCCTGGGCCTGCGATGCTGGCGGCGACGCGACGGGGCTGGCCGAGGCGCTGCGGCGCTGGTCCGGTTCGCCGGTGCCGGCCTGATCCGCGCGGCCGCCGCGCAGCCGGCAAGGGCTGTGCGGCGGTGATCAGAGGTCCTTCTTGCTGCCGCTCAGGTCCAGCGGCGTGTCGCTGCCCTTGCGCTCGCTCGACCACACCTCCATGCCCTTGTTGCGGCGGCTTTCACGCGCGGCCACGTCGGGCGGAATGTCCTTCAGATGCGGTGATTCCTGGCAGGCCGGGTGCATCGCGTTACCGTCATAGGTAGCGCAGGCGCTGGCTGCGTCCAGGCCGCCCATTGCCTGCACACTGTGCAGCGTGCGCATCGTCTCCCCGCGTACCGGCCCGGTGCAGGAACCGCTATACCCGCACCGGCTCGGGCGAACGCTGCCGCCCCGCCTCGGTCATCACCGCTGCCAGCTGCTTGAGCGAATAGGGTTTGCGCAGCAGGGCAAAGCCATGCCCCGGGTCGCGTGCCAGCAGCTCGCTGTAGCCACTGGTGAGAATGATCGGCAGCCCGGGAAAACGGCTGCGGATGCTGCGCGCCAGGTCCAGGCCGTTGATGCCCGGCATCACTACGTCGCTGAAGACCACGTGGAAGCGTGCGGCATCGTGTTCCAGTGCGGCCAGCGCTTCGTCTGCATTGCGCGCCAGCACCACGGTGTAGTCGAGCTCGCGCAGCGCACCGACCGCGAACTCGGCCACATCGACGTTGTCTTCCACCACCAGCACGCACAGCCCTTGGCCATGCACCAGGCCCGGCTGCGACAGCGGCCGCGGGAGTGCGCCGCTGGACTGGGCCAGTGGCAGGTAAAGCGTAAAACGCGTGCCGGTGCCGGGTTCGCTGCTCACATCCACTTCGCCCTCGGACTGCTTGACGAAGCCGAACACCTGGCTGAGGCCGAGTCCGGTTCCGGCACCGACATCCTTGGTGGTGAAGAACGGCTCGAAGATGCGGTCGACCACGGTCGGGTCGATGCCGGCACCGGTGTCGGTCACGCTGATGGCGGCGAACGCGCCCTTCATCGGTGCGGAAAAGCGGATCGAAGGCACCGCAGTCACCTGTGCGACATGGATCGTCACGGTGCCCTGGCCTTCGATTGCATCGCGTGCGTTGACCGCGATGTTGATCAGGGCGGTATCCAGCTGCGTGCGGTCCAGCAGCACCGGCAACGGCGTGCAAGGCAGGTCCACCCGCATCGTGATGCGGGCACCGAGCACGGTGGTGATGATGTCCGACAGTGCCTGCACGCTCTCGCACAGATCGAAGACCTCCGGGGACAGGCTCTGGCGACGCGAGAATGCCAGCAGCTGTGCGGTAAGCCGCGTGGCCCTGTCCGAGGCGCTGCCGATGGCCTGGATGTAGCGCAGGCGCGGATCGTCGCCAGGCCAGGTGTGCAGCAGCATGTCCACCGAGCCGGTGATGACCTGCAGCAGGTTGTTGAAGTCGTGGGCGACGCCGCCGGTCAGCTGGCCGATGGCCTCCAGCTTCTGTGACTGCCGCAGCTGTTCGCGCGCGCGTACCAGCTCCAGGTGCGCCTCGCGCGCCTGCTCGGTGATGGCCGCGACCTGGCGGCTGTGCCGGTCGCGCTCGATCACCCGCTCGGTCTGTTCACTGACCACGCAGATGATGCCGCCCACTGCGCCACAGCCGAGGCGCAGCGGCGAATAGGAGAACGTCCAGAAGGTCTCCCGCAGCGTGCCGTCGCGGTCCATCATCAGTGGCAGGTTGTTGAAGCTGCGGCTGGTGCCGGCAAACGCATCGCCGATCGCCGGCGCGACCACCTGCCAGACATCGGACCACACCTGTTCCAGGCTATTACCCATGGCCCCGTGCAGCTTGCCGCCCAGCATCGGCAGGTAGGCGTCGTTGAAGAAGAACGTCTTGTCCTGGTGGCCCCAGGCAATCCACAGCGGCTCGGGAGAATCGAGAATCATCGCCAGCAGGGAGCGCAGCTCGGGCGGAGCGCTGGCTGCGGCGGCAGAGCGCGCCCAGTCGCTGTCCTGCAGCAGGCGGTAGGCCAGCTGGTCGGGCGCGGAGACAGTAAGGGGAAAAGGATGCATGGCCGACAGCGCGGGGAGGTCACCCAGCATAGCCGAGGGGGTGTCAGCACGGCCTGCACATCCGTACGCTGCCTCAGTGCGTCATACGCCCAGCAACGAGGGCAACGACCAATCGGCCACCCGTGCATGGCTGACCTGTTGATGGCAGCCGCATCGCTCGCAGCGGAACAAGGCACCGCCGGGCAGATGCAGCAGGCTCTCTTCGCTGGCCGAAGTGGTTTCGGCGCAATGGCGGCAGGTGATGGTCAGCGCAGTGATGCGCTCGATTCCACCGGACAGGTTGAACACGGCCTCAAAGGCGCTGATGACTGGGTGGATCGCGTCAGGCATGGACAGCTCGGCAGGAAACAATGCCGCATCGTTGCCCATCGGCGGTGACGGCGCAGTCAGCTGCGTGCATGCGCCGGATCAAGCGCGCGCCGTGGATGCGGTGCCCGGCGCCCCCCGGCGTCCTGGCAGAGGGCGGCTTCAGCCAATGCAGATCAGCAGCACGCTGCACAACGCCAGCATCAGCACGAACACGCGGCGGCTCAGTGCGAGACAGGCCAGGCAGGCCGCCAGCGCCCAGGCGCCCAGCAACGCGCAGGCCAGCAGCCACAGGCCGATCACCAGCACCGATCCACTGGCCAGCGCCGACAGGGCAATGGCCTTGAACAGCCCCAACCCCAGCACGCTGCCGAGCACACCCGCCTGCAGGGCGATGGCATCGTGGC